>JBMFSH010000001.1:0-5000 GCA_049967655.1 Acidobacteriota bacterium
GGCCCCACCTCTCCCTTGGCGCCCTCTTCGCCTTCGGCTCGATGGCCCCCAATCCCTTAGTGGGTATGACACCCTTTTCCACCGTGCGTGATCTGTCGCGCCTTCCACGGCTATTCCCCTCCTCCATCGCGGGATTGGGGGGCGCAGGCGCCGCTTCCCTTTTGCTCCCTCCGCGGCTATGCTGATCCTCCTAGAGGTGCGCCATGAAGATCGTGATCGCCGCAGACCACGCCGGTTTCGAGCTCAAGGAATACGTAAAGGACCTTCTTCTGCGCCTCGGGCACGAGGTAACCGACGAGGGAACCCACTCCACCGCATCCGTTGACTATCCCGATTATGCCGACAGGGCCTGCGAGACTCTGCTGTCGGGCGCGGCGGAGAGGGCCGTGCTGGTGTGCGGGTCGGGCGTGGGGATGAGCATGGCTGCCAATCGGCACCGGGGAATTCGCGCCGTGCTCTGCACGGGTCTCTATCTCGCCCGGTTTTCCCGCCTTCACAACGACTCCAACGTTCTCTGCCTGCCCGGCAGACTCATGGGCAAGGGGCTGGCGGAGGAGGTGGTCAAAACTTGGCTGGAGGCGCCCTTCGAGGGCGGTCGCCACTTGAGACGCATTGCAAAGCTGGACAACAAGGCATGACCCGGGGTGCCGATGGGCCGATGAGCGAGGAATATTCTCGAAAGAGGCCGGCTGGAACCTTCAGGTTCCTCTTCTTCTATTGGCTCGCCGAGGGTCGCATAGGGGGTAACCGATGAGAATGGAAGCCATCTGGGAGGCGGATCCGGAAGTGGCCGCGGCCATGGCCGCCGAGGTCCGCCGTCAGAACGACCACCTCGAGATGATCGCCAGCGAGAACTTCGTCTCGGAGGCCGTTCTGGAGGCCGCGGGATCGGTCTTTACGAACAAGTACGCCGAGGGGTATCCCGGCAGGCGCTACTACGGGGGGTGCGTCCACGCCGACACGGTGGAGGCGCTGGCCATGGAGCGGGCGAAGTCTCTCTTTGGGGCCGAGCACGCCAACGTCCAGCCGCATTCTGGTTCCCAGGCGAACATGGGCGTCTACATGACGGTCCTCAAGCCCGGGGACAAGGTTCTGGGCATGGACCTGAGCCATGGCGGCCATTTGACCCACGGCCACCCCCTCTCCTTTTCGGGCAAGCTCTACCGGTTCATCCCGTACGGGGTCGGACGGGAAACGGAGACCATCGACTACGAGGCCCTTGAAGGGCTCATGGCCGAGCACAAACCCAAGCTGGTGGTGGTCGGTGCCAGCGCCTATCCGCGGGTGATCGATTTTCCGCGTATCTGGGGGATGGCCGAACGCCACGGCGTGCTGGTCATGGTGGACATGGCCCACATCGCGGGTCTCGTGGCGGCGGGGGTTCACCCGTCGCCGGTCCCGTTCGCGCACTTCGTCACGACCACCACCCACAAGACCCTGCGCGGACCGCGGGCAGGCCTGATCCTCTGCAAGGAGGTTTTCGCCAAGGAGCTGGACAAGACCGTCTTTCCGGGAATCCAGGGCGGGCCGCTCGTGCACATCATGGCCGCCAAGGCCGTGGCGTTGAGGGAGGCCTCCACACCGGCCTTCAAGACCTACGCCGCCCGTGTCGTGGCCAACGCCCGGGTCCTCTCGGATGAGCTTCAGCGGCGAGGCTGGAGGATCGTCTCGGGCGGCACCGACAACCACCTGTTGCTGGTGGACGTCTTCGCGAAAGGAATCACCGGCAAGGAGGCCGAGGCGGCCCTTGACGAGGCCGGTATGACGGTGAACAAAAACACCATTCCCTTCGACACGCAGAAGCCTTTTGTGGCTTCGGGCATACGGGTAGGTACCCCCGCCATCACCACGCGGGGCATGGGCGAGGCCGAAATGCGTCGGATCGCCGGCTGGATGGACCGGGCTCTCCTGGAGCGCTCGACGCCAGGCGCCCTGGCATCGGTCCGACGGGAGGTGGAGGGGCTTTGCCGCGACTACCCTCTTTACCCAGGACTTTTGAAGGGCATTCCGGGGGGGCAGTGAGGTGATCCCCCTGCTTCTCGCGCCGCCGTCCGGCCGTCCCGCTCGGGTGCTGGGTGATGGATCCGAGACCCTCCCCGCCTTGCGGGATCTGCTCCGGGTCGGATGGCCCGTGGTCCTGCACGCGCCGCCGGGACGGGGAACGCTTGCCGCTCTCGCGGGTGTGCAGACGGTCGCTCACGCGCCCAGCCAGCCCAGCCTCCGGCAGGCCTCCCTGGTCCTCATCACGTCGGCCTGCCCGCCCGAGTGGCGCGAGGCGGCACGGCGCGATCTGGAGGGCACCGGAGTCCCCTTCTGGGATGAGCGGGATCCCGCTGGATCTACGCTCCGGCTCCCGGTCTGGTTCCCGGGTGCGTCCCTCTCCATGGCCGCATGGGGTCCAGCCCAAGCCCCGCAGGCCTGGGAGCGCGGCCTCGCCGAGGAGCTCGCGCGTCACGTCGAGGCCCTCTACGCGGGGTTCCTGCGCCTCTCCTCCGAGCTGAGGGAGCTCCTCTTCGCCACCGATTCGGAGGATGCTTTCCGGCGCCGGATCATCGATCAGGTGGCCCATCCCGAGATCCTCGCGCTGCTGCTCAAGGGAGAGTATGAGAAGGCCAAAATGACGGCCCTCAAGATCGTGGGGAGCACGACCCGCGAATTGGATTGAGCGACTTACCGGGCCCTCGGGCCCCCAACGGGCCGTACGATCGGCCCTCTGTCCTGTGGAGATGAACACCATGGCCATTACCGAAGCTCAGGTCCTCGATGCCCTGAGGACCGTTATCGACCCGGACTTTCATCGGGACATCGTCGAGTTGGGATTCGTGAAGGATCTGCGGGTGGAGGGAGAGGCCGTCTCCTTCCGGATCGTGCTGACGACCCCCGCCTGCCCCGTGAAGGAGCGGTTCCAGCGCCAGGCGGAGGAGGCTGTCCGCACCGCTCTCCCGGCGGTGAAGTCCGTGGCCGTCCAGATGGACGCCCAGGTGGCGGCGGCCTCCAGGGCCCCGCTCTTCGAAAACCTGATTCCGCAGGTGAAGATCAGCATCGCTGTCGCCTCCGGCAAGGGGGGGGTCGGAAAATCCACCGTGGCGGCCAACCTGGCCGCGGCCCTGGCGCAGACGGGCGCCAAGGTGGGTCTGCTGGACGCCGACATCTACGGACCCTCCATGGGCCTCATGCTCGGCGTGACGGAGAAGCCGAAGATCGACGATGAACAGAAGAAGATGATCCCAGTCAAGGTCCACGGCCTGGAGGTCATCTCTCTGGGATTCCTCCTGGATCCGGACATGCCCGTGATCTGGCGGGGGCCCATGGTCATGAAGGCCCTGGAGCAGCTCCTGAAGGACGTGGCCTGGCCCGAACTGGACTACATGGTCGTGGACCTTCCGCCGGGCACCGGAGACGCGCAGCTCACGCTCACCCAGAAGGTGCCCCTCTCGGGCGCCGTCATCGTGACCACGCCCAACGAGGTGGCCCTCATCGATGCCCGCAAGGGGCTGGCCATGTTCCAGAAGGTGAACGTGCCGGTCCTGGGGATCGTGGAAAACATGAGCTGGTTCGTGTGCCCGCACTGCGGAGGCGTCTCCGACATTTTCTCCCGCGGAGGGGGAGCCCGCACGGCCCAGCAGATGGGAGTGCCCTTCCTCGGTGAAATCCCGCTGGATCCGTCGGTCCGCATGGCTGGTGACGGAGGCCGTCCCGTGGTGCTGGCGGCCCCGGAATCATCGGTGGCCCAGGCCTTTCGTGAGTTGGCGGGCCGTGTGGCACAGCAGGCCAGCATCGCGGCGGCGGCGGCTTCGCACGGTGCGGAGCCCGAGAAGGCCTGAGCCCTGGGCGTGCCTCAGCAGGAGCGGCCATGGCCAGGAGGAAATCCAGCCCTGAACCCACCCCTCCCGCCGAAGCGGATTACCCCGTCTGCTTCGACGAGCTCCTGGGTCACGCCGCGCAGGTCCGGTTTCTGGTCAAGGCGCTGGGGCGGGGCGTCCTTCCCCAGACCCTGCTCTTCACGGGGCCCAAGGGGATTGGCAAGGCCACCTTGGCCCGCATGGTCGCGGCGGCTCTCCAATGCGACGCTCCGGTGCACGGTGCATGCGGGCATTGCGGTCCGTGTCGAAAGGTGCGTCGGGGCATCCACCCGGATGTCCGGTGGGTGGGACTGGAAACCCGCGATGGCGGGGCCAAGAGAACCCAGATCGTGGTGGACCAAATTCGGGAGCAGGTGCTGGCCCCCCTGTCCCTGCCACCCTACGAGGGACGCCGGCTGGTGATCCTCATCGACCCGGCCGACGCCCTCAACCCCAATGCTCAAAACGCCCTTTTGAAGTCCCTGGAAGAGCCCCCCGCATTCGGGCAGTTTATCCTGGTGACCTCCAACCCGGCGGCGCTGCTGCCGACCGTTCGGTCGCGCAGCCACGCACTCACGCTCGGGCCTCTGCCGCCCGGGGACATGATTCCGCTCCTTGATCGGCTGTCCGTCCCACCCGCGGACAGGCCGTCGGCCCTGGCCTTCGCCTGCGGGGCCCCGGGGCGACTGCTTTCGGCCGGGCCGGGCTGGAAGGACGACCGCCGAGATCTCTTGCTGCGTTTGCTGGAGGAGGGGCTGGATGCTTCGGTATACCCGGATCTGGCCCCCCTCCTGGAACGCCTGGCCAAGGAGGATGCGGGAGAGGTCTGCGCCCTGGCCGCGGGCCTGATCAGGGACGCCTTGCGAGTTGCCCACGGCCGGTCCGCCCTGGTGAACGCCGATGCCGGTCAACCGCTCGCGAGAGCCGCTAGGCGCCGGGGCGTGAACGGCCTTCAGCGGGTGGCCGAGAGGCTCGCCGAAGCCCCGCAGCACTTGGCCAGGAACGTGAACCCCCGGCTCTTGCTGGAGCGCCTCTTCCTGGTCCCGTGATGCCGGGCGGCGCGGCAGGCTCCTCCGGCCCATACGGGTCGGTGGATCAGCAGGGCGCCGAGCCTCTTCCCGCCGCCATCATGCCTGCCCCTTGGCCCTCAGTTGGGTG
>JBMFSH010000001.1:12500-181835 GCA_049967655.1 Acidobacteriota bacterium
AACTCGCAGTGGCCGGGATCGAGGCCCACGTCTGCGTGATGCAGACGGTGATCGATCTCCTAGGCCAGGGAAGCCAGGTGCACCTCTGTTGGGAGTGCGTCAGCAGCCGCGGCGAGGAGTATAGGCGCCACGCCCTGGAGCGCATGGCCCAGGCGGGAGCAATCCTGACCAACCACGAATCGGTGGCCTTCGAGTGGGCCAGGGACAAAAACCACCCGGCCTTCCGGGCGGTAAGCGCCCTGCTCAAGGAGGGGCAACCTGGATGATGGCCTCCCTCGCGGCTGGTGGAGGTGAGGAAGAGGGAGCATGAGGGGTGACAGCCACTTCGGCCGCCCATGGTGGACCCCGACGGTGCGGGATCTTGGCCCGCGGGCGGGTATCGCAGGGAGCGGGTATGGCTACGTGCTTCCAGCGGGGGCTCGCGCAAGCTTCGCTACTGGATGGTCGTCTCAGCGGTGACGAGTCCTGAGTCATGAGGCTGCGATGCGGATCTGCGCGTCGGGGCTGGTGACCTTGAGCAGGGGGCCTGACCCCACGCGCTGCGCCGAAGCAACGCAGGCCTCCAGGAAGGGTGTCATGTCGGATCCGGTTTGAAGGCCCAGTGCCTGCGTGAGGGTGCTGACGAGCAGATCCGCGCCCAGTATGGGCAGCACCAGGTGGCTCGGGCTCCCCTGGCCTCCTAGCGGCCGAACGTCCACCTGCAGGAACTTGGGGTTCGGTTCGCGGGGGGCCGCTTCCAGTGAGACCTCCCTGGCGAAAAACTCCACGGCCCCCAGGTCGGTGGGACGGGAGAGAATCTGCACCTCCCGCTCGTCGAAGGGCCTGTCCCTGAGAGCCCTCACCATTCGGTCGAGGGATAGGCGGACGGGTCGGCCGCGGTAGCTCCCTATCTCCACCGTCGTGCCGGTGGGAGTGCGGGCCAGATCCTCCACCAGCCGCCTCGGCATCTCGAAGAGCACGTTCGACTTGGCCTGGTGCATCCGGAGCTGTATGTAGCTCTCGGTTCGCGCTCCGTTGCAGGCTGCGGCGGCGTGCGGTGAAACGCAAAGGAACGGGACAACGATGGCGAAGAGAGTGATCATACGAGCGAGCGATCTCACGTTCATGGGCTGCCTCTCCAAGCTGACCGGCGGCGGAAGGACTCTTCCGCAGGCCGAGTGGAGGATCATAGACCAGAAACCGCTATCCTGAAAGGCCCGGACTAAAATAGTATAATCGAAAACCTGGCCATGCGATGGCTCATCACCCTCCTTTCCTTTGTCGTGCTCCCCTGCCTTCCCGAGCGCTACCAGAGGCGCTGGCCCTGGGAGCTTCCCGCCTCCCTGGGGGCGCTCGCACACGTCTCCGCCTACGTGAACACGATCGTTGCTGCCGTCTCCTGGGGGACCGCCTTCGTCCTGTACGAGAAGGTCTACGGGGGCCAGGTGTCGACCCTGATCTATCAGAGCGGCGACGCCTCCTACATCACCTGGTATGGCATGGTCACGTTCTTTTCGTTCTTCGCCACTCCCGCAGGAATACTGCTCACGCTCTACCTCGCGGATTCCGGCGTGAGGCTGGTGCACGCGCTGGGGACGAGCGAGCCCATGGGGAGCCTCTTTTTCGTCGCCCCGATGGCCCTCTGGGGGGTGCTTTCCGCGGGAGCGCTCCGGCTTGAGATGAGGCTGCAGTGCGGGCCGGCGGGGGTTCCGGACCGGATCGCGCCGGTCGGGAATGGCCTGATCGTGAGGGCCTCTCGCCCGCACGATGAATGGACCGACCGGGTCGCCTTCTCCCGTGACGGGCGCCTCTACGCCCTGCAAAGCGTGGGCTGGGGGCAGGAAGGGAATCGGCGCTGCTTCGAATACCGGCTGATTCCCTGGCCCGAGAGGGTAACCGTCCGCCGAGTGGTAGACCTGGACCGCACCTGACTGCCGATCGCCGAGTGGGGCCCGAGCCGGTCAGGCCCATCCCCCTCACTACCCTTGAGACCGGTCCCACCGGTGAGTGTTCAGCTTCTGAAGCAGGTCTTTCGGCAGGGGCCCCGAGCCAGCCGGCGCCAGAGCCGTGCTCTGCCCGGCCGGCTTTAGGGCTTGGCGCCCTGCTCGATCCAGGCCTTGATCGTCTTCATGTCCTTCTGGTCCAGACTTTTGGCCCAGAACCAGCCCTTGGGCATGCCCGCCCCCTTCTTGGCGGTGTGCTCCAGCTTCTGCCAGAGGTACGAGTTTGCCGGGTCCCCAGGCTTCACCCTCACGATGGAGGGTATTTCGGCCGAAGACATGTTCACGAGCTCCTGGTAGGCCGTCTCCGGGCTCAGGTTCAGGCGAGCCTTTTGCTTCTTGGGTCCATGGCAGTCGACGCAGTGGTGGTCGAAGATGGGCTGTACGTCCCTCTTGAAGGAGACTTCGCCCGGCGCGGCTACCAAGGTAAGGGCGCACAATCCGAGGAGTGATCCCAGAATCCAGTGTCTTGCATTCAGCATACTCAACCTCCGCACAACGCAACACTCAGAGGCGCCCGGCCATTCCGCCGGGCACCCTGGGTCACCGCCGCCTGGTTATTTCTAAATGGCTCCCTCCTGTCTCATTCGTACGATCTTACACTAACACCTCCCGTCCATGGACGCCAGCACTGGTCAGAGGGCACACCGCCGTTTCCGGCTCCTGACCGAGGGGTGGTAGACTAAAACTCACGTCCTTCGGGACACCAGGAGGGAATCGAGCCATGCGCGCCACGCCGCACCCCATCATCGATCTAAAGGTCGAGAAGCACGTCCTTGGGAACGGACTGACCGTCCTTCTCCATGAGGACCACCGGTTGCCTCAGGCCGCCGTAAACGTCTGGTACCACGTGGGCAGCAAGGACGAGGCACCCGGCAAGACGGGCTTCGCGCACCTCTTCGAACACATGATGTTCCAGGGCAGCGAGCACTATCCGGACGACTTCTTCAAGCCCATGGAGGAGATCGGGGGAAGGCTCAACGGCTCCACCAGCGAGGACCGCACCAACTACTGGGAGGTGGTCCCCGTGGCCTACCTGGAGCGCGCCCTGTGGCTCGAATCGGACCGGATGGGGCACCTCCTTCCCGCCATGGACCAGGCCAAGCTGGACAATCAGCGTGAGGTGGTAAAAAACGAACGACGGCAGACCGTGGACAATGAACCCTACGGCGTGGCCGAAGAGGCCCTGCTGGAAGCGCTCTATCCGGTGGGCCACCCCTATCACCACTCGGTCATCGGCTCCATGTCCGATCTGGACCGGGCCACCCTGGAGGACGTGAAGGACTTTTTCCGGCGATTCTATACCCCCAACAACGCCTCCCTCTGCCTGGCGGGAGATATCGAGCCGGCGTCCGCCCTGGCGATGGCGGAGAGATACTTCGGCTCCATTCCACAGGGGCCTGTGGTGTCGCCCGTGAGGGCTGACGTTCCGGTCCTGTCCAAGCCGAACCGCGTCACCGTGAGGGACAAGGTCAAGCTCCCCCGGCTGCACCTCCAGTGGCCCACCCCGTGCCAACTGACGCAGGAGGATGCCACTCTCTCCGTGCTGGCCTACATCCTCGCCACGGGAAAGGACTCCAGGCTCGTCAAGCGCCTCCAGGTGGAGAACCACATGGCCCAATCCCTATGGGCCTACCAGGGCAGCGGCGAGGTGTCGGGCAGCTTCCTCATCGCCGTCACCGCTCAGCCGGACCAGGAGTTGGGGCAGATCGAGGAGGCGGCGTGGGAGGAGCTGGAGAGGCTGAAGGTTTACGGTGTCGAGGAGGAGGAGGTGCGGGCCGCGGTGGATTCCGTGAAGGCCGGCCTCATCAGGCGCCTGCAAACCGTGGGGGGCTTCGGCGGCATCAGCGACATGCTCAACTACTATCAGACCTTCACGGGTGACCCCAAGGCACTGTCCGCCGATCTCATGCGGTACGAGGCCGTCACTCCCGCCCTGGTGCGGGACGCCGCCAGGGACTTCCTGCCGGATCAACGCTACTCCATGGTGGCGGTGATGCCCGAGGCCGCGCTTCCCTCCGAGGTCCAACGGGTGGTCATGCCCGGAGCCGGCCCGGACCGGGACTTCTCGCTTCCCAAGGCGGAGCGTCTCTCCCTGGCTAACGGCGCGTCCCTGTGCGTCCTCCCGCAGCACGGGCTGCCCCTGGTCACGGTGACCGCGGTCATGCGGGCCGGCGCCACGGCCGATCCTCCCGATGGTCCAGGGCTGGCCCACTTCGTGGCCGACCTTCTGGACGAATCCGCGGCGGGGATGGGCCCGGTGGAGCTGGCCAAGCGCCAGAAAAGCCTCGCCACCTCCCTGTCCACCACGACGGAATATGACCAAATCAGCCTTTCGCTCACGCTGCTCACGGAGCACTTCGAAGGGGGGCTCGGCCTGTTGGCCGACATCCTTCAACGGCCCGAGTTCCGATCAGAGGATCTGGATCGGCTGAAAAAGGCGCACCTCTCCACCTTGGTGCGCCAGCTCGACGAGGCCTCCGAGCTTGGAGACAGGATGCTGCGAGCGGCGCTGCATGGAGAGCGAACTCCTTACGGCCATCCGTCGGACGGCACCACGGCCGCCCTGGAATCCTTCACGAGGGACCAGGTGCTGGCCTTCTACGAGACCCACTACGGGCCGGAGAACCTGCTGCTCGTGGTGGTCGGGGACGTCTCCGTGGAGCAGGTGAAGGAGGCGGCGGCCTCCTGTTTCGGCCGGTGGGCTCCCGGGAAGGCCTCCCCGGCGACCCCTCCGGTTGAAGAGGAGCGCAGGGCACGCCCCGGCCTTCTTCTCGTGGACAAACCCGGTGCACATCAGTCCTATATCACGGCGGCGGCTCCCGCCCTCTCTCGCCAGGATCCCCGCTACCCCGCCTTCCTGGTTTTCAATGCCGTCCTGGGCGGCCAGTTCACCAGCAGGATCAACATGAACCTACGGGAGGACAAGGGGTACACCTACGGCGCGCGCTCCCACACCGACGCCAAACATGGCATCATGCCCTGGGTGTTCTACACGGCCGTACAGGCCGACAAGACCGTGGAAAGCCTCCTGGAAGCGAAAGGCGAGGTGAGCCGCATCGGGCATGAGCGGCCCGTGAGCATGGAGGAGTTTTCCAACGCCCGGGCCAATCTGGTGCTCCGGTTCCCGCAGGGCTTCGAAACCCAGGGACAGCTGGCGCAGATGCTTGGTTCCCTGTGGGTCTACGGGCTTCCCGAGGACTACCACGAACGCCTGCTGGCCCGCCTCAAGGCCCTGAGCCTCGAGGATGTCCGCGAGGCCGCCGCGCGAGTGGTGGATCCCCAGGACCTCCTCTGGGTGGTTGTGGGAGACCGCGCTTCCCTGGAAGAGCAGCTCCCGAAGGCGGAAATGGGAAGGCCCGTCCTGGCCTGGCCGCCCGGTGTGGGTCCATGAGGCCCGCCTAGGGCTTTTTTCGCCGTCCCGACGGGCGCTGGGCCCTCACCAGCGGAATCCGACGCTCGCCGTGAGGACCACGGGGTTCAGCCTCAAGGTGTAGCTGCCCGAGCGGACGAGGTAGAGCGCGCCGCCGGCCTGGTAGGGAAGGTACTTGTCCATCCTGAGCCCGTTGTCCATGTACTTGGCGTTGACGTCAAAGAGGAGGGGCCCGCTCAACCGGTAAGAGACGCCCGCCTGAAAAGCGGTGCCGAGGGTGCCGGAACCGACCCCGCCGGCGGGCGTGGCCAGGAACCCGCCCGGGCCTTCGCCGATCCAGACTTCCTTGCCCGGCAAGCTAGGCGTATAAAGCACGTTGAACCCGGCGCCCACGTAAGGATTCCAGCGGCTGTTGGCCAGGAAGGCAAACTGGAGGGAGAAGGTGAAGGACTGGACCCCGAAGCTCTCCTTGATCCCGGCGTAGGGCGGAATCCACCGGGTGCTGCTCACGTCGAGGTTCGAGTAGAGGTAGTTGAGGTTCCAGGCGAAATGGTCGCCCAGGTGATGGGTGTAGTCGATGCTCAGGCCCGCCGCCGATCCCACGCTCACGTGGCTGGCGCTCTCGTTGGGCGTGATGTAGCTTCCGCCGAGGCGCAATTCCCCTCCTAAGAGGAATCCCACTTGGGCCTGGAACGACAGGCCCCCGGCCAGGCAGGCCAGGAACGCGAACACCGCAGCCTGAAGCTTGCATCTGCTCATGGGTACCTCCTGCGAGACTGAAAGTATACGCCACTCCCGGACTTGGTTTCGCGCTGCCGGCGGCCTCATGTACGAGGTCAAGAACGCGGGTAAGGGCAATCTGAGGCAGCGGTCTCTGGCAAACGGGGTGGGGGTAATGCGGCGGCCCGCCTCAGCCCCAATCGCGGACGGCGCGGAGTCCGGCCAGCTCCGAGGGCGACCGCAGGATGCTGCGCGCGGGGAGGCCGTCTAGAGACGAGAGTCCACCGTAACCCCAGGCGGCGAAGTGGAAGGGGCACCGTGCGGCCAGCGCCGTGAGGCCATCCAGGCGGGTGTCGCCCACGAAGGCCGTCTCCCCGGGCGCCGTCCCCAGCCGCCGGCACAGCTCCAGGAGCATGGCCGGATCGGGCTTCGCGGGGAAGCCCTCCTCGGCGCCGAGCACTTCGTCGAACAGCTTTTCCCAGCCCAGCCCCGCGACCACCTTCCGGGCATAGGGCCCCTTCTTCATCGTGCACACGGCCATGGGAACCTCGCCGGCCAGGCTCCTGAGAGAGGCATCGACGCCGGCGAAGGGGCGGGTGTTGTCGAGGCAGTGGACTTCGTACCAGGCGCGGAAGTGGCGGGCCCCCTCGGGGCCCATGGCCGGGTCTCCCAGGAGCTGGGCGAAGCACTCCTCCAGACGGGTTCCGATGGTGGAGAGAAGCCGCTCCCGCGGGGGCAGCGGCACCCCGAGGGCGTTGAAGGCGGCCTCGTAGGCCCGCAGGATGTCCCCCTGGCTGTCCACGAGGGTCCCGTCCAGATCGAAGATGATGGCTTTCATGGGGGAAGTCCTTCGAGAGATTCGGGATGAGGGGATGAGGAGAGGCCGAGATGAGGAAAGGCCGAGACGCGACGACCGCGGTTTCGGTCCCCCTCTCCTCAACACCCCCGCCCGGCCCTACTCCAGGTCGTACTTCTTGAGCCGGTAGCGGAGGGTGTCCCGGGTGAGGCCGAGCAGGCGCGCGGCCCGGGTCTGGTTCCCGCCGGTGCGCTTGAGGGCCTGCTCGATGAGGCTCCTCTCCACATCTTCCAGCACCACGCCTCCAGGCGGCAGCGTGAAAGTCTGCTCCACGGGCTGGTAGGGCTCCTGCACCAGAATCTCCCTGGGCAGATCGGGAAGGTCGATGATCTCCTTGTTCTCCAGGATCATGACCCGTTCGATGAGGTTCTTGAGCTCGCGGATGTTTCCTGGCCAAGGGTACTCCATGAGAGCCTGCATGGCCGCGTGGCTCACGCCGCGGGTCGCCTTCTTGAACTCCCGGTTGAAGTGGTCGATGAAGTGTTTCACCAGCAGGGGAACGTCTTCGGGCCGCTCCCTGAGGGGCGGCAGCACGATGGGGATCACCTTGAGGCGGTAGTAGAGGTCCTTGCGGAACCGGCCTTCCGAGACGGCCTGGTCCAGGTTGGCGTTGGTCGCCGCCACGATGCGGACGTCCACGCGGATGTCCACCGTTCCCCCTACCCGCTTGAAGGTGCGGTCCTCGAGGAACCGCAGAACCTTGGACTGAAGGTTGGGGCCGATCTCCCCGATCTCGTCCAGAAAGACCGTGCCCCCGTCGGCCAGCTCGAAGAGCCCCTTCTTGGCCGCCTTGGCCTCCTCGAATGCTCCTCGTTCGTGGCCGAAGAGCTCGCTCTCCAGAAGCGCCTCGGGAAGCGCGGAACAGGTGAGGTTCATGAAGGGTTTCTTGGCCCTGTCACTGGCGTAGTGGAGGGTGTTGGCGAGCAGGTCCTTGCCCGTTCCGCTCTCGCCCTGGAGGAGCACCGTCGTCGCCGAGGAGGCGGCGATCTTCTTGACCAGCTCGAACACCTCCACGATCCGGGCGTTGCGGCCCACCAGGTTGCCCATGCCGAAGCGCTCTTCCTGAGCCCGCCGGTAGCGCCCCAGCTCGCGCTTCAGGGAGGTGGTCTCCAGGGCCTTCTGGATGGTCACCAGGAGCTCCTCGATCTCGAAGGGCTTGTTGAGGTAGTCGAAGGCCCCCAGTTTCATGGCCTCGATGGCGCTCTCGACGGTTGAGTAGGCCGTCATCATGATTACCGGGAGGTCCCTGAACTTGGGCCCCACGATCTTGAGGAGCTGGAGGCCGTCCATGTCCGGCAGACGGTAGTCCAGCAGGATCAGATCGATCTCCTGCTCCTCCAAGGCCTTAAGCGCGTCGCTGCCGCGGTCCACCTCGGCCACCACGTATCCCTCCTTGTTGAGGCGGTTGGCAAGTGACCAGCGGATGAGCTTCTCGTCCTCGACGAGCAGAATTTTCTCTTTCGCCATCAGGCACTCCGTGCGTCAGCGGGCAAATAGACGGTGAAGGTGGTTCCCTTTCCCACTTGGGAGGCCATCTCGATGCGGCCCCCGTGGGCGTTAATGATGCGCTGGACGATCGACAGCCCCAGGCCCGTTCCGATGTGCTTGGTCGTAAAGAAGGGCTGGAAGATCTGCTTCTGGGCCTGCGGTGGAATCCCGGCGCCGGTGTCGCTCACCTCCAGGGCGAGCTCCCCGCCGCACTGCCGGGCCGACACGCGGACCGATCCGCCCGGTGCCGGCACCGCCTGGATGGCGTTGAGGATCAGGTTGATCAACACCTGCTGGATCTGCTGGGGATCGGCGAGGACGTTCGGGAGGTCCTCGGGAATGGACTGGAAGAGCGACACTCCAGCCTCCGCGGCGCTCTCCTGGACGAAGGGAAGGGACGATTCCACCACCAGCGTGAGCGGCAGGGGTTCCCGTCGAAGGATGACGGGCTTGGCGAAGGCCAACAGGTCCTTCACGAGGCTGTCCAGCCTCCTCAGTTGCTGGAAGGCCTCCTGGAAGAGAGCGAACCGCGGGTCACCGGGCACGTGCACCCCCCGCATCATCTCCATGGCGCCCTTGAGCCCGGCGATGGGGTTCTTGATTTCGTGCGCCACGCTCGCGGCCAGGCGGCCGATCTCCGCCAGGTGCTCGGCCTGGGACAGCTCGCGCTGGAGCCGTTTGAGCTCGGTGACCTCCTTCAGGACGAGCGAGGCACCGGGTTCGCCCGCGATGGGGTCCTGGATCTCCGTCCGGGTCACGAGCAGGTCCGTGTAGCAGTCGCAGGCCCGCGGGATGCGGGCCTCGAACCGCATGGTGCCGCTCGGCTCCTGGCCGCTGGAGATCTCTTGGATGGCACCTGGGGGCAGAAAATCCTCTATGGGGTGGCCCAGGGCGTCCTTGGCCTCCACGCCGAAAAGGGCGCTGGCTCCCCGGTTCCAGGAGGCGATCCTGCCCTTGGCGTCCAGCGTGACCAGGCCATCCATGGAGGACTGCAGGATGGAGAGGAGGTACTGGTCCCGGCTGGCCACCTCCTTCTTGAGCGCCTCCTCCACCCGGAGGTCGTTGCAGAACCCCATGGTGCCGATCAGCTTGCCCTGTTCGTCCTTCAGCAGGGAAAAGGTCACGCGGATGGGAACGAACTCTCCCGACTTGGCCTTGAAGGCCGTCTCCACGTCGGGCCAGACCTCCCGCTTCAGCAACATCCTCATGACGCGGTCGGCGTCCGCCTTCCCGCGCTGGTAGAAGTCCGCGACCGGCTTGCGGAGCACCTCCGATTCCGCGTAGCCGAATATCCTTTCCGCCGTCCGGTTGAAGAGGGTGATCCTGCCCTTCAGGTCGGTGGAGATGATGCCGTTGACGGAGGAGTTGAAGATGTTCCGAACCAGCTCCTGAGTCCGTGCGAGGGCACGCAGGGTGTCCTGCTGGGCCGTGATGTCCAGGTAGATCTCGATGACGTGCCTGCCCTTCAACTGCCCGCCCGAAATGGGCCGCGTGACCTTGAGGAAGTCGCGCATGCTCTCGCCCGCCTTGGCGCGGACGAGGTGGCGCATGGGTGTGGAGCCCTCCAGGACGTAGCAGACGGAGCAGCGCGAACACTCCGCCGCCTCGTGCGCGAGGACCTCCTGGCAGGGCCGGCCCACGGCCAGCTCGGGACGGACGCGCAGCAGCTCCTTGGGCATGGTCGCGTTCAGCCAGACCACCTTGAGCTGTTCGTCCAGGAGTACGATGCCCACGTCGATGCCAGAGAGGATCTGATTCAGCAGGCCGTACTCCTCCCAGGTCCTGGCCGCATTCGCTTCGGTGGCCGCGATCTTGGCCTGGGCCGAGGCGGCCCGCTCCTCCACCGCGGTCTGATAGCATTCCAGCAGGATGTAGGAGCCCTCGCGGAACGTATCCGCGACCAGTTCGCGGAAAGTCTCCTTGCCGGGAAGGCGTGAGTCGGCCAGGCGTTCGAGCAGGAGGTGCTCCCCCACCGCCACGGCGCGGGAGACGTCGGTCAGGCGGATCTGTTCCGACAGCCGACGGCGAGCGAGCTCGCTGTAGAAGTCGAACATGAGGTTCTGGGTGCCGTGGTCCCAGTAGTGCCGCAGGGCCGCGAGGTGGCGGCTCACCTGGGCGTGGATGCCCGAGGCCTCCATCCCCACGTAGGCCTGGATTTCGCGCTGGATGCCGCTCACCCACGCGTTCAGCAAGGGCTCCGCCACCTGGTCTATCCAATGGAGAAACCGCTGGTGGCGCGACACGAACCGCTTCTCCTTCAGCTGGGTTTCCAGTTCGGCCTCCTCTTTTCGAAGAACGCCGCCAGGCCCTCGTGCATGTCCGGGCCCGTCCGGGCGAGGAGGTTGACTCGGACGGCGAGTTCCAGGGCGGCCGACGTGGAGAGGCCGGAGGCGTGCCAAAGTAGCTCCTTCGTGTAGGCCAGCGAGTCGGGGGAGCCGGCTCCCGTGGCCTCGGCGAGCGAGAGCGCCTCCTCCAGGAGCCGTTCGCGAGGGACGACCCGGTTCACCAGCCCGAGCTCGCGCGCCCGTTCGGAGGAGACCGGAGTGCCGGTGATGAGCAGCTCGCGGGCCGCCCGGTCTCCGATCTGCCTCGCCAGGATCACGGAGACCATGGCGGCCACGAATCCGATGCGCACTTCGGGGTAGCCGAAGGAGGCCTCGGGTTCGGCCAAGATCAGGTCGCAGAGGGTGGCAAGCCCGCAGCCGCCCGCCAGCGCCGGCCCGTTCACCGCGGCGATGACGGGTTTTGGGCACATGGCCAATGAACGGTACAGCCCGAGCAGCCGCAGGCCGTCCCGGGTGTTGCTCTCGGGGGTAGCCTCCTGAAGAGACTGGAGGCTCCTGAGATCGGCGCCAGCGCAGAAGCTACGGCCGGAGCCCGTGAGGATCAGCGTACGGATACCCGCCTCCCGGGCGGCCCTGTCCACGGCTCCGGTCAGGGCCTCCACGAGCTCGCCGTTCAGGGCGTTCCTCGATTCCGGCCTGTTGAGGGTGAGGATTCGCACCGCGCCGCGGGTGGCCTCGAGTACCGTGGGTTCCTTCATCGCTGCTCCCTCACGTCTGGTACACGCCCACCGAGAGGGGCGGGACCTCGGTGTTGTGAGCGGCCACGTCCAGCGTCCTGATTAGGTAGTCCCGCGTGGCCGCGGGATCGATGATCGCGTCGATCCAGAGGCGGGCGGCACCGTATTTCGGATCGAGGGCGGCGGTGTAGCGGCTCTTGATCTCGTCGAGGGCGGCCTTCTTCTCCTCGGGCGTGATGCTCTTGCCTTGCTTCTTGAGCTGGGAGAGGCGGATGTCCAACAGGGTATTGGCGGCCTGGTCCCCGCCCATCACCGAGTACTTGGCCGAGGGCCAGGCGAAGAGGAACCGGGGGGCGTAGGCCTTGCCGCACATGGCGTAGTGCCCCGCGCCAAAGGAACCTCCGAGGATGACGGAGATCTTGGGGACGCCGACGTTGGAGACGGCGTTCACCATTTTGGCGCCCGCGCGGATGATGCCCGCGTGCTCCGAATCCCTCCCCACCATGAATCCGTTGACATCGTGGAGGAAGATCAGCGGGACGCGCTGCTGGTGGCAATCCATGATGAAGCGGGCCGCCTTGTTGGCGCTCTCCACGTAGATGACGCCTCCGATTTCGAGGGGGCGGCCCTTCTCCCGGATGTGGATCTTCTGGTTCGCCACGATGCCTACGGCCCAGCCGCCGATTCGGGCGTAGCCGCAGACGAGGGTCCTGCCGTACTCAGGCCTGTACTCCGTGAAGTCGCTCCCGTCCACCACCCGGGCCAGCACCTCCCGGATGTCATACTGGCCCAGCGGGTTGTCCGGGTAGAGGCCGTACAGCTCCTGCGGATCGTAGAGCGGGAGAGCCGGAGATTCCCAAGAGAAGACGGGTCGGTCCGGGCGGCCCAGGCGGGAGACCACCTCGCGGATTCTCTGGATGCACTCCTCGTCGCTCTTCTCGTGGAAATCCACGGTGCCCGAAACGGCCGCGTGCATGCCGGCGCCACCCAGCTCCTCGGAGGAGACGGTCTGGCCGATGGCGGCCTTCACCAGTGCCGGACCGGCCAGGTAGAGGCCGGAGCCATCGGTCATGAGGAGGGTGTCGCACATGACCGGCAGATAGGCGCCGCCGGCCACGCACGGTCCCATGATGGCCGCGATCTGCGGAACGCCCAGGGCCGACAGGCGGGCGTTCAGGTAGAAGACGCGGCCGAAGTCGTCCTGGTCGGGGAACACGTCGTCCTGCAGCGGCAGGAAGACGCCGGCCGAATCCACCAGGTAGAGGACCGGGAGCCGGTTCTCGATGGCGATGGTCTGCGCCCGGATCACCTTTTTGGCGGTCATCGGAAAGAAGGCGCCCGCTTTGACGGTAGCGTCGTTGGCGATGATCATGAAGAGGCGGCCATGGATGGCGCCCGTGCCGGTGATCACCCCGGCCGCGGGGGCACCGCCCCACTCTTCGTACATGCCGTAGGCGGC
Source organism: Acidobacteriota bacterium (assembly GCA_049967655.1). GTDB lineage: Bacteria > Acidobacteriota > UBA4820 > UBA4820 > DSQY01 > DTPS01. The sequence goes on from JBMFSH010000001.1 coordinate 25,398, forward strand.
GAAAAGCCCCAGTTCGTGGAAGGCGACATCCGGATCCAGGATGGCCGTGATGCGCTCGCGCGCCGTGAGCCGCCCCTTGCCGTGCTGGATCTCGATGGACTTGGGGCCTCCGCCCTGGCGCAGGATCTCCGAGAGCTCGGCGGTCTGCTGCACGAGGCTCTTGAGGTTGTCCCGGTTGCGCCTGTACTCTAGGCTCGATTGAACCTCTTTTGTGATCGTACTCTCCAGGATGGTCACGGCCGCCTCCACAAGTAGAAGCGAGTATAGCAGAGTGAAATGCCCCATCGCAAAGAGCCGTCACGCAAGACCTGTGCGGGGCCGGTGGGGGAGAGCACACAGGCAGATGGGCTCTTTCGCCGAATGGGCGAGGCATTCGGCGACGAGCCGGCGGACCGCCTTGGAGCCGACGCTTTCCGCCTTCGGCCGGCAGGCCTTTCACCTCTTCGGAAGCAACGAACTCTGGATCTGCACGCGCGACGGGAGCCACGGAATCGTCGCTGGGAGAAGCAAAGGCGGACGGGATCGCACGATCCCGTCCGCCCGGTTGGCAAGAATAGGAGGGCTAGTTCTTCAGAGAGTCCTTCAGGGTCTTGGCTGGCTTGAAGGCCGGGTAGGAGCGCTTGGGTACCTTGACCTTGCCGCCGGTCTTGGGGTTTCTGGCCTGGCGGGACTTGCGCTCGCGAACGTAAAATGTGCCGAATCCAGAAATGATAACCTTTCCCCCCTGCTTCAGACTGGTGGTGATAATACCCTTTCCAGGTTTGGCGTCCGTCAGAGCATCCAGGACGCTCCGGACATCTTTCTGGGGCAAGCCAGTGACGTCCGACAGTTTCCGGATCAACTCGGTTTTGGTCATACCCGATCCTCCCGCGCTTTGGTAAGACTATAGAATGGAATCAGGCGGCTGTCAAGGGAGAAAATCCCTTGCTTCCTGGCCATCCAGGACCCCATCCTTGGCCCTCTTCAGCACCCTCTGCCCGAGGCTCACACCGCCCGCCCCGAGAAGGCTGCGCTGGAGGGCGGCCGCGTCCGGCTCGTCTTGAAAGAGCTCCGAGTGCCGGCTGCCGAGGGGCAGCCACTCGAGGATCTCCTGCGTGGGCAGCTGCTCCCAGGCAAGGCAGCGCTCGCATCCCTGGCGCGTGAAGAGGGCGTGGTGCTCCCCCGAGCGGCCTGGGACCTCCATGGGAAGCCGGCAATTGGGGCATAGCTCGGGAAGGCTGGCCACGGTGAGAATGCCCTTGAGCACGCCGGCTTTGAGCGGCGAGCGGAACTGGTTTCTCATGAACCAGCGGATGGCCGACAGGGCGTCGGGTTGGTGGAGGACTCCCAGCACGCAGGTCCGGGAGGCCGCCAGGAAGGCCAGCTCCATGGAGCTGCGCTCCTTGATGGGATAGCAGGCGAACAGGGCGGGGGACTGTTTCAGGGAGAGGGCGATCAGCTCCGGCCACGTGGCGCCCTCCTGGCGCGAGACCTCCATCTGCGACACCTCCGCCATGGCTAGCAGGGCGTATTCCTCCAGGGCGATGGCCGGCTGGCGCGTCCGGGCCAGCCGGCTCAGCAGGGCGTAGTAGACCTGGCTTATGCCGTGGCCTGGCGATCCCACCAGGAGCAGCAGGCCAGAGCCCCCGGCGATCGCCTTCCCGAGACTCTCGCGTTCGCCGGGAAGAAGCTGAGACTCAAGGCGCTCCCAGTCCTGGAGGAAGACCCGCTCGTCGTACAGCATCAAGGTGTAGCGCGTACCCTGCAGGGAGGTCAGCGCCCGGACGTAGAGGCTGAGAAATCGCGAATCAACCTGCAGGCGGACCCTTCCTTCGAGCCTGGACCCGCGGCTGCGGTCTTTCAATCGCGCCAATTCGGTCAGGAGGGCGTCCAGCTCCTGGCTCTTCCTCGGAGAAATGCCGAAGCGGTCCTCCCAGCGCTCGCCGTGTTTGAAGGCTACCCTGAGGGTGGTCTCGCCGGGCCTGATGGAGAAGGTCCTACAGCCGCTCCGGATGGCCTCTGCGAGCATGGTCCTGAGCCAGTCGTTGGCCGAGGAGTCGGGTTTGAGGGTGGACCAGTGGAGCGGCCGGATCCGCCGGGCCGAGGAGGAGAGGACGAACAGGTGGTCGCCCGAGAAGCTCCTCTCTACTCCGGGGTCCTTGGCCACGCCATAGAACTGCTCGAGGGCCCGGACCACAACCTCCCTGGGGCAGACCACAGGATCCACCGTGAGCCCCGTCAGCTCCTCCAAGGCAGGCACGATGCTGGGGTTGTCGAGGTCTGCGAGGGCCACGGTGAGTGTGTTGCCGTTCCTCTCCACAGGGACGACCTGATAGAACTGGGCGAGGTTGCTCGGGATGGCCTCGGTGACGGAGGGATCTTTGATCCACTGGGCCAGATCATAGGGGATGAGGCCCATGGAATCCCGCAGAAACTGGCTGAGCCGCTGAACGTTCAGGAAGCCCAGGCGGATGAGGTGGTACCCCAGGCGCCCGCCCTGGTGCCGCTGCGCGGCCAGGGCCTCCTGGAGTTGCTCCGGAGTCAGGAGCCCCTCCTTCAGGAGGAGTTCGCCCATCACCGGACGCGGTTCGGAGCTCATTCCATCCCCCCTCGTCGCGGAGTCAATGCTGGAAGCGTAGCTTGAGCCAGGTGTGTGCCGTTTGTTCCACGGGCCAGGACTGCTCGGGCCCCCCGTCGAGGCTCACCGAACCCATGCCCTGAAACCAGGCCTTACCCTGGCCCTTGGCCTCGATGGCGAGGTCCCATCCCCGGATTTCCACGTGGGCCCCCAATCCCACGGCCGTCACGCTCCCCGAGAACCCCGTGTACACCGCGCCATCGGCGGTTTTCTCTTCCTTCTTCCACTCGCCCTTCATCTCCACACGCAGGTTGGAGAGGTTTTTCAATGTGAGCGTGCCACGACCGGACAGGTGGACCGTTCCGTTGCCCCAGTACCGGATCCACCCCTGGCTGCCCCGGCCCTTGAGCTCGTGTGCACCTCCGGCCGCGGCCATGGCCAGAGTGAAGAGCAGGGTCGCCGCCACCAGCGCGAGCCGCTTCACGGCCGGCCTCCCAGGGCCATCAGGACCTTCTTGATGCAGAGATCCTCCACGACGAGGACCCCCGCGGACTGAGCTTTCGCGGCGGACTCCGGGTGGCGGATCCCCTCCTGCATCCAGACCGCCCTGGTCCCGACGGAGAGAGCCTCCTCCACCACGGGCGGCACGGCCTCGGGCTTGCGGAAGATGTCCACCACGTCCACCGGCTTTCCGTATGCGGCCAGGCTGGGGTAGCATCGCTCCCCCAGCACCTCGCTCAGAACCGGGTTGATGGGGATTACCCTGTAGCCCGCCGACTGCAGATAGGACGCCACGTCGTGGCTCGGTCTGTCCGGTCTGTCGGAAATTCCAACGACGGCGATGTCCCGCGCCTCATGCAGCAGCGTGCGAATCCTCTCATCCATGGCTGCCTCCATTGTGGAACATTGTAGAGGCGCGACGAGGGGAGTGAAAGCCCCATCGCTCCCTCACGCCTCTTATCGGCTATCCGTGGGGGGCCGTGCCTCCGGCCCTTTCGGGATGGATCAGGCGGGGCAAGCATCTCGGGCAGATGAAGGCTTGGCCGCCTTGGTAACGCAGGGGCACGAGCGGGATCCGCTCCTCTCCGCTGCCGCAGAACATGCAGGTAGCGGGCTCCTCTTGTCCGGTTCCGGCATTGCCTTCCATGTCGCCTCCCGTTCCGGCCATGAGCCGTCAGGACCGCAGCCTCCAGGCCAGAGCCAGCAGGAGCGCCGCGGCCGAACTCTTCACGGTCAGGGTAACGCCCAACCGCTTGGTGGTCCACCGGGGAATGCTCAGGGCGCCGAAGGCGTCCTCTAGGAAGGAAACGGCGGCCACGCCTCCCCACGGCGCGATCAGGTTCTCCGTCGCGAAGAGCAGGACCACGGCCGCGCCTCCCAACGCGAGTCCCAGCGCAGAGATCCGAAGAATAGGGACGGGGCGCTTGGGCAACCGCGCGCGAAGGACGCCTGGAAGAAAGAGCGATCCCACGAGCAGCCAGGCCAGCAGCGCTGCTCGAGGCCCTGGGCGCCCCGGTCCCAGAAGGCCCAGACCGGCGGAAGAGGCCAGCAGCGCCGTACCGTAGAGCTCGACGGGAAGGGAGCGGGTCCAGGCCGGGGAGTCGGCGCGGCTGAAGTAGGTAGCGAGAAAGGGGGCCGCGAGAAGAGCGAGCACCGCATAGGGCACGGGGGCGCTCGCCACCGCCGGGAGAGCGAGGAGTGTCCCCAGGATGCCCGCCATTGACGGCCCCAGCCATCCTCGGCCGGTGCGGCGGGCGCGCTGAGTCATTCCCTTGGCGGCCGTGAGGAGCGACAGAGAGGGCAGAAGGAGCCAATAGTTGTGGCCGGCGGGCCATGCCAGGATGACGCCGGCGCCGAAGGAGACCAGGAGTACGGCCCACGCGCCGTGCTCCCCCCAGGCTCCCCGGAGGGCTGACCTGAGACGGGCGGCAGGCCCGCTCATGGAGAGAGGCGTCCTGGCGGCGGAGGCAGGTTACGCATGCGCCGACGCGGCCTCGTGCTGCGGCTCGCGCTCTCCTGTGACGGGTGCCTTGGCCGGAAGGGTCAGGGTGAAGGTGCTTCCGGTCCCCACGGTGCTCTCCACGCGCACGTCGGCTCCGAGGTGCCCCGCCGCGTGCTTCACGATGGCGAGCCCAAGGCCCGTGCCCCCCTTCTCTCGGGAGCGGTGGGTGTCGACCCGATAGAAACGCTCAAATATCCTGGCGAGGTGCGCCCTCGGAATGCCCTCGCCCGTGTCCTGCACGGAGAACCGGACCACCTCGTCCTCAGCCGTGACGGAGAGGGTCACGCTTCCGTTCGGCCGGTTGTACCGGATGGCGTTGTCGAGTAGGTTCCCCACCGCGGCTTCGAGCAGGTCGCGTTTGGCCCGGAGCACCAAGCCCTCGGGGCACTGCGCCTGCATGGTGATGCCCGTCTGCCCCGCGAAGGGGAGCAGGCCTGAGATCAGATCCCGGCAGAAGGATGCCACGGCGATCTCTTCCGTCGGCGGTTCGCCCTTCTCCGATTCCAGGCGTGAAAGGGTCAGAAGGTCATTGACGAGGTTCTGCATCCGCCCGATCTGGAACTGGAGCCGCTCCAGGAAGTGGGCGCGGCGATCGGGGGAGAGCTCGGGATCCGAAAGGGTCTCGGTCAGCGATGAGAGCACCGTCAGGGGGGTCCTGAGTTCGTGCGAAACGTTGGCCACGAGGTCCGCCTTCACCCTGGCCAGCCTGGATTCGTCCGTGACGTCGCGGAGGTAGATCACCGCCTCGTCCCTGTTCAGGGGAGTGATCCGCGTCGAAAAGGCCCGCTGCTCCCCCCTTTCGCCCTCCTCAATCATGGCCGCCCTGCTCTCTCCGGAGGAGAGGGAGTCCTCCACCAGCTGGGTCAGCCCGGGCAGCCCCAGGCTGGGGAGGCCCACCTCCCGGTGGAACCGAGGAAAGAGCTGCTGGGTAACTTCGCTGGTGAGGAGGACGGTTCCATCGCTTCGGACCACGAGAATGCCGCGGTCGCTGGCGGCCAGCACCGCCACGAGTCTCTCTTCCCGCTCCTTGGAGAGGCTGAGGGAGTGGGCGAATTCTTCGGCCATCCGGTTGAAGGCACGCGCGGGAGCGGCCAGCGCACCGGGCGTGATGTCGTCGAGACGTGCCGAGAAGTCGCCCTTGGAGAGCCTTTCGCAGGCGCCCTGTAGCTCGCCCCAGGGCGCCGCGGTCCAGTTCAGCGCCACGAGAGCGGCGGCCACGAGGACCAGAAGCCGCACCAGAAAGGCTGCCCAGCCCTCCAGTCCCCCGGGCCACAGCAGAAACACCGCAGCCACGGCGAAGAGGAGCAGGTACCGCCGGTAGGTCCGCATCAGCCGCCCTTCAGCCGGTAGCCCACGCCGCGGACGGTCTCCACCATCGGCCCATGGCGGCCCATCTTTTCGCGCAGGCGGGCGATGTGGACGTCCACCGCCCGGTCCTCCACGGCCTTGTCCTCGGGCCACAGGTTGTTGAGGATCTGCCCCCGGGTGTAGACCCGTCCCGGATGGCGAAGAAGGAGCTCCAGGATCTTGAACTCGGTGGGAGTGAAGTCGAAGACCACGTCGCCCGATCCGGCGCGGTAGCTCGTCGTGTCGATCCACACCTCTCCTACCCTCTTGATGCCCTGTGCCTGGTCCGCGGTGGCATACCGCCGGAGGATGGCCTTGACCCTGGCCAGGAGTTCCCGGTGGCGGAAGGGCTTGATCACGTAGTCGTCGGCGCCGGCGTTCAGGCCCGTCACCACGTCCATTTCGGTCCCCCTGGCCGTCAGGATCAGCAGCCCCGTCCGGCCGAAACGCTGGTCGCCCCGGAGAATGCGGCAGAGGTCGATGCCGGACATGCCGGGGAGCATCCAGTCGATGACCACGAGGTCTGGGACCCTGTCCCTGAAGGCGAGCAGCGCCGCAGCCCCATCGGGAAAGCCGACGCACTCGTAGCCCTCCCTGCCCAGGGCGTAACAGAGGGTTTCCAGAATGTCCGGCTCGTCCTCCACCACGACGATCCGCTGGGCCACGGCGCCCCCGTATGAAGCTCGCAACGCGCGAGATCCATATTTTCCCCCCGCCGCCATTTTAGCGCAAGTAGGCCATCCCCTTGCATTTCCTTCCGTTCTTGGGTATCATCCATCCCTCATGCTTGTGGAGGAGCAATCGCATGAACGTTGAAGAGAAGGTCATCAGCATCATTGCCGACCAGCTGAGCGTGGACGAATCCGAAGTCAAGCCGGAGGCCTCTTTCATCAATGACCTCGGCGCGGACTCCCTGGATACGGTGGAGCTCATCATGGCCCTGGAGGAGGAGTTCGGCATCGAGATCTCCGACGAGGAAGCCGAGAAGATCCAAACGGTCCAGGCCGCCATCGATTACATCAAGGCCCACGTCGACAAATAGGCGGGTGATCCGGTGAAGCGCCGCGTCGTTGTTACGGGGGTGGGTGTTGTGTCTCCGCTCGGTCTCACCGCCGAGGAGACATGGCGTCGAAGTGTAAAAGGCGAAAGCGGCATCGGTCCCATCACCCTCTTTGACGCCTCCTCTTATCCGGTCCGCATCGCGGGCGAGACCAAGGGCTTCGATCCCTTGAACTACATGGATAAGAAGGATGCCCGGAAGATGGACCGCTTCATCCAGTTCGCCTGCGCGGCGGCGGCCGAGGCCGTGGACCGGAGCGGCCTGGCCGTCACGCCGGAGAACGCGGAGCGGGTGGGTGTCGCGGTGGGTAGCGGGATCGGCGGGCTCTCCCTGCTCGAGGAGCAGCACAAGATCCTCCTGGAGCGGGGCCCGGGGCGCATCAGCCCCTTCTTCATCCCCGGTATGATCATCAACATGGCCAGCGGCCAGATCTCCATCCGGTACGGGGCCAAGGGACCGAACATCGCCACCGTGTCGGCGTGCTCCACGGCCTCCCACGCCATCGGCGAGGCAGCCCGATACATTCAGCGGGGCGAGGCGGACGCCATGATCTGCGGTGGGGCCGAGGCCGCCGTCAGTCCGCTGGCGGTGGCCGGGTTTGCGGCTATGCGGGCTCTTTCCACGAGGAACGAGGAGCCGACGAGAGCCTCAAGGCCCTACGACCAGGACAGGGACGGCTTCGTCATGGGAGAGGGGGCGGGCGTGCTTATCCTGGAGGCGATCGAGCACGCCCAGGCTCGCGGCGCCCAGATCTTGGCCGAGGTCTCGGGATACGGCCTTTCGGGAGACGCCTATCACATCAGCGCGCCTTCGGAGGACGGGGACGGCCCCACGCGGGTCATGCTCAACGCCATCCGGGACGCCGGGCTCAACCCCTCGGACATTCAGTACATCAACGCTCACGGGACCGCGACCCCCGTGGGCGACAAGGTGGAGACGCTCGCCATCAAGCGCGCCTTCGGAGACCATGCCGGCCGCCTCTGCGTCTCCTCCACCAAAAGCATGACGGGCCACCTCCTGGGCGCGGCGGGGGGACTTGAAGCGGTCCTGACCATTCTGGCGATCCGCGACCAGGTGGCCCCGCCCACCATCAACCTCGAGAAGCGGGACCCGGAGTGCGACCTGGACTACGTGCCCAACACGGCGCGGCCCATGGAGATCATCCACGCGCTGTCCAACTCCTTCGGCTTCGGGGGCACCAACGCCTCCCTCCTGTTGTCGCGGTACGCCGCGGGGGCATAACCCACCACGCTGAAAAGGATCGCGGAGTGGGTGGCGAACGGGTTGCGCCTGTATGGTATAATCCCTGACTTGCGGTGCAAGCGAGTATTCACTAGCATGCGTGCCTCGGTTGCCTGTGCGGCGTTTGAAGAAGGAGGTTCCAATGAACGTTCTGGTCTGTGTGAAGCACGTCCCCGACACGGAGACGCGGGTCAAGGTGAAGCCGGACGGCATGAGCCTTGACCTGGCTGAGGCCAACTGGGTGATCAATCCCTATGATGAGTTCGCCGTGGAGGAGGGCATCCGGCTCAAGGAGAAGCTCGGCGGCGAGGTGACCGCCCTCACGGTGGGTGACGAGGAGGCCACCAAGACCCTTCGCCAGGCCCTCGCCATGGGCGCCGACAAGGCCGTGCTGCTCTCCGACGCCGCATTCCAGGGCGGGGACGCCCTCGGCATCGCGCGGGTGCTGGCGGCCGCGGCCAAGAAGATCCCCTTCGACCTCATCCTCTGCGGCAAACACGCCGTGGGCGACGACAACCAGCAGGTGGGCACCCTGGTGGCCCAGCTCCTGGGCATCCCCTGCGTGACGGTCGTGACCGGCCTCGAGTTCGACGGCCAGGCGGCCATCTGCAAACGAGAGATCGAAGGCGGTACGGAGGTCGTGAAGGCGACCCTGCCGGCGCTCATCACCTGCCAGAAGGGACTCAACGAGCCGCGCTATCCTTCTCTGAAGGGCATCATGGCGGCCAAAAAGAAGGAGGTTCTCAAGTGGGGCCTGGCGGACCTCGGTCTGGACGCTTCGACCGTAGGCGCCGCCGGTGCGGGGTTCCAGCTCAAGAAGCTGGAGCTTCCTCCACCCAGGCCGGAAGGGAAAGTCCTTGCGGGTGAGATTCCCGACCAGGTGAAGGAGCTGGTGCGCCTCCTTCGCGAAGAAGCCAAGGCGCTTTAGGGAGGGAGGTTGTCATGAAAATCCTCGTATTTGCGGAACAGCGCGACGGAAAATTGAAGAAGGCCTCCCTGGAAGCCATGTCGGTAGGCCGCGAGCTGGCGGACGCCACGGGCGGCGAGGCCGCCTCGGTGGTGCTGGGTCAGGGGATCTCGGGTTTGGCGGCCGAGCTGGGCAAGGTGGGCGCCGACAAGGTCTTCGTGGGAGACGATGCCCTCTTCGCGGCCTACAGCAACGACGCCTTCGGTCTGGCCGTGGGCAAGGCCGCACAGGCATACGGGGCCGACTGCATCCTCTTCTCGGCCACGGCCATGGGAAAGGACCTCGCTCCGAAGGTGACCGCCCGCCTGGGGATAGGCCTCCTGTCTGACGTGACGGCCTACTCCGTCGAGGGAGGCAGCCCCCTCTTCCGGCGGCCGATCTATGCCGGCAAGGCCTTCGCCACGCTGACGCCCGTGCCGGGCAAGCCTTTCGCCGTGACCCTGCGGCCCAACGTCTTCCCCGTGGGAGACAAAGCCAAGGCCGGTACGGTAGTTCCGTTGGATCACGGAGTCACGCCCGGCGACATCAAGTCGGTGGTCCAGCAGATTCTCACGGCGCAGGGCGGGCTCCTGGACGTGGCCGAAGCCAACATCATCGTGTCGGGCGGCCGCGGCATGAAGGGCCCGGAGAACTTCCCCATCCTCGAAGCGCTCGCCAAGGCGCTCGGCGGAGCGGTGGGCGCATCTCGCGCCGCCGTGGACTCGGGGTGGATTGGCCACGAGCACCAGGTGGGCCAGACGGGAAAGGTGGTCTCCCCCGGGCTCTACATCGCCTGCGGCATCTCCGGGGCGATCCAGCATCTGGCCGGCATGTCCAGCTCCAAGGTCATCGTGGCGGTCAACAAGGACCCCGAGGCCCCCATCTTCAAGGTGGCCACCTACGGCATCGTGGGGGACCTCTTCGAGGTGGTGCCGCTCATGACCAAGGCGGTGGAGGAGCTGAAGGCCAAGGGCTGAAGCTGCGGGTTCGACCAGGTCAGAAATGGTTAAACGACGGCCGTCCGCAGGGGCGGCCGTCGTGCGTCTGGGAGGAGAGGTTCCCTCTCCGGGCCGGGAAACTGGCGGGGCGGCTCGGGAGGCCTACATTAGACCTGGAGGCCGGCCATGGGGCCGGCGAACGAACGATGAAAGAAGTCCTGCTGATTTCCAAGGGGCACTTTGGCATTCCCTGGCGCGACACGGTCCTCTCCCGGACGGGGGTCAACGTCCGCGAAGCCGAGGACTATGATTCGGCCTACCAGGTCATGCTCACCCAGCGCCCCGGTTTCTTCGTGGTGGACCACCGCCGCGGGGACGAGGAGCTGGCGCTCTTCCTCTGGCGGATACGCACCTCGCTGTGGGATCCACCGCCCGTGGGCGTCTTGTTGACCGGCCGTGCGGATTCGGCGCTTCGCCGGCCCCCCGTGGCCGAGGTGCTCGGTCCTCCTCTCCGCTCCGGGGACTTCGGTCGGGTCATGGCGCGGCTCCTGGATCTTCCAACGCGAATCGAGAAGCGGCTCCTGGTGGCGGTGGACGTGATGGGAAGGACCTCGCGGGGTTCGACCCTCACCGGGACGACCGTGGATCTCTCTCCGGGCGGCATGCTTGTGTCGAGCCGGCAGCCCCTTCCTCTCGGGGAGCGCCCCCTGTGGACTTTCGGAGGCCCGGCGGGCCTGCGCGGACTGTCGGTACCCGGAACCGTTTTGGGGCCGCGAGGCCACGGAGGCGAGGCGCGGCGGATCTTTGCCGTCCGGTTCGATGCCGGGGCCGGAAACGCGATGGGGCGTCTTCGCAGTTTCCTGGAGTCCAGGGGATAGGGGCTACCGGAGCGGAGGCGGCCCCTCCCTCCAGCGGACGCCCGAAAGGAAACCGAAGTCGCCGTCCGGAGGCAGGGAGATCCCCTCCAGTCCCGGCCTTGCCACGGCCACGTTGTCCGGCCACCAGAGGCTCACGTAGGGCGGGTCCTGGGCCAAGACCTTCTGCACTTGCGCGTAGATCGACTTGCGCCTGGCCGGGTCCACCTCGCGCGCCCCCTCCTCCACCAGATGGTCCACCTCGCGGTTCGCGTACCGGCCCCGGTTGAACCCGTCGGGCGGCAGGGCCCACGAAGCGAAGCGCAGCCGGAAGGCGTCGGGATCCGTGATTCCCACCCAGGTCAGCCCGAAGCCGTCGAAGTTTCCCCGTTTCACGTCCCCGTAGAAGGTGCCCCACTCCAGCCACTGGACCGTGACCGAGACGCCCACCCGGGCGAGATCCTGCGCCAGGGCCGTGGCGATCTGCCGGGAGAGCTTGTTGTCGGAGGTCTTGTAGACGAGTTTGAACCGGACGCCGTCGCTGGCGGGCGTCAGTCCGGCGGCATCCAGCAGCCGGCGGGCGCGGGCCGGGTCGAAGGGATACGACTTCACGTCCCCGCAGTAGGCCCAGTTCTCGGGGCTGAGCAGGCCCGTGGCTAGGCGGCCGTAGCCGTGCAGAATGTACGCGAGGATAGCCCGCCTGTCGATGGCGAAGGCGATGGCGCGCCGCACCTCGGGGCGGTCGAGGGGCGAGTGGGCGCAGTTGAAACCGACGTAGGCGTAGTTCGTGCCCGGGGACCTTCGGATCTCGTAGCCGTGGTTCGCGAAGTAGGCGAGCGAGTCGGGAGGAAGGTCGTTGACCACCAGGTCTACGCTGCCGCGGCGCAGTTCCAGAGAGCGGACGACGGGGTCGGGGATCACCTTGAAGGCCACGGTGTGGCAGGCCGGTTGCGGAGAGGCGTAGGGGTTGGCCTCGAACAGGAGCCATTGCCCCCTCTCCCACCGGGTCAGGCGGTAGGGGCCGCAGCCGATGGGAGGCGGGGAGCCGGGCGGATGATCGTGCGACGGCGTCGCGCCCGAGACCGCGTCGGCGGGGAGAATGCCCACCGTGAGGGCCGAGAGGAAGGCCGCCCTGGGCTCGCGCAGGGTGATGTCCAGCCGGTACCTTCCGGGCGCCGAGAGGGAGGCGATGCAGTCCAGGTCTCCCTTGCGGAAGGAGGGAAGGGCCGGGTCCAGGATCGATCGCAGGGTGACGAGAGCGTCCTGCGAGGTGACCTCTCGCCCATCCGAAAAGCGCATGCCGGGCCTCAGGTGGAAGAGGTAGTGCGTGGCATCGGGCTGCTCCCAGGATTCCACCAGGTCCGGCACGGGGCGGAGCCCCTCCCCCGTCTTGAACAGCCCTCGATAGAGGAGGTGGAAGGCGCGGTCCGCCGCCACGTCCGAGCCGATCCGCGGGTCCAGCGAGGCGGGCTCCGCCTCCACGCCCACGATCAGGTCGGCCCTGCGCTGCTCCCTCCCACAGCCGGCGGGGAGCAGCGCGAGGATGACCATCAGGAATGAGGCGACGAGAGGATGACGAAGGAGGAAAGCGAGGGGCCGGTTCGGTGGCCTAGAGCTCATGGTCCCAGGCTTGGATCCCCGGAGTGATGGAGCCCAGGACGACGGGCCGCTGTGCGCCGGTGGCCGAGGGCACGTTGCCCGCTCGCCCTCTCACCGTCTCGTTGGCCAGGAAGGCCATGAGCACGGCCTCCTTGGCCTTGTTGGGGATGGAGTAATCATCCGCCGTGGTGACCGCCAGCTTGGGCAGGGCCCTTCTCAGTCCCTCCATCAGCACCGGATTCTCGGCACCGCCTCCCGAGACGATGATCTCCTCGTACCGGACGTCTTGCAGGCAGTGCTCGAGGATGGCGGTGGTGATGGTCTGCACCGTGAAGGCGGCCAGCGTGGCCATTACATCGGCGGGCTGCAGAGAGGGAAAGTCCTGGAGGAGGGCTTTCAGGAAGGCGGGGCCGAACTCCCCCTTCTCCGCCGATTTGGGGGGAACCTTCTTGAGGAAGGGGTGTTCCAGAAGCCTCGCCAGAAGGGCCGGGTTGACTGCGCCGGAGGCCGCCATGGTCCCGTTCCGGTCAAACCCCTGGGCTCCCTGGGCGAAGTAGATGACGGCGGCATCCATGAGAGAGTTGCCCGGCCCCGTGTCGAAGGCCGTCACTTGGGAGAGTTGGCCATCGGCTGGAATGGCCGTCACGTTGGCGATGCCTCCGATGTTGAGGGCGATCCGGCTGCGCGCATGGTGGCGGTAGAGCGCGTAGTCCAGGTAGGCCGCCAGCGGAGCCCCCTGCCCTCCCGCCGCCATGTCGCGGGAGCGGAAATCGGACACCACCGTGATGCCCGTCCGTTCGGCGATGATGGCGGGGTCGCCGATTTGCAGCGTGCCGCGGACGGAGAACCCGGGCATGGGGACGGATGTGGGCATGTGGTAGAGAGTCTGCCCGTGGGATCCGATGAGGTCCACGCTCAAGGGGTTTACGCCGCCCTTCTTGCAGATGTGCAGGGCGGCGTGGGCGAAGAGCTCTCCAAGATAGGCGTTCAGCAGGGTGATCTCCCCGGCGTCCCCGGCGCGCGCGCCCTGGCACTGAAGGATTCGGGCCCGCACTCCCGGCGAGAAGCGCAGGGTGTCGCTGACCATGAGCGAGAAAGAGGAGTCGGCCCCCTGGCCCTGAATGCCGACCAGCGCCGCATCGATCCCGTCCGCGGAGGTGCCGGACATGAGTCCTATGACGAGCCTTTCATCCTTTGCCGCGATGGTGTTCAGCATCCGCTTCTCCCTTTCCGATATCCTAGAAGAACCCAACCCCGCGCGCAAGCTGGATGGTGATCGCAAATCCCGCGATGAAAGCGGAACCGCTTGGTAGGAGCGGCGCCGAGCCGCGATCGTGCTGCCTCCTCCAAGGCTCCGCGTTGACACCATCTGGGACGCCGGTTAGCATGGGCACAGTCGGAGGAAACCGTGCGCAAGGCGATACCCATCCAGGGCGATGGCTCCATCGTGGTTCCAAGGGAGCTCGTGGAGGAGGTGTTCGGCAAGGCGCGGGAGGCTGTGGTTCATCTGCGGTCGGGGTGTCTCGTCGTCTCTCCGGTCTACGTGGACATCGAGTCGGGACAAGTCCCTCAGCTGCTCGATCGCTTCCACCAGTTCGAATCCCTTACCGTGGTTCAGGAGGAGCACTTCCGCAAGGCCGAGCCCGAGCGGGAGGGCGTCCAGTTCGAGGGCGACCTCTCCGTGCTTGCCCTGAGCGACGTCTTCCTTTTCCTGTCGGCCAGCAAGAAGAGCGGCCTGCTCGTGGTGCAGGAGGAGGGACAGCGCTGGGGCTTCTTCTTTCAGAACGGTAACCTGGTTTTTGCCACCGGGGACGACCCCAAGTCCGGCCTGACGGCCTATTTGCTCCAACGCCAGTTCCTGACCGAACAGGATCTGATCCAGGGCTCCAACCTCCTGGAGGACAAGCGGGGCACGCTCAAGGTCCTGCTGGAGATCTCGGGCCTGGGTCTCGAGGAGTTTCGGGAGCAGTGGATCCGGTGCGTAGAAGCTCTTATCTTCCGAGTGTTCGGGCTGGCCAAGGGGCGCTTCGGCTTTCAGAACGGGGAGGTCCAGTCGCCCTTCGTCCTGAACCTCCCCATGTCTACGACCAGCTATGTCATGGAGGCCACCCGGCGTCTGGACGAATGGGCGAGGGTGCAGGACCGCGTCCCGCCTCCCGACGCCGTGCTTGAGACGCCCGAGGACGTGACGGCCTCCACCAACGTCACCTTCGAAGAGGAGCAGGTGCTCGGCCAGATCACCGGTGCCCGTACGCTGCAGGAGGTGCTTCTCAGGGCCAAGGTGGGAGAGATGGAGGGCAAGAAGGCCGTGGCCTCGCTCATCGCGGCGGGCCTGGTGCGGGTCGTGAGGGAGACACCGGCGCCGGCCGCACCCGAGGCCGCCTCGGCCTCCCTCTCCGACGAGGAGCGGGCGCTCCTCATCCGGCGCCTGGAGAGCTACAACAGCGTCTTCTCGGCGATCTTTCAGGCGCTCTCCATCGAGGTGGGCCGGAAGGTGGAGGTAATCCTGGGGGCCTTCTTCAAGGGGCTGGAAGCCGGGTCCTCCCTGCTCGCCGGCCTCAGCCTGACGGAGGAGGGGGTGCTGGCCGAGGAGCCCCTCATGTCCCGCCTGGCCGCGCTACCCGAGGAGCGCGAAAGCGCCTTGGTGCGTGAGCTGAACGAGCTCCTCTACTTTCAGCTCTTCGCCGTCAAGAACACCCTGGGCCCCGACATGGAGGCCGGCATCGTGGAGATGGCCAAGACCCTGCTCCAGGGGTGATGGGGATGAATGATGAAGTTCGAGCGCGGGAGATCACGTAGGCGATAACCGCCGGGACAAGCATCGCGCCATCCCCCTCCCTCATTCATCATCAGTTAACGGGCGGTGCCCCGCCTCGGCCGCCCCCCTCGGCACTGCCGCTTCCGCCGGGGGCGGCTTCCGCCTGAAACCAGGGCCTGAAGATGGCCTTGACCTTCCCGTCCGCCGTCCAGAAGAGGGCGGACTGGGGGCGGCCGAAGTGGTAGCCCTGGGCCATGGGCACATCCAGGGCCATGAGGGTCAGGAGCTCCTCGGGGGTCTCCACCCCTTCCGCCACGACCTGCCCGCCCAGTTTCTGGGCCATGGTCGCCACGCCCGCCACGAGAGCCTGCTTTCGTGCGGAACGCTGGATGCCCAGGATGAAGGCTCGGTCGATCTTGATGAACTCCGGTTCGAACCACAGGAGGTGCTGAAGGCCCGAGAAGGCCTGACCGAAATCGTCGAGGGCGAAGCGGAAACCCCGCCGGCGCAGAGCGCGAAGGATTCTGGAGAGGGCGCGGGGATTGGGGGCCTTGGTCCTTTCGGAGATCTCGATCACCACAGCCTCCGGCGGGATGCCGCTGGAGTCGAGGAGATTCTCGAAGAGAGACTGCATCTTGCGGAGGTGGAGCAGGGTGCTGATGTGCACGTTGATGAAGAGGTCCCCCGCGGGAACCAGCATGTGGCCCGATCGAAGGGAGGCCGCGATGCAGGCCGCGTCCAGCTCCTGGATGAGCCCGTCGGAGACGCGGCTGGAGGGGCCGAAGATCCAGCCGGGGTGGCTGAGCGGAGTGTCCTTCGGACCCCGCATCAGCGCCTCGTATCCCAGGATCCCGCCGTTCTGGAGATTGACGATGGGCTGGTAGGCCGTGGAGATGTACCCGTGCTTGAGAAGGTGTCGGACCTGGTCCTCGGTGGTCATCTCAACCTCCCGACAGAGCGTTGGGGACGCCAAGTTCACGGATGGCCTGGCTGAGCGTCGTCAGTTCGACGGGCTTTTCGAAGTAGTAGGCTGCCCCCAGCTCGAAGGCTTTTTGCATGACCGCCGGATCGCCGTATCCGGTCATGAGAATGGTATGGGTCTTCAGCCCCTTCTCCCGAATGAAGCGGAGCAGTTCAAGCCCTTCGGCATCCAGCGTCCCCTTGAGGCGGATGTCCGAGAGGAGCACCTGGATGCTCCCGGAATCGAGGATCTCGCGGGCGCTCTGGGCGTTCACGGCCGTCAGAACCTCGACGTCCTCCCTTTCCAAGAGCGTCTGAAGGCCGAAGACCGTGGCGCTCTCGTCATCTACGATCAGGATCTTGTAGCTCATGGTGACCTCCCTCGGCGTCCACTTCAGCCGAGCAAGCCCTGTGCCAACATCCCCGGATCATGGCGACCCCTCCTCACCGACCTCTCGCCGAGCCTGGCGTCGATGCTGGATCGCGCTTCTGAGACGGGACGCCCAGGCTTGAGAAGCCAGGGCGTCACCGGCACTCATTCAGCGCCAGGCCGTGCCTGCTGATCTTGCGGTAGAGCGTGGCACGGGAGACACCCAGGAGCTTGGCGGCCCGGTTCACATCGCCCTTCACCTCCCTGAGGACCTGTTCGATGTGCCTCTTCTCGGCGGAGCCGAGGTCGGTGGAGCCGTTCGCCGGACCATGGCCGACCGACGCGGGCAGAGAAGAGCCGATGGAGCTGAAGTGCTCCGGGAGGAGTCTCTTGCCGTCCGAGAGGATCCACGCCCGCTCCAGCACGTTGTGCAGCTCCCTGAGGTTGCCCGGCCATGGGTAGGAGCGGAGAAGTCCGAGCACCTCCTCCCCCACCTCGGGGACGACTCGACCCTGGACGATGAAGCGGAGAAGGTGCGAGACCAACTGAGGCATCTCCTGGGTCCGCTCGCGGAGCGGCGGCAGGGTGATGGACAGGGTATTGATCCGATAGAAGAGGTCCCGCCGGAACTCTCCGGATTCGATGCGCTTTTCCAGGTCCTGATGGGTGGCGCAGATGAGGCGGAAGTCGGAGATCCTCTCCTCCACGCGGCCGAGGGGGCGGAAGCGCTTCTCTTCAAGCACCTTCAGGAACTTGGCCTGCACCGTCATATCCATGTCGCCGATCTCGTCCAGGAACAGGGTGCCGCGGTGGGCCCTCTCCAGCAGCCCCTCCTTCGTCTCCACCGCGCCCGTGAAGGCCCCCTTGGAATGGCCGAACAGCTCTGTCTCCAGGAACTCTCCCTTCAGCCCCGCGCAGTTGAGCTCCACGAAGGGCTCGTCGCGTTCACCGGAGTTCTGGTGAATGTAACGCGCCACGAGCCCCTTGCCGGTCCCCGTTTCCCCCTGCAAGAGCAGGGGGCTCCGGTGTCGGCAGGCGGCCGCGAGCAGGGGTTCGATGCGCTGCATGGCCGGGCTGTCCCCGAGGTGGGGAGTCAGCATCCGGGGGCGCTCCTTGAGGGCGCGGTTCTCCCGGCGCAGGGTGCCGATCTGCATGGCCTTGTTCAGGAGAATCTCCAGCTCCTTGAGGTCCACGGGCTTGGTCAGAAAATGGTCGGCTCCCCTGCGCATGGCCTCCACGGCCATGGGGATGGTGCCGTGGCCGCTGATGACCACCACCGGGACCGAGGGGTCGTGCTCTCGGATCTCTTCCAGGAAGTCGGTGCCCTCTCCGTCCGGAAGCTTCACGTCCAGCAGGATGGCTCCGAAGCCCTGCTTGCCGAGCCGTTCCCGAGCCTCCGCGAGGCAGGCCGCCTCGGTGATCCGGAATCCCTCACCCTCCAGATACTTGGCAATGCCGAAGCGGATCGCGGGCTCGTCGTCGATGAGCAGCAGGTTCATTCTTCCTTCCCCCGTGCCATTCCTGAAGGCAAGGCTATCAGGAAAGTGGCGCCGGGAGAAGGGGGGGCGCTGCGCACGCTCAGGGTGCCGCCGTACTGGAGGACCGCGGACCTGGCCAGGCTCAAGCCCAGGCCGGTGCGGTACGGGACGGTGGTGAAAAAGGGCTCGAAGATCAGATCGAGGTGGCCCTCCGCGATGCCGGGCCCTTCGTCCTCCACCGAGATGACCGTCAAGCCTTCGGAACGGAGGGCTCGAACCGTGACGGGGCTGCCGGCGGGGCCGAAGAAGAGGGCGTTCTCGAAGAGATCGGCCAAGCCCTGCGCCAGGGTCTCTCCATCTCCCTGAAGGGCTGGAAGACCGGGCTCGCAATGGAGCCGGATTCGTTCCGCGTCGAGCTCGGGCCTGCGCTCTCCCGTGATGTCGAGGGCGCGCCGGAGGATGGTCTCCACCTCCACCGTGCCGGACTGGTCCAGTTCACTCGGGAAGGCGAGCTGCAAGAACCTTCGCACGAGGCGGTCGAGGCGCTTCACCTCACGCAGGACGATCGCGAGGTAGGGTTTGGCCGCGGCGTCGGAGGAGAGGCTGGTCTCCAGCGCCTGCACGACGGAGCTGATGCCGAACAGGGGGTTTCGGATCTCGTGGGCCAGCCCCTGCAGCATCTTTCTCGTGAGTTCGAGATCCCGCTGCTGCTTGGCGAGGGCCTGGGCCCTCCGCTCTTCGGTGACCTCGTGCAGAACGTGGAGACAGGCGGGCTGGCCGCCCAGATTGATGTGCTGGGTGGAGGCGATGAAGGAGCGTCCGCTCCCCGCGTCCGCCCACTCGAGCCCAGAGGCGTCCTGCGTCTGGCACAGCCCGGGGAGGATGTCCGCACAGCTCCTCCCGATGCACGCCGGGATCGGCAGCCCGAGGAAGAGCGAGACGGCCATGTTGACCCGGAAGACCCTTCCCGAGCCGTCGTGAATGACGAAGAGGTCGGAGGAGGCATCGAAGGCCTTCTCCCAGTCGCGCTTGCCCACCGAGAGGACGGATTGGATGCGGATCCTGCCCAGCGTGAGAATGAGCAGGGCGGCCAGCGCATCGGTCTGCAAGGCTTCCGATGGCGCGGCGCCGGATTGGCCGCCGGAAGCAAGGAGGAGGCAGGGGAACGGCCCCCCAGAAGCATCCAGCGGCAAGAGGGCATAACCTCCCTCGGCCGCCCGCTCGGCCAAAACCTCAGGCGAAGCGAAGGAGGTGGGGATAGGCTCTTCCTCGCATCGGGTCGGTTCCGCATGGGGTTCGCCGCCTCCGATGATCCAGCCCTCCAGCGATCCCTTCTCGTCGGGCGCGGAGATCAGGATCGCGCGGCCTCCCTCCGGCAAAGTGCGGGGAAGCCACCGGCTCAGCGTCTTTGCCACGGCAGGAAGATCGCGGGCCTGGATGAGCTCCATCGCCAGGCCCGTCATGGGCCCCGCGCTCCCCCGTCCCTCCACGGCGGAGCCGCGCTTCATGGGAGAGCCGCTGCCGGCCGCCCAGTCACAGCGCGTACCCCGCCGGGGTCAACCACGAGCTTAGAATCTCTCCCAGCCGGTCGAAGGAGATCGGCTTGGTGAGGAAGTCGTCCGCGTACGAATCCCGCAGCACGGCGATGCGCTGGCTCTCCTTCTTGTAGAGACCGGTCATGACGATCACCCGGATGTCCCGCGTGGCGGGGTCTTCCTTGATTCGGCGGCAAAAGTGCTTGCCGTCGCAGCGCGGCATGATCTGGTCCGTGAGGATCAGGTCCGGCGCGAACTGGCGCGCCATCTGAAACCCCTGCTCTCCGTCCTCGGCCAGTAGTACGCCGTAACCCAGCGCCTCCAAGACGTGGAAGGCGATGAGCCGCGTATTGGGATCGTCGTCCACCACCTCGATGAGGGGCCTGCGGAGCGGATTGCCCTCTTCGAGGGGAGGCTTGGCGTTGCCGCGGAAAGAGTAGCGCAGCCTGCGCCGCCACAAGCCGGGTGGTGCCGCTTCCCAGAAACGTTTGCGGTATTCGGCGTCGGTGTCGCAGAAGCAGGTGTGGCAGAAGGGACAGACCAGCGTCGGGTTGTCGGTGATGCATTCGCACCAGTCGCTCTGGCACGCATCGAAGGGCCGGCCGCAGTGTTGGCAGATCACCTCGTAGGTGTCCCGGGCGTCCGGGCTGAGCTCCTCATGGGCGATCGTATTTTCATTCATGGCGGACCTCCTTGCTCCCACGAGAGAGCAAGTCTGATGCCAGGATCGGCCGCGGGCTGGCCCTGGTGGAAGGCTTGTGAAAGCAGGTTCCCAGAGGGGACCACCGCGGCTCTCATCCTGCCCGTCGCGAGGTTGAGACCGCCATCCCGGGGATTGGCTCACCTCTGATACGGAGCCGGAGGCAAGGGCGCCTTCTCCCGTTTCCACAGGAGTATGATGAACTGCTGCGGCCGGTCCGGGGGGATCGGGCGACGCGCCAGGAGGGAGTTCGATGAGTGAGCCGCTAACGCTGGAGAAGGCCGTGGCCATCAGCCGGGACCTAGTCCCGCATGTGAAGGGGATGACGGGGGGGAAGGCGGCTCTCACGGGCGAGTTCCCCGACGTCTACGTTCTGGACCACCTGCTCGCGCCTTACTACGGCACCGAGTCGCCCACCCGGGAGGTGGCGGACTTCGCCCTGGCCAGCGGCGTTTACGTCTCCCTCATGCTGGCCCGCTTCTGGCGCGGCGCCGGACTGGAGCCGTTCTGGCAGGAGGGGGAGCTGGCCGAGTGCGCCATGGGCGTCGAGATCCTCGGAGCCGATGGCTCCTCCGCCGAGGTGCTCATGGCCTGTCCCTCCGACCTCCACGGTTTCGTCGTCAGCCTGCCCAATCCCTTCCCCTGTTTTGTCAACGCGTGGTCCTCGCTGCGGCCGGGAGATCCGATCCTGCCGAAGTACCTACTCGGCGCCCTGCTCCTCAGCCACCCTCTGTCCCGCGCCGAGGCCCCGCCGTTGCCTCCGGGGGAGGGACCCATGGGGCCCGCATTTCTCCAGGCCATGGTGGAGAGCATCGCCCAGTCGTGCGCGCGGGACCTGCAGCCGGCGACCGATTTCGAGCGACGCCTCCTGGAGGTGTTGTACGAGGCGTGCCTCTGGCCAGCGGTGGGTTCCTACGGGAACGATTACGGCGTTGAGAACATCCGCCTCCTCATACAGGCCGTGGCCCACGCGGGGCCGGAGAACCGGGAGAGCGTGCTGTCGGCCCTCCGGGCCATGGAGAGAGGTTGGATGGCTGAGGGGGCCTACCTCTCCGGACTCCTCCTCCGAGCCATGCTGAACCGGGAGGACCCGCCCGAAGACCGTCTCGGCTTTACCGTACCCGAGACCCGGGACGTGCTGGCCGAAACCTCGCGGCTCCTGAAGGAGCAGGAGAAGGGTGCGTAGCCTGCCGAAGGAGTGAAGGGCGGAGCAGCTTTGGATGGCGCCCCGCGTGACGGGGAGAATAACCAAGACGCGAAAGGGGGCGCGGGAGATGGGATCCCGCGCCCCCTTCCTCATGGAGCGAACCAGGACTCAGGCCGCCTCTTCCTTGGCCCGGCAAGCATCCCAGTACAGGAATCCCGCCAAGAGAAAGAAGACGATCAGTCCGATCCAGTTTCGAGTTTCTTCTCCGAAGTGAAAGGCCATGGGCTCAATATGAATGTACTCCGTGGCCATCTTGGTGAAGCCGTCGGCCACCCCCGCCAGCGCGCCCCCCGCGATGAGGCCTGAGGCGAGCAGGATGCCCTTGTCGTTGCGGGCCTTGGAGAGCCCGGCGCTCTTCGTGGAGTGCTGAACCAACCAGGCCACGATGGCGCCCAGAAGGATCGGGCTGTTGAGCTCGATGGGCAGATACATGCCGAGGGCGAAGGCCAGGGCGGAGATCCCCAGCATGGAGACGATGACGGCGATGACGGCGCCCACGGCGTAGAGCATCCAGGGCGCCCCCTGGCCGCCGAGGAAGGCGTTGGCCACCGCGGCCATGGCGCTCGCCTGGGGCGCCGCCAACGGGTGGGGGTGCTGCGCCGTGGGCGTTCCGTATCCATAGATGTTGGCGAACAGCATGATGACCAAGGTCACGGTGAAGCTGGCGAAGGCCGAGCCGATAATGTTGCTCCACTGGATCGTCCTCGGCGTGGAGCCCAGCCAGTAGCCGATCTTGAACTGCGTGACGAGGGAACCGGACATGGAGAGGGCCGTGCAGACCACACCGCCGATGAGCAGGATGGCGAGCATGCCCGCTTTGCCCGAGAGGCCGAGGGCCGACATGATGACCGCGGCGATGATGAGGGTCGTGAGCGTCATGCCCGAGATGGGAGTCACCGAAATCATGGCCACGGCCCAGGCCGAGACGGCGGAGAAGAGGAAGACGATGACGAGGGTCAGGAGGAGGGCCAGGAAGGCAAGGAGCCAGGCCTTCGGCTCGCCGGCCAGGACTGAGAACCGGAAATACAAGAAGATGGCCGCCGAGAGCGCCACGATCATGGCCACCACCCAGGTCATCTTGATGTCCCGGTCCAAGCGGGAGTCGATCGCCCCCTCCTCGCGCTTCTTGAAGATCTGGGCCAGCATCTGCTGGAGCGCCTGCTTGATCACCGGGGCCATCTTGAGAATGGAGATGACGCCCGCCGCGAAGATCCCTCCGATGCCGATGTTTCTCACCCCCAGCAGCTTGTCCCCGAAGATCTGGGTGTAGCTCATGGCCTCGTAGGCGGGGCCTCCCACCTTGGCGAAGAGGGGAACCAGAACGAAGTAGGAGAGCATGGAGCCGGCCATGATGATGGAGGCGTACTGGATGCCGATGATGTACCCCAGCCCTAGGACGGCCGCCGACGTACTCATGGCGAAGACGCCCTTGACCTTGTTGGTGAAGAAATCCATCCCCTTCAGCGAGGCGGTGGTGAAGGTGTCGGTCCAGGCGTGATAGGAGAGCGCCAGGTAATCCAGCACGATGCCGATCCCCAGGGCGTAGAGAAGGGTTTTGGCCTGGTTGCCCCCCCGCTCGCCGGTGACCAGGATCTCCGTCGTGGCCGTCGCCTCGGGGAAGGGGAGTTTGCCGTGCATCTCGTGGGTGAAGTAGCGGCGGAAGGGGATGAGGAAGAGCACGCCCAGCACGGCGCCCAGGAAGGGCACGATGAAGATCTGGAAGAAGCCGCCCTTCAGCCCGAGGATGTAAATGGCCGGCATGGTGAAGACCGACCCGCCCACCACGATGCCCGAGGTAGCCCCGATGGCCAGGATGTTCACGTTCTCGATCATGATGCTCTTGCGCGCCACCATGGCGGAAAAGCCGATGGCGAGGATGGAGATGGGGATGGCCGTCTCGATGCCCTGGCCGAGCTTGAGGGCGATGTAGGCCGCGGCCGCGGAGAAGACGATGGTCATGAAGAGGCCGAAGGTAATGGATCGGGCTGTGACCTCCGGGACGCCGGATTGGGCGCTGATGAGAGGTACGTACTCCTCGCCGGGCTTGAGCTCCCGGTAGGCATTCTCGGGCAGCTGCGTGGAGTTCTTGGTGGACGGGTCCTGTGCGCTCATGCATCCCCCTTCTCAAAGGTCGGCACCAAAAGAGCTTACCGTAAAGTGGTGGGAGGCTCAAGCCAGACGGCAGTGGGTGGAGGGTGGAGGGTGGAGAAGAGTGCGCGGCCTGGCGGAGGCTTCTCCAGAGGTTGATGCGCTGGCTGACCGAGGCGCGCCTTTTCAGCTCTCCGTCGGCTGGGCCCCTCTGCGGCCGAACCGTCATGGTTCGTCCTTCATCCCGTTTGTGACGCCTGGGGGCGCACGCTATTCTCAGATCGACTTCAAGGGGTTCCGGGGTTGCAGCGCCAAGCCAGGTGGTGGCTGGCATGGGAAGGCTCTCTCGGGCCGCCAATCTTTTTTACGGCATCGCCGCCCTGCTCGGCGTGATCGCCGCGTGCGGGGCTAACTCCGCGTGGCCCGCTTGGCGCTCGCGGCCCATTGGGCTAGGATTATCCCCTGACTCCAGGGGAGGAGCGCCATGAGCCGCAGAGATGGCGCGGCCCCCGCCGGCGGGCGCGGCCGCGTTCAAATTCGCTACCTGGATGGCCGGCGCTTCCGCCGCGCGGTCCTGGCGGGCATCGAATGGTTGCACCAGCAGCGAGAGCACCTCAATGAGATCAACGTTTATCCCGTTCCCGATGCGGACACGGGGACCAACATGTCCCTCACCATGCGCTCGGCGGCCGAGGGGCTGAAGCAGCAACTCGACAGGGCCATCGAACTGACGAGCCGGGACATGGCCGACCACGCCATTCTCGGCTCGCAGGGGAATTCCGGCGCCATCCTCGCGCAATTCCTCAAGGGGCTTTCCGACGGCTTGAGGGGCAAGGCGCGCATCACCACCATGGAGTTCGCCCAGGCGGCCGAGCGGGCCAAGCACTCCGCGTACGCCGCCCTGGCGAGGCCTCGGGAGGGAACCATCCTGACGGTGATCAAGGACTGGTGCGACCACATCGAGTCCCGCTGGATGGAGTCGGAAGACTTCGTTGATCTGTTGAAGGGCGCCCTGGCAAAGGCGAAGGAATCGCTGAAGAGAACTCCCGACCAGCTCCAGGTGCTCAAGGACCACGGCGTCGTGGATGCGGGTGCGGCGGGCTTCATCAATCTGCTGGAGGGGATCACCGAATATGTTGAGACGGGCAACATTAGGGCCTCAGCCGTCCCGGTGGCGCCGGACGAGAGGGAAAAGCTCGTACCCCACGTGCGCCTCCTGTACGGAGAACGACCTCAGCTCCTCACCTATCGCTACTGCACGGAGTGCGTCGTGCGGACTCCCATGCCCGTCCAGCGCTCGCTGCTCGAGTCCGAACTCCAATCGCTCGGTGATTCGCTCGTGGTGGTCATGGGCGACAGCGTCGTGAAGATTCACCTTCACACTAACGAACCCAGCCGGCTCTACGAGGTGGCCGGGCGTTTCGGCGTCATCCTCCGAAGGAAGTGCGACGACATGCAGGCCCAGCACGTCCAGGCCGTCTCCGCTCCCATGGGCGTGGCTGTGGTAACGGACTCGGCCTGCGATCTGCCGCCGGAGCTCCTCGCCAGAGAGTCGATCACCGTGGTACCGCTCAAGGTGATCTTCGGGGAGGAGGTGTTCCTGGACAGGATCGAGATGAGCCCCTCGGGATTCCTCGACCGCTGCCGAACCTCGCCCCAACACCCCAAGACCAGCCAACCCACCGTGAACGATTTCCTGCAGGGATACGAACTGGCGGCGCGCCAAGGCCGGGAGATCGTGGTGGTCTGCCTCTCCGGTGCGGTCAGCGGGACCTTCGAGGCGGCGCGAACGGCCGCTGCGCAGTTTAAGGGCGCGGCGGTCCACGTGGTGGACAGCCGCTCCGTCTCCGTGGCGGAGGGTCTGCTCGTGAGGGAGGCCTTGGACATGGCGGAGGCCGGCGAGAGCGGGACGGCCATCGCGGAGAGGCTCGAAGAGCTGAAGACGCGGGTCCGCCTCTTCGTATCGCTCAGGAGTCTGGACTTCGCCCACCGCGGCGGCCGTGTGAGCGCGGGAAAGAACCTCCTGGCCAAGATGCTGGGCATCAAGCCGGTGGTCTCCTTCAACGCCGAGGGCAAGATCTTTTCCGCGGGCGCGGCCTTCGGCAACCGTCGAGTGGAGGCGAAGGTGGTGGCCCTCGCCCGCGCGGAGTGGAGCCGGTACAAGCGTTTCCGGGTGGCCGTCGCCCACATGGACGCTCCCGAGGTGGCGCGCTACTACGCCGAGCGCATCAGGGCTCTGGCCGGCGTCGCCGACGTGCCGGTGGTGGAGGCAACGCCGGTCCTCGGCACGCACTCGGGGCCGGGTGCGGCGGCCATCGCCGTCCTGGGGCTCGCTTGAACGGATCGCTCCTGCCCCTCCTGCCGGCCATACTCCTCTCCTACTTGGCCGGCTCCTTCCCCACGAGCATCCTGGTGTCCCGCTTGGTGAAGGGCATCGACATCCGCCAGCACGGGAGCGGCAACGCGGGCGGCACCAACGTGCTGCGCGTGGTGGGCTGGAAGGCGGCCCTCTTGGTGGCGCTGGTGGATGTGGGCAAGGGCTGGCTGGCTGCCGCGGTGATCTCGCGCCTCTCCTTCGGTGGTGCGTCTCCCGAGCCGGTGGTGGCCATGACGGTCGCCGGTGCCGCCGCCGTCGTGGGGCACGTCTATCCCGTCTTCGCCGGCTTCCGGGGAGGCAAGGGCGTGGGGACCACCGCGGGCATGATGATCGCCGTCCATCCTCTCGTGCTGGCCGCCTGCGCACCCCTATTTGTCGTCACCGTGCTCGCGACACGGATGGTCTCCCTGGGGTCGGTGCTCGCGGCCACCTCCTTCCCGCTGCTGCTCTGGGCCATGAGCGGGACGAGCTGGGTGAGGGAAAACCCTTGGCCGTTTTGGATCGTTGCCGGTCTCGCGCTGTTCATCGTGGTGAAGCATCGAAGCAACATCCTTCGCATCCTGGCCGGTACCGAGAACCGGCTGGGCCGCCGACCCTCCGCCAGCTAAGCGCTTGCCCGAGGGCATTCCAGAGATGAGCCGCACTCTTGTTTCACCGGTTTCAGCCACCATCTATTGTACTGCACAATCATTCAACACAACCTCTTGACTCCGGAAAAGATTGGGCTTATATTAGTACAAGCACCAGGTATGGTACATCCTGGACGGTGTCGGGCGAGTGGTGGTGGTTCTTGTATAAGGAGGACGTAATGGTGGAGAAAGCCAAGACCAAGACGGCGACCCCCAAGCCTGCGGCCAAGAAGCCCGCGGCGAAGAAACCCGCTGTGAAGAAAGCCGCGGCCAAGAAGCCCGCGGCCAAGAAGGTCACCAAGGCCGCGGCGAAACCGGCCGCCAAGAAGACCGCCGTCAAGAAGACGACCACCAAGGCGGCCCCGAAGAAGACGGCAAGCAAGGCCGCCGCCAAGAAGACCACCGCGAAGAAGGCCGTGGCCAAGAAGCCCGCTGACAAGAAGTAATCGGTAGGCCCATGTGGTGGCCCGTCGCCTCACGGCGGGCCACCTCCGTTTCTTGAAAAAAGGCGGCCCCGAGCGGGCCGTTTTTTCGCGGTGCGCCGATCGCTCCGCGATGTCCCCGCGGGCCGGAACAGGTGACGAATGCTGGATCATCCGCCTCAGCCTCCGCCCTCGCGGCCCGGATGCTATATTTTTCGGGACGCAAAGAAGCGGCCGCTTTACGTGGGCAAAGCGAAGAACCTTCGGGCGCGGGTATCCAGCTACTTCCAGTCCGAGGTGCCCCACAAAATACGCCGCCTGAGGCAGCAGGCGGTGGACCTCGAGTTCATCGTCACGGCGAGCGAGTGGGAGGCCTTCCTCCTCGAAAACAACCTGATCAAGCAGTTCAAACCCCGCTTCAACACGCTCCTCAAGGACGACAAGACCTATCCCTACGTCAAGCTGACGGTGAAGGACCGTTACCCCAAGGCGGTCTTCACGCGCCGGCCCGAGAAGGACGGCGCGCTCTACTACGGGCCCTTCGTGCCCGGCTGGCAGGCCAAGAAGAATCTGCGGATCCTCCAGGAGCACTTCCGCGTGGTCACCTGCAAGGACCCGCTCGACGGCTCCCGGCTCCGTCCCTGCCTCTACTACGAGATGGGACAGTGCTATGCCCCCTGCATCAAAGGGAGGGTGCCGCCCGACCAATACGCGGCCGTCGTGGAGGAGGCCAGGCTCTTCTTGGAGGGGCGGACGGCCGACCTGCGCAAGGAGCTCCACCATCGCATGCTGAGCGCTGCGCAGCGCCAGGACTACGAGCAAGCCGCGCACTATCGGGACCTCGAGCGGGCCGCGGAGTTCCTGGGCGGCCGTCAAGCGGTGGCCAGACCCGGCGAGGGGCACTGGGAGTATTTCGCCCTCTACGGGGGAGGCGAGGCCTGGGTGATCCACGGCTTCGTCGTGGTGGACGGCAAGGTGGTGGACCGGCGCCGCTGGCACTTCGACCAGGTGGAGCTTTCAGGCGAGGATCTGCTGGCTGCCGTGCTCACCCGCCTCTACGGGAACGTCTCGGTGCTGCCGGATGGGGTCGTGGTCTCCCACGAGTTCCAGGACCTGCCCCTGCTCGAGCGGTTCCTCTCCGAACGCAAAGGGAGGAAGGTCCGGGTGCAGAGGCCGCAGCGGGGCGAGAGGGCGGCGCTCATAGCCACGCTCGTGGAGAACGCGAGGCTGGAATTCGACGCCCACGTGGCCCCCACCGCCGTTCTTGACCCCATCGCGGAAAGCCTGGGCTTGGAGGGACCGCCGAGGCGCATCGAGTGCTTCGACATCTCCCACAGCCACGGCGAGGCCACGGTGGCCTCCTGCGTGGTCTGGGAGGAGGGGAGAATGCAGAAGTCCGATTACCGCCACTTCAACATCAAGTCGGTGGAGGGGATCGACGATTTCGCCTCCATGGCCGAGGTCGTGGGGCGCCGCTATGTACGCCTCCTGGAGGAGGGCGGCGAACTCCCGGACCTGGTGCTCATCGACGGCGGCCCCGGCCAGGTCAACGCGGCCCACGCCGCGCTGCTCCGGCTTCTGCCGAACCCCCCGCCCATGGCGGGACTGGCCAAGCGCGAGGAGTGGCTCTTCCGGCCCCACGACCCGGCCCCCGTCGTTCTTCCCAAGGCGTCGCCCGCACTCCATCTTCTCCAGCAGATCCGGGACGAGGCCCACCGTTTCGCCATCGCCGCGCATCGTCGCCGCCGTTCGAAAGCACGGATGGCCTCGCCGCTGCTCGGCGTTCCCGGGATCGGCCCTATGACCGCGAAGAAACTGCTGAGGGCCTTCCTCACCACCGCCGCCGTCAAGGAGGCCACCGAGGAGCAGCTCATCCGGGCGGTGGGGAAGGCCGCGGCGCGCAAGGTCACGGCGTGGGCGAAGCGGGAGAGCGAGGGGAAGGATCGCACGGTGGAGGCAGAATGACCGCCCCGCATGATGGCGCGGGGGGCGCCGGGCCGGAGGTGCCTCGGGGGGCCTGCCCGATCTGCGGCGCCTCTTCACCGATCTTCACGCTGACGTGCCCGGTGTGCGGCTACTCGCGATTTCCCCAATCGGCAGGAGGCGACCCGCGCCATCCCGTGCGCAGGCTGTGGCTAGCCCTTGCCGTGGCCATCGCGGGGCTCCTGCTCTCCTTCTGCGTTCTCTACCTGGCCGTGCTCTCCCTCCGGCGGTGATCCCCTGGGGAAGGGGCCGCCGCGATCCTCCGCCGCGATCCTCCCTCCCGCCGAGGCGGTGCATCCTTTACAATGGGCCACGAAAGGCTGCGAGGATGCGGGCATTCTTGGCCAGGCTCAAGGCGCGAACGGTGGAGCTGAACTACGGACGCGAGGTGATCGCGGGCATGGCTCGCCGCCACGCGCAAGACACCGGCGAGGGAGAGCTGAACATCCTCGACATCGGCCTGGGAACGGGAGCCGATCTCCTGAACGTGGCGAAGTCTTTGGGCCATCGTCACGCGAGGCTCTTCGGTCTGGAGAGCCATCCGCCCCACGTGGAAGCGGCGAGGGCCTTGGGCGTGGAGGTGCGCCAGGCGGACGTTGAACGCAGCGCCTTTCCCTTCGAGGCGGCCTTCCTGGACGTGGTTCTGGCGAACCAGGTGCTGGAGCACACCAAGGAGATCTTCTGGATCGCCTCGGAGGTGTCCCGGGTTTTGAAGCCGGGGGGCCTCTTCATCGTTGGGGTTCCCAATCTGGCCTCGCTCCACAGCCGCCTCATGCTGGGCCTGGGGATGCAGCCGAGCCCCATCGACGTGCTGGGACCCCACGTGCGCGGCTTCACGAAGCCGGGGTTCCGGCGCTTCATTGAGGCGGACGGCTACTTCCGCGTGGTCGAGGTGGGGGGATCCAACTTCTACCCTTTCCCCAAATACCTCGCCGGACCGCTCGCCCACCTGTTGCCAGGCTTTGCGGTGAGCCTCTTCTTCTGCTGCCAGAGGACCGGCAAGGCGGGCCGCTTCCTCGACGTTCTGGAGAGTCGGTTCTTCGAGACCCCCTACTACCGGGGCGATTCGCCCTGTCCGGTGCCGCCGGCCGCCAACCAGCGGCCGTAGGAGCGCTCTCCAGAGCGCGATGATCCCTTCGACGCCAGGGGTCGTGAAGATCGAGAGAACTCCTCGTCTCCTTCGGGCTGCGCTCTCGCCGCTTCTTCTCGTCAGCGCCTCGGCGTGCCCTTCGATGCGGCTCCGCGGCGGGCGCGCTTGCTCGGCCGCCTGGGCGCGGCGAGGGCTTCGAGCTTGGCCACGCGGTCTTCCAGGGTGCGCCTTTCCTCGCGCAGCTTCTCCAGATCGCCCCTGAGCCTGACGATCTCCTCGCCCTTGCTCTTGCCCTCGCGAAGCGCTCTGGCGATGTCCCGGGCGTTCATGCGGATGCGCCCGTCCACCTCGCGCTGGCCGATCCTCTCCAGCTCGGTGGCGGCGGCGGGCTCGTCGAGGAGTTCGAGGGCAATCATGGCCCCGAACTTGGCAAAGAAGTTGGCGTCGTAAAGGTAGCGTTCCAGCTCCTGGCGCACGTCGAAGCGCTGGGGCTCCCTTCCGCGGGCCATGGCGGCCATGGCCCGCATGGCGGCTATGCGTCCCTGGGGCCGGCCTCCGGGCGCGGCGCAGGCCCTGAGCAGGGGCCACGCCCGATCATCCCTCAGGCGCATCAGCCCCGAGAGCGCCCCCGCACGGATCACGTCCAGGTGGCTCTCCTTCCGGACCGCTTTCTCCAATGCGTCGAAGGCCAAGGTTTGGCGCGTGGCGCCGAGGGCGGCGGCCGTCTCCACGCGCGCGCCCCAGAAGGGGTCGCGCTGGAGCGCATAGCCGACGGCCTCCAGCGCTTCGCGGCTCCCCTCCCTGCAGATGGACTGGGCGGCTTCGACGCGCCCGAACCAGTCGGGATCCTTGACGAGCTGGGTCTTCAGCATCTCCTGGGGCTTCTTGAACGTGAGCTTCTTGAGGATGTGAAAGCCCGGATCGAAGCTCGCGAAGGCGGGCTTCTCCTCGAGCCGGAAGCTGAAGATCTGGTGGGCCTGGCGGACCTCTATCCGCTCCTCGACGGTCCTGCGTCCGTGGAAGCGGACCGTCACGGGCGAACGGAACACGGGCGTCTTCTCGTCCACCTTCTGCTTCTGGTCCACCGTGAGGGTGGCCGTCTTCCGCTTCTCGTCCCAGGCGTAGGCCACCTCGAATTCGGGGAAGCCCGCGCCGAACACCCACTGGTCGAAGAACCACTCCATGTTCTTTCCCGTCACCCGATTGATGACCCCGATGAGGTCCTCGGTCTGAACGTTCCGGCCGGCGAACTCGTGCAGGTAAGCCTGGACGCTCTGCCAGAAGGGCCCGTCGCCGAGCGCGTGACGGAGCATGTGGAGGACGAGGCCCCCCTTCTCGTAGATGTGCTGGTCGAAGAGCTCCATGGGCAGCGTGTAGGCCTTCGTGACGATGGGCCTCCTCTCGGAGCGGTCGCGCTCGAAGTAGCTCTGCATCTGCTGAAGACGGTGGTAACCCGCGTCCTCTTCTCCGCGCCAGTGTTCGCGGTAGACCACCTCGGAGAAGGTGGCGAAGCCCTCGTTCAGCCAGGCGTGGGACCAGTCCTTGCACGTGACCAGGTCCCCGAACCACTGGCGGGCCAGCTCGTGGCTGACCAGGTCCTGCGGCTCGTAGTCGAGGGCCGCGCGCTCGTCCATGAGGCACCGGTCAATGAGCGTGGTGGCGCTGATGTTCTCCATGCCGCCGAAGATGAAATCCTCCACCACCACCTGGCTGTATTTGGGGTAGGGGTAGGCGTAGCCGAAGGTCTCGGAGAAGTGGTCGAGCATGTCCGGCGTCAGGGAGAAGGCGCGCCTGGCCTGCTTCTCTTTCCCCGGCTTGACGAAGTACTGGACGGGAGTCCCGCGCCAGGTGTCCTCGATCTTGGCGAACTCGCCGCAGGCGATGGAGATGAGGTAGCTGACGTGAGGCACCTCCATGCGGTGGTGCCAGGTCTTGGTCCTTCTCATGCGGTCGCTCGTCACGCCCACCAGAGCGCCGTTACCCACGACGGTCCAGCTCTCGGGCACCGTCACGAGGGTTTCGGAGGTGGCCTTCTCGTTGGGGTAGTCGAAGCAGGGGAACCAGTGGCGGCTGTCCTCGTCCTACCCCTGGCTCCACACCTGCACGGCCGTATCGGGGCAGGCCTCGGAGGGGCCCGTGAAATAAAGGCCCGAGCGGGGGGTGCCATGGTAGCGCACGCAGACCTCGGCGGGGTGGCCGGCCTCCAGCGGCTTCGGAAAGGCGACCCTGAGCTTCTCCCCGTCGCAGTCGAAGGGTAGCGCCCTGCCCTTGCCGTCGGTCACCCCCTCCACCGTGAGCTCCACGCAGTCGAGCACGAGGTGATCGAGGCCGTCGCTGAGGGGGGAGATGATATGGGTCGCGGTGCCGTGCACGACCTTGTCAGCTAGATCGAAGGAGAGATCGAGCTTGATGTGCAGCACGTCCACGAGCTTGTCGGGGGCATAACTCCTGCCCTCGGGGGGTGGCGTGGCGCCCGCCTTCAGCCTGCCGCCCTCGGATTCGCCGGTGTACCGGCCGATGAACTAGGTCCCCCTCCTGAGAAGGGTCACGTCGTCCTCCTAGCGATGGGCGGCGGAACCTTCCGCCGTCAGGCTCCGTCGAACGAACTCGCGCACTGCTCCGTCAGGGGCCCGACAACCAGGAGGCCGTGGCCTCGTTCCGGAAGGGATCGACTGCCTGGACCGCGATCCAGTGCTGGCCCGACGGAGGATAGGTCACGACGTAGCTTCTCGACCGGCTCCCCTCTTCCCCTGCGACGGCTTCGAGCGTCTGCCAGCTCTTCCCGTCCACGCTGGCGCGGACGGCCTCGACGGCGGTGTTGTCCGTGACGTGCACCGAGAGCCTGCCTGCTCCATCCGGCTTGAGCTCGATGAGGGGAGGGGTGTTGTCCACGCGAAAATCGGGCAGATCGAGGACCGTGCTCAGACCCTGCCCCTCCGGGTTGGACAGGTCGTCGTCGGCCGTCAGCCGGATTCGGTACAGCCCGTCGGGAAGACCGCGGGCGTCGAAGTCGTAGTAGGAGTCCTTCACGTGCCGGGCCAGCGTGTACCAGGAGGCTCCGCCTTCGGGCCTGAACTCCACCTTCATCTCCACCGCGTCCCCGTCGTGATCCTCCACCTTCCAGGTAATCATCCGGAAGCCCTGAAGGAAGTACTTCTGCGGAGGGTTGTCCTGGCCGGGCGCGAGGGCGAGGCTTGGAAACATCCTGTCCTCGTCGTGGATCTCCCGCACCAGCCGGTCCCCGAGCTGGCTCGGGGAGCGCACGAAGATCTCGCCGGGCGGGTTGACCTGGGCGGAGACGAAGACCGGCGCGCGGTTGGCGTTGCGGTAGGCCAGGGAGACCCCTCGCACCGTGCTGCCTCCCGTCAGTTCGATCTTCCACTGGGCGTAGCGGGCCAGCGGAAGGGAGCCGGAGCGCTCGGAGGAGACCCAACCACTCCAGAAGGGCCCGGGTTTGGGGGTGTTCCCCGCGCGCACCTTCACCTGGGCGCCCGAGCCCATGAGCGAAACAACACCGAAGATGGAAGGGCCGCCGAGGTCGGCTACGGGCGAGGTGTACGTCTCGCCCGCGCCGGTGGAGGGCCTCAGGAAGGCGTTGGGATTCCCCGTCAGCACGACGGGCGGGCCATCGCCCCCGGCCAGGGCCGTTACCTGGGCATCCCCCCAGTGCGCGAGCAGCGCGACGTCCTGCCCGTCGGTCACCATCAGACGGCCGTCCGCCAGCCCCAGATAGCCCTCGCCTCCGGAGGAGGCGGCGCAGAGAACGGGAGTCTGGAAGCGCTCCACGGGCGTGGGAGGCTTGCCCTCCGACAACACGTACACGGTGGAGTTCCCGGAAGGCTTGGCGCTGCCCGCCTTCTCGCCGCCCGCCGCGGGTTGGCCCGCCTTGTCGTTGGCGCCTACGAAGAGGTCGCCGCCGCGGACGACCATGGCGGCCACCTCTTCCTGGTCCAGGCCGAAGGCCAGGAAGGCCTTGCCCCCCTCCATGCGGAAGAGGGAGGCCGGTCCGCTGGTGCCGGCCCAGACGGCGCCCTCCCATGGCACCAGACACCGCACGTGGTCCGCCGAGGCGTCGAGCACGAGCTCCGGCTCCCCCTTTTGGGGGATCCTGAAGACCCGGCCCGGTTTCCCCGTGGCGGCCAGGATGCCTTCGGGCCGGGGCAGGAGCGCCCACACGTATTCGGCCTTCAGCGCGGCCATCTGGGTGCACTTTCCCGTGGCCGGGTCGAACCGGTAGACCTTTGCCGGCGTCGAGGTTCCCACCAACAGCTCGCCTGTGGGCAGAAGCGCGAGGGCTGTGACGAGCGGCTCGCCAAAGTGGTGGGCCACGGTCGGGCCCTTGCCTCCGGCGTCCACGCGCAGCAGGTCGCCGCTCGGAGCGGTGCCGACCCAGAGCGTTCCCCCCGCGCGAACGGCGCAGAGGGGCAATCCGGGCAGGTCCACCGAAGGCCCGAAGGCCGGTCCCTGGGCGAAGCTGCCGCTCGGGCTCACGCGCACGCCGTCGGGGTATCCCCGCCAGA
Organism: Acidobacteriota bacterium; assembly: GCA_049967655.1. Classification (GTDB taxonomy): domain Bacteria; phylum Acidobacteriota; class UBA4820; order UBA4820; family DSQY01; genus DTPS01. Next base: position 60,060 of record JBMFSH010000001.1, read on the forward strand.
GGTCCTGGGCCGAGGAGAGCAAGATCTTGGTTTGGGTGGCGCCGGCGCCGGCGGCGGCGAAGAGGGATAGCACGGTCAGCACGATCCACGGAACGGCTTTTTTATTTTGCTTCATCGCCGGTCTCCTTCACGGTGAAGGCGAGCTCCACCATTCCATCGGGAACCGAGTCCGCGGGTACGGCATCCTCCCAGAGCAGGCTCGCGGCCTCGGGAGGGGAGGCGTTCGCGGTGGGCTGCGCGGAGAGCAGTGCGGCCATCGAGGGCGGGAGCCCGCCCACCCGCCTGTGCTGGAGCAGGAGCCCCGGTTCGCGCGCCGCCAGGGCCACCCGCAGGTATTGGTCGGAGGGAAGATCCGCGAGCCTCTTGAGGAGATCCTTCGCGGAGTGGGGTACCTCGGCGAGGGAGCCGGCCATCTTCTGCTCCACGGCGAAGGAGCCGCCCACCCAGAGGGTGATGGGGCCCGCCGGAAGCCCGGCCGTGGGAATCGAAAGCCGGATCACCCGGCTGGGTCTCTGAAAGGGCTGCAGCCGGACCGACAGACCGAGGGGTTCACCCGCCGCCACCACGTCCCGGTCCAGCCAGGCGGTCTCCACGGTGGCCGAGCGGTTGTCGGCCATCTTCTCAAGGGTCATACGGATTCCCTTCAGGTGGACCTCGCCGTAAGGGTTGCCGCTGAGCAGGCCCAGGAGCGCGGAGAGGTAGTTGAAGGCATCCAGCGAGTAGGTGGGCCCCGCGAAGGCCTGGTCTTTGAGCCGCAGGGACGAGCCGTCCGAAAGCTCCAGGGTCAGCCCTCTCACGAGGATGGTCCGGACACCGGCCTGGCCCTCCGCGGAGTTCCACAGCGAATTCAGGGCGCCCGTGAGGAGCGCCGGAGTGAGGAGGGGGTGGCGCATCAGCTCGAAGTGGTAGTGCCGGTCGCCTCCGCCGGACCCCTGGATGGTGACCTCGACGGGCAGGGTGTGGGCACTCCCACCGAACCGGCCAAAGATGCCGGTCTTCCTGTCCTGAGTCACGACGCCGACGGGTCCGAGGGGGGTGGAGAGCTTGAAGCCGGCCTGGAGGCTCGGCACCGGAGTGACCACTCGGGCCGCCACCACCGGCATCTCGACACTGCCCAGGTTGAGGAAGGGGTGGCCAAAGGCCAGGAACTCATCTCCCTTCACCCACGAGACGGTGCCGAAGGCGGAGTACTGGACGTCGCCGGATACCAGCTGGACGGCGATCATGCCTCCGGGCCCGGGTGGCCGGGAGGGGGCGGACGGCGCCTTCCCATCCCCGCCCGTGCCGAAGCCCCCGCGGGCTGAGACGGACCACGTGAACCCCCGCTCCTGAAGCTGGTCCAGCAGTCGGCGCACAGAGCCCTCGGCGGCCAGCGGCTCCGCGGCGCCTCCGCCCTGGGCGCCTTCGAGAGCGGCCAGGAAGCCCGAGAGCGATTCCATCGGGCCGGCCCCCACGCTGGCGGTCGCTTTCTGGGCCGTGGTTTTCACTTCCAGCAGGTCCTGGGCGGGCGTGACGCCGCAGAGAGGTTCCTTGGAGAAGGGCCACGCGTAGGCCACGGCGCCCAGGAATTTCCCTTCGACGTACACGGGGCTGCCGCTCATGGCGGCCAGGACACCGGTTTTGATCAGGTCGTCTCCGTCCAGGCGGCAGACGATCATGCGCGTCATGGCCGCGCCCTGGTCCACCGTCCCGAGGATATGGACCCGGAAGGGTGAGACCGTCTCCCCGTGGAAGACGGTGAAGCCGGTGCCCTCGAGGCCGGCCCGGACCTCCGAGAAGGGGAGGACGGGCGCGTCGCGCGGCGGGGACTGGGCCAGAAGTGGAAGGGAAAGGGAGAGGAGCAGGGGGAGCAAAAACCAAATGCGGGCGAACAGTCTCGACTCCATTCAACCTCCAAAACGCGCCCCATGATAACATGAGCGGCCCGTGCGGGTAGGGGATAGGGGACAAGGGACAGGGGACAGGAAAGGACCACAGGTTCGCCTGCCGGTTTCTTTCGGCATCTCCCGGGGAGCGTTCGTATCAATGGGTGGAGGGTGGGGGGCCGGGGAAGGATCTTTTCCTCAATCCCCAATCCCCAATCCCCAATCCTCTGTGCCTCCGTGTCTCTCTGGTTTACTCTCTTCAATTCGCATTCCCAATTCCCTCTTCCTCGAAAGCCTTGACAGTGGAAGCCTTTTATCGTAAACTCAATAATTGCGCGGCCGTATGGCCCGCCCAGGCGTTCGAGTTGAGGAGAGTTCAGATGAGCACGTATTTTCCAAAGAATGGGGAGATTCCGCGGAACTGGTTCTTGGTGGATGCCGACGGAAAGACCCTGGGCAGGCTGGCGACCGAGGTGGCCCGCGTCCTCATGGGCAAGCACAAGACCTGCTATACGCCCCACGTCCAGACGGGCGACTTCGTCGTGGTGGTGAATGCCGAGAAGGTGCGGCTGACGGGTGCCAAGTGGACCGACAAGATCTACCGGCACCACTCGATGTACCCCGGAGGCTTGAAGGAGACGGCGGCCAGAGACCTCATGGCCAAGCAACCCACCCGCCTCATCGAAAAGGCCGTGAGGGGCATGCTGCCCAAGAACCGCATCGGGGACCGTCTGATACGGAAGATGAAGGTCTACGCCGGGGATCATCACCCCCATCAGGCCCAGAAGCCTGAGCCCTTCCCAGTGAAATTGAGCTGAAAGCAGGAGTCTGAGGCATGAGCGTGATCCAATACCAGGGAACCGGAAGGCGCAAGACCTCGGTGGCTCGCGTCTACCTGCGGCCGGGGAAGGGCACCATTTCGGTGAACAAGCGGGAGTTCGAGAACTACTTTCCGAACCCCCTCCACCGGATGCTCATCCAGAGCCCGCTGGTCATGACCAGCACGCTGGACAAGTTCGACATCTTCGTGAACGTTCAGGGCGGCGGGTCCTCGGGGCAGGCGGGTGCGGTCCGCCACGGCATCAGCCGTGCCCTCCTGGAGTACAACCAGGAGCTCAGGGGCAAGCTGAAGGCCGCGGGCATGCTGACCCGCGACGCGCGCGAGGTGGAGCGCAAGAAGTACGGCCACCCCAAGGCGCGCAAACGGTTCCAGTTCAGCAAGCGTTAACCTTCACCGGGAGGGCCCCCGCCGTTGGTGGGCCGTCCCGGCCGTCCTGGATCGCGGAGGGCTGTGGCCCTGCATCGGTCCGGGGAGGGTCGGGCTCCCGGTTCGAACGCGGTCCCGTCATCCCGCGGACAGGCAAGGGGCGGGCAAGGCGCCCACGGTGGGCCGCCTGGCCATAAGGCTTTCCGCCCCGTCTGCGGCAGCCAGAAGGAGGGTACCTTGGCTAATGTTACCATGAAAGAACTGCTTGAATCCGGCGTCCACTTCGGCCACCTCACCCGGAAGTGGAACCCCAAGATGAAGCGTTACATCTTCGGTCAGCGAAACGGCATCCACATCATCGACCTGCAGCACACCCTGCGCGAGTTCAAGCAGGCCTCCGGCTTCGTGACCGATGTGGCCGCCCGGGGCGGCAAGGTCCTCTTCGTCGGGACCAAGCGCCAGGCGCAGGAGGCCATCCGCGAAGCCGCGGCCAGGGTCAACATGCCGTGCGTCACGGAGCGGTGGCTGGGCGGCACCCTCACGAACTTCCGCACCATCATGACGCGGGTTCAGCGCCTCAAGGACCTCTCCCGCATGGAGAGCGACTCCGCCTTCGAGAACCTCACCAAGAAGGAGAAGCTCCTCCTCTCTAAGGAGAAGGAGAAGCTGGAGACCATGCTCTCGGGCATCATGGAGATGAGCCGCCTTCCCGCGGCGCTCTTCGTGGTGGACCTGAAGCGGGAGAAGAACTGCATCCGGGAGGCGCGGAAGCTGGGCATCCCCGTGGTGGCCATGGTGGACACCAACTGCGACCCTGACGAGGCCGACTTCCCGATCCCCGCCAACGACGACGCGGTCCGCGCCATCCAGCTCTTCGCCTCGAAGATCGCCGAGGCGGTGGAGGAGGGGAAGGGCATCTACCAGGCCCAGCAGGAGGCCAAGGCCGAGTCCCAGGCTATGGCCGACAAGATCGGCCGCGACACGGGCGAGATCGTGGACGAGGAGGCCGTCCCCGATGCCAAGCGCGGCAAGGCCCACGACAAGAAGGAAACCCCCGATAGGAAGATCCGCCGCGCCCCGTCCCGCAAGGCGGCTCTGTCCCGCCCCGCGGGCGAAGCGAAGGAGTGATCCCCATGGCTATTTCCCCCAAGCTCGTTCAGGAATTGAGAGAGAAGACGGGCGTCGGTATGATGGACTGCAAGCGCGCCCTGGAGGAGTCGGGGGGTAACCTCGACGAGGCCGTCAAGGTCCTTCGCAAGAAGGGTGTCGCGACGGCCGAAAAGAAGGCCATGCGGGCCGCCTCGGAGGGCTTGGTGTTCGCCCATGTGGCCGGGAACGCCAAGGTGGGCGTGCTCATCGAGGTGAACTGCGAGACGGACTTCGTCGCCAAGACCGACGACTTCCAATCCCTGGTGGCCAGCCTGGCCCGCCAGGTGGTGGAGGGCGCCCCCTCTTCGCCCGAGGCCTTGCTGGAGCAGCCGTTCCACGCGGACACGGCGCAGAAGGTGAAGGACGCCATCGTGGCCAAGGTGGCCAAGCTCGGCGAGAACATCCAGGTGCGCCGTTTCGACCGCTACCAGACCGCGGAAGGGACCGTGGCCGCCTACATCCACCCCGGCAGCAAGATCGGCGTGCTCATGGAGGCCTCGTGCTCGGACGCCGGCATGACGAATGGCGAGGAGTACTCCCAGATCGTCAAGGATCTCTGCATGCAGGTGGCCGCGTCGGTGCCGAAGTTCGTGGGGCGCGACCAGGTCACCCCGGAGGTGCTCGCGGGCGAACGCGAGATCTACCGGGCCCAGGTACTGGCCCAGGGCAAGCCCGCCAACATCGTGGATAAGATCGTTGAGGGCAAGATGAACAAGTTCTACGAGGAGAGCTGCCTCCTGGAGCAGCCCTTCATCAAGGACCCCTCGATCAGCGTCCAGAAGCATCTTGCCTCCGTGGCCGGCGACAAGATTCGGGTGAGGCGCTTCACGCGCTACGTGCTCGGGGAGGGGCTCAAGCCCTCCGGGTGCGACGCCCCCTAACCGGGACAGTCGAAGGGCGGCCGCGGGCCGCCCTTTAGTTTTATCCGGCGTCCTTGTAAGATGGCGAGGAGGTCGACGACCATGGCGGGAGCCGTCTACAAGCGCATACTCCTGAAAATCTCCGGCGAGGCCCTGATGGGCTCGGTGCCATACGGCATCAACCCCGATGCCGTCTCCACCGTGGCCTCCGAGATCCAGGAGATCCACGGCATGGGAGTCAGCATAGCCCTCGTGGTGGGAGGCGGAAACATCTTTCGCGGAATCCAGGCGCAGGAGCAGGGGCTGGATCGCGTGACAGCCGACTCCATGGGGATGCTCGCCACGGTCATCAACGGACTGGCCCTCCAGGATGCCTTGGAGCAGAGGGGCGTGAGCACACGCCTCATGACGGCCATCGCCATGCACGCGCTGGCCGAGCCCTACATCAGGCGCCGCGCGATTCGCCACCTCGAAAAGGGCAGGGTCGTGATCTTCGCCGCCGGCACGGGAAGCCCCTACTTCACCACCGACTCCGCCGCCGCGCTGCGGGCCACCGAGATCAAGGCGGAGCTCCTCCTCAAGGCCACCAAGGTGGATGGAGTGTACTCGGCCGATCCCAAGAAGGATCCTTCGGCCCAGCGCTATGAGAGCCTGACCTACCTGAAGGCGCTGGAGATGGGGTTGAAGGTGATGGATGCCACGGCCATCAGCCTCTGCATGGAGAACCGGATCCCGATCAGGGTCTTCGACCTCTTCGAGGAGGGCAACATCCGAAGGATCGTAGAAGGCGCCCCCATCGGCTCCATCGTGCAGTGAGGGAGGGGAGGAAGGGCCGCCGAGCGGCCCGTGGACAGACCAGCGGAGGTGACGCATGCTCAAGGACATCCTCAGGGAAGTGGAAGAGAAGATGAAAGCTTCCGTCGAGGCGACCCAGCACGAGCTGTCGCTGCTTCGGACCGGAAAGGCCAATCTGAGCATTCTGGAGCCCGTGAAGGTGGACTACTACGGGTCCAAAGCGCCGCTCAACCAGGTGGCCACCCTCTCCGTGCCGGAACCCCGCATGATCATGGTTCAGCCTTGGGAGCCGAAACAGATCCCGGCCATCGAGCGCGCGATTTTGGAGGCCAACATCGGTCTCAACCCATCCAGCGACGGCCGCGTGATCCGCATTCCCATCCCGGCCCTCACCGAAGAACGCAGGAAGGACCTCTGTAAGAGGGCCCGCGAGGTGGGGGAGAAAGGGAAGGTGGCCATCCGCCACATCCGCCACGAGGGGAGGGGGCAGGTGGAAAAGGAGGAGAAGGCCAAGGCCATCTCCGAGGACGACCGCGACCAGTCGTTTGAAAAGATCCAGCACCTGCACGATATGCACATCGAGGAGATCAGCCGGTCCGTCACCCGCAAGGAGGCGGACATCATGGAGGTGTGAGGTGCATCCTCCCAGGCGGCTCGGTGTCGCGGTCCTGGCGGGAGGAATGGGAACCCGCCTGGGAGGCGCGGCGCCCAAGCCGCTGACTCCGATCCTCGGACACCCCATGATCCACTACAGCCTCCGCGTGTTCGAGGCGATCCCCGAGGTCTCCTCCGTCGTCGTGGCCATCGCCGACACCGTGGGCCCGCTCCTGGACCGGGCCCTCCTGCCTTACCCGCGACGCTGCTACAAGGGGTGGGTGCCGGGGGGGCCGACCCGGCCCGAATCAGCCCTGGCGGCCCTCCGGGTCCTGGAGGAGGACGCGCCCGAGGTGGTATTGATCCACGACGCGGCCCGCCCCCTGGTGGCGGAGGAGGACGTGCAGGCCCTACTGGCGGCGCTCCCGGGTCACGACGGAGCCTTTCTGGGCGCGCCCGCCGTGGACACGCTGTGGCAGGTGGACGGGCAGATGGCGCAGGAGGCCGTGGATCGCAGCAGGCTCGTTCGCGCGTACACGCCCCAGGCCTTCCCCTTCGCCACGGTCCTGGAGGCCTACGCCCGTGGGCTCGCGGAGGGGTTCCACGGCACCGACGACGCCTCCTTCGTGCGTCACTTCGGCGGGGATGTGGTTTGGGTGCGGGGCTACTCCTGGAACATCAAGGTGACCTACCCCGAGGACGTGGCTCTGGCGGAATCCATTCTGGAGGGCAAGGGATGCGCGTAGGGCACGGATGGGACCTGCATCGTTTGGTGGCCGGACGGCCCTTCAGGCTCGGGGGGCTCACCATTCCCCACAGCCGGGGCTCGCTCGGCCATTCGGATGGGGACGTGCTTCTGCACGCCCTCATGGACGCCCTGCTGGGTGCGGCGGGGTTCGGCGACATAGGGCTCCACTTCCCGGATACGGACGCCCGGTGGAAGGACGCCGACAGCAGCGTCCTGTGCGACCAGGTGCTGGAGAAGGTGAACCGGGCGGGCTTCACCCCGGTGAACGCCGACGTGACGGTGATCGCGCAGGAGCCCAAGCTCTCCCCCTACCGTGACGCCCTCCGGGACAGCGTGGCGCGCCACCTCAACCTCCATCCCAAATGCGTGAACATCAAGGCCAAGACGACGGAGGGACTGGGGGACATCGGTGCCGGCCTGGCGGTGGCCTGCCACGCCGTGGTTCTCCTGGAGGAGATCCCCAAGGAGGGGCCTGGGTTCGGGCCCTGACCTCCCTGCCGCCCTTAACGGGGTGCGGATCCCGAGCTTCCCACCGCTTCCTGGCACCTCCGCGCGCATCATCCGCCGGATCGGTCGGGGTGTCGGCCTTGTGCATCGGCGCTCCCTCGGTCTAGAATGACCCTGCGCATAGGGGAGACCATGCTGGAGAGACCCACGCTCATCCTGACCGATGACGATCCAGATGCCTTGCGGCTTCTCTCCAAATTCCTGGAGCACAGGGGCTATCAGCTCCGCCTGGCGCAGAGCGCCAAGGAGACGCTGGAGATCCTGGAGCGCGAGCCGGTCCACCTCGTCCTGACCGACCTCATGATGCCCAACACCAACGGCGTCGAACTCACGAAGGAGATCAAGCGCCGAAATCCCGAGATCGTGGTCATGATCGTCACGGCCTTCGCCTCCATCGAGACGGCGGTGCAAGCCATGAGGGCCGGAGCCTTCGACTACATCAACAAACCGGTGATCCCCGGCGAGCTGAACGTCAAAGTGACCAAGGCGCTGGAGCAGTTCGCCCTTCGGCAGGAGGTGAGCGTCCTCAAGGAGAGGCTCGCCCGCAGCGTCCGCTCGCCGGATCTGATCGGAGAGAGTCCCCAGATGCAGCGCGTCCTCCAGATGGTGGGCCTGGTCGCGCGCAGGGACGTGCCGGTCGTCATGCTGGGGGAGAGCGGCACCGGCAAGGAGCTGGTGGCGCGGGCCATCCACAACCTCAGCCCGCGGAGCTCCCACCCCTTTGTTCCCATCAACTGCGCCGCGGTGCCGGAGACCCTGCTCGAGAGCGAGCTCTTCGGGTACCAGAAGGGTGCCTTCACGGGGGCGACGAACTCCCGGAAGGGGCTATTCGAGGAGGCCCACGGCGGAACCCTCTTCCTGGACGAGGTCGCGGATGCCCCCCTCACCATCCAGATGAAGCTTCTCAGGGCCTTGCAGGACGGCCAGATCCGCCGGCTGGGCAGCAATCAGGCCTCCACCTTCGATGTGCGCATCCTCGTGGCCACGAACCGCAAGCTCGACCAGGAGGTGGCCGGGGGCCGCTTCAGGGAGGATCTCTACTACCGCCTGAGCGTGGTGACCATCCAAATCCCGCCCCTTCGGGAGAGGAGAGAGGACATCCCGCTCCTGATCGACCACTTCATCCGCAGCCACGCGCCGGCCATCAATCCGTCGGTCAAGAGTATCTCCCCGGAGGCCCAGTACCGGCTCGTGCAGCACGACTGGCCGGGAAACGTGCGCGAGCTGGAGAACACCATTCGCCGGGCCCTCGTGCTGTGCAGGGCGGATGTGATCACGCCGGAGGACGTGGTCCACCTGGGCCCGGAGGCCTCCCGGCCCAAGCCCGACGGGCCGACGGATCTGTCCACCGCGCACGCGGAGTTCCTTCGCTCCTACTTTCTCCAGGCGCTGGAGCGCCGGCGGGGCAACATCCGCCAGGTGGCCACGGACGCGGGGCTGAGCAGGAAGAGCGTATACGAGCGGCTCAAGAAGCTCGATATCGATCCGAGCCTGTTCCGGGGGCACGCGTGAGACCAGAGGACGAACGGCTCTTCTTCGAGCACGACCTGGCCACGCCCCTGACCAACCTTCAGGGGGCCCACTACCTTCTCAAGATGGTGGTCGGCAGCGATCCCCGGTCGGCCGACGCCATGGAGGTTCTCTCCCACAGCATCCGGACCCTTGAGCGCATGCTCGGCTGGTACTGGCGCACGCGGGAGCTCCTCGACGGACGGGAGGCCGGCCCCGTGGAGCCCTGGCCGGCCAGCACGCTGGGAAAGGGGATTCGGGAGCGGATCGAGGAAGAGAGGCTTCCCGTGGATCCTCCCGACGAGCACCTGGGGAAGGCCCTCCTGAGTGTGTCCCAGGAATCCCTTACCGCGGGGCTCATCGGTGCGGCGATCACGCTGCTCGCAGCCTCCAAGGCGGTTCCGAGGTGGGAGCTGGAGGAGGCGCCGGGGCTCATCCTAAGCCGCTACAGCCTGGAGGGCGACGCGGACCTTCTGGACGAGGAGCGGCTTTTCCACAAGGTGTACTGGCCCTCCGCGAGACCCATGGAGGCTTGGCTGGATCCGGGCCTTCCTTACCTGGAGGCGCTGCTCAAGCCCTTCGGAGGGAGCCTGGAGCTCTGCTGGCGAAGCGGCCTCTGGAGGCTGGAGTGCTTTGTGCCGGTGAGGCCGTGAAGCGGGTCCTGATCGTAGAGGATGACGCCCACCTCCGGAGGATGTTCCGCGCTCTCCTGGAAAACGAGGGCTTCGAGGTGCGCGAGGCAGAGGACGGAAGCCAAGGGCTCGCCTCGGTCCTGAGCGAAGCTCCCGACTGCATCATCACGGACACCATGATGCCCCGCATGGACGGATTGGCCATGCTTCGCCACCTCGCCGCCGGGGGCCCGCCCGTTCCGGCGATCCTGATCTCCGCCGCCTTCAACCTGCCGGATAACCGGCAGTTGAAGGAGCTGGGAGTGGTGAAGGTGTTCGGGAAGCCCTTCGCCTTCGACCGGCTCGTGGAGGCCGTGCGCCTGGCGGTTCGAGGGTCGTGAGGCGGGGCTCCTCAGAGAAGGTCCCTAAGACTCATCCGCATCTGGGGCAACAGCCGGTAGAACAGATCGAGAGGCAAGCCCACGACGTTGTGGAAGGAGCCCTCGATCCGCCGGAGGAAGACCGCGCCGATCCCTTGCGCCGCGTAGGCCCCCGCCTTGTCCATGGGCTCCCCGGTCCCCACGTACCAGGCGATCTCCGCCTCCGACAACGGATGAAAGGTCACCCCGGTGCTGCTGACCCCCTCGGCCCGCTCGCCGGCACGCAGCAGACACATACCCGTGAGGACCGTGTGGGTCCGGCCGGAGAGCCTCCGCAGCATTCCGGCCGCCTCACCCTCGTCGCAGGGCTGTCCCATGGCGCTCCCGTCCAGGACGACGAGCGTGTCGGCGCCGATGACCAAGTCCGCCCCAGGTTCCAGGGAGGCCACGTGCTCCGCCTTGCGGCGTGCGAGGCGGACCACCTGCGCCTCGGCACCTTCTCCCGGCATGGGCTCCTCGGAAATGCCGGAGGGCACGGCCCGGTGGGGCACGCCTAAGAGGTCGAGAAGGTCCGTCCGGCGCGGGCTTCGGGAGGCGAGAACCACGTCCATCACCATGCCGGCGCTCCTGGCGGCCCGTCGGCTCCAGGCCCCCGCTCGAAAGTCCGTGGGTGTCCGCCTGGGAGGGCCGTGGGGGATGCGCTTGAGGGTTCGAACACGAAGAGGCTCACTTCCAGAATTTCACGACGAGGTAGATGGCCAGCAGCAGCCCCACCAGCGTCAGGGGATTCACCGAGAGGGTGATGCCGAAGATGACCTGCAACACCGAGAGATCCAGGTGCAGCGGCTCCTTCAGGCCGATGGAGACGCCCTTGAAGAAGAGGTTGTGCGCCGCTCCCCCTGGAAGAAGCATGCCCACGACCTGGCCCAGCAGGGTGCCGATGACCGCGCCCACGAGCAGGATCATCAGGGCGCCGAACCAGCCCAGCTTCACTGAATGAGCCCCTTGGGAACGGGCATGGGAGGTTCCACCGGGATGGGACCGAAGGCCTTCTCGTACCGCTCCAGATTCTCCGCCAGCGTCCTGACGATCTGCTTGAGGGCGATGGGGTTGGTCATGAGCCGGGAGAGAACTTTCACCTCGGGCTTGCCCGGGATCATGCGGCCGAAGTCCATGACGAACTCCGCCTGGTTGTGAAAGACCGAGAGAAAGTTCACGTAGGTGCCCTCGGCGACCTTCTCGTCCACCTGGATTTTGAGCTCAAAGCCCTGGGGTTTGTCCGCCTTCTTGTCGCTCATCGGGTTTCTCCTCAAAGCCCGATGTTACGGCCGTTCCTGCCGAGGAGTCAACGGCCGGGACCGGTCGCGTCCTCAGGACTTCGGGCAGGGCCGATGCCCGGTGGGAGAGTACGGCGCAGTCCAATCCGCCGTCGCGGAGCGCCAGGGATACTCGGGTGCCCGGGGGAGCCTGCGCGCTGCTCGTGAGGGACCGCCCCCCTTGCAGAAAGGCGGCGGCGTAGCCGCGGCCGAGCGTGTTGAGGGGGCTCAGCGAATTGAGCGTGCGCGTCAGACCGCCGAACCGCTCCCTCCGCCGTTCCAGCCCCCCCGCCACGGCGGTCCGCATCCTTCGCCGCGCCTCCTCGTGCCCGGTGGCGAAGGCCGCCAGCGTGCGCCGGATGGTCTCGGGGGAGAGCGTCCGCCGGCAGAGTTCCAGCCTGTGGGCACCCTGGGCCAGCTTGGCCGAGACCGCCCGCGCCGCCGCGTCCACCGCCCTGTCGCTGCGCTCCTGGGCGCGCTCCAGGGCCTTCACGAGGGACCCCTGGAGACGATCGGGCCGACTGGCGGCCAGCCTCTGCCTGCAAGAGGCCAAGCGGGCGAGGGTGAGATCGAAAAGCCTCCGCTCGGCCCCCCCCGCGCGCTGGAGCGCCGACTCCCCCATCGAGGTCAGCAGCTCAGCCGCCACGGACGGCGTCGGCGCTCGGAGGTCCGCGGTGAGGTCGGTGAGCACCGTATCCACCTCGTGCCCGACGGCTGAGATCACCGGGACTGGGCAGCCCGCCACTTCCCTGGCTAGCGCCTCGTCGTTAAACGCCCAGAGGTCCTCCATGGAGCCGCCTCCCCTGGTGAGGACCACGACCTCCATGCCGGGCCGGCGAGCGACTCTGGCGAGGGCCCTCCTCAGGCTCTCGGGCGCCCCCGCGCCCTGCACCAGGGCCGGGGCAACCACCACCTCGAAGGCCGCTCTTCTCCTGCGGAGCACCGAGAGGAAATCCCGGAGGGCGGCCCCCTCCAGCGATGTGACCACGCCCACGCGGGCGGGAAAGGGAGGCAGAGGCCGCTTGCGCGCGGGATCCGTAACGCCGTCCGCCATCAGCCTCCGCTTGGCTTGTTCGAAGGCCATCTGGAGCGCACCTAGCCCCGAGGGCTCGACGGCCGTCACGTAGAGCTGGAGATCCCCCGAGCCTTCGTAGAGGGAGAGCCGTCCCCGCGCCAAGATCTTCAGACCGTTCTCCATCGAGAAGGGCACGCGGAGGGCGTGGGCGCGGAAGAGGACGGCCTTGAGGGAGGCCGACTCGTCCTTCAGCGTGAAGTAGCAGTGGCCCGAGGCGGCCCTCTTGAAGCTCGTGACCTCGCCCTCCACCCACAGGTCGGGAAAGGCCTGCTCCAGCTCGGAGGCCAGCAGCCTGACGATTTCCGAGACCGCGTAGACGGGCCGTCCGGCCCACTCCTTCGGCATGTAAGGTAGGATAAGTCGGAATGGGGAATTCGGAAAGCGCAATTCGAAAAGAGAATCGCACCACCAAGGCACCAAGACACCAAGAAAGGCGGAAGTGGAAAGGCGTAAGGCGGAAGATGGTTGAAGGTCCACGGCCGGTGGACGATGGTCGGTGGCAGGATGAGCAGCGAGCAGCGAGTGCCGAGTAACGAGTGGCCTCCCGCGGGCTGGCGCTCTTTCATCCCCGCTCCCTCACGGAGAGTCGGCACATTCGGCTTTCGCGGCGGCCCCTCTCCGGCTATGCTGTCGGCTGGAGTCCCCCATGGTCGTGACGGAACCCCTGGTCGAGGCCGCCTTCGTCAGGCGCTACAAGCGTTTCCTGATGGACGTACGCCTGGCGGACGGCTCGCTCCTCACGGTGCACTGTCCCAACTCGGGAAGCATGGAGGGGTGTCTGGCCGAGGGGGCTCCCGTCCTCCTGACCAGGGCCTCGAACCCCTCCAGGCGGCTCGCCTTCACCGCCGAGTGGATCCGCCTGCCGGGAGGTTGGGTGGGGATCAACACGCACCGCACCAACCACATCGTCCACGACGCCCTTCGCCGGAGCCTGGTCCCCGAACTGGAGGGCTACGAAACCGTCCGTCGCGAAGTCCCCTACGGCAAGCGCAGCCGGGTGGATTTCCTGCTGGAAGGCCCCGGCCTGCCGCCCTGCTACGTGGAGGTGAAGAACACCACGTGGCCCACGCCCGACGGAGGAATCGGCTTCCCCGACGCGGTCACGGAGCGAGGCCTCAAACACCTGCGCGAACTGCGCTGCGTCGTCCGGGAGGGAGGCCGCTCCGTCATGCTTTTCGTCGTGAACCGTGAGGGCGGCTCCTTTTTTAGGGCCGCCCACGAGAAGGACCCCGCCTACGCCCGGGCCCTGGCGGCAGCGGCGAAGGCGGGCGTGGAGGTGCTGGCCTACCGCGTGCGCTTCGACGTGCCCTCGGTGGTTCTGGCCGAGACCCTGCCCTGTCTGCGGAAGAAAAATGGAACCTTGGAGCCTCTGTTTGCGTAAAAGCCCAATCCCGCGATGGAGGAGGGGAATAGCCGTGGAAGGCGCGACAGATGACGCACGCTGGGAAAGGGGGTCACACCCACTGAGGGATTGGGGGCCATCGAGCCGAAGGCGAAGAGGGCGCCGAGGGAGAGGTGGGGCCCCATCGGGCTTTGCCCGTGGGGCGGGGCCCCGTAGGGCAATCTCCCGAACCGTCGGGCTTAGCTCGCGGTTCGGGGGGGCAAGGCCATGGCCCTCCCCGTCCAGGAGATAACGCCTTTCTCCCGTGAACCCGAGCCGTAGCCGGAGGCACTCGCGTTTCCATCGCGGAATTTGCGTAGAATGGGGACGAAGCCGGGCGGTCGTCGTCCGATGCCCCGCGTCGAGCCCGGGCCGAGGGGGGATTCCTGCCCGCCGTGCCTCCCATGCGCCCGAGAATGGGAGGTCCGCTCCATGCGTAGAGTATGCCTGGCGTTTCTCCTTGCTTTCCTCGCCGTTTCAGCCGCCGCCCAGAGTCCGCCGGTCCTCTTCTCGGCGCCCATGTCTCCGCGCGACGCCAACTATGCCATCCAGGTGACCCTGGATGCAGGCAAGCACACGCTGCGTGGGGAGGAGCGGATCCAGTGGCGCAACATCACCGACGCGCCCGCCGCGGATGCCTGGTTCCACCTCTATCTGAACGCCTTCGCTAACGACCACACGGTCTTCATGACGGAGTCGGGCGGACAGCTTCGGGGTGACACCTTCGTTTCAGGACACTGGGGTTACTGCGTGGTGCGATCCATCGCCCTGGTGGGCGCGGACGGGACCCGAACGCCGCTCGCACAGCTCTTCCCCCGAGAGGACCACACGGTCATGCGCGTGGTCCTGCCAGCGCCCGTCCCGCCCGGCGGCGAGGCCCTCTTCGAGGTCCGTTTCGAGGACCAGCTCCCGCGCGTCTTCGCGCGCTCCGGGTATGCCGGCACCTTCAACATGGTCGGCCAGTGGTTCCCCAAGCTGGGGGTCTTCCAGGGGGCCAAGGGCTGGAACTGCCACGAGTACCACGCGAACACGGAGTTCTTCTCGGACTTCGGTGTCTACGACGTCTCCATCACCGTGCCCGTCCAGTACGTCGTGGGTGCCACGGGGGTCCTGTGGCAGGAGGTGCGCCAGGGGGCGCAGAAGACCCTCTCCTTCCACGCTGAGGACGTGCACGACTTCGCCTGGGCGGCCCAGCCCGACTTCGTGGATCGGAGCGAAACCTACATGGGCGTCCAGATCCGGGTCCTCATGCAGCCGGGCAACCGGGCGAGCATCCCTCGCTACTTCGCCGCCGTGAAGCAGGACCTGAAGGACTACGCCGAGTGGATCTGGAAGTACCCCTACCCGGAGATCACCGTCGTCGACCCCCCGATGAACGGCATGGGCGCAGGGGGCATGGAGTACCCCACCTTCATCACGGCCGGCGCGAGCCCCTTCATGGGAAAGCGCATCCTCATACCCGAGGTGACCGTGGTGCACGAGTTCGGCCACCAGTACTGGTACGGCATGGAGGCCGACAACGAGTTTGAGCGCGCCTGGCTCGACGAGGGCATCAACTCCTATTACGAAGCGCGGATCATGGACCAGTGGTACGGCCCAGAAAAATCCTTCGTGGACGACCTCTGGGGGTGGAGCCTCGGCGAGGAGGCGCAGGAGCGCATGGCTTACCTCACCCTGCCGGACATGGACCCCATCGTGTTGGACGCCTGGAAGTATTTCTCCAGCAGCTCCTACGACGTCATCACCTACGACAAGTCGGCCCTCGTCCTCAAGACCCTCGAGAACCTGCTCGGCCGGAAGAAGATGGACGAGGCCATGCGCGCCTTCTTCATGCAGGTCAAGTTCACCCATCCGGACACACGCGACTTCATCCGGATCGTCTCGCAGGCCGCCGGGCAGGACCTCTCGCCCCTGCTTGAACCCATGCTCTATGGCACGGGAACGGTGGATTTCCGGGTGGTCCGGGTGCGGAACGTGCCGCGCTCCTCCCCCGCAGGCTACGACCTGTCGGGGGCTGCTCCGGTGCTCTACGGCGCGGAAAAGAAAAAGGAGAAGAACCAGGGGCACAAGGGAGCCGCCAAGACGCCATTCAAGGAGAGCTACGACTCGACGGTGGTGGTGGAGCGCCGCGGCAGTCTGGTCTTGCCGGTGGAGGTGGCCATTCAGTTTTCCGACGGTACCACGCGCACGGAGCGGTGGAACGGCGAAGGCCGGTACACCACCTGGACCTTCTCGGGGCCCAAGGTGGTCCGCGTCGTGGCCGATCCGAAGGACCTGGTCCCGCTGGATCTGAATCGGCTCAACAATGGCTGGGTGGACCAAGGTGACGGCGCGGTGGCCCGGTGCATGACCACGCGGTTCCGGCTCCTCTACCAGTCCCTCGTGGCCATGCTGTTCAACATTCTCTGAGGAGATCAACCATGGAGTGGGCGCGGTCCGTCGGCAACGGTCTCTTTCGCGGCAAGGGGAAGCTGATGGGCACCCTCCTGATCTGGGGCTCTGGATTCCTCCTGGCCACCATCTTCCTCAACCCCGTCCGGAGCGGATTCCACACTCTGTTCGACGGGGCGCCCGCCTCCAGGGCTCTGCTGCATGGGAGCGGGATTGACCTGCTGTTCAACACCGGTTTGCATCAGCCAGCCTTCTGGTCGGCCGCCGCCGCACTGCTGCCGTACATGATCCTCCTCGCGGTCGTCGTGGGCCTGGTCCTCACCTC
The DNA here is from genome assembly GCA_049967655.1 of Acidobacteriota bacterium. Taxonomy (GTDB): domain Bacteria; phylum Acidobacteriota; class UBA4820; order UBA4820; family DSQY01; genus DTPS01. The sequence goes on from JBMFSH010000001.1 coordinate 76,773, forward strand.
CGGGGTCTACGCGCAGGCCGTGGAGGGAAGCGGGAGCTGGCGGGCATTCTGGCGCGGTTCGGCGGCCAACGTCCTGCCCTTCGCCGCCCTGCTGCTCCTCAACCTCCTTCTCTGGGCCGTCGTGAGCCTCGGCGTCGGACTCTTCTTCGCCGCGGCGTGGCACGGCCTCCGCGACGCCATGGACCCCGCCAAACCGTGGCACCTCTTCTGGATCACGCTGTGGTCGGCGCTGATCGTGGTGAACCTCTTCAGGAATTCGCTCGGCTTCTCACAGGCTCGGTGGGTCCTGACCGGCGGCGGTGAGGGGGTGGCGCGCTGCTTCATGCGAAGCGTGGCGTTTACCTTCCGGCGGTTCGTCCCGGTGAATCTCATGACCTGGCTCCTCAACCTCGTGCGCGCCGGGGCCATGATCCTCGCCGTCTTCACGCTGAGCCCCGGGTATGGCACGACGAGCCGTTGGTTCGCCACGGCGGCCCTGCTTCAGGGGGGATTCCTCTTCGCGGCCTACCTCCGGGTGGGCGAAGCGCGCGCTCAAGTGCTCTACACGCGCGTCTTCCTGGCGCCGGCTACGGTCGGGGTAGCGCCAATGCCTGCGGGAAAAGACGAGGAGCCTTCGGTGGCCGCCGCTCCGGTATCCGAGTCGGAAGGCCTGGAGGAGATCCCGGGCGCGTGACGTCGGGAGCACGGGGCGCCGGTGTCCCCGGCCCGCCCGAAGGGGCGAGGAGGAGGTCACGACGCGGCCGGCGAGACCCGCTCCTCCACCATCCGGTAGATGGCGCTCTTTTCCTCGGGCGAGAGGTGTTTGCTCGCTTCGAAGAGCAGGAATGAGAGGACCGTCGAGAGTCCCCCGTCCAGGTCCGCCAACCGCCTATCCACGTGGTGGTCGGCCACGTTGGCCGTGAGCACTTTGGGATCCAGCCGGCCCGAGGCTTCGAATCGGAGCCCTTCGAGGATGCTGCTGTTGGCCGTTTCCAGGCAGCTCTGGGCCAGCGCCTCCAGGTCCTCTCTGGACAGGGAGCCGGCCAGGCTGGAGAGGATTCTGGAGAAGATCTGGTTGTAGGAGAAGATCAGCTCCTGGATGGCGAGCGCGTCCTCCACCTCCTCTCCGTGAGACGGGAGGGGCGCCTCGGGAAGCACGGCGTAGCGCGCTCTGACCAGGGAGACGATGACCCGCAGGGTCTCGAACTCGTCCAGGGCGGAGCGGTGAATGATCTCGCGGATTGTCCTGCGGCCGTCGATGAGGGCGAGGACCGCCTTCTCGCCCTCGAGGAAGCGGACCCCCTTGTCCTGCTGCTCCACGGGCGCGAGCTCAGGGACCAGCCGGTCGTTGGGGATGAGCTCCTTGATCATGGGCCATTCATCCAGGCGGCGGATCCCCTCCATGATGATGTTGGTCGTGGAGGTGGAGAGTTTGATCTTCTCCTCGTGGGGCTCCTCCGATTCCTCGAAGGTGAAATAGCCATCCCGGAGGGCGAAGGTGGAGTAGATGATCTCTAGAACCTGGTTCTTTACGGCCCACCAGAGCTCCTTGGGCGTGAGGACGCCCATCTGGACGAGCACCTTACCCTGGCGCTTGCCGGGCTCCACCAGGAGGCCCGACTTCATGTTCTGCTCCTGCGTGATCTTGCCGTGCCGGACCAGGAAGCTGCCCAGGGATTCATCGGGGTCGGAGGAGCTGGCGAAGATCATGTCCCCGTGCTCCCAGTAAACCCGGCGGGTCCTCTCTCCCTGCCGCAGCGAGAGGATGCCGGTCTTCTTGATCATGTTGATGAAGGTCAAGAGGTCCGGCGCGCTGATGGCGCGAAGGGAGCCTTCCAGGATTCGGTCGGCCATGGGCGCCTCCGTAACAGATGGTACAGGAGCCGCTTGGCTTTGCCAAGCTCTGGGGGGTGACGGATGACAGATGATGGAGGGGGCGCTGGCCGCATCCATCCCCCAATCCTTTGTGGCTTTGTGGCGAATCTCTCCCTTCCGTGCGGGAGGGTTGACTCGGTGAGGGGGCGGTCCTAAGATGGATTCGTGCGGCAGGTGAGACGGGTTGCTGTGTTCGGCGGGGCCGATGTTCAGGCAGGATCTCAGGAGTATGAACAGGCCCGGCAGATGGGCGGTTTATTGGCCCGGGCGGGGGTTGTCGTGATCACCGGCGGCTACGGCGGGGTCATGGAGGCCGCCAGCCTGGGTGCCACGGAGGCGGGCGGCGAGGCGGAGGGGATCGTCTGCAGGGCCTTTGAGGGCCGAAGCCCCAACCCCTATCTGACGCGGCTGCACTGGACGGACAATCTCTTTGAAAGGACGCAGGTTCTCATCGAGCGTGCCGACGGTTACGCGGCCCTTGCCCCTCGAACGGGGACCCTATCGGAGGTGGTAACGGTCTGGGCCCACTTCAAGGCGGGCGGCCTGTCGCGGCGCCCCTTGGTGCTGGTGGGCCGTCCCTGGGCGCAGTTGATCTCGGCCATGGCCGACACGGGTGTCGTGGAGCAAGATCTGTTAAACTGGTCTATCATCGCCGCGGATGTCGGAGACGCGGCGGCGCGTCTCACGGACTGGACAACCTCCACAGGAATGGTTCATGACGGCTAAAGACAAGCGAAATCAGAGGCCGGCGGAAGAGGCCGGCCCCCCTTCCAAGGGAACGCTCCGCGATTACTGGGAAACCATCTGCATCGTCCTGATCTTCGTTCTCTTTGCCAGGACCTGGGTCTTCCAGAATAGCAACATCCCCTCGGGTTCCATGGAGAACACCCTCCTGGTGGGTGACCGCCTCCTGGTCAACTCCTTCATCTATGGCCCCACCCTCTTCAAGTGGGAAAGGGACCTGCTGCCCATTCGAAGCATCGAGCGGGGCAACATCATCGTCTTCAAGTTCCCCGGAAACCCGCAGGTGCCCTTCATCAAGAGAGTCATCGCCAAGGGCGGAGACGTCGTGCAGGTGGTGGACCAGCACGTCTTCGTGAACGGTAGGCTCCTCATCGAGGGGTATACCAAGCTCCCGGCCTCCATCAAGGACACCTACATTCCGCCACCCGCCCTCCCGCCGGCGGCGGATATTCCCGTCCTGCCTGACTACTTGAGGGATCCGGCCGCCTTCTCCACGGAGGTGCTCCCGGGCAGGGTCGAGGTCAGCCTCAAGGCCGAGGAGGGGATCGATCTCATGGGGAGGGGCAGGTTCGGGCCTTACCGCATACCGGCAGGCCACCTTTTCGTGATGGGCGACAACCGGACCAATAGCGAGGACAGCCGATACTGGGGGGCCCTGGACGAGCACATGGTGCTGGGCAGGGCCTGGGTGATCTGGTGGTCATTCAAAGAGGGGGATTTGGACTACTTGCAGAACTCGCCAGGGCAGGTGGCACGGCGATTTTTCGACAAGGTCTTCCATTTCTTCGGGAAGACCCGCTGGAACCGCATCCTCACGCGGCCCCACTAAGGACCATGCGCTAGGGGAGGAATCCCAATGCAATTGACCCAGCAGGTACGCGAATTTCTGGCCAAGAACGACGAGGAATTCAGGCGCCTGTATCAGAAGCACCAGGAGTACGAACAGGAACTGGACGCTCTGGCGAAGAAGGGCTTTCTGAGCTCCGAGGAGGAGCTCTACGTGGCACAGGTCAAGAAGAAGAAGCTGACCCTCAAGGACCAGATGCTGGTCATCTCGAAGAAGTACGAGAAGCAGATCGAGGGGATGGCCTGACCGGGACCCCATCTGGCGGGGATTATGCGGAGGCGCGGGGGGTGGTGGCAGATCGCTTGCCTTTCGGAGATCCGTTGGCCGATAACAAGGGCCTGAACGGACACCTCAAGGAGCTCGTGGACGGCCTGTACCGGATGGGGATCACCCTGAAGGAGACGCAGGCGGAGATCGAGCATCTGTATATCCAGCGGACGCTCCTCTCCTGCGACGGCAACCGAAGCAAGGCGGCCAAGAAGCTCGGCATGCACCGCAATACCCTGAACGCAAAGATCGAACAGTACGGGATTCGTGAGGAAGAGGATTCGTGACCTCGCCGCTCCGAGACGAGGCGGGCTGGATCCGGCTCCTGTCGACCACGTGGCACCGCAAGGATGCCGAGGTGGGCCTGGGGGACGACGGCTGCGTCCTTCCGCCGGCCCGATACACCCTCTCCACGGATGTCCTCGTCGAGGGGGTGGACTTCCGGTGTGACTGGGCGCCGCCCGAGGCCCTGGGCTACAAGGCCATGGCGGCCAACCTGTCGGACCTGGCCGCCATGGGGGCCTTCCCCCGCTTCTTCCTCATGACCCTGGGCTTTCCCAGGGGATACCCCGAGGCCTTCGTGGAGGGGGTGCTCAGGGGGCTGCACTTCCTCTCGGACCGCCGCGGCGTGGAGCTGTGCGGCGGGGATCTGACCCAGGCTCCGGGAGGCTTCTTCGTGAGCCTGACGGTCATCGGCGAACAGCGCCGGCGCCCCCTTCTCCGCTCTGGGGGGAGGCCGGGGGACCTGCTCTACCTGTCGGGCCCTCTGGGCGGCCCTGCAGAGGCGCTCCGCCTGTTTGAGGCCGGCTCTCGCCTGGAGGTGTTCGATCCGCTGGCCGGTCCGGCCGATCCCGAGCGGGCGCTCCTGGACCGATTTTACCGCCCGCCCGATCAGATCCCGCTCGGCCTCTTTCTGGCAGAAACCGGGGCGGTCTCTTGCTGCATGGACGTTTCGGACGGCCTGGCCCGAGACCTGTCCCGGATCTGCGAAGCCTGCGCTTGCGGCGCGGAGATTCGGGCGGATGCGCTGCCCGTCGATCCCCTCCTCTCGCACCTGGGAGAGGCAGAGCGGTTCCAGAGAGCCCTCGAAGGCGGAGAGGAACAGGTCCTCCTGTTCACCGTTCCGCCCGAACGGGAGCGGGCGCTCGACGGGGCCGGGTTCGATCTGGTCCGAGTCGGCAGACTCACCGAGGGCGACCAGCGCGTGCTAGTCATGCCCGATGGCCGCCGCGAGGCGATCGGGGATGCGGGCTATGACCACTTCGCTCCGTGAGGTCTTCCGTCGCCTCGCGGGGCTTGGCGACGCGCCCGGCAGGACGGCCCTGGCGGTCGGGCTCGGCCTCTGGGTGGGGTTGCTTCCGGTGGCGCCCTTCCAGACCCTTCTGGTGTTGGGGGCGGCCTTTCTACTGCGTCTCAACCGCGTCGCAGCGCTGGCCGGGACCCTGGTGTGGCAGCCCTTCACGGCCCCTTTCATCCTGGCGGCCGAGTATGCCGTCGGGCGATGGATGCTCCCGGAAGGCCACGCTCCGCCAGCGGGCTGGTGGGGATCTCTCGGCCGGCCGCTGGTGGCGGGGAGCATCGTGGTCTCGGCGGCCGCGGGCGCCCTGGGCGCCCTCGTGAGTTATGCGGTGCTTATCGGGCGAGCTAGACAAAACGGCGGCTCGTCCGTCATACCATGAGGAGCGGTAATGACGGCCTCCATCTTGGCCGCCCTCCTGCGTAGCGCGCGGCGGGGCAGGGACGAGGCCTTTACGCGGTTGGTCGAGGCGACGCGGGACAGCCTCTTCTGGACGGTGAGGCGCATGGTGGGAAGGGACGCGGTGGCGGAAGAGATCCTCCAGGACGCCTACGCCGCCCTCTGGGGGGTGCCTGAGACCGGCCTTCCCGACGAGCCCATGGCGTGGCTGAGGAGGTTCTGCGTGAACCGCGCCATCGACTACCTTCGCCGCGAGGAGAACCGGAGGCCGCACGAGGGCGGCGAGTTTCTTGATGAGTTGCCGGCCGCGGCGCGGCCCGATGTGGAGGTGGGGCTCCGCGAAGCCGAGGAGGTGGTGGCGAGGGCCATGCAGGCCCTTCCCCCTCAGGAGCGGGGAGCGTTCGTCCTGAAGCTCGTGGAGGGCCTCGAGTATCCGGAAGTGGCGGCCCTCCTGGGCGTTTCCGAGAGCACGGTGCGCAATCAGGTCATGCAGGCGCGCAAGAAGGTCCAGCGCTACTTGCAGGCGGCGGGGATCGAGCTATGAAGATCGAGGAGTTGAGAAGGAGCCGAAGGTCAGCGTCCGAATGGGAGCCCTTCATGCGGGCTCTCTCCTCCCGGCTGCGCGCCGACCGGCGGCGGGCCATCCTCGCTCGCGCCGCCGCCGTGGCCCTCGTGGCCCTGCTGGCGGGCGGGTTGTGGCTCTACCGCATACCCAGGTCCCACGCGCCCATGCTTCGGGCGGACGTGCCGGCGGCCACCGCGCCGCTGTTTCAGCCGAAGAGCGGCGTGGCTCTGGCCACGGCCGAAGGAATCCTCGTGATTCCGTCACAGGAGAAGACATGAAACGGCGGACGCTCCTTGCCTGGCTCGCGGCCATCGCCCTTCCCCTCCTGCTCCTCGCCCAGCAGGTGCAGACCATGCGGTATTCGCTGGAGCACCGCGACGTGCGGTCGGTCCTGGCCCGCGTTACGGAGGAGCTGGGCCCCAAGGGACAGATCTGGGTGAACGGCGCGGCCAATCAGATCACCGTGGAAGACGAGGCCCCGCGCGTGGAAGCCATCCGGAGCCTGCTCCGGGAACTCGACGTGCCGGCCCGCCACCTGGCCCTCGGCACGCGGCTGGAGGTGCTCCCCGTTCCGGCCCAGCACGGCTTTTTTCGGGAGACCCCCGGCTTCGTGGACATGACGGCGTGGGCGCAGAACGCCGCTCCCCTGGAAACGTACACCGGCGTGATGGACCTGTTCGAAGGCCAGTCCGGCTCGTGCTCGCTGGGCAAGGCCTACCGGCTCGATGCCAAGGCGCAGGGGTACGATCCCAGCCGGCGCCGCTTGGCGCTGGCCGACCTTGACCTCTACAAGCTCCAGGAGGGCAAGCCCCCGCTGGCCGTCCTCCAGGGCGCCGCCGTGCTTCCCGAGGGCGACATGACCGTCTTCCTCGTCAATCCCTCGCCCGCCAACCCGCCCCTCCGCCTCAAGGTCACGCCGACGCTCCTTCCCTCCGTGACCAACCCGGAGGTGCGTTGATGCCGAGGTTCAAGTGCCGTCTGGGGACCGCTGGCGGAGAGGTGGTGATCCAGGAGATCGTGGCCGCCAGCGAGCAGTCTCTCAAGTCCTCCCTGCAGGACAAGGGCTACTACGTCTTCAGCGTCCGACCGGCGCGCTTCTGGGCCGATCTCGGCACTCAGGTGGGGCCGAGCCGGAGAAAGGTCCCCATGCGGGACTTCGTCATCTTCAACCAGGAGTTCGCGGCGCTGTTGAAGGCCGGGCTGCCGGTGCTGACGGCGCTCGATCTTCTATCGGGCAGGCGGAAGAAGGGCGATCTGGCGAAGAACCTGGAGCTTGTGAGGGACGAGGTCCGTTCCGGGGCGAGCCTGTCGGAGGCCTTCTCCAACCGCGGCAAGGCCTTTCCTACCATCTACTCGGCCACCCTGGCCGCGGGCGAGCGATCCGGAGAGCTGGTGGCCGTGATCCAGCGCTACCTCTTCTATCTGCGGACCATGCAGGCGATCCGCAAGAAGATCCTGTCGGCCATGATCTACCCGATCATCCTGCTCTGCCTCTCCGTGGCCCTCATCTTCCTCCTGCTCACCGTCATCGTCCCCAAGTTCGCCACGCTGTTCACGGGCACCGGCGCCCCGCTTCCCCTGCTCACCCGCGTGGTATTGAGCGTCGCGACCGTGTTCGAGTACGGTTGGCCCTTCTTCCTGGCCGCCGTCGTGGCCGTCCCGCTCGCCTTCAGGGTGATCTCCTCGCGCCCGGAGGGCAGGTTCAGGCTCGCCTCCCTGAGGATGAGGCTCCCGGTCCTGGGGGAGAATATCCGCCGGTACAACATCGCCCAGATGTGCCGCACCCTGGGCACGCTCGTGGCCGGAGGCATACCGGTGGTGACCGCCCTGGAAGTGGTGGCGGACGCCATGGGCAACGAGCTCTACAAGGTGGAGCTCAAGCAGGTCAAGAAGGAGGTGCTGGAGGGCCAGGCGCTGTGGTCGAGCATGGAGAGGACCCGGATGATGACCACCCTGGCCGTGGAGATGGTCGAGGTGGGCGAGTCCACGGGAGCGCTCGCGGAGATGCTCGACCAGGTGAGTCAGTTCTACGACGAGGAGCTCACCACCGCCGTGGAGCGTTTCGTGGCGCTGCTCGAGCCGGCCCTGCTCCTGGTCATGGCGGTGATCATCGCCATCGTTGTCTTGTCCGTCTACATGCCGCTCTTCACCATGTACAACTACGTAGGACAGTAGGAGGCAATGGTGGCGAGGCTTTGGAGAAGCGGGGCACGAGGGACTGAGCGCACGCCGCCCAGCGCCGGCGGGGCGAGGCGGGTCCACCGGGCGCCCCGCGCCGATCGGATCTGGGCGGCCCGCCTCCGCCCGCAGGCTTGGAGCTGAGGATGGCATCGTCACCCGGAGAGATCGTCGCCAACCTCCCCACCGAGGGGGAGCTGCTCAACGAAGAGAAGAACGCGCGCCGTCTTGCCGAGGCGCTGCGTCTGCCCTTCCTGTCGCTGAAGGATTTCCGGATCCCGCCGGAGCTTTTCCTCTCCATCCCCGTGGACCTGATGACCCGTTACGGCTTCGTTCCGTACCAGGAGGAGGGCGCCGCCCTAGCCATCGTGGCGGCCGATCCCGCCGACGTCACCATGGTGGACGAGCTGGAGCTGGTCCTGAAGCGGCCGGTCCGGCTCTACGTGGGCGTCCGCAGCGAGATTCAGGAGCTCCTGAAGAAGTCTGAATCCAGCCAGCGGGTCCTCGAAGAGGTCAGCGAGGACTTCCGGATCCAGATCGTGAGGGAGGACTCGGAGGAGGGCGAGGACGTCATCTCCATCGACAAGCTCTCCGCGGACACCAGCCCCATCATCAAGCTGGTGGACTACACCGTCTTCAACGCCCTCCAGCGGAGAGCCAGCGACGTCCACGTGGAGACGCGCGACAACGAGGTCATGATCAAGTACCGCATCGACGGCGTACTCTATCCCGCCATGGACCCGATCGACAAGCGGTTCCACTCCACCATCATCTCGCGAATCAAGGTCATGGCGGAGCTCGACATCGCGGAGAAGCGCATTCCGCAGGACGGGCGCTTCAAGCTGAAGGTCAAGGGCAAGACGGTGGACTTCCGCGTCTCCATCATCCCCACCATCCACGGCGAGGACTGCGTCATCCGCATTCTGGACAAGGAGTCCACGAGCGAGGAGTTCCGCAACCTCAGCCTGGAGGTGCTGGGCTTCGAGCCCGAGGTCATGAAGCGCATCCGCCGCCACGCGGCGGAGCCCTACGGCATGCTGCTCGTGACTGGGCCCACGGGCTCGGGCAAGACCACCACGCTCTATGCAGTCCTGTCGGAGATCCAGTCCTCGGACTACAAGATGATCACCATCGAAGACCCCGTGGAGTACCAGCTCAGGGGAATCACGCAGATCCCCGTGAACGAAAAGAAGGGACTGACCTTCGCCAGGGGCCTGCGCTCCATCCTCCGGCACGATCCGGACAAGATCATGGTGGGCGAGATCCGCGACGAGGAGACGGCGAACATCGCCATCCAGTCCGCCCTCACGGGCCACCTCGTCTTCACGACGGTCCACGCCAACAACGTGGTGGACGTGCTCGGCCGGTTCCTGAACATGAAGGTCGAGCCCTATAACTTTGTCTCGGCGCTCAACTGCGTGCTGGCCCAGCGGCTGGTGCGGAAGGTCTGCCCCAGTTGCAGGGAGCGGGTGACCTACAGCCGCCAGGAGCTGGAGGATTCGAAGATCCCGCTGGACCTCGCGGCATCGGCCGAACTCTACGAAGGCAAGGGCTGTCTGGACTGCAACGGTACGGGCTTCCGGGGGCGCATGGCCATCTCCGAACTCCTCGACCTCTCGGACCGGGTTCGCGAGCTGATCCTGGAACGCCGCCCCTCGAGCGACATCAAGAAGGCCGCGCGCGAAGAGGGGATGGAGACGCTGCGAGAATCGGCGGTCAAGCAGCTCCTGAAGGGCCGGACCACCCTGCGGGAGATCAACAAGGTCACCTTCGTGGAAGAGACGCACCGATGATCGACGACATCCTTCGGCGGTTCAGTCCCTCCCTGCCGCCCGTGGCCGCTCAGGGGCGGGCGCGGGTTCCGGACAATGGCGCGAAGCCGAATTCACTTCGGCTGGAGCGCCGACCTCTCCCCGGGGAGTTCAGCGGAGCGACCGGAGGGAGCGGAGCGCCAAGAGGGGGGCGGAGCCTCCCTCTTGGACCGACCTTCGTGGAAGAGACGCACCGATGATCGACGACATCCTTCGGCGGTTCAGTCCCTCCCTGCCGCCCGTGGCCATGCTCCTGGACCCGCCCTTCCTGGGCGCTCTCAGGGTGGCCTCCAACCGCAAGGAGACGACCCCCCTCGTCCGCCACGAGGAGGTCGTCACCTCGCCCGAGGAGGGGTACCTTCCCGCCGCCGAGGAGCTCGAGGCGAAGGTGAGCGGACTCCTGGCCAGGCTGGGACAGCCCAAGCGGATCAGCGCGGTCCTGGGCGACTCCTTTTTCCGCATGCAGGTCATGAGCCTGGGCGAGTTCCCCCGGCAGGAGGAGGAGCGCCGGCAGGTCATCTTCTGGAATCTGAGGAAGTCCCTCAACGTCCCCGTGGAGTCCCTTCGGATGAGCTACGAGGTGATCCGGCGCACCCCTGGCAGCACCACGCTCTGGGTGGCGCTCTGTCCCGAAGAGCCAGCGCGGCTTCTCGAGGCGGCCTTCCAGAGGGGGGGGTGCCAGCTCGGCCACCTGGGGGCCTCCTCCGTGGAGCTCTTCAACCTCGCGCGGAGCCGGGACGTGGTGACCGACCAGGGGAACGCCCTTCTCATACACCGGACCCCCGCCTACCTCTCCTTCCTCTTCACCGAAGGCGGCCGTCCCCTCTTCTTCCGTTGCAAGGAGACCGATGCCGCGGGCGACGGAGCGGAGGAGGGACGGCTCCAGCAGGAGGTGCGCCTCACCCTCGCCTACTACAAGGACAAGCTGGGCGGCGGACCACTGGAGAAGGTGCTGGTCCACCGGTACCCCGAGGGGGTGGACCTTCCGCTGGAAGAGCTCGAGGCCGAGGGCACCCGCATCGAGACCATGGTCTCGGCCCTGCCGCCTCTGCGCAGCGGTGCCTTAAGAGAGCCCCAGTGGATGCCCCTCTACGCGCTTCTGGAGAGGAATTGAGATGAGGCGGCTGACCATCAACCTCGCAGGAACTCCGTTCGTCAACAGGACCGTTCCGGGAGTTGCCCTTACCGTGGTCTGGGGGATCGCCCTCCTGCTGACGGCGCTCAACATCGGGTCGTTCTTTGTCCTGGGGAGGGACTACCGCACGCAGCGAGGCGTCCTGAAGGACCAGGAGGCACGCCTTTCCCACCTGCGCGCGAGCGTCGCCGAGAAGGAAAAATCGCTGCAAGGAGCCGACGTCGCATCGGTGGCCTCGGAGGCAAAGTTTGTCTCGGAGGTCCTGAAGGAAAAGCGTTTTTCCTGGATTCATTTCCTGAGCGACCTGGAACGCATCAAGCCTTACGGGGTTATGTTCACGACCATCGTACCGCAGATCAATCCGGACGGAACGGTCGGGGTGGCCCTCACGGGAGACGCCAACCCCCGTTCGGAGCTGCTCAAGCTGGAACAGAGCCTGATGACCGACAAGAGCTTCACGGCGGCCCAGCTCCACTCCGAGCAGAAGGAGGCCTCCAGCCCGTGGGTCCACTTTCAGATCAGCTGCACCTACCTTCCGGGGGAGGCTCCATGAGTCTCGAGGTTATCATCCGGCGCAAGCTCGGTCTCCTGCTGGCGGTGGCCGCCGGCCTCGCGGCGCTGAACCTGGCCGTCTATTTGGTGGCCGTCTCCCGGCTGGATCACTACGCCCGTGCCACGAGGCAGCAGGTCGAATCCAACCGCCGGGAACTGAAGACGCTGGAGGACAAGGAGCGGACCCTCACCCTCGCGGTCAATCGCGTGAGCAACGACCGGAAGGTCATGGACGAGCTGGCCGGGCAGGTCTTCCGCACGCGGCAGCAGCGTTTCGTGGATTTGCAGACGGGCCTCAAATCCCTGATCGACGCCCACCATCTCCAACTGAACAACTTTTCCTACGGGTACGAGTTCATCCCCTCGCCGGACAAGAGGGAGGGCTGGTCCCACCGGTACATCCGAGTCCGCATGACTCTGCCCCTCACGGGGCCGTATCAGGAGATCAAGGCCCTCATCCAGGCCCTTCAGGAGTCGCCCCTCTTCTTCACCGTGGATGCCCTGTCACTCTCCTCCAGCCCGCAGTCGGCGGGTACAATCCGCGTGAACGTGGCCATCAGCACCTACTTCGTGGCGACCCCGGAGGACTTTCCGCCGAAGGAGGCCAAGTCGTGACCAGACGGTTCGTCATCGCCCTCGCCGCTCTCGGGGCCCTCACCCTCGCGTTGTCGTGCAGCTCGGGCGCCCTCGGCGCGAACGGCACCGTGGACCCAGAGACGGGGGAGCGGATGGGACCGCGGCCGCACCGTGCGATCCCCAAGGCGCAGCGGGTTTCTGACATACCTTCCCTTTCCCTCGAGGGCATCTCTCTGCCGGTGGACCAGGCAGCGGATGGCAAGCAGGCCCGGGAACCTGGAAAGACGGCCCAGCCGGCTCCAGTGGCGCGAGCGCAGGGCCTCTCCCGCCCAGGGCCGGCGGCTCCGCCCCCCGCGGACGCCGGGGACGACGAGGCCGGGCTTCCGCCGCGGAACCTCTTCGCCTTTGAACAAGACCCCGCCGTGATCCTGGCGCAGCGGCGCCAGGCCCAGGAGGCAGCCGAGAAAGCGGCGGAGGCCGCCAAGAAGGCCCAGTGGCTCAAGGCTCACACCTACGGACCGCCTCCGCCTCCGCCTCCGCCTCAGCCTCCGGCCATCCCCTTCTCCTTCATCGGCTACTTTGGACCGGCGGACAACCGTCTCGCCGTGTTCCAGACCCAGGGATCCAACGTACTCTTGCTGGCCCGCAAGGGAGAGACGGTTTTGAACCAGTTCCGCGTGGTCGACATCGGCTACGAATCCGCCGAGATCGGTTTCCAGGGGTTCAAGGAGACCAGGCGAATCCCCTTGATTGGAGGAGGGAAGTAAGGTGCGCGCGAGAATCCTCAAGACCATCCTGATGATGAGCCTACTGACCCTGGCCCTCTCCTGCGGCTCGGTCGCCTTCCACCGGGGGGATTACCTCTACGAGCACCAGAACTACGACGAGGCGGTGGCGAACCTCGAAAAGGCCCTCAAGGAGAGCCCCCGCAACGTGAAATACAAGACCACCCTCGTGCGCGCTCGTTTGGCGGCCTCCCAGTGGCACTTCGAGAGGGGAAAAATGGCGGCCGCCCACGGCGACTACGACGTAGCCGTCCGGGAGATTCAGAAGGCCCTCGAGTACGACCCCGGCAATCAGTACGCCAAGGACACCATGAACAGCATCATCCAGACCCTGCGCGACAAACAGGCGAAGGAGAGGGCGGCTCTCCCCTCCATCGACCAGATGGAGAAGAAGGCCGACAAGGATCTGGGCGTGCCCCGGCTGGACCCCGCCTCCAACATCCCCATCGTCCTCAAGTTCACCAACACCCCGCTCAAGACCATCCTGGACGCCATCTCGAAGGCCAGCGGAATCAACATCCTCTACGACGACCGCGTGGAGCAGAACAAGCCGATCACCGTGGATTTCTCGAAGGAGCCCCTGGCCACGGTCCTCGACTACCTCATGATGCAGACCAAGAACTTCTACAAGGTGATCGACGCCCACACGCTCATCATCGTACCGGACACGAGGCAGAAACGGGACGAGTACCAGGATCAGGTCATCCGCACCTTCTACCTCTCCAACGCCGACGCCAAGGACGTGTTCCAGCTCGTTCGCTCCATCATCCAGGCGCGGAAGATGGCCATGAACCAGGATCTGAACTCCATCACCATCGAGGACACGCCGGAGAACGTCGCCATCGCCCAGCGAATCATTGAGGACAACGACAAGAGCAAGGGCGAGGTGGCGGTGGACGTGGAGCTCCTGGAGGTGGACGACAACAAGCTGCGGAACCTGGGCATTGATTTGAGCAACCACACTTTCACCGTCGGGCCCAACATGAACGTGACCAAGGACACCAACGGGAACGCGACGGGCATCGGGACGGGCCCGCCCGTCCCCCTGAACGAATTGGGCCGGACCCTTTCGCACGGACTGATGGTCTTCCCGGTTCCGAACATCATCGTCAACATGCTGCTGACGGATACCAACAGCAGGGTTCTCGCCAAGCCGCAGGTGAGGGTGATGGAGGGGCAGAAGGCCAGCGTGCACATCGGCGAGAAGATCCCCATCCCCACCTCCAACCAGTACCTCAACACGGCCGGCGGCACCACCAACTACACCCCCATCACCTCCTTCACCTACCAGGACATCGGCGTGAAGGTCGAGCTGGAGCCCCGCGTCCACCACAACAAGGAGGTGACCATCAAGCTCAAGGCGGACGTCTCCTCCATCGCGGGCTACGTCTCTTCCTCGAGTCCGCTGACTCCTTCACAGCCCATCCTGGGGACGAGGGAGATCTCCACGACCATCCGTCTGGAGGACGGCGAGACAAGCATGCTGGCGGGGCTCATCCAGCGCAACGACCAGAGAGCGATTTCGGGCTTGCCGGGTGTCGCCGAGATTCCCCTGCTGCGCCGCCTCTTTTCCAATACCCAAGATACTCACACCACCACCGACGTGGTCATGCTCCTGACGCCTCACATTGTCCGCATGCCCAACATCACCGAGAAGGACCTCCAGCCGCTCTGGGTTGGCACCACCGACCGGCCCATGGTCGAGGGCTTTGACAACCCCTTCGGCCCCAGTCCTTCTCCGGCCGAGCCCCAGCCCGCGCCCAAGGCGAGCTCCCAGGCCACGCAGCCTAAGCAGGACAGCGACAATGGCGGCCAGGACCAGAGCACCAACGAGAATGCCCGCCTCCTGGTGAGCCCCACCAACATCAGCGTGAAACCGGGCGATCCAGTGGTACTCAACCTGGTGTTGCTCGGCGGAAAGGACCTCAAGAGCCTCCACGCCGACGTGAACTTCCCGGCGGATGCCCTCCAATTCCAAGGGGCCGACGAGGGGACCTTCTTCCAGATGGGCGGCGCCCCCACCACCTTCGCCGCACCGCAGTCGGGGCCAGGGCTCGTCTCCCTCGACGCGGGGCGGGCGGACTCGGGCGGCTCCTCGGGGGCGGGCTTGGTGGCCCGGCTCAAGTTCACGGCATCGAAGCCCGGCGAGGTGAGGATCAACATTGGAGGACTCACGGCCACGGCCGTGTCCGGCGGGGCCGTTTCCCTGCCGCCGGTCTTCGCCGTGGTCACCGTTCAGCAACCCCCCTCCCAGCCGCCGGCTGCAGCCACTGGCAAGGGAGCTTAGGGAGCCGCATCCCATGAAAGCACACACCCGTACCGGCGAGAGGGGAATCTCCCTCATGGAGGTGGGTCTGGCGGTGGCCCTCCTGGCCATCATGGCCCTCGTGGCCGTTCCTGCTTCGCAGATCATGGACCGGCGGCTCAAGGAGATGGAGCTGCGGCACGACCTGCGCGAGATGAGGGAGGCGATCGACGAATACCACCGCTACGCCGTTCAGGGCCTGATCAAACAGACCGACGTGACGCAGGATTTCTACCCGCCGGATCTGAAGACGCTGGTGAAGGGAGTGGCGGTGTCGGGACAGGCGCCGGACACCAAGATGCGATTTCTTCGGAGGATCCCCATCGACCCCATGACCGGCACCGACGAGTGGGGCCTTCGATCCACGCGGGATGAACCAGACTCCACCATGTGGGGAGGGGAGAACGTCTATGATGTCTACTCCGAAAGCACCGCCCTCGCCCTGGACGGAAAGACCCACTACAACCAATGGTGAGCAAGGCCGTGACGAGGTGATGAGGTGATGAGGGAAAGAAACGGGGAGGCGGATGTCCGCGAGGGCCAACCGTTGAGCGCCGTCGAACCGTCGGGCGCGGATTCCTCCGCCTCTCTGCCATCCAGTGCACTCCCTCCCGTCCCCCTCCGCCGGTTCCGGCCGCGTGGGCAGAAGGGCTTCACCCTGATGGAGCTCATGGTGGTGGTGGCCATCATCGGGATTCTGGTCAGCATGGCGGTGCCCACTTACCGGACCATCGTCGAGAGGGCGAAGGAGACCGTCCTCCGGGAGAACCTCTACACCCTTCGAGACGTCATCGACCAGTACTACGCCGACAAGGGCAAGTACCCAGACAGCCTGGACAGCCTCGTTTCCGCCGGGTACCTGCGCCGTCTTCCCATCGATCCCATCACCGGCAAATCCGATTGGGTCACGGTTCCCTATTCGGGCAACGAGCCCGGCCAGCTGCAACCCACCGAGGGCGAAAGCACGGGGGGCATCTGGGACGTCCATTCGGCCTCGGACGCGGTGGGGAGCGATGGGACGAAGTACAGTACGTGGTAGGGGATTGGGCGATGAAGCGATTAAGCTATTAAGCGATGAAGCGATTAAGCTATTAAGCGATGAAGCGATTAAGCAATTGAGCGATTAAGCTGTTAGGCGGTTGGGCCGTGAGGCGATGGAGCGATGAAGAAACCGAGCGGCGCCCGGCAGGGGCGCTGACCACGTGGCGGAAACGGGCGGCTCCATGAAGCGGCGCGAAGCCGGGGTGGTGTTCATCTGGGTGCTGGTGGGTCTCTTCGTGATGGCCATCATGTTGATGGCCGCGGTCCAGCCCGCCTCCGTGATCATGCAGCGCGAGCGCGAGGCCGAGCTGCGCTTCAGCGGGAGGGCCTACGTGGAGGCCATCCGGGAGTATCAACAGGAACACGGCGGCGCCTTCCCCAACAAGCTCGAGGACCTCATGAAGGAGGGGCCCAAGCAGCACCGCTACATCCGCCAGCTCTACCCCAACCCCTTCGCCCCCGACGGGAAGTGGGGCCTGCTGGCCCCAGGGGCCACCGTCGTGACCGTGGACAAGGACGGGAAGGTCCACTATGAATCCCAGGGCGGCCCCCCCACGGGGGGCGTGCCGGGTTCGCCGTGGGTCATCCCCGGCGCGCCTGGGACACAGCCGACGTTTCCGGGCCAGGCAGGCCAAATCCCTATGGGAAATCAGACCGGCCAATTGCCCACCGGCGGCGAGATGGGAGAGGCCGGCTCCTCCGGGACCGCGGCCCAGCCCACGCAGATCCTGCCCTTCCGCCTGGACGGCAAGGAGGGAGAGCCCATTCTCGGCGTCTGGTGCAACGAGCACAAGAAGGCCTTCCGGCCCTTTCTGGGCAAGGATTACTACGACCAGTGGTTCTTCTCGCCTCTGGTCGTTCCCCCGCCGCTTCCCGTGGGCATCCAGGGCGTGCAGACCCAGCCTCCCGCCGGGACCAACCCCTCGAAGCCGGAGTCGGAATGAAAAGGCCGCAGGGCCCAAAGTCCTCCATCCACCGCGACGCCCCCGAAAGAAAATTCATTCCGAAGCGTTAGAAGAGGGCCGGGCCTCGGACAACCGAAGGCGGGTTGGAGCGTGGCCCATCCTGCCCGGCATCCGAGCCCTGGGTTAAAATGGCCCTCTGGCTGGACGTCTTTCCAGCGCGCCCCTCCAGGGCCCGATGGGCTGGCTTCGAGCGTGAGCTTGGTGAGGCGGCGGGCGGGTGGAGTCGGCTGGAGACTTCAGGGAGCCTCGGGGTGAAGAGCGGAGTGGGGTCCATCTTATCGATCTTCCTCAGACACCGCGGCAAGGTGGCCCTCGGAGTGGTCTGTCTGTTAATCACCGACGGGGCCCAGCTGACCATACCGCTCGTCGTCAAGAGGGTTATCGACGGATTGGCCGGGGGGAGTGCCACGAGGGCGTGGCTCGGAGAGCAGGCCTTGGTTCTGTGCGCGCTGGCCTCCATCGTGGCGGCCTTCCGTTTCGCCTGGCGCCACTTTTTCTTCAGCACCGCTCGGTCGGCCGAGCTGGAACTGCGGAACCGGATCCTCGACCACGCGCTCTCCCTGAAGAGCCGCTTCTTCAACCAGACGCGCACGGGCGAGTTCATGGCCCTGGCCACCAACGACGTGGAATCCGTGCGCCAGGCCATCGCCATGGGATTCGTGGCGGGCTTCGACGGCTCCGTCTACGCGCTCGTCGGGATCGCCGCCATGTTCTGGCTGGACCCCGTCCTCGCTCTCTTGACCATCCTGCCCCTGCCGCTCCTGGCTGTGCTGATGGGCCTCTCCCTCAAGGCGGTCTACAACCGGTGGGATGCCGTGCAGGCTGCCTTCGAGGGGCTCACCGAGAAGACCCGCGAGTCCGTCGCCGGCATCCGCGTCCTGCGGGCCTACGGCCGGGCGGCGGAGGATTCGGCCGATTTCGAACGGGGAAACGAAGACTACTTTCAGAAGTACATGCGCTATGTCACCGTCGACGCCTTCTTCCACCCGGCGGTTCTGCTTCTCGCGGGGAGCAGCGTGGCGATACTTCTCGGCGCAGGCGGTCTGCGGGTGATGGAGGGGCAGACCTCCATCGGCTCGTTCGTGGCCTTCACCTCCTACCTGGGCATGCTCACCTGGCCCATGATCGCGGCGGGGTGGATGCTGAGTCTGGTCCAGCGCGCCGCCGCCTCCATGGACCGCATCAACCATCTCCTGCAGATCCGGGACACGGAGCAGCGAGGGGATCCTCGCCCATCCGGTCCCACCCCTCCGATCCGCGGCCGGGTGGAAGCAAGGAATCTGACCTTCTCTTTTCCGGACCAGGAGAGGGCGGCGCTCTCGGAAGTCAGCTTCCTCCTCGAACCGGGGGAGAGCCTGGGCGTCGTAGGGCAGGTGGGCGCGGGTAAGAGTGCCCTGGCTCAGCTCGTGTGCCGCCTGCACGACCCTCCCCCCGGCAGCCTGATGGTGGACGGAAAGGACGTGCTCGATCTCCCGCTGGAGACCCTGAGAAGGGCCGTGGCGTATGTCCCGCAGGAGGCCTTCCTCTTCAGCGACACCATCGCGGAGAACCTGCGCGTCGCCCGGCCCGGCGCCACCATCGAGGAGATGGAGCGGGTCTGCAAGCTGGCCTCGCTGCACGGCGAGATCCTCTCCTTCCCCAGGGGCTACGAAACCCTGCTGGGGGAGCGGGGGGTCACGCTCTCGGGCGGGCAGAAGCAGCGCCTCTGCCTGGCCAGGGCGCTGCTCAAGGAGGCCCCCATCCTGGTGTTGGACGATACCCTTTCGGCCGTGGATGCCGATGTGGAGCGCAGGATTCTCGCCGGGCTGAGGGGGGCCGTCCGGAACCGAACCCTCATCGTCATCAGCCATCGGGTCAGCGCGGTGCGAGACCTCATGCGCATCCTGTGCCTGGAAGACGGAAGGGTGATCCAGTCGGGCGCCCATGACGAGCTTTCGGCGGTTCCGGGCTTCTACCAACGGATGGTCGAGTTGCAGGAGGTGGAGGAGTGAGGGCAACGCCGACGACGGAAGAAAGGAATTCGCCACGAAGGCACCAAGGCACGAAGGAATTGGGATGGCGAATTGAAAAGGGCAAACCACAGAGACACCGAGGCACAGAGGATTTGGGGTTTGGGATTGGCGAACCCGCTCTTCCTCCACTCTCCACGTCCAGCCCGAAAGATTTAGGATGAGAGGAAAGCCGCGGATGACGGTTCTTTCACTTTTTACTTTTTCGCCCCGCTGATGGCGATCCAGCGGGAGGAAGAAAGGCTTGGCGCGTTCACGCTGTTCCGGCATTTTCGCCGGATCATGGCGTACGTACGCGGCCAGCGATGGCTGCTGGCGCTCTGTGTAGTCGGCTCCATGATTCTGGCCGGCCTGGAGCTCGCCCTTCCCCTGATCACCCGCCGGGCTATCGACTCCTATATCCTGCCTCCCTACCAGCTCGTGGAGCTCAAGGATCCGGCCCTCGCGCGGCGGCTGGCCTCGGTTCCCAGCTACACGCCCGAAGTGGGCGGCCGCCGGGCCTTCGTGAAAACCACAGATCTGACCAAGGCCCAGCGGGAGGAGTTGGAGCTGCGTGGCCTCACCTCGAAGGAGCGGTACTACCGCCTTCCCTACGCCGGCCGGGACCACGCAAGCCAGTTCTTGTCGGCCTCGTCGCTGGATCGCCTGCCCGCTCCCCAGCGAAGGCGCCTTCTGGGCCCCCAGCGGAGCGGCATCACCGGTTTGGCCTTCTGGTACCTGGCCCTGCTGATTGCCAACTTCCTTCTCAGCTACGGGGTGTCGGTGGGGCTGAACCGGCTGGGCCAGAGGGCGGTCCAGCGCATGCGGGGCCAGCTCTTCTCGCACCTGCACCGCCTGCCCATCCGCTATTTCGACGAGAATCCGGTGGGGCGCCTGGTGACGCGGGTGAACAACGACACGGCCACCCTTTCGGAACTGTTCACCGAGGTGGTGGCCACGGCCGTGAGCGACGTGGCCCTCTTCGCGGGGATCCTGGCCGTCCTCCTGAGCCTGGACGCGGGGCTCACGGAACACCTCCTCCTCCTGGCTCCGCCGCTCGTACTCCTGGCGCTCTGGTTCAAGGCCGCATCGCAGAAGATCTACCGGGAGATCCGGGTCCAGCTGGCCAAGATCAACACCTTCCTTCAGGAGGCCGTGCAGGGAATCACGGTCCTCAAGAGCTTCACCTTCGAGGGCAAGGCGTTTGACCGCTTCAACGACCTCGGCGTGGCCTACTACAAGACCCAGATGCGTCTCATCTACATCTTCGCGGTGTTTCGCCCGCTCATCGACGCCTTCGCCACCTCCGCCGTGGCCATCGTGGTCTGGACGGGGGGCGGTCAGGTGCTCCGCCAGCAGCTGAGCATCGGCACCATGGTGGCCTTCCTGCTCTACCTGCGGATGCTCTTCATGCCCCTTCAGGACCTGGCCGAAAAATTCAACATCGTGCAGAGCAGCGTGGTGGCGAGCGAGCGCCTCTTCAAAATCCTGGATACGGCCGCCGAGGACCCGGGCCTCGGACGATCGCCCGCCCAGCCTTGCGGAAGCATCCAGTTCCAGGACGTCAGCTTCGCCTACGAGGAGGGCCAGCCCGTCCTCGATCGGGTCACCTTCGAGGTCCCGTGCGGGAAGACGGTGGCGCTGGTGGGGGCCACCGGCTCGGGCAAGACCACCATCACCTCCCTTCTGCTCCGGTTTTACGATCTGCAGCCCGGGCACGGCAGCATCCTCGTGGACTCGATCCCCATCCGGGACTGGGACGTACAAGAGCTACGGAGCCAGTTCGCCTTCGTCCAACAGGATCTCTTCCTCTTCGCCGGCAGCCTCCAGAACAACATCACCCTTTTCCGGGAGGTGCCACCAGAACGCCTGCGCGCGGCCCTGGAGGCAAGCCGGGCGCAGATGATCCTGGACAAGCTTCCCGACGGCCTCCGCCACAGGCTGAACGAGCGAGGCACCACGCTTTCCCAGGGCGAGCGTCAGCTGGTCTCCTTCGCCCGGGCCCTGGTGGCCGACCCGAGGATTCTGGTGCTGGACGAGGCCACGGCGAGCGTGGACAGCCAGACCGAGGCGCTGATCCAGCAGGCCCTGAAGGATCTACTGAAGGGGAGGACGGCCCTCGTGGTCGCCCACCGGCTTTCCACCGTCCAAGACGCCGACAAGATCCTCGTTCTCAAGAAGGGGCGGATCGTGGAGCAGGGGACCCACGCGGAACTGCTGGCCGCGGGCGGCCTCTACGCGCACCTCTATCGCACCCAGCTTTCCGGCGGGCGGAACCTTCCCCAGGTGGCCTTGCCGGGGGCGTAAGCGGGGGAGGTGGATGACGGGTGGAAAGATAAAGACTCACGCGAAGGCGCCAAGGCACGAAGGATTTCGGATTGGCGAATCCACTCGTCCCCGGCCCCCTCACCTTCCACCCTTCACCCCCGCCGATTGTGATAAGAGCGCTCCCCAGCGACCGTGCCTCGTTTCCTCCCTGGTCAATCATCCAGCGGAGCGGCATGGCATTGGTGGGGCCGGATGCGCTACCATGAATACGCTCGCCGATTCCCCGCCCACGGGTGGGAGAGGTACGTGGCCGGGCGGCTAACGGACTGGGCGTCAGGGGAAACGGGCCGGCAAGGAGGATAGAGATGGACCGCATCGAGGGAGCGCTCGGAATCGAAATCGGCGGCGCCACCGCAGAACGGGTCGTGCTGGCCGCGTTTTTCCTGCTGGGCACCGTGCTCGGGGCCTACGTGTGGATTCCCCTTCCCTTCACTCCCGTTCCAGTTACCCTCCAGACGCTTTTCGTGCTTCTCGGCGGTGCCTGGCTGGGGCGAAACTGGGCCGCGGTGGTCCAGACCGCCTATCTGGCCGTGGGCGCCTCGGGGCTGGCCGTCTTTGCGGGGGCCGCGGCCGGGGCGTTCGTTCTCGCGGGACCGGATGCCGGCTACCTGTGGGGCTTCCTCCCAGCCTCCCTCCTGGTGGGGACGCTTTGGGGCAGGGCCGGCGGGCGCTTGGCCTCGCGCGTGGCCCTGCTGGCCGGTGCCGACCTCATTATCCTCCTGATGGGCGCCGCTTGGCTGGCCTTCGTATTGCACTTGGACCCAGCTCGCGCCTTCCTCATGGGGATTGCCCCCTTCGTCCCCGGCGAGGTTGTCAAGGTTCTGGCGGCCTCGGTGCTAGCGCCGCCAGGACGCCCGCGGGGCTGACCTTCCGCATCCCCGGAAGGGGCGGCTCCAGAAAACCGCTGCCCTCCCTGCTGTCCGCCTTGGGGTGGAGAGCGTGTTGTGCCCTCGTCCAACATCGAGAAAAATTCTGCCACCGCTGCCTCCACCCCTTCCGGCCTCACGCGCCGCCATCGCCTCCGTTTCAGCGCCGCGGGAGTTTCCGGGTGGTTGTCATGATTGACTTGACAGGAAGAAGGAAACCCATTACATTCGAAGAAATAGGTAAGGGCCTATTCCTTAGGAGGAGAAAAGATGACAACTATGCCGTACCGAATTCACATCCGCCACGGGGAGTTCGAACTGGACGTCGAAGGAGACCGCGGCTTTGTGGAGTCGTACATCGAAGCCTTCCTTGCCGAGGGCGGCATACCGGAGGTCCGGGCCGGAAAGCGCCCCAGGGCGGGCAAGCCCGAGGAGGAGAAAGCCGTCCCCCGCAAGCGGCCTATCCCCGAGGTGGACAAGGCCGCGCTGAAGTCCTTCATGGCAGGAAAGGAGCCCCGCAGCAACAAGGAGCGATACCTGTATTACATCCAGTTCTGGCGGGAGGAGGGCGTGAACGAGGTGTCGGACGCCCACATCCATGCCTGTTTCATCGCCGATGGCCTTTCGATCCCTCCCACGGGGCGCCAGCACTTCAGCACCCTCAGGAATGAAGGGGTGCTCACGGCGGGGAGCACCCGTGGCCTCTGGAAGCTGAAGGTGCCGGCCGAAAAGGTCGACCAGAGCCCGGCAAGGAAAGCCGCTGCCGGAGGCAAGGCGGTGGCCAAGCCGAGGGCGAGTGCCGTTGAGGCCGCGGTCACAAAGAGGCCGAAGCGGAGGGGGCCGGCCCGCCGCAAGACCCCCAAAAGCGTGGCGGAGGTCATGGGCACCGAGGAACCGTAAAAACGCTCCTCCGCTTCGAGCAGGAGGCCGTCCACCCGGGCGGCCTCTTTGTCTCCAGGGAGCTTCCACGGGCCATCTCCGCCGGCGAGAACGGATGGAGCGGTTGCCAAGAGGGATTCTAATCCCTCCGAGGAGCTGGCGGTTGGACGCGGACAATCCGCCGGCCACGGCACCCGAGCGATGACCCGCCACCCGGCTGCGGGACCCTCGGGAATCCGCCGGTTTCGCCGAGGACCCATCTCCCTCGCGAAGCCGGGTACGCCTCGCCGCGTGTGAAAGCCGTTTCGAAATGCGGTACGCTACGTGGCGTACGCCGGGTGCCGACGGAGGGCGCGGATGGGCGCTCCGGGAGCAGCGGGGGCGGAGAGACCGAGGAGCCGCCATGCCGAACAAGTTTCAGGGACTGGACTACTACCGGTTGGACGACCTGCTGGACGACGGACAGAGGATGGTCCGCGACACGGTCCGCGGCTGGGTGGAGGAGCGGGTGCTCCCGATCATCGCGGGCCACTACCGCGAGGGTACCTTCCCCCTGGCACTGGTGCCCGAGATGGCCGGCATGGGACTGCTGGGCGCCACCCTGCCCGAACGGTACGGTTGCGCAGGCCTTGACAATATAGCGGCCGGGCTGATCATGCAGGAGCTGGAGCGGGGAGATTCGGCCCTGCGCTCCTTTGCCTCGGTCCAGAGCTCGCTGGTCATGTATCCGATCTTCACCTACGGCTCCCAGGAGCAGAGGGACCGCTGGCTGCCCTCTCTGATGAAGGGAGAGTCCATCGGGTGCTACGGTCTGACCGAACCCGACGCGGGCAGCGACCCCTCCTCCATGAAGACCAGGGCGGTGCGGCGGGGAGACGAGTGGGTCCTGAACGGCTCCAAGATGTGGATCACCAACGGCACCATCGCCGACGTAGCCGTCGTGTGGGCCAAGACCGACGACGGCATCCAGGGGTTCCTCGTGGAAAAGGGGATGAAGGGGTTCTCGGCGCCGGAGATGAAGGGGAAGCTATCCCTCCGGGCATCGGTCACCTCGGAGCTGATCTTCGAGGAGGTGCTCGTGCCCGAGTCCAACCGCCTGCCGGGCGTGAAGGGCCTGCGGGGCCCCCTGTCCTGCCTCAACCAAGCCCGATACGGCATCGCCTGGGGAGCCGTGGGGGCTGCCATGGCCTGCTACGACGAGGCGCTCCGTTACGCGAGAGAGCGGATCATGTTCGAGGGGCCGATCGCGCGCTTCCAGTTGGTGCAGGACAAGCTCGTCTGGATGGTGAACGAGATCACCAAGGCCCAGCTGATGGTGTGGAGGCTCGGAGGCATGAAGGATGCCGGGACTCTCCGTCACCAGCAGGTGAGCCTGGCCAAGATGAACTGCGTGGCCATGGCTCGGGAGTGCGCCCGAATGGCGAGGGACATCGAAGGCGCCAACGGGATTCTGGACGAGTACGTGGCCATGCGGCACATGCAGAATTTGGAGAGCGTCTACACCTACGAGGGCACCCACGACATCCACAAGCTGGTGGTGGGGGCGGACGTGACTGGGTACGAGGCCTTCCGCGCTGATGCCCACCCGGTGAAAGAATGACCGGCAAGTCCTGGAGGTAGCCATGCGGCCGAGAAGGTGCCTGGGCAAGGAAGCGGGGCGGCCGGGGGCAGGTCTCCCATCCGTCACGCGGCCCTGGTCTGCCAGGTTTTTTGCCTCTGATCGGTGGCCCCTCCTGCTCCTGCTGGGCCTTGCGGTGTTGGCCGCGCTGGGTTCCTGCGAGGGCAAGTCCAGCTCTCCGCCCCCGGCGGCCTTCAATCCCGGGCCGCCTATCCGCAAGGCCTTTATCGTCAGCCTGGAATCGGCGAACGATGCGATCCTCCAGTACCAGATCGATAACGGCCAGATTCCGCAAGGCAAGGGCATGGATGTGCTGCTCAAGGCCGGCATCCGGTCCGTCCCTTCGATAGACCCGTGGGGCGGCAAGGTGCGCTACGAGGGGCGAGGCAACACCTACACGCTGAGTTCGGCGGGGCCCGACAGGCAGTGGGGCACCCAGGACGACATAGTCATCAAGAACGGCCACCTGGTCGCGAATCCGCCCTGAACCCGCCTTCGCGACGCGTTGAGGGGGCGGGGTGGCGGCCCGCTGCGCGGGCGGCGCCGGTGGGCGGCGTTCAAGGCTGTGGTATAGTTCCACGGCGGAGGTCTACCCGCCGTGGGCCGGGTCATCCAGCGTATTGAGAGGAGAAGGTGCGATGGACGTGAAACTGTTCGGAGTCGTCGGGGGCGGGACGATGGGCAACGGGATTGCGCACGCGGCGGCGGCCAGCGGATTCCAGGTCCTCCTGTGCGAGGTGGACCAAGCCCTGTGCGACAAGGCCCTGCGTACCATCGATAAGAACCTTCAGCGCGGCGTGGACAAGGGCAAGATGAGCCCGGAGCTGAAGGCCGAGGTCCTGGGCCGCATCAAGACCACCACCCGGCTGGAAGAGATGGCGGGAGCGGACATCGTGGTGGAGGCCGTGGTGGAGAACTTCGAGGTCAAGAGGGGCGTCTTCCAGAAGCTGGACGCCGTTCTGGGGCCGGCGGCCCTGCTGGCCAGCAACACCTCCTCCATCTCCATCACCAAGCTGGCGACGTGCACGAAGCGCCCCGGCAGGGTCATCGGCATGCACTTCATGAACCCCGTGCCGGTGATGCAGCTCGTGGAGGTGATCCGCGGCATCGCCACGGATGACGAGGTCCTTCGGGAGGTCATGTCACTGGCGAAGGTTATGGGCAAGACGCCCGTGGAGGTGAACGACTACCCCGGCTTTGTCAGCAACCGGGTGCTCATGCCCATGATCAACGAGGCGATCTACTGCCTCATGGAGGGGGTGGGCACGCCGGAGGCCATCGACACGGTCATGAAGCTCGGCATGAACCACCCCATGGGGCCGCTGACCCTCGCGGACCTCATCGGGCTGGATACCTGCCTGTTCATCCTCAACGTGCTGCACGAGGGGCTCGGCGACCCCAAGTACCGCCCGTGCCCACTGCTAGTGAAGATGGTGGATGCCGGCTTCCTGGGCCGGAAGACGGGACGGGGATTCTATAAGTACTAGGGCGGGGAGGCGGCGGAGGAATCGGGGAACGGCGGGTGTGTTCCTTGGACGCGGAGTAGAGCGATGTTCTGCCAGCGCTGTGGGAAGAGAAACGAGCCGGACCTCGAGACGTGCAAGTACTGCAACGCACCGCTGCTCGTCCTGAAGCCGGACAGGGCCTCGGAGTCGGTGGACCTGCAGCCCTTCCTCGGCGTCGAGGATTACCTCATCGACAAGATCTCCACGGTGGCGCGCCAGGCCCATCGGTCCTCCGAGGACGTGGACTTGCTCGTCCAGGCGGTGGACTTCCTCGAACGGAACGTCATGGTGAATCGGGCCGGCATCAACGTGCTGGTGAACATGCTCCGAGAGCGCGGCCTGCTGGAGCCCAAGGAGTTCGACCGGCGGTGGCGCGACTGGACCCTCCGCAACCTGCGGGACCTCTACCGCAAGGAGCGCTTTCTGGATGCCAAGCCCCACATCCTGGCCACCTTCTCGGGCAAGAACCAGCGCCGCTTCGAGGAGCGCATCGGCCGGGCCGAGGATCTACTCTATTCGCTGCAATCCTCCAGAGCCCTGGAGGCCCTCGAGGAGGCCCAGGTCCTCGATCCCAACAACACGCCGCTCCTGGCCTATCTGGGCGAGGTCTACCTGGGACTCGGGCAGATCGAACGAGCCGAACGGTGCCTCTCCCGCGTCACCGGAAAAGCCGAGACCTCCGCGGCCGCCTTCGCCCACGCCGAACTGTGCGTGCGCCAAGGGCGCCTCGGGGAGGCCTCCAAGCGTTTGCAGGCGATCCTCAAGCTCCATCCGGAGGATCCCGAAGCCTGGACGCTGACGGCGCTGGTGAGGGCGCAGGAGGATCGGTGGCCCGAGTGCCAGCGCTGCGCCCAGAAGGCGCTCGCGCTGGAGGACAACCCGGCCGCCATGTACCTCCTGGTGCAGGTTCACGTGCGGCGCGGCCGGGTCGCCAGCGCCGAGTCCCTCCTCGCGCAGCTGCTGGACGTGAGGCCCGATTCGGAGGAGGCCCTTCACCAGTTGGCCTTGCTCCACTTGGCGCGCGGATGGTGGGGCCGGGCCGGGGAGGTCTTGGACAGAATCAAGGAACTCAGGCCCTCCTTCGATGGGCATGAGCTGGTGGACCGGTTTCGCAGGGCCAGCGCCTCCCGCAGGAAGGAGATGCGCGTGCTTCCGGTGGTTCCGGAGCGCGTCCTGGAGCTGATGGATCGGGCATCGGAGGAGGCGAGCATGTACCTCCTGCAGGTGGGGGTCGAGGGGTGAGGACCCCTCCTCCAAAGACGGAGAGGAAGAGGTGAGTCCGTGAATCGGAGCATTCATTTCGGGACCGACGGTTGGCGAGGCGTCATCGCGGAAGACTTCACCTTCGAGAACCTGCGGTTCGTGGCCCAGGCCGTGGCCGACTACCTGGACGAGAAGGCGGAGGACCGCCGAGTGGCCATCGGCTATGATTTCCGCTTCATGTCGGAGGATTTCGCCAAGGTGGTGGCGGAGGTTCTGATGGCCAACGGGGTCACCGTCTACCTTAGCCCCGAGGCGTGCCCCACGCCCCACGTCTCCTACTTCGTCCGCAAGAACGGCCTGCCCCTGGGCGTGGTCATCACCGCCAGCCACAACCCTTACCGCTACAACGGGCTCAAGCTCAAGGAGCGGTTCGGCGGCAGCGCCTCGCCGGAGACGACGCGGCAGATCGAGTCCATGCTGGGCATGAACCCGGTGCGCACGGCCTCCCTCCGCGAGGGCCGAACCTCGGGTCGGCTCATCGAGACCCCCTTGAACGAGGGCTACGATCGCTTCATCGAATCCCTCGTCGACATCCGGGCCATCCGCTCGGCCAGCCTCAAGGTGGTGGCCGACTCCATGAATGGCGTGGGCCAGAGGACGCTGGAGCGGTGGGTCTCCAGCGGGAGCTGCCGCGTGACCACGCTGAGGGCCGAGCGCGATCCCCTCTTCGGCGGGAAGGCGCCCGAGCCGAAGGAGGAATACCTCGACCTGCTGAGGAACGCCGTGCTGGCCGAGCACGCCCAGGTCGGGCTGGCCACGGACGGGGACGCCGACCGCTCGGGAGGCGTCCACGCCGACGGCAGCACCTTCACTCCCCTCGAAATGATCGCCTTGTTGGCCCTATTCCTCCTGGAGGACCGGAAGCAGACCGGTGTCATCGCGGCCACCAACGCGAACACCCTCTACCTCAAGCGGATCGCCGACTGGGCGGGGGTTCCTTACGCAAACAAGCCGGTGGGTTTCAAGTACATCGCAGAGCTCATGCAGAGCGAAAACCTCCTCATCGGCGGGGAGGAGAGCGGCGGCATGACCGTCCAGGGCTTTTTGCCCGAGCGCGACGGGGTCCTCATCAACCTGCTCCTGCTTGAAATGATGGTCAAGCGCGGCAAGGACTCGCTGGGCTTGGTCCGGGAGCTCCACGAGCGCTTCGGCGAGTTCCACTTCCGGCGGCGGGACTTCCCCGTCGCTCCCGAAAAGGGAAGCCGCCAAGTGGGGCGGCTGGCCGAGCGCCCGCCCGCGGAGATTCTGGGGCGCAAGCTGGAGGGTGTGGACACCCTGGACGGCACCAAGCTCTTCCTCTCCGACGGCTCGTGGCTCCTCTTCAGGCAGTCGGGCACGGAGCCGATCCTGCGCGTCTACTGCGAAACGCCCTCGCGGAACGACCTGGATGAGCTGATCCAGGCGGGCATGCTGGCCCTGGGCGAAGCGGACCAGCGCTGAGCGTCCGCCTGGGCATCACCTTCCAAGAGGGGCGGAGCGAGCCATGATCCGCCAGCGCGTCTCCGGCATCGAAGCTCCGCTGGGCAGGAGTTCCGAGGAATTCCTGCGAAAGGCCCTGGCGCGCGCTCTTCAGGTTCGCATCGAAGCGATCGGGGACCTGGCCGTCGTGCGCCGCTCCCTGGATGCGCGCAAGGGACGGCGCGAGCCGGTCTGGACCTTCGTTCTCGACGTCAGCCTCGCCGCGCGGCCGAGCCGGATTCCGAAGGGGGTGCGGTTGGGACCGGTTCCCGAGCGCAGGCCGCGCGTCGCCCCGAACGCCGTGCCTTTCAAGGGAATGAGCGTCGTGGTGGTGGGGACGGGCCCGGCGGGGCTCTTCGCGGCCCTCGCCCTGGCCGAGGGAGGGGCCTCTCTGACGGTGCTGGAACAGGGGCCCTGCCTTGAGGAGAGGGTCGTCGCCGTCCGGGACCTCTGGCGCTCGGGCGCCCTCAGCCCCGACGCCAACGTCCAGTTCGGGGAGGGGGGGGCCGGCACCTTCTCGGACGGCAAGCTCACCACCCGCATCAAGGATCCGCTTGCGCGGGAGGTGCTGGAGCTCTTCGTGGAGGCCGGCGCCCCGGAGGCGATCCTGGAGACGGCGCACCCGCACCTCGGGACGGACGGCGTGCGCGCCGTGGTGCGCCGTCTGCGCGAGAGGATCGAGGGACTCGGCGCGCGCTTCATTTTCAAGGAGGCCCTGACCGGGATTCGGCGCTCCGCGCGTGGATGGCTGATTGAGACCGCCTCGGGGCAGCTCCTGGAGGCGCCCCTGGCCTTCCTGGCCGTGGGCCACTCGGCGCGGCCCCTCTTCCGGAGGCTGCTGGCCCTAGGCGTGCCGTTCCGGCCCAAGGGCTTCGCCGTGGGGGTCCGCGTGGAGCACCCGCAGGAGTGGGTGGATGCCCGCCAGTACGGAGCGGCCGCGGGGCACCCCGATCTTCCCGCGGCCGAGTACTTCCTGACCTACAAGGACCGCCCCACGGGCCGGGGCGTCTACTCCTTCTGCATGTGTCCCGGAGGCGTAATCGTCAACTCGGCCTCCGAGCCTGAGCGGCTCGTGACGAACGGCATGAGCATGTCCCACCGGGCCTCCCGCAGGGCCAACGCGGGAATCGTTGTGACGGTGGACCCCGAGGACTTCGGCGGCGAGCCGGAGGGGGGCCTCGCCTTTCAGGAGGGTCTTGAAATGAAGGGCTACGAGTGGGGCGGCGGCGGATACTTCGCGCCCGCCCAGAGCCTGAAGGGCTTCCTGGAAGGACGCCCAGACGAGACCCAGCCCCGCACCACCTTCAGGCCGGGAACGCGGCCGGTGGACCTGCGGGGATTCTTCCCCCCGTGGGTGGAGGAGCCGCTGCTGCGCGCCTTCCGGCATTTCGACGAGAAGATGCCCGGCTTCATCGAGAGGGGAGTGCTCCTCGCCCCCGAGACGCGCACCTCGGGGCCGCTCCAGCTGTGCCGCGCGGTGGACGGATCGGCCGAAGGCTTTCCCGGCCTCTACCTGGCGGGCGAGGGGGCCGGCTGGTCGGGCGGCATCGTCTCCTCCGCCGTGGACGCCCTCCGGTGCGTGGAGTCCTTGGCCCGTTCGACCGCCTGACGCCCTCGACCTCGCCGGAATAACGGAAATGAGCGTCCCGTTGCAGGAACCTTGGTCTCACCGTGGGAGGAGAAGGTCGCCCATGCCCCCAAACCGCCTCGCCCTGGAAACCAGCCCCTACCTGAGGCAGCACGCCCACAATCCGGTGGACTGGTATCCGTGGGGCGAAGAGGCCTTCGCGAAGGCGCGGAGGGAGCGCAGACCCATCTTCCTCTCCATCGGCTATTCGGCCTGCCACTGGTGCCACGTGATGGAGCGGGAGAGCTTCGAAGACGCCGGCACCGCGGCCTTCCTGAACGAGCACTTCGTCCCGGTGAAGGTGGACCGGGAGGAGCGGCCCGATGTAGACGCCTACTACATGAGAGCCGTCATGCTCATGACCGGCTCGGGAGGGTGGCCCCTCTCCGTCTTCCTGACGCCGGAGTTGGCTCCCTTTTATGGGGGCACCTACTTTCCTCCCGAACCGCGCTGGGGGGTGCCCTCCTTCCGCTCCGTGCTCGGTGGCGTGGCCGAGGCCTTTGCCGCCAGGCGGGATGAGGTGGACGGGATCGGGAACCAGTTGGGCGAGGCGGTGGAGAGCTCCTTCCTTCCCGCCCCGGCGGAGGGGGAGGCCCTCGACGCGCGGACCCTTCTCGACGCGGCCCTTCAGGCGGTACTGGGGCGGTACGACGAGTCGGCCGGAGGGTTCGGAGGCGGCCCCAAGTTCCCCCAGCCTCCGCTCCTGACCTTTCTCCTGGAGGAGTCCCTTCGCCGCGGAGACGGCTCCCTGCGCGCCAAGGTCCTGTTCACGCTTCGTAGGATGGCGGAGGGAGGCCTGCGGGACCAGGTGGGCGGGGGGTTCCACCGCTACTGCGTGGATGGCGAGTGGCGGGTGCCCCACTACGAGAAGATGCTCTACGACAACGCTCTCCTCGCTTCGCTCTACTTCCGGGCATACGAGCTCACACAGGCCCATGACCTCCGCGAGGTGGCCCTGGGGGTGCTGGCCGACCTCCAGTCCTCCATGGCCGCCCCGGGAGGAGGCTTCGTGGCCTCGCTGGACGCGGATTCGGAGGGGGAGGAGGGGCGCTTCTACCTCTGGAGCCCCGGTGAGCTGGAGGAGGTGCTGGGCGCCGACGCGGAGTGGTTCGCCCCGTTCTACGGCATCGCCCCCGGCGGCGATCTGGCCTCGCGGACGCTCCATCGGACCTGCGGCTGGGCCGAGGGGGCGCGAAGGGCCGGCCTCACGGAGGAGGGCCTTCGCGGCAGGCTGGGCGCCTGCATGGCGGCGCTGCGGACCCGCAGGGAAAAGCGGGTCCATCCCGGCTTGGACACCAAGGTCCTGACCGACTGGAACGCGCTCGCCGCGCAGGCCTTTCTGGATGGTTACGGGGCCACGGAAGAGGAGCCGCTCCTGAAGGCCGGGCTGGCCACCCTGGAAGCCATTTGGAGCCGCTGTTGGGACGGGAGCACCCTCCGCCACGTCTGGGACGGCAGGGAGGCGAAAGTGGGGGGCTTCCTGGCGGATTATGCCTACCTGGCGAAGGCCGAGTGGCGCGCCTTCGAGGTGACGGGAGAGCCGAGGCACGCGGAGAGGACGGGCCTCCTGCTGGGGGCCGCCCTGGAGCGCTTCCGGCGCAGCGGCGCGGGCCCGTTCTTCGACGCTCCCCCGAGAGGCGGGGCGTCGGCGCCCCCCGCTCCCGTGCGGGATACGGACGACGGCGTTCTCCCCTCGCCGCTCTCCGTGTTGGCCTCGGTCCTGTGGGTCTGGGAGGGGGCGGCGGAGGATGGGGCGGCGAAGCGGGCCCTGGAGGAGCTGCTGTCCGAGGAGACCGGAGCGCTGCGCAACCAGCCGGGAGCGCAGCCGACCCTCGCCGCCCTGGCCGCCTCCAGCCACTCGCCGCCAATCGAGGTGGTCGTTGCCGGGCCCACGCTGGATTCGCACATGCGGGAGCTGCTCCGGACGGTGCGTGAGGCCCCGTATCCCCACCTCCGGCTGGTTCCTTACCTAGCCGACCGCACCGATCGCGCCCTGGAGGAACGCCTGCCCCTCCTCCGTGGCCGCCGGAGCACGGAGGGCGCTCGGGCCTACCTCTGCGTGGGAGGGGCCTGCCTCCAGCCGGTGGGCTCGGCGGAGGAGCTGCGGCCGCTCCTGGATGAAGCCGCGAGGGCAGCGGCGACAGCAAGGATCAACCCCGGGGGCTGAAGGGACCGTCACGCCCCAGCCCCTTCCCCGTTACCGGGCGGCGGCGGGCGGAACCTGCGGGGCGGCAGGGGCGGTGGAGGTGGGCGGCGCCGCGGCGGGCGGCGCCTCGTGGGCCGGATCGGTGGGAGACGGGACGGCCCTCTGCCCCGGAGCGGCGGGAGGAGCCGCATCCCCGCCTTCCGTGGGTGGGCTCTCCGGGGCGGCGCCCTCCGGGCCCTGGTCGGGCGCGGCCTCCTGCACGGGTGGCGCTGGAGGGGCGGGCAGGAAACTGCCGCGCAAGACGAGGGGTGCGGGGAAGTGTGGGCTGCCCGGCCGGGGTGGCGGCTGGCAGGACAGGGCGAAGCCGTCGGGCTTGCTGGTGACCGAAAGGGGACCGCCGAATCCGTCCGTCACGGGGCAGTCGTGGACGTAATTGGGTTCCAGCAGGGCCTTGGCCGCCGCGATGCCCTTCAGGTCCGGGTAGGCCCCCTGCTCCTGCCGGTAGCGCTCCAGGGCCTGGCTCACCTCGGCCATTCGGAGGGTGCTGACTTCCACGCGCTGTTCGTACTGCTGTCGAACCTTCCAATGAAGGAAAAGGGCCGACTCACCGATGAACAGGATGGCCCCCAGGCCGCAGAGGGCCACTCCGGCCCAGATCTTCGGGCGTCCTGCGTAGCGCTCGGGCGATCGGGCGCTGAGGGCGCCCGCGAGGAGGGCCGCCGCCACTCCCAGAACCACCCAGAGGGGAGCCAGTGGGGGAAGGAGGCTCAGGACTCCCAGGGTGAGGGCGGCGTTGGCGAAAAGGTGGGAGGGGGTACCGGGATCACGCTTCATGGAGCGGCCAGACTCCTTCTTCGCCGTTCGGCCTGGTTCATGGTACCGCAGGTCCCCGGTTCCCGCCAGGTGTGCCTCAGCCGATCTCGGAGGTGGCGTCGCTCGGGAAGACCAGCGTGAGGGCCCTGGGTCGGAGGGTCACCTCGACGGGTGTTCTCGCCAGATCATCGCCGTCGGCCTCGATCGGTACGGGGGAATCGGAGGCGATCCGCAGGGCCGCCGCGTTGAAGGCCCACACGCCCCGGCCCCGGTCCAGGCCGCCGTGCAGCAGTCTGGGAAGCAGGGCCGGCAGATGGCGCTGGAGGGGCGGTTCGAGGCCCACGACCCTGAAGGTCGGCACCGTCAGGCCGGAGCTCCGCGACACGCTCAGGAAGCCGGCGCCGTAACGTTTGGCGTGGAGAATGAAGAGCTGGCAGGCCTCCCCCCGCCGTCCGTCATCCATCTCCACCTGGAGGTCGGGAAGACCCCCCGAGACCAGGTGCAGAAGCGCGCCGTAGACGTAGGCCCACGCACCGGTCTGGCGTTTCATGGCGAGGTCCACGGAGGCCACGGCGAGGGAGTCCAGCCCGGCGGAGGCGCAGAATGTGAAGATGTGCTTCTCTCCCACCACCCCGAGACCCACCTCGCGCGCGGTCCCTGAGGCGGCTATGCCGGCGCAGTCCACGAGCCTGTGCAGGGGAAGACGCATCTCCCGGGCCAGGACGTTGGCCGTGCCCAGCGGGATGACGGCCAGCTCCACGCCGCTCCCCGCCAGTCCCTGGGCAGCCTCGCGGACGCTGCCGTCGCCCCCGCAGATCACCACCCGCTGAAAGCCCTCCCGCACTGCCTCGGCCGCGCACAGGGTCAGATCGCCCGCGGCTCGGGAGGCCATCTCCTCCACGGAGAACCCGCGGAGGGCGAATTCGGCGGCTATGTGAGAGCGCAGGGAGGGATCGGGCGCCGCGCGTGCGGCGGGGTTGTAGAGCAGCATGGCCCTCGCCACTGAAATGTTCCCTCCCTACCGGGGGTTGCACAGACGGCTCGCCCCTACCGGTTGCTCCTCCGGATGGCCAGGATGCCCTGGATCTGGCTGATGCGGCTGATGATCTGGTTGAGGTGGCTCTTGTCCTTGATGAGCAGGGAGAGGCGCACCAGTCCTTCGCCCTTGTCCGTGACCGTCCCATCGATGTGGCGGATGGGCGCCTTCGAATCGGCCACCACCTGCGTGATGGCGGCCACGATGCCCGCCTTGTCCTCGGTCTGGATGGTGACGTGGACTTCGTGGCCCGGGGAGCCCGCCTCCTTCCCGTCCCAGTGCACCTCCATGATGCGGTCGGGGTTGTAGGCGTGGCGGGTGATGTTGGGGCAGTCGGCACGGTGCACCACCAGGCCTCGTCCCCGCGAAATGAATCCCACTACCTCGTCCCCGCGGATGGGGTTGCAGCATCGGGCCAGGGTTGTGAGGAGGTCCGAGGCGCCGCGAACCACGAGCGCCGGCTGGCGAGGATCCGGCGCGGCCACCTTGGCCGGAACGGCGGGCGGCTCCTCGCCTCGCTGCACCAGTTTTCGGGCGAAGACCTTGGCTGACAGCTTGCCGTAGCCGATCTCGGCGTGAAGTGAGTCGAGATCGGGGAGGGAGGCCTTCTTGAGCGCCTCGGTGAGCAGCCCGGAGTCCTGGGCCTCCTTCAGGGTGGTCTTCAGCCGCTTCACCTCGCGGTCCAGGAGGGCCTTCCCCAGCTCCACGGCCCTCGCCTTCTCCTGCACATTCAGCCAGGCCTTGATCTTGCTGAGCGCCCGCCCCGTCACGGCCGCCTTGAGCCAGTCCCGAGAAGGCCGCCCGGAGGGACTGGTGATGATCTCCACCACGTCTCCGCTCTTCATCGGCGTCTTCAGCGGCACCAGCTTGTTGTTGAGCTTGGCGCCCACGCAGCGGTGGCCCACCTCGGTGTGGATGGAGTAGGCGAAATCGATGGGAGTGGCCCCGCGCGGGAAGGAGAGCACCTGTCCCTTGGGAGTGAAGACGTAGACCTCCTTCGGGTAGAGGTCCACCTTGAGGTTCTGGATGAACTCCGTATCCCCCTGGCCCTCCTGCTTCCACTCCAGGAGCTGGCGCAGCCACTGGGTGGTGTCGCTCTGGTCCTTCTGGGAGAGCCGCCCCTCCTTGTACTGCCAGTGGGCGGCGAGGCCGTTCTCCGCCTCCTCGTGCATGCGCTCGGTCCGAATCTGGATCTCGAAGGGATGGCCGCTGGGACCGATGACGGAGGTGTGAAGAGAGCGGTAGTGGTTCTCCTTGGGGATGGCGATGAAGTCCTTGAACCGGCCTGGAATGGGCTTCCAGAGGCTGTGGACCACGCCGAGCACGGCGTAGCAGTCTTTCACCGAACCCACCAGGATGCGGAAGGCCATGTAGTCGTAGACGTGCTCCACGCCGATGCCCTGATGCTTCAACTTCTGCCAGATGCTGTACAGGTGTTTCACGCGGCCGTGCACCCTGCCCTCGACCGAGATGCCGCTCAGGGCCTTCCGAATTTCGGCCTGGGTCTCCTCGATGAAGTTGTCGCTGTAGGCGCGCTTCTCCTGGAGCGCCTGCGCCAGGCGGGTGTACTCCTCGGGATAGGCGTACCGGAATCCCAGGTCCTCCAGCTCGGTCTTGATCTTTCCCATGCCGAGCCGGTAGGCGATGGGGGCGTAGATCTGGAGGGTCTCCAGCGCCTTGGCGGGCCGCCGGTGTTCGGGAAGGGCCTGCATGGTCCGGAGGTTGTGAAGGCGGTCCGCGAGCTTCACGAGGATCACCCGAATGTCGTCCACCATGGCGAGGACCACCTTCCGGAGCGTGGCCCACTCGCGCTCCTCACGGCTCTGAAGGGGGACCTTCTCCTCGATCTTGGTCACCCCGTCTACGATGTGGCTCACCTCCGGCCCGAAGCGGCGCTGGATCTCCTGAAGGCTCACGGAGAGGTTATCCTCCACCACGTCGTGCAGAAGCCCCGAGACGATGGCGATGTCGTCCGCCTTCAGATCGGCCAGGATGTCGCAGACGGCCACGGGGTGAACCAGGTAGGGCTCCCCCGAAACCCTCGTCTGGCCCTCGTGCGCATAGGCGGAAAAGAGGTAGGCCCGCTGCAGCAGCCGCGAGTCCGAGCTCGGATTGTACAGCTTGACCTTTTCGATGACGTGATCTATGCGCGGCAGCATGCTCTTCCACTTCCTTCCGTCTCGCAAAGAGGGCCGGATGGCCGCTCCCCAGCCCAATCTAGTAAAGTTAAGGTACGGAAGAGTCTGG
The DNA here is from genome assembly GCA_049967655.1 of Acidobacteriota bacterium. Lineage (GTDB taxonomy): Bacteria > Acidobacteriota > UBA4820 > UBA4820 > DSQY01 > DTPS01. Next base: position 113,868 of record JBMFSH010000001.1, read on the forward strand.
TGCAACAGCGCGGCAGGGAGGTGGGACAAGGGACAGGGGACAGGGGGGAGGAGGGGAGCACTGCCGGCCGGCCCTTTTCGACATCACCTCATCACCTCCTCCCGAAATCTCGACGCGAGGAGTTCAGCGGAGCGGCCGGAGAGAGCGGGGTCTCCCTCTTGGGATGGGGAGCGAGCGGCCGCGAGCGGCCTTTCATGCGGCCTTTCATTGACATGGTTCCGGCAAGGCCCTTATGATGAGCGAGATCACGGAAGGAGGGGCAGAGCCCATGCAGGCATGGCTGAGAGCGGTGCTGGTCGGCGCGGTGGCGATGGCGTTGCTGGCGGTGCTGGGTGTCCTGATGTTGCCCACCTCCACCTTCACCGGCCGCTTCTGGCTGTACCTGCTGATCTGCGGCGCCCTGGCCGGCGGGGCGGCGGCCCTCTCCCGCCGGGAGGCCGCGGCGGACCAATCCCCTCTGGACCAGATGCTCCGCAGCCTGGCCTCCGGCAACCTGGCCATCGGGGTCGACGCGCTCTCCCGGGAGGTCACGGAGGCACACCCCGGCTTCCTGCGGGTGCTCCGCTCCTTCCAGAACATCATCAGCTATCTCCAGGATACGGCGGAGAGCGTCTCCACCGCCTCCAGCCGGATCACCGACAAGACCCGCAGCTTCTTCCGGGAAGCCAAGGATCAGGCCGAGTCCGTGACCCAGGTCCGGAACTCCATTGCCGAACTCGAAAACGAGATCGAGAAGGTGGTGGAGGGGGTGGACATCCTCTCCGGTTTCACGGACAAAACCAGTAGCTCCATCCTGGAGATGCGTGCCTCCATCGAGGAGGTGCTGGGCGCTACGCGGAACCTGTCGGACTTCGTGGACGAGATCAGCGCGTCGATCGAGGAGATGGTGCGCTCCGTCGAGGAGGTGGCCGGCCACGCCGAGAGCCTCTCCTCCTTCGCCGTCCAGAACTCCTCCGCCATGGTGCAGATGGACGCCACGATCGGGCAGATCGAGGCCAACATCCAGGAGGCGGAGGTCATGTCCAACCAGGTGTCGACCGCCGCCCAGGGCGGGGTGACCGTGGTGAAGGAGACGGTCAACGGACTGGAGAAGATCCAGGCCGCCATGAACGCGAACATGGCCTCCATGGAGTCCCTCAGCCAGAGATCCAAGGAGATCGGCAAGATCCTGAAGGTGATCCGCGATATCGCCGACCAGACCAACCTCCTGGCCCTCAACGCCGCCATCATAGCGGCGCAGGCGGGCGAGCACGGCAAGAGCTTCGGCGTGGTCGCCGAGGAGATCCGGGATCTGGCGGAGCGCACCTCCGCCTCCACCTCCGAAGTGGGCACCATCATCCTGACGATCCAGAAGGAGGTGGAGCAGGCCGGCCGGGTGGCCCGGGAGGGCACGCAGCGGGTCGAGGAGGGGGTCCGGCTGGGGCGCGCCTCCGAGGACAACTTGAAGAGCATCCGCGAGTTTATCGAGACGGCCGGCACCAGCATCAGCCACATCGCCCGGGCGACCTCGGAGCAGGCCAAGGGGAGCCGCCAGGTGACCACGGCCATCGAGGAGATGACGGGCAGGATCGAGCAGATCTCCCTGGCCACCCGCGAACAGGCCAAGACCTCCAAGCTCATCAGCCAGAAGAGCCTGGTCATGAAGGAGCTGACCAAGAGCGTGGACCGGGCCATGCAGGAGGAGGCGCTGGGCAGCCGCGCCATTGCCGACGGAATGGACCAGGTCCGGAGCTCCGTGGAAAAGGCGCAGAAGGCCCTTTTGCGCATGTCCCAGGCCGGCCAGCAGATCGTCAAGGCCGTCGATACCGTGGCGGCGGTGTCCCAACAGAACCTCGCCGGGGCGAGGGATCTCTCCTCGACCGCGGGAACCCTTCGCCAGGACAGCATCCTGATGGTGGAACAGCTGTCGGGATTTAGGCTGCCCAAGCCCGTTCCGGGCGGCGAGATCCGCGTGGGTTACGTTCGCTACGAGTTCAACATGGACCACGCCTTCGCCGACAACGTCCGCGATTCGGCCCTGGTGGAGAACTTCAACGAGGGCCTCGTGAAGTTCGGCTACGGCACCAAGCTCCTGCCCGCCGTGGCCGAGAGCTGGGACGTGAGCATGGACGGCTTGGTGTACCTGTTCCACCTGCGCCCCGGGGCGCTGTTTCACAACGGCCGGGCGGTGACCGCCGAGGACGTGGTCTTCTCGTGGCACCGGGCGCTGGACCCCAAGCTGGGCAAGGAGGGGCAGTGGTTCCTGTCGGCGGTGGTGGGCTCCGAGGAGTTCATGGCGGGAAAGGCCCGGCGGATAGAGGGAATCAGGGCGTTGGACAGCCGGTCGGTGGAGGTCCGACTCCGGGAGCCCCTCGCCTTCTTCCTCTACATGCTAACCGCCCCGGAGGCGAGCATCATCCCCCGCGAGGCCATGGACGAAAGAACCCTCCGGATCACAAAGCCTATCGGTTGCGGGCCTTTCCGCGTGGTGAGCGCGGAGCCGGGCCGGGTCCAATTCGAACGCTTCAAGGGCTATTACGAACCCGGTCTGCCCTACATCGACCGGCTCGTGTTCGACTACTCCTCATCCTCCGAAAGCGAGCTGTTGGGGCGACTGAAATCGGGGGCGTCGCAAATAGTCATGGCCCTCTCCTCCGAAAGCCTGGAGGGCCTGCTGGCGGATCCCTTCTGGCAAAACAACACGGAGCAAACCATCCTCCTCAACACCCAGATCCACGTCATCCGCAACGACCTGGCGCCGGGGAACATCAAGGAGTTCAGGCAGGCCCTCAACTACGCCGTGGACAGGAACGGCCTCCTGGCCCGCTACCCCCACGTGCGGGCCACACCGGCCAAGGGGATCTTCCCTCCCGGCATCCTCGGCTACAAGGCGGACCGCAAGGGCTACTACCACGACCCGGACAAGGCCCGGTGGCTGCTGGCCAAGGCGGGCTTTGCCCAAGGCCTCGATTTGACCATTGCCATGGACAAGAGCCGTGCCACGCAATTCCAGGAGGCCCTCCTGATCTTTGACATGTACCGAGCGGTGGGCGTGCGCATCACGGTGGACCCGGTGAGCCACGAGGAGTTCGAGGCGCGCCGCAGAGCCGCGGGAGGCCGGCCCCTCATCTACCCGTCGGGGTGGTACGCGGACTACCCGGACCCAGACAGCTTCCTCTTCGTGCTTTTCCACCGGCTGGGGGGCGACGCCCTCCAGACCCGATACCACAACCCCCTCCTCGATGACCTCATCGAGCGCGCCCGCCGATCCCTCGACCTGCAGGAGAGGGCGGCGCTGTACGAGGAGGCCGAAGACCTCATCATCGAGGAGGCGCCGTCCGTCTTCCTGACGCACAGCTGGGGAATGATACCGCACCGGCCGGAGGTGATGGGCATGAAACTCTCCTTCACACCACCGCTCATGCGGACTCACCACATTTGGCTGGCGGAGGGAGCCAGGTAAAGGCCGGCTTTCGGGCGTTCGGCGCGGTCAGCTCGCTCGTCGGGGGCCCCACGTGGCTCGTCACCCGCCCTTGCGCCGTGCCTCCCGGTCCGCCGTCGTCGCGGCCGCGCCTCCTTTCCGGAGGGGCTCTTCATCCGAAAAGCCGAAGTGCAGAAGGGCCTCCGGGTTTACGTAGATCTGGAGGTTGTTCGTCTGGTGCGACAAGGGGGTCAGGAAGAAGCCCTGCGTCGGTCTTTCCCTCAGGGCTGCGGTCCCCTCCAGGTGCTCCCCGTCCTTGAACACGAGATTCAGTTTCCTCCCGCTCATCGCTTGGTAGAGGAACCGCGTGTTCTTACGGTCGCCCTCCGCCCGCACCGTCCGGAAGTCCTTGACGAAGCAGATGACCTTCACCGCGCGGAGCTCGATGTGGTGGATCTTGCCCTGGAGGTCCTGGAGGAGGATCTCTTCTTCTCCGGGCAGGAAGTTCTCGCCGAAGCCCTGGATCGTCCCGCCTTCAAGGAAGTGGACCACGAGTTTCTCGTCGAACATGGAAAGAGGACTCCTCTTCCACTATGACACGAAAGGCCCGCTCCCTCAATCGCGAACCCCGCCGTCGGCTTGGGGCCAACGGGCCGCCTTGCGTGGCCCGCACCCTTCGGGTATCCTTGGCTCGGGAGGCTTCATGGACAGGGAACGGCTGGCCTATGGAGTGGCGGAGATCCTGCTGCGGCACCTGCCGCAGAGTTCCGAGCCCTCTGCCGTGGAGGCCATAACGGCGGACCTGGTCCGGCTGCTGGAGGCCAAGGGAAGCGAGGCGGCGGCCTCGGACGAGCTTCCAGGCCGTAGGCTCGTGGTCTTGACCGTGCTGGGCCGGAACCACTCGGGCATCGTCCACGCCTTCTCGGAGGTGCTCGCGGAGGCCGCCGTGGACATCGTGGACATCAACCAGACCATCGTCCACGGGAATTTTGCTATGATGATGATCGTGGACCCCACCAGCGCCAAGCTCTCCTTCTCCGACCTCAAGGCCGCTCTCAAGCGCCGCGGCGACGAGGTGGGTGTACAGGTCTTCGTCCAGTACGAGGACCTCATGCGGGCTTTGAACCGGATATGAGCCCATCGCGTAACCGCGTGGTCGTCTGACCGCCCTTGCGGGAGCTCCTGAAGCCATGGACTACACACGGCGCGAGATCCTGGAAACCCTGAGGATGACGGAGCTCGAGCACTTCGACGTGCGCACCGTGACCGTGGGCGTCAGCCTCCTGGACTGCGGCCACGACGATCCCGAAGAGGCCGGCCGCCGAGTCTACGCCAAACTCAAGCGCGTGGCCGGCCCCCTGCCGGGCGTGGTGGCGGAGATCACGGAGGCCCTGGGCATACGGGTGGCGAACCGCAGGATCGCCGTGAGCCCGGTGGCGCTCGTCGGAACCAGGGCGGAGCCGGCCTCCTATCTCGCCATCGCGCGCGCCATCGACAGGGCCGCGCAGGAGATGGGCTTCGACTTCGTGGGGGGATACTCGGCCCTCGTGCACGACGGGTTCACGCGGGCCGACCACGCCCTCATCGCCTCCATGCCCGAGGCGCTCAGCACCACCAAGACCCTCTGCGCCTCCGTGAACGCCGGCAGCAGCAGGACGGGGCTCAATCTGGACGCGGTCCGCCTCGTGGCGCACATGCTCAAGGAGACGGCCTACCTGACGCGGGAAAGCGGCAGCCTGGGCTGCGCCAAGTTCGTGATTTTCGCCAACGCCGTGGAGGACAACCCCTTCATGGCGGGGGCTTTCCACGGCATTGGCCTGCCGGAGGTGGTGATCCACACGGGCGTGAGCGGCCCCGGCGTCGTCTGCCAGGCCATCCGCCGGGCCGGCCCCTGCGACCTTCGGGCGTTGGCCGAGGTGATCAAGCGGGCGGCCTACAAGATCACCAAAGTGGGCGAGATATTGGGGCGCCAGGTGGCCGACAAGATGGGAGTGCCCTTCGGTATCGTGGACCTGTCGCTCGCGCCCACGCCCGAACTCGGGGATTCCGTGGGTGAGGTGCTGGAGGCCATGGGCTTGGAGAGAACGGGGGCCTGCGGCACGACGGCCGCCCTGGCCATGCTCACCGACGCCGTGAAGAAGGGCGGAGTCATGGCCACCTCCGCCGTGGGCGGACTCTCCGGCGCCTTCATCCCGGTGAGCGAGGACGCGGCCATGATCGCCGCGGCCCGGGAGGGCGCCCTGAGCCTCGAAAAGCTCGAGGCCATGACCAGCGTCTGCTCGGTGGGCCTCGACATGGTGGCCGTCCCCGGCGACGTCTCGGAAGAACTGCTCACCGGCTTCATCGCCGACGAGCTGGCGATCGGCGTCATCAACCACAAGACCACGGCCGTCCGTGTCATTCCGGCTTACGGCAAAGGGGTGGGGGAAAGCGTCTCCTTCGGCGGGCTCCTGGGCGAGGCGCCCGTCATGGAGCTGCGGCGCCTCTCCTGTGAGGCTTTTGTGCGCCGGGGAGGCCAGATGCCCGCGCCCATCACCTCGCTGCGGAATTAGCCACCGAACGCGGGATGGGGATGATCGTTCGGACGATCCGACGACCGGAAAACACAGCGGCGGCGCGATGCGGCGCCAGAAGGACTGACAGATGAACAAACCCCCCCATCAGCGCCTACCGCCCCACTCCTCCCTGCCATACGTCATCGCCCTGCTACTGCTCGCACTCGCGCCGCTCGGCCTCTCGGCCTCATCCTACTTCCCCGAGTTTTTCCATACCTTCACCCCGAAGGTGGGAGGTTGGAGCGAATACCACATCCAGGACGCCCGGGGTGAGACCGCCGACCTCACCTTCGCCATCGTGAGCGAGGAGAACGGGGCCTATTGGATGGAGCTCCGCACGGTCCAGGGGAGCGAGAAGGCGGTGGTGGCTTTCCTCATCAAGGGCGATCCCACCGACGACGCCAACGTCCTCGAGATCCGGGCCAAGGGCTCTTCGGGGCCGGCTCTCGAGATGGACCGCTCCACTCTGGAGAAGCTCAAGAGGGACGGCCACGAAGTATTCGGAGGCCAGGCCCTGCCCATCGGGCCCACGGTGGGCAAGCTGCAGCCCTTGCCCGACGAGGTGATCAAGGTGGGCCGGGACTCGCTCAAGTGTCGCCACATCAAGGTGATCGGGCCCAACGGGCAGAACGCCGAGGTCTGGCTCAACGACGAGATCATTCCCTTCGGCGTCGTGAAGCTGGTGAGCGGCGCCGAACAGGTCGTGCTCAAGGACTTCGGGAAACGGGCCAAGGCTGAACTCAAGGGTCCCTTCACGCCCCTCGTCGTGCAGTGAGCCCGGATCGGCCGCGGAAGGCATCCGGCCCACGGGCCGTGCGCACTCGTTAGAGGGATGTCGTTCAAGGAGGGGTTCATGAAAAAAGAGGTCGTTCGAACGGATGGGGCGCCCAAAGCCATCGGTCCTTACTCCCAGGCCGTGAGGGCCGGAGGCCTCGTCTTCTGCTCGGGGCAGATCCCCCTGGATCCTGCCACGATGACCGTAGTGGAGGGCGGCGTGGCCGAACAGACCCGCCGGGTTCTCCGCAACCTGGCCGCCGTCCTCGATGCGGCGGGGGCCTCCCTCGCGACCGTGGTCAAGACCACCGTCTTCCTGAAGGACATGAACGACTTCGCGGCCATGAACGAGGCCTACGCCGAATTCTTCCCCTCCGATCCCCCCGCGCGCGCCACGGTGGAGGTGGCGAGGCTCCCCAAGGACGTGCGCGTGGAGATCGAGGTCATCGCCCTCCCCGACTGATGGTGGACGCCCCCCGATTGGGCATCCGATTGACCTGATCCATCGCCGAGCAAAAAAAGGCCGCCCCGAAGGGCGGCCTTTGAGGCTGCGGAGGGGAAGGAGAGTCCTCCGCGTGAAGGTGGCCTAGTTGACGAGGACCATCATGGAGCGCTCGGCGCGGAACTTGTCGCGGTTGAGCAGGGTGACGGTGGCCTTCGTGCCGTCGGGCTGGATGGAGACGCGGTAGTCCACGCCCGGCTTGTAGAGCGCGCCGGGAGCGATGCGGACCTTCTCGATCCGAGCCACGTCCGCATCCTTGGCGGTGAAGCTGATGGTGTTGTCGCTGCGCAGGTCGAGCTGCTGCGGGTAGTCGGTCTCGGCGAACTGGATGAGCTGAGGCTTGGCGTACCAGGGGTCGCGGACCAGCCCCTCCTTGATCAGCGCCTTTCGGGGGCCGATCCGGTAGAAGACGGAGTTCACCTTGGATTGCAGGTTCTTCGAGAGGGCGTCCAGGTCGCTCACCTTCTGGGTCAGGCTCGCGCGCTCGGTCTGGAGCAGCGAGACCTCCTGGGTCAACTGGTCGCGCTTGCTGGTGAGGTCGGCCACCTGCTGAGTGAGCTTGGCCTTTTCCTTGGCCAGGGCGTCCCGCTGGGCGATGGCGCTGTTCTTCTCGTCCACCAACACCTTCTTGGCGTGCTGGATGACACCGTAGGGGCTGACCTTGGCGTCGCCCTGGGTGACGAAGGTGCCGTACACGCCGTCGTGGTAGAAGTTCCAGACCTTGAACCCGGGTACCAGCTCGTCCATCAGATTCACCTTCTGCACGAGGCTCCTGGCCGTCGCCGGATCGAGGCCCTGATCCTTGGTGAGGTAAGCCATGGCGATGTCGATGTGGCGCTCACCCTTCACCACCTCCACGGGGGCCGGAAGGGTCCGCTCCAGGTTCTGGACCTGAACCTTGAGGTCGTCGGCCGCCTTCTGCTTGGCGAGAATGTCCGAGATCAGGTCCTTGTAACCAATGCCCTGCTCGTTCTTCAGCCGCTGTTCGAGAAGGGCCGTCTGCTCGGGACTCAGCCCCTGGCCCAGGACCGATCCCAGGTCCTTGCCGCCGGCCTGGACGTACTGCGTCGTGAGGGCGTTCACTTCGGCCTGGTTGGCGTCGATTTCCTGCTCAAGCTTGGCGATCCGCTGGGCCGTCTCCATCTGGGAGCGGACCTCGGTTTTTCCCTGGTGCTGGGCGCAGGCCAGGGCCAGCAAAAGGCCCCCCATCGCGGCGATACGGAATAGGCGTTTCATAGTTTGTCTCCTTTCTCTCCCGGGGACCGGGGCCAGGAGGCCCCGGTCCCGGATCTTCCTGGACGGTTCGGTCAGTACAAGGGCCGTGCCAATTGGGCAGCACGGGTTCATCCACCTGAAAATGAAAGGGGAACACGGAGAGGCGCGGGCTCGGCCCGAGAACCGGCGCCCCATGAAACAAGGAAATATTCCCTGGCCTCGGAGGCCATGGAGAGGAGATCAGCCTTGAGCGCCCTTCCCGCCGGTTGCTATACTCGGCCCGCGGAACGGAACGGAGGAGCGGGCCATGAAACGGCGCTACACCATCCTCGTTGTGGACGACGAACCCTCCATGCGGGAGGTGCTTCGCTTGCGCCTCGGCCAATGGGGCTTCGAGGTCGCCGCGGCGGCCAGCGCGTCCGAGGCGGAGGCCCTAGCCGCAAAGGCTGCGCTTGATCTCGTGCTTTGCGATGTGGTCCTTCCCGACGGCTCGGGCCTGGACCTGCTGACCAAGCTGCGGGGCGACTCTCCGCCCCGACCCGTGATCATGATCACGGCCCACGGCAGCATCGATGCGGCCGTGGAGGCCGTCAAGCGCGGGGCCAGGGATTTTCTGACCAAGCCGCTGGACTACACCAAGCTCAAGGCGGTGCTCGACGATGCCGTGTCCGAGGTCGAGCAGAGGAGCTCGCTGAAGCGCCTGGAGGAGACCCTGGCCAAGGGCTCGGGCCTGGGGCCCCTCATCGGCGACAGCAAGCCCATGCTCGAACTCTACGAGCTCATAGGCGTCCTCGCGGGAAGCGACGCCTCGGCCCTGATCACGGGCGAGAGCGGCACGGGCAAGGAGCTCGTGGCCCACGCCATCCACGACCGGAGCCGGCGGGCTTCGGGCCCCTTCGTGGCGGTGAACGCCGCCGCCATTCCCGAGGGACTGATGGAGAGCGAGCTCTTCGGGAACGAGAAGGGGGCCTTCACCGGGGCGGTCTCGGCCAGGCCCGGCTGCTTCGAACTGGCCAACCGCGGGACGCTCTTTCTGGATGAGATCGCCGAGATGCCCGCCCCGCTCCAGCCCAAGTTCCTGCGGACCCTCGAGAACGGGCGGGTGCGCCGGTTGGGGGGCGCCACCGAGAACGCCTTCGACGTTCGGCTTCTCGCCGCCACCAACAGGGTGCCCGAGGAGGCCGTGCGCGACGGGCTGCTGAGGGCCGACCTCTACTACCGCCTGAACGTCTTCACGCTGGTGCTCCCGCCCCTGCGGGAGCGGAAGGAGGACGTGCCGCTCCTGGTGCAGCACTTCGTCGGCCTCTTCAACAGGAAGCACGGGGCTTCGGTGGCGGGCGTCCGTCCCGACGTGCTGGCCCTCCTCCAGGCCTATCCGTGGCCCGGGAACGTGCGCGAGCTCAGAAACGTGATCGAGCGGGCCGTGATCCTGGCGCGGGCGGGCTGGATCGAGCTGTCCCACTTGCCGCCCTACGTGCGGCGCCCGGACGACGCCGGGGAGGAGCTGCGCCTGCCCGTGGGGCTCACGCTGGCCGAGGCCGAGAGGGTTTTGATCCTGCAAACCCTCAAGGAGGCCGGCCAGAACAAGGCCGAGGCGGCGCGCCGCCTGGGCCTGGACGTCAAGACCATCCGGAACAAGCTGAAGCAATACGGACTGGACGGCAGCTGATGAGGGTCTCCACCCGGCTCACGGCGGGTTCCTCCCTGGTTCTGCTCCTTCTCCTGGGGGCGCTCGCCTACCAGCTCATGCAGGTGCGGCACCTCGCCTCCATCAGCCGTGAGCTGTCGAGGGTGGGGCTCAGGGCGGCGCGGCTCTCCCTGTCCCAGATCCACGACCTGGATGGCCTGGACCAGGCGCTGAGAAAGTACTTCGTCACGCGGGATCCAGACTACGCTGGGCTGGCCCGCGAGCTCGGGCGTCAGGTCTCCGTCAGGCAGCAGCTCCTTGAGGGGCTGCCGCTTCCTGCGGAGGAGCGGGAAGCGGTGGAGGCCTTCGGCGCCGCCTGGCGAGGACTCGGGGAGGAGGTGAATCCCGGGCCTCCCGCCGGGCCGGAGGCAGATCTGCTGCCCCGGCTGGCTCGGGCCCAGGAGAGGGCCCGCACGGTGGCCGAGGCCGCCCAGGAGGCCGTGTCCGCGGAGGCCTCCCGGGCCGAGGCGGCGGCCCGCCGGTCGCAAAACGTCTCCCTGCTGGCGGCGCTCCTGGCGCTCGCGGCCAGCGTGATCGTCCTGTGGGCCACGATCCGCTCCATCCGGAGGCCCCTGGAGCGACTGGCGAACGCCACCCACGCCCTGGCGGGCGGCCGCTTCGACCTGCAGCTTCCCAGCCGGGGCCGGGACGAGTTCGACCAGCTCGCGGAGGACTTCAACGTCATGGTGCGGCGGCTCTCGGAGCTGGACCAGATGAAGAAGGACATCCTCTCCCACGTCTCCCACGAGCTGAAGACTCCGCTGGCCGCCGTGCAGGAGACCCACCAGCTCATGCTGGAGGGGATTACCGGGCCGCTGACGGGGGACCAGCGCCGGCTTCTCGAGATGAACCTCCAGAGCGCCAGGAGGCTCTCGGCCATGATCGCCAAGATGCTGGACCTGGCCCGCCTGGAGGCGGGTGTGATGGAGTACGATCTCCGGCCGACGGACTTCTCGCAGGTGGTGGGCTCGGCCCTCTCCCTGATGGAGGTGCGGGCGGGCGAGCGGGGCATCGCCCTGTGCGCGGAGCTGCCTGGGGAGACCCTGTGGGTGCGCGGCGACGGGGACCGCCTCTTCCAAGTGGTGGAAAACCTGTTGGAGAATGCGGTCAAGTTCTCTCCGCCCGGAACCGCCGTGGACGTGGCCGCCGCTGGGGCCGAGCAGGTCCCTCCGGGCAGGCGCGGTGAGCTTCCTGGACCCGCGTCCGCGGGAGAGGCCGGCTGGGTTCTCCTGACGGTCTCGGATCGCGGCCCCGGCGTGCCTGACGATGAGAAAACCAGAATCTTCGATCGCTTTCACCAGGTGGCGACGACGGGCAAGCGGGTGGGCAGAGGGGTCGGGTTGGGATTGGCCATCTGCCGGGAGATCGTAACGGCCCACGGCGGGGCCCTCTGGGTGGAGGACAACGCGGGGGGCGGCAGCCGGTTCCTGTGTCTGCTGCCGGCGTTGGACGGCGTCCGGCCCGCCGCCGGAGGAGAAGGAGAAGAAAGGCGATGAAGAGGTCCGTCAGGAGGTGCGGATGGCCGCTGCTGGTCTTGCTTCTGCTGGGTTCCTGCTCGCCCGCGCTGCGGCGGGCGGACGACTACTTCAAGGCAGGGGACTATCCGCGGGCGGCCGCGGTCTACGAAGAGGTGCTCTCCACCCATCCGGCGCCTGGCACCGATGCGCGGGCGCTGTACCGTCTGGGCGTCTCCAGGGCCGAGCCCGGCAGCCCGGCCTTCGATCCCACCAAGGCTAGGGAGGCCTTCGAAACGCTTCGCCGAACCCACTCCGGATCGCGTTACGCCCGAGAGGCGGCCCTGCCCCTCGCCCTGCTCGATGCCATGGAGAGGGCCTCGCGGGAAGCCTCGCAGCTTCAGGCCCAGCTCAAGAGCGAACTGGCCTCCTGCAACCGCCAGGGCCAGGAGGCGGCGGCCTCGGCCCAGCAGGACCGTTCCCGCAGCCAGGAGCAGCTCCAGCAGTTGAAGGCTCTGCTCGCCCAGAGGGACCGGGAGCTGGAAGCCCTTCGGCGGCAGATGGACGAGCTCAAGCGCATCGACCTCATGCGGGGGCGCTGACCTCCCATCCCAGCTGGCATTCCCTGGAAATCCTGATATAATCGGCGTTTCACGGAACCACGTTGGGCCGTAAGGATAGGCGGGAGTGGTCCCGCGGAGGGCGCCGGAGATGGAACTCGATCGCATCAGGAACTTCTCCATCATCGCGCACATCGATCACGGCAAGACGACCCTCTCCGACCGGATCCTGGAGGCCACCCACGCGGTGAGCGAGCGCGAGATGGTGGCACAGTTCCTGGACGGGATGGACCTGGAAAGGGAGCGGGGCATCACCATCAAGGCCCACGCCGTGAGCCTCCGCTACCAGGCCCTGGACGGCCATGAGTACCAGCTCAACCTCATCGACACCCCCGGCCACGTGGACTTCAACTACGAGGTCTCGCGGGCGCTGGCGGCCTGCGAGGGCGCCCTGCTGGTGGTGGACGCTACGCAGGGGGTGGAGGCCCAGACCCTGGCCAACGCCTACCTCGCCGTGGATCAGGGCCTCGAAATCGTGCCCGTCATCAACAAGATCGATCTGCCCTCGGCCCAGCCCGAGCGGGTGGCGCAGGAGATCGAAGAGGTGGTGGGGCTGGACGCCACGGAGGCCATCCTGACCTCGGCCAAGGAGCGCATCGGCATCCAGGAGGTCCTGGAGGCGGTGGTGAACCGCCTCCCTCCGCCCAAGGGTCTCAGGGAGGCCCCCCTGAAGGCCATGGTCTTTGACTCCTGGTATGACGCCTACCGTGGGGTGATCATGCTCGTCCGCGTGATCGACGGCCGCATCGGCGTGAAGGACCGCGTCCGCTTCATGAACTTGGGTACGGACCACGACGTGGAGGCCCTGGGGATCTTCACGCCCAAGCCCCTTGCCGTCCCGCTGCTGGAGGCCGGCGAGGTGGGATTCGTCATCGCCGGTATCAAGGAGGTCCAGGAGGTGCGCGTGGGGGACACCCTCACCTCACCGACCAACCCCACCCAAGAGGCCTTCGGCGGTTTTCGCAAGGTCAAACCCATGGTCTTCGCGGGGCTCTATCCGGTGGATCCATCGGACTACCCCAACCTGCGCGAGGCCCTGGACAAGCTGAGGTTGAACGACTCCTCCTTCGTCTTTGAGCCGGAGACGAGCGAGGCCCTGGGCTTCGGCTTCCGGTGCGGCTTCCTGGGCTTCCTCCACATGGAGATCATCCAGGAGCGCCTGGAGAGGGAGTTTAACCTGGACCTTATCACCACGGCCCCCAACGTCCGATACCAGGTGCTCAACAGAAAGCAGGAGGTGGTGGACATCGAGAACCCCTCCCAGCTGCCCTCTCCGGTGGAAACGGAGGAGATCCGGGAGCCCTACGCCTCCGTCACCGTCCTCACGCGGAGCGAGTACGTCGGCAACCTGCTCCGGCTTTTCGAGGAGCGACGGGGGACCCAGAGCGCCTTTCAATACGCCTCGCAGGATACGGTCCTCCTCAAGTACGACATGCCGCTGAGCGAGATCATCGTGGACTTCTACGACCGCCTGAAGGCGCTCTCCCGCGGCTACGCCTCCATGGACTACCAGGTGGAGGGTTACAAGCCGGGCGATCTCGTCAAGCTGGACATCATAGTGAACGGCAAGCCGGTGGATGCCCTCTCCTTCATCGTCCACCGGGACCAGGCCGAGAGCCGCGGGCGGGCCATCGCCCAGAAGCTGAAGGAGTCCATCCCCCGCCAGCTCTTCGAGGTGGTGGTGCAGGCGGCCCTGGGGAGCCGCATCGTCTGCCGGACCGTCGTCAAGCCCCTGCGCAAGAACGTGCTCGCCAAGTGCTACGGAGGCGACATCACGAGAAAGCGCAAGCTTCTGGAAAAGCAGAAGGAGGGCAAGAAGCGCATGAAGCAGGTGGGCGAGGTCCAGATCCCCCAGGAGGCCTTCCTCTCCGTCCTCCGGGTGCAGGCCGGGGGAGACGAGAAGTAGCGCCGCGCCGTGGCCGCACGCCACTCCCCGGCTGGTGCCTCGGCCAGCCGAACGTGTCAACACTCTTTAGAAATGTCCCCTTCGGCCAGCCGAACGTTGTGGAATATAAGGGAATACTGTATACTTCCCATTTCGATGGAGAGGTGTATGCACCTGGAGCGAATTGAGCAGATCCGGCGAGACTTTTCCCGCGACATCGAGGAGGCCTCCACCGAATCGGCCCTGTTGGAAGTGAAGGGGCGGTATGTCGGCAAGAAGAGGGGCGTCCTGCAGGAGCTAATGGCCGCGCTCAAGACGCTACCGCCCGAAGAGCGGCGCGCATTCGGCCAGAGCGTGAACGCCCTGAAGGAGGAGATGGAGGCCGGGGTGGAGGCGGCGCTGGGGCGCATCCGCGCGGCCAGGAACGCCCCGCCTCCGGTGGACGTGACCCTGCCCGGCATCCGGCCCGAGCTTGGCACCATCCATCCCATCTCCCGCGTCCGGAGGGAGATCGAGGAGATCTTCCTCTCCATGGGGTACGCGGTGGCCTCGGGACCAGAGGTGGAGGACGCCTACCACAACTTCGAGGCCCTCAACACGCCGGCCGATCACCCCTCGCGCGACATCCAGGATACCTTCTACCTGGAGGGGGACCTCCTGCTGAGGACCCAGACCTCCCCCGTCCAGATCCGCACCATGGAGGCGCGCAAGCCCCCCATCAAGATCATCGCCCCCGGGAGGGTCTTCCGGCGTGACGACGACGTGAGCCACTCCCCCATGTTCTTCCAGGTGGAGGGGCTGGTCGTGGACGAGGGGATCACCATGGCCCATCTCAAGGGGACCCTCGCCCACTTCTACGCCAAGCTCTTCCAGAAGGAGGTGGCGGTGCGCTTCCGCCCCTCCTACTTCCCCTTCACCGAGCCGTCGGCCGAGACGGACCTCTCCTGCGTGCTCTGCGACGGCGCGGGGTGCCCGGTCTGCAAGCGCACCGGGTGGCTGGAGGTGGGCGGCTGCGGCATGGTGGACCCGGCGGTATTCGGCTTCGTGGGCATCGATCCGGAGCGCTACACGGGCTTCGCCTTCGGGCTCGGCATCGACCGCATGGCCATGCTCAAGTACGGCATCGACCACATCCGGCACTTCTGTGAGAATGACCTGCGATTCCTGGAGCAGTTCTGAGGCCGCCATGAAATTTCCCATGGGATGGATCGCGCAATACGTGGAGCTACCGGCGGACGAGGAGGCGGTGGCCCGCGCCTTCACCCTCTCGGGGAGCGAGGTGGAGGGCAGGGAGCGAGTCGAGGACGAGACGGTCTTCGACTTCAACATCACGGTCAACCGCCCGGACTGCATGAGCGTCTACGGGTTGGCCAGGGAGGCGTCGGTGCTTCTGGGCAAGCCCCTGCGGTCGCCGGAGACCGACTGTGAAGAGGCGGGTCCGGCCGTGGCCGACCTCACCGGCGTGACCGTGGAGGCCCCCGACCTCTGCCCAAGGTACAGGGCGCGCGTCATCACCGGCCTCCGCGTGGGGCAGAGCCCCGCATGGATGCAGAAGCGCCTCATCCAGTGCGGGGTCCGGCCCATCAATGCCGTTGTGGACGTGACCAACTACGTCCTCCTGGAGATGGGCCATCCGCTGCACGCTTTCGATATGGCCAGGCTTGCCGAACGGCGCATCGTGGTCAGGAGAGCCCGCGCCGGCGAGACGATCCTCACTCTGGATGGAGTGCAGCGAAAGCTCGACGCGGAGCGGCTCGTCATCGCCGACGCGGTCCGCCCGGTGGCGCTGGCTGGTGTCATGGGCGGCGAGGAGACGGGAGTCACGGAGGCCACCGCGGATCTACTGCTGGAGGGGGCCGTGTTCGATCCCGTCAGCATCCGCCGCACGAGCAGGGCCTTCGGTATGCACACGGACGCCTCCCACCGCTTCGAGCGGGGAGTGGACCCCGAAGGCCCCTTAGCCGCCCTGGACCGGGCCGCCCGTCTCATCGTCAATCTCTGCGGCGGCCGCCTGGCCAAGGGCGCCGTGGATGTTTACCCGGCGCCGGCCGGTCCGCGAGCGGTGACCCTCCGACACGCCCGCTTGGAGGCCCTTCTCGGCATGCGGGTGCGGCCGGAACGGTGTGCATCCATCCTGCGCTCCCTGGGCTTCGGCCTGGAAGAGAGCGCCGCCCGGGTCTGGACGGTGACGGTGCCCTCGTTCCGCGTGGATGTCTCCAGGGAGGCGGACCTCATCGAGGAGGTGGTTCGGATCCACGGCCTCGAGGACCTGCCCTCCGAACTGCCCTCGGGCGTGGACCCAGTGGGGGGAAGGCCGCCGGAGCAGGCCCTGGAGGAGCGCCTTCGCGACCTGCTCTGGGCTTCGGGGTGCAGCGAGACCATCCACATGAGCATGACCGACCCGGCCCTGGAGGCAGCCTTTGGCGAGGGCCGGGAACCCGTCCTCCTCAGCAACCCGCTCACCCCGGCTTTCTCGGTGCTGCGAACCTCCCTGCTCGGCCCCATGGCCGCTTCCCTGGCCAGAAACCGCGCCAGGGGAGCCAGGCGCGCGGCCCTGTTCGAGCTGGGAAAGGTTTATCCCAGGGGGGACAACGGAACCCCGCTGGAATCGTCCAGGCTGGCGATCCTTCTGTACGCCGATGCGCCGCCCGCCCGCTGGGGAACCCCTCGGCCACCGGGCCTTCTGGAACTGAAGGGCAAGGTGGAGGCAATCCTCGAACGCCTGCGCATCTGCGCCTCGTTCGAACCCTCCGAAGGCCGCCCCTTCGCCGCCGGCTCGTGCGTGGCGGTGCAGGCGGGCCCCGTGAGACTCGGTCGCCTCGGCGCCTTGGACCCCAAGGCCCTGGAAGCGGCCGGACTGAAGAGCGGAGCGGCCTACGGGGCGGAGCTCGATCTGGGTGCGCTCTCCGCCCTGGAGAGCCAACCGAGGTTTGCGCCACTCTCCCGCTTCCCTTCGGTGGTTCGCGATTTTTCGGTGATGGTGGACAAGCGGGTCCCTTGGGGGGACTTGCTGAAGGCCTTGCAGAGCCTTGCTCTGGCCGATCTGAGGTCCGTGGAGCTCGTGGACTGCTACGAGGGAAGGGGGGTTCCCGAGGGACAGCGCTCGGTGACTTTCTCGTTGACGTTTCAGGCTGCCGACCGGACACTGACCGAAGCGGACGTGGCTCCCGTGGCCAATGCCTTGATGGCGGTCCTGGGTCCGCGTTTCGGCGCCACCCTACGCTAGGAGAGTCAGATGCTTTTCGATGGTGAAGGAAAAAGCGTCCAGAAGGAATTGTTTGAGAAACTCAAGGAGCGCGCTCGAGAGGTGTCGAGCGCACTCAAGGAGCTCAGGAAGGAGAACGAGCGGCTGAAGGCCGAGGCTGCCTCCGCTCGCGCCGATGCAGACCGGCTCAAGGATCAGGTTGCCTTCTATGAAGGAGAGCGACAGGAGCTCAAGGCGGTGGTCGAGGAGCTTCTGAAGGAGTTCGAACAGGTCGCGCAATGAGCCAGAATGGGGATCACCTTGTGGAGTTGGACATCCTGGGCCAGACCTACCAGGTCCGGGTGCACGGCTCCCAGGAGTGGGCGCAGAAGGTTGGCGGCTTAGTGGACGAGACCATGCGGCAAATCCAGCGAGAAACGCGGCTCCAGGAAACCACCAAGGTGGCCATCCTCGCCGCCTTGAACCTGGCGGATCGTCTGATCACCCTCCAAGAGAATCAAGAGGTCGCGGCGGCCGAACTGCAATCGGTTTCGCAGCAGGTCGCCCAAGCCCTTGAGGAGGCTTTGCGCTGAACCGACCGTCCTGATCCCCCCTTGGCCCTAAGAGGGGAGGCGTACCTTGATCATAATAACCATTGTGGTGGCCCTTCTGGCACTGCTGCTGGGCGCCGGCATCGTGGCCGGCGTGTGGCGGATACAGCACCGGAACGAGGTCCGCCAGGCCAGCTCCGAGGCGGATCTCATCCGCGACCGCGCCCAGAGGGAGGCGCAGCAGCTCCTCCAGGACGCGGAGGTGAAGGCCAAGGAGCGCTTGCTTGCCCGTGAACAGGCGCTCGAGAAGGAGTGGAAGAACAAGCGGAAAGAGCTCTCCAAGCTGGAGTCCGACCTGGCCGCGCGGGACCAGCAGCTCGAGAGGGGCCAGGCCCAGCTCAAGGAGCAACAGAACGAGTTCGCGGCGCGCGAAAAGAAGCTGGCCCAGCGCGAGGAGATCGTCGACAAGGAGAAGCGGGAGGCCGAAACCCTCCTGAAGTCCCAACGGAGCAAGCTCGAGGAGATAGCCGGCCTCTCCACCGCCGACGCCAAGGCCGAGCTCCTACGGCAGCTCGAATACGACGCCCGCAAGGAGGCGACCCGCCTCATCAAGAAGGTCGAGGAGAACGCCCGTGACAGGGCGAAGAACCTCGCCCGCATCATCACGACCCAGGCGGTCGAGAAGGTCGTCCCTTTCCTCCCCCTGGAGGGAGCCGTTGCCGTGGTGCGCCTCCCCAACGAGGAGATGAAGGGCCGGATCATCGGCCGGGAGGGCCGCAACATCCGTGCCTTCGAACGGGTCACGGGGGTGGACGTGATCGTGGACGACACGCCCGAGATCATCATGCTGGCCAGCCACAACCCCCTCAGGCGCGAGGTGGCCCGCGTCACGCTCGAGCAGCTGGTGGAGGACGGCCGCATCCATCCAGCCCGCATCGAGGAGTTCCACGAAAAGGCCCGGGAGCAGGTGGACGAGGTCATCATGCAGCAGGGTCGAGACACCCTCTTCCACCTGGGCATCCCCGACATGCACGAGCGGCTGATCCACCTCGTGGGACGCATGCGCTTCCGGATGATGCACGGGCAGAACCTGCTCGAGCACAGCATCGAGACGGCCAAGATCGCCCTGTTCATGGCCCAGGCCCTGGACGCCAACGGAGACATCGTCAAGCGGGCCGGAATCCTCCACGAGATCGGCCACATCGAGGAAAACATGGGCGATGTGCACCCGGCGCTGGCGGCCTCTCATTTGGCGAAGCGTTTCGGCGAGTCGCCGGCGGTTGCGGCCTGCATCGCCCACCTCCACGCGGACCATCCGTCCACCCTGCCCGAGGCCCACCTGCTGGAGACGGCTGAGAACCTCGCGCTTTCAGCCCCGGGGGTGCACAAGCACGGGCTGGAGAAGTACATCGAGCACATGGACTCCCTGGAACAGCTCATCATGGGCTTCAAGGGGGTCAAGAGGGTCTACGCCATGAAGGCGGGCCGGGAACTGCTGATCCTGGTGGATTCGGCCAGTGTGGACGACGAATACACCATCTGGCTGGCCAAGGACATCGCGGAGCGCATCGAGCGCGAGGTCAAATTCACGGGCCAGGTCAAGGTGCAGGTGGTGCGGGAGACCCGTTTCGTCGGGTACGCCACGTGAGGGTCCTCTTCATCGGCGACATCGTGGGGAAGCCGGGCCGGAGCGCCGTGAAGGAGGCTCTGCCCGGTCTGCGGGAGCGGCTCGCCCCCGATCTGGTGGTGGCCAACGCCGAGAACGCCGCCGGGGGCTTCGGCCTGACCCGCAAGGTCCTCGATGAGCTCTTCGGTTACGGATTGGACCTCCTGACCACCGGCAACCACATCTGGGACAAGAAGGAGATCCTCGCCTTCGTGGGCACGGAGGAGCGCCTCCTCCGGCCCGCCAACTACCCTCCAAAGGTTCCTGGGCGTGGTATCCAGCGCCTCGCCCTGCCCGATGGAAGGGCTCTCTGGGTGCTGAACCTCCAGGGCAAGATCCTCATGGCGCCGGTGGACTGCCCCTTCCGAAAGGCCGACGAACTCCTCGCGGCGCTGCCTGCGGCGGAGCGCTGCATCCTGGTGGACATGCACGCCGAAGCCACGAGCGAGAAGCGGGCCATGGGCTTTTATCTCGACGGCCGGGTGAGCCTGGTGATCGGGACCCACACCCACGTGCCCACCGCCGACGAAGAGATCCTCCCGAAGGGGACGGGCTACCTCACGGACGCCGGCATGACGGGGCCCTACGGCTCCGTCATCGGCATGGAGGTCTCGGACTCGCTGGAGCGAATCCTCACCGGCATGCCGAGGATCCTCAACGTGGCCAAGGCGCAACTCCGCCTGGCCGGCCTTTTCGCCGAACTCGACGACGAGAGCGGCCGCTGCCTGTCCGTGGAGAGGATCCTCCTTTCTCTGCCTCCCGCGTGAGGGCGGGAAAGAAAATCACCTTTCCTTCCGTTTCTTGCTCCTCTCCAGGAGCCGCGCTGGGCCCTAGATCCCATCGCTCTTGGTCGAAGGCGGGTAGCGGCCCCGGTTTTCGCCATTTGCGCCTTGCCTCTTCTTGCCGGTGCCAGGCGGGGATGCTAGATTGCCACTGAGGGATGCGGCCATGGCTGAGAAGATCCAGTTCGAGACGGCGCGGCGGACGCCCGATGCGGACGTGAAGCAGGTCCGCAACGCGGCGGAGGACAAGGGGGTCATCCAGGAGGTGGACTCGGTGCTGGCGGCCGCCGTGGACGGCAACGCCACCGACATTCACTTCGAGCCGCAACAGGAGGGACTGACCGTCCGGACGAGGGTGGGCGGCCTCATGAGTACGGTCAAGGAGATGCCCGAGCGCACCAAGAGCAACGTCATCAACCGCCTCAAGGTCCTCTCGGGAATGGACATCACCAAGACCAAGATTCCCCAATCCGGATTCTTCCGGATGACGGCGGGCGAACGGAAGGTGGAGCTCTACGTCTACGTCCTGCCGACCCTTTACGGCGAATCCCTCGTGGTGAAGATCCAGTACAAGCAGAGCGCCACCATGAAGCTGGAGCAGCTCGGCATGAGCCCCGCGGTTCTTACGAGCTACCGTAGGGCCTTGGCCCGGAATTCTGGGCTCTACCTGGTCACGGGCCCTCCGGCATCGGGCAAGCGCACCACCCTCTACGCCTCCATTCTGGAGGTCATGAAGCCCGACCTTCTGGCCATGGGCTTCGATCCCATCGTGAAATACGAGATACCGGGCATGATCCAGGGCAAGCCGGACGATCGCAGCGAATTCACCTTCGCCGAGGCCATCGACGCCCTCATGAAACAGGAGCCCGATCTGGCCTACATCGGCGACATCCTGAACCTGGACGAGGCTCGGGCCACCATCCAGGGCGCCTTCGCCAAGCGGCGGGTCTTTGCCCGAATGACCGCCAACGACGCCATCAACGCCCTCCAGAACCTCATCGACATGGGGATCCAGCCCTTCCTCGTGGCGGCCTCCGTGGCCGCCATCCTGAACCAGCGGCTGATCCGCAGGCTCTGCCCGTCGTGCAAGGAGGCGTACCCGGTGGACGAGGCCCTCAAGAAGGAGCTGGGCTTCCGCTTTCCGGAGAACGCCCGCTTCTACAAGCCCAAGGGCTGTCCCCAATGCGAGTTTCGGGGCTTCAACGGGCAGGTGGCTATCTTCGAGCTCTACCTGCCGAGCGAGGAGCTCAACAAGCTGGTCGTGGCCAAGGAGCCCGTCCAGTCCCTGCGGCAGCGCGCCCAGAGGGAGGGCCAGAGCTCGCTGAAAATAGACGGCCTCCTGAAGGCACTCATTGGTCTGTGCACGCTCGAAGAGGTTCTGAACGCGCTGTGAGCCGGAAGGGGCCCATGCAGGAGAAGATCGTTCTGCGCATGAAGGACGGGAGTATGCGGAAGTGCTCCACCTACTCCCACTTCTCGGCGGCTTTCACCAAGATGAAGGTGGTGACCACGGAGGGCAAGGTCGAGAGCGTCGACCTCAGCGATCTGAAGGCCATCTTCTTCGTGTACGAGTTCGAGGGGAACCCCGGCTACAAGGCGGGCGAGGATTTCGAGGAGGCCTCCCCCAAGGCCGGAAGGATTGTCCGGGTCCGCTTCCAGGACGGGGAGGTGATCCGGGGCCGGGTTCTCAACCTGGCCGAGGGGCGGAGCGGATTTTTTCTCTACCCGGCGGATCCCCTGGATAACAACAGGAAGGTGTTTGTGGTGCGTTCCCCCGGCACCACGGTGGAGGTGGAGGGGTGAACGAGCACCTCGAAGAGCTGCTCTCCAAGCTGCGCGAGGCCATCGGGATCGCCCTGCCGCCCGAGGCCGCTGACGCCACCTCCCTGCCGTCCGGAGAGCGGGCCTTCGCCTGCATCGGTGAAGCGGTCCACACGGTCTCCCTGGTGGGGCTGGCCCTGCTGGCGCACAAGACCAGCTACGTCCGGGCCCTGGCCGAGTCGGCCGTGTCCGTGCTGTGCGATCCCTCCCTGGAGAACCACGTCCGGTTCCAGGGCCGACTTTTCCCCGCCCACAGGGACGTCTTCGGCCAGGTGTTCCCCGTGCAGTACATGGGCAAGGACATCCTGCCCCTCTACATGCGGAAGTACCTCCAGGTGCTGGAGGACCTGGTGCAGGTGTCCAGGATGCCGGCTCAGAGCAGGGCCGGGAAGGACGTGGAGCAGATCCTGGCGGACGCGCTCACCTTTCTCGTGAACAACTGGGCCGGCTCACTGGCCATCCTGAGGCCCTCCTCCAAGGCCCCGGAGGGGCCGGCGGTGGAGCTCTTCGGGGGCTCGCCGGGCCTTCCCGAAAAGATCAGGACCCTCTCGCACCAGATCAAGCCCGGCATCTACCTGCTCTCGGAGAGCAACCAGCCCGTTGCCCTCTATCCCTTCGTGCACCTGGAGGAGGGGAGGGCCTTCCTGTTCCGGATGCTCACCTCGGACGGCGCCTTCTACCGCCAGCAGGGCAAGGACGGCATCACCCTCCTCTTCAGCACGTCCCTCCTGATGGACCTCGGGGACGTGCTGTTCCGGATGGGCGCCTACGACCGCGCCATCCACCTTTTCCGGCTGATGGAGAACGAGAACCGCGACGCCATCATCATGGTCTCGGCGCTCAACCACTGCCTCAACGCCAAGACCTTCTCGGCCAGGCAGGAGTTCGGCAAGGCGGCGCCGGAGTGGGAGCTGGCGCTGGCTGTGCGGCCGGACCTCTCCGTCCTCTACCACGAAGCCGCGCGGGACTACATGAGCGAACGGCGATACTCCAACGCCGCGCAGGTGCTCAACCGCCTTCTCGAACGCTACCCCGTGAACGATGAGGCCTACGTGGCGCTCGGTGACGTCTATTCGGCCAAGGGGGACTACGGCCGCGCCCAGCGGGCGTACGAAAAGGCCGTGGTCATCAATCCTCACCACCGGCAGGCCCAGGAGAAGAGGCAGCAGGTCCAGGGGCGGCTCGAAGGGAAGCCGGCGCAGGAGGCGGAAAAGCCGGACGCCCTGGCCGAGGAGGTCCTGGTCAACCTCACTCAGCGGGTCCTGGCGCGCCCCCCCGAGCCCCTGCTCGGGCGGGAATCGGCCTTGGGCGAGCTGATGGAGATCCTCGCGTGCCGGGACAAGCACAACGCCCTCCTGGTCGGCGAGGCGGGAGTCGGGAAGACGGCCCTGGTGGAGGAGCTGGCCCGGCGCCTGACGCAGGAGGGCTGCCCCGAACCGCTTCACGGCCGCTCGGTCTCCTCCTTGAACCTGGGCGCCCTGATCTCCGGGGCGCGCTACCGGGGCCAGTTCGAAGAGCGCGTCCTGGAGATGGTGCGCAAGGTCCGGGAGAAGGGCCACATCCTTCTCGTCGAGAACCTCCACCAGCTCGTGTCCACCGGCTCTTCGAGGGGGGCCTCCCTGGACTCCGCCAGTCTCCTCAAGCCGGCCCTGCTGGCGGGGGACATCCAGGTCATCGGCACCACCGACGAAGAGTCCTTCTCCAACATCCTGGAAAAGGATCCCTCCTTCCTCAAGCATTTCCATCTCCTCAGGCTGGAGGAGCTGGGTATGGACCAGGTCAAGCAGGTGGTGCAGTCCCGCATCCCCGTCTACGAGGACTTTCACGGCGTGGTTTTTCCGGAGGGCCTGGTGGAGAACAGCCTGGAGATGGTCCGGCTGTCCATCACCGGCCGGGCCCTGCCCGAGAGCGTCCTGGACCTCATGGACAGGGCCGCCGCCAGGGTGGCCCTCGAGGCGGTCAACCGCCGCCGGAAGGACCGGACGGTGGGGCGCCACGATCTCCTGCGGACCCTCTCCGAGATGTCCGGCGTGGCCTACGAGAGGCTCCAGCTCCTGGACCGCCGGCACCTGGCCGCCATGGAGAGGCTTCTCGGCGAGCAGGTGGTGGGACAGGAGGAGGCGGTGGTGAGCGTGAGCCGCCTGCTGCGCACCGCCAAGCTCGGACTGGACCTCAACCCCCACAGGCCCGACGGCGTCTTCCTCTTCGTGGGGCCAACGGGCGTGGGAAAGACCGAGCTGGCCCGCAGCCTGGCGCGCCTGCTCTTCGGCGACGAGGAGAGGCTGATCCGCATCGACATGAGCGAGTACATGGAGCGCATCTCCACCTCTCGCCTCATCGGCACGGCGCCTGGCTACGTGGGCTACTACGACCAGAACCAGCTCACCGACCAGGTCCGCAAGAACCCCTACTGCGTGGTGCTCTTCGACGAGGTGGAGAAGGCCGACCCGCAGGTGCTCAACCTCTTTCTCCAGATTTTCGACGCGGGGCGCCTGACGGACGGCAGGGGGCGGACGGTCCACTTCCACCACGCGACGATCATCATGACGAGCAACGTGGGGACGCACCTCTTCTCCAGGGCCAAGGTGGGCTATGCGGAGGAGGCGGAGCGGCTGGTGGACAAAGAGGCGATCCTGAAGGAGGTCCGCAGCCACTTCACGCCCGAGTTTCTAAACCGCGTGGACGAGGTGGTCGTCTTCAAGAGTCTCACGCGGGAGACCCTCGCCCGAATCGTGGAGCTCCAGCTGGCCGATTTGAGGCAGCGCCTCCGGAATCAGGGCAAGCGGCTCGTCCTGGACCCGGCGGCCCGCGATCTGCTCGCGCGGGAGGGCTACTCCTTCGAGTACGGCGCCCGGAACCTGGGACGCACCATCCGGCGGTTCATCTCCGAGCCCATGGCCGAGCTGGCCCTTCTCCCCGGCTGGGAGAGCGCGGAGGGCATCCGCGCGCGGTGCTCGGAGGGGAAAATCTCTCTGGAGCTCCTTCTGCCCGAAAGGGCCCTGCCCGTGGAGGCCTCCCTTTCCGAGCCCGAGGCGGAGGCCGAAAAGATCAAGGAATAGGGAGCCCGCGAAACGGGTGTTTTGCGCCCGCCCGGGAAGGCGCGAGGGGAGGGAGGATGGCTGTCGCCCAACAGGCCCCGGGGAAAGGTCCGCGCGTTCTTCTTATCAATCCCGTCTCCCAGCGTCTCGGGTGGGAACGCCGGTTCCAGATCCCTCCCATGGCCCTCCTCCAGGTGGCCGCCTGTACGCCCGATCCCTGGATGGTCTCCCTCTGGGACGAGACCCACGGCTCGGTCCGGGTGGAGGGGGGATGGGAGCTCGTGGGAATCACGGCCATGACCCACCAGGCCGACCGGGCGTACGAACTGGCGGGGCAGTTCCGCGCCGCGGGGGTTCCGGTGGTGCTGGGCGGGATCCATCCGACGGTCCTGCCTCAGGAGGCGGCCCTTCACGCCGATTCGGTGGTGGTGGGGGAGGCCGAGCCCGTCTGGGCCACCCTCCTCGACGACCTGAGCCGCGGCCGGTTGGCCCCGCTCTACGAATCTCCAGAGCCCCGGGGCGACGTGCTGGGAATCCCCGGCCCGCGCCGGGATATCTTGGAGGGCCGGCCCTACCTGACGCGCCAGGTTCTTCAGGCCAGCCGAGGCTGCCCCTACGACTGCCCCTTCTGCACCGTGACGCCGCACTTCGGCCGGCGCTTCCGGTATCGACCGGCGGAGGAGATCCTCGACGAGGTGCGGCGCCTCCCGGGAGAATTCCTGCTCTTCGTGGACGACAACCTGCTGGGGGACCCCCGCCGCGCCATCCCCATCCTTGAAGGCCTCGTGCCCATGGGTAAACGATGGGTGACCCAAACCACCCTCCACTTTGCCGAAGATCCGGAGCTCCTCGCCCTCATGCGGCGTTCGGGCTGCATGGGGGTGTTTGCCGGGGTCGAGGGGCTGAGCGGCGGCCTCGCCGGCCTGCCCAAGCTCAGGGCCCGCCTGCCGATGGCCGAGCTCGTTCGCCGGAGCCAGGAAGCGGGGATTCTGGTGGAGGTCTCCATGATCTTCGGCTTGGATGACCAGGGACCGGAGGTGTTCGAGGAGGCGGTCGGGTTCGTGAAGAGGTGCGCCCCCAGCGGCGCTACCTTTCACATCCTCACCCCCTATCCGGGGACCCGGCTCTTCCGGCAGTTCGAGGAGGAGGGCCGCCTGCTGCACAAGGAGTGGCACCGCTACAACCACAGCCAAGTGGTCTTCCTTCCCCGAAGGATGAGCCCTGGTGAGCTCTACGCCGGATGGGTCGGAGTCAGGAGGGCGGCGTACTCCTGGCCCTCGATCCTCTCCAGGGTGGCCAGGAACCCCCACCACCGCTTGGCCAACTTGGCCTACAACGTGTTTCGGCGCGCCCCCAACGTCCGCTTGGATGGCGAGACTGCCTCCTTGGGGCCGTGAGAAAACGGCTTCGCGAAGCCCTCGGATTCGAGGAGACGGGCGATCCGCACCTGTGACAAGCGGGGGATGTCTTGTTAAAATGGACCCGTTCGGCGCGGAGCAGAAGGGGCACAAGGTCCGGGCCTCGAGGATGAGGAGGTCCGGGGAATGAATTTCCGTTGGAGAAGACGCCGCCCATGAAGATCGGGGTGATCCCTCCCGTACCCATGGAGCCTTTCGTGGCCTCGCGGCACGAGGTGGTCAACCTGTGGAGCGCCTTCTTCCTTGAGCAGGACCGCGCGTCGTGGATGGAGACGGCCCGGCTGGCCGGATTCCCGGAGAACTACTCTCCGTGGGCCATGGGTCTGTACGGGCTGGTCTGCGAACGGGGCATCGAAGCCGTCTTCTATCCCGAAACGGGCCTGCCCCGCGAGGTTGTCAACGTCCTCCACCTCCTGGGGGAACAGGAGATCCGGCTGGTTCCCTTCAGCTTCCCCCTGCTACGCAACCAGCAGCGGCTCCGGGGAGAACTCGACAGGCTCTGCAAGCGCCTGGATGTGGACCCAGGGGTGCTGGAGACGGTGATGGAGACTTGGCAGCAGGTCCGCACGGTCCTGCGTCGCTTCGACGGGCTCCAACAGCGGACCGGCGCCTTCTCATCGAGAGACTACAGCGCCATGCTCGCGAGGAGCATGGACCCCCGTGGAGATCTTGAGGGGCTCCGCAGGGAGATCGAGCGGGGAATCCTGGACTACCGGGACCTGAACCGGGAGCGCTGGATCCGCCTGGGCACTCTCGGCCTCACCCCCTACCGTGGCGGTTTCTACGGGCTGCTGGAGCAGTCCAGGGCCGTGGTTATTTACGACGAATGGGGTCTCGAGAACAATCCCATGTCCGCCTCCACCGACCTGAGCGTGCTTTACCATCAGTGTTCCCTGCCTTACGGGCTGAAGAGGAGGCTGGAGCGGACCCAGCGCGAAGCGGCCACGCGGAGGCTCCACGGGGTCATCCTTGGGGTCGAGTACCTCTCCGACAGCCTGCGCGACGAGGGCTTTTTCAAGGCCAATCTTGGCCTGCCCGTCCACACGGTGGAGAACCGCGGGGGAGAGCTCCTTTCTCCCCCCGAAGAGAAGGGGCTCCTGCGCTTCCTCGACCAACTCGGGAGGAAGGCGTGACGACGTGGCGATTCATGGATGAGGAGGAGCCGCGTGAGGGCGCCTGGAACATGGCCGTGGACGATCTCCTCTTCCAGGAGGCGGAGGAGGGGGAAGAGCAGGCCCCCACGCTCAGGCTCTACGGCTGGCGGCCCCACTGCCTCTCCATCGGTTTCCATCAGGAGTACCGGGAGGCCTGCGATCAACTCTACTGCCGGACGGCCGGTTACGACGTGGTCCGCAGGCCCACGGGCGGCAAGGCGGTGCTCCACGCCCAGGAGGTCACCTACGCCGTGGTGGCCCGCCAGGACCGGCCGCCCTTCGCCGGCCTCTCCCTGGAGGGAACCTACGGCCTCATCGCGGAGGCCCTGGCCGCCTCCCTGGAATGGCTCGGCCTGCCTGTGGTCCTGACCCGGCGGACCCTGCCCATTACCCCCCGGGGGGGCGCTCCTTGCTTCCTCGTCCCGTCGGAGAAAGAGCTCCTGGTCCGGGGCAGAAAGGTCGTGGGCAGCGCCCAGCGCCGGGGCCGCAGGTCCTTTCTTCAGCACGGCGCCGTCCCGCTTCACGTGGACTACGAGGGGCTGCGCCGCGCCACGGGGCGGGGCGAGGAGGAGGCGGAGCGCTACAAGGCCGCCTTCGCGGGCGTGGCGGACCTCCTCCCCGGCATCTCGGCGCGGGACGTAAAAGCGGCCCTGAGGATAGGCTTCGAGCGATCTCTGAGAGCGGAGTGGGAGGAGAGGCCTCTCACGGGCGCCGAGCGGGCGCAGGCGGAGGTGTTGAAGGCTCGGCGATACGGCTCGGCCCTCTGGACCCAGAAGGGCCCTGGAGAGGCCGGGCGGACCGGAGATTCCCCAAAGGCAAGTTTTTCCGCCTTCCCGTCTCCACCCTCCACCCTCCACTCCCCACCGTTTCCGAGCGGCCTTTCCAAGCACGAACCAGAGTCTTAGGAGGTTCCCATGCTGAAACTGACCTATCACGGCCATTCCTGTTTCGAACTGGAGGCGGAGGGCAAGCGAGTCATCGTGGATCCCTTCCTCACCGGTAACGTCCACGCCAAGGTCAAGCCCGCCGACATCTGCGCGGATGCCATCCTTGTCAGCCACGGCCACGGCGACCACGTGGGGGACGCGGTGGAGATCGCCAAGAAAAACCGCTGTCCGGTCATCTCCAACTTCGAGATCGCCAACTGGTTCTCGGCGCAAGGCGTGGAGGCCCACGGCATGCACATCGGAGGCTCTCACACCTTCCCCTGGGGGCGCCTCAAGCTGACGCCCGCTTGGCACGGCTCCTCGCTGCCCGACGGAAGCTACGGCGGTACGCCCGCGGGCCTGCTCATTTGGATGGGTGGCAAGTGCGTGTACTACGCCGGCGACACGGGGATCCACTCCGACATGGCGCTCTACGGCAGGCTCAATCCCATCGACCTGGCGCTTCTCCCCATCGGCGACAACTTCACCATGGGGATTGATGATGCGGTGGAGGCCGCCGCGCTGTGCCAGGCCAAAGAGGTCATGCCCATCCACTACGACACCTTCCCCGTCATCCCGGCGGACCCGCGGGAGTTCGTCAAGCGCTGCCAGGCCAGGGGTCTCAAGGCGAGGGTGGTGGAGTTCGGGCAGACCGTCACGGTGTAAGGGATAAAGACCGCCGGGAGGAGGAAGCGCATGAACGACCAGCAGGAGGCGAGGGCGGAGGCGACGCAGAGCGTGAATCCCGCCACGGGAGAGGTGATCGGCACTTCCCGGCTGCAAACCCGTGAAGAGTTGCGACGGATCATCGCGGAGGCGAGGGCCGCTCAGCCCGCCTGGGCGGCCCTTGCCCCCCAGGCCCGCGCCAAAGCCCTGATGCCGGTCAGGGAGTTCATCGTCAACCGGGCCGACGAGCTCGCCGCCACGATTTCCCGCGACAACGGCAAGACGAGGGTGGACGCCCTGGCCACGGAGGTCCTGCCTGCGGCCATCGCACTCACTTATTACGCGAAGAAGGCCCCCCGTTTTCTCGGCGACCAGAGGCTCAGGCCCGCCACGTGGCTCCTGGCCAATAAGCGGAGCCACGTGGTTCGGGTTCCCTACGGGGTGATCGGGATCATATCGCCCTGGAACTACCCCTTCGCCATCCCCTTCTCCGAAGTGGTCATGGCACTGCTCGCGGGGAACGCCGTGGTGCTTAAGACCGCCACCGAGACCCAGATGGTGGGCCGCGCGCTGGAGGAGTGCCTCTCCGCCGCGAGACTGCCCAAGGGGCTTTTCGCCTTCGTGAACATGCCGGGACGTTTGGCGGGCGAGGCATTCCTGGAGGAGGGCGTGAACAAACTCTTCTTCACGGGCTCCACCGCCGTGGGCAAGGGCCTCATGATCAAGGCCTCGGAGAGGCTCACCCCGCTCTCCCTGGAGCTGGGCGGCAACGATGCCATGCTCGTGTGCGAGGACGCTGACGTAGAGAGGGCGGCCGCGGGGGCCCTCTGGGCCGGCATGCAGAACGCCGGTCAATCCTGCGGCGGCGTGGAGCGCATCTACGTCCACGAGCGGATATACGACGCCTTCCTCGACTCCCTGAAGCGGCGCGTGGAGGCGATGCGGGTGGGCCCGGGCGCGGATTTCGCGGTGGACATGGGCGCCATGACCACTCAGCGCCAAGTGGAGACGGTGCGCCGGCACGTGGAGGACGCCATCGCCAAGGGGGCGCGCCTGTACGCGAGCTCGGCTTCACCCGAGGGAGGACCGGGCCTCTTCCTGCCGGCCATGGTTCTCACCGAGGTGACCCACGACATGCTCGTCATGCGGGAGGAGACCTTCGGGCCCGTGGTGGGCGTGATGAAGGTGGCGACCATGGAGGAGGCGGTCTCCCTGGCCAACGACTCCAACCTCGGCCTCACGGCTTCGGTCTGGTCGCGCAGCCGCCGCCGGGCCGAGGCACTGGCCCGGCGCATCGAGGCGGGGGCCGTGACGGTCAACGACCACCTCATGAGCCACGGCCTGCCGGAGACGCCCTGGGGCGGCTTCAAGGAGTCGAGCCTGGGCAGGACCCACGGCCGCATCGGGTTCGACGAGATGACCCAGCCCCAGGTGATCGTCCACGATGTCCTGCCCGGTCTGCGCCGAGACCTCTGGTGGCATCCGCACTCCAAGGAGGTTTACGCGGCCCTGCGCGGCCTGCTGGATCTCCTGTATGGAAGCGGCTGGGTGCGGCGTCTGCGGGGTCTGCCTTCGGTTCTGAAGGCCTTCCCCAGAATGTTCCGGCCCTAGCGGGGTTTTACCTCTCGGCCCTCGGTATGCGGCCTTCGGAATCCCGGGGGAGCCTGGCGCCGGCGCTCATCCGCGCGGCCGCCGTCGCTCGGAAGGGTGTGGTATGGTGGAAAGGCGGGTGCCAGCCAGAAGAGGCCCCGAATTCGCCGAGTGGGGGCCATGAGCCAGACGGACGGGCGCTTTCGCTATTTCCTCTCCAGGGCACGCATCTCCCCGACGAAATGGATATCGCAGCTCCAGTGGCTGCTGCTCGCGGCTTGGCTGCTCTTCGCCCACTGGCTCCTGTTCGGGTGGGGACGGCTCGTGGAGGTGGAGTATTTCAGCCACTTTCACGGCGTCTTCGCGGAGGAGGTGGCCTTCAAGGCGGGAATCCTACCCAACTTCGGGCTCGTTACGCTGGCCGTGCTCGCTCTCGAGGCCTGGCTTCAGGCCCTCTGGAAAAGGAGCACCTGCGAGGTGCTGGCGGTGGAGGGCGGCTGGCGGTGGCTGGGCAGGCGCGGACCGGAGGTGGTGCGCCGGATGATCGGATCGCCGGGCGGAGCCTGGTGCCTCGGTGCGGACCGCTGGTTCTTCGTGCCGAAGGGCTACGTGGATTCCCGCGGCGCGGACTGGCTGCGATGCGCTGCGAACGGAACCTCTCCCCTGTGGCACTGGCGGAGGCTGGCCAGCCCTCTTCTGGGGCTCCTGGTGGTCCTGCTGGCGGGGGCTGCCTTGCTGGAGCGGCCCGTGGTGGAGCACAGGACGGTCCTGAGGCGCATCTACCGCGCCGTGGAGTCGCGAAATGCCGTCAGGATAGCGGCCCTGCTGCGGGACCATCCCGAATTCAGGCCCTGGGTCTTGTACCTCTCCACCATGCCCGCCTGCGATCAGGCCGCCTGCCTGCAGTCGCAGATCACCGACCGACTGGAAATGCTGAGCATCGGTCCCGGCTACGCGGGCGACGGAGCCACCCTGGTGCGGCTTCTCATCGTGAACGGCCGCGCTCCCCTAGCGCTGCGCCTGATGGGAGGGAAGGGCCCGCTGGCCTTGGACATCGCCGTCCGGCTTGGGCGTGTTCGGGAGGCTGAAAGGCTCCTCGCGGATGGGGAGGGAGGCAAGGAGGGAGACATGAAGACCACGAAGGCCTTGCTCCGGCTCCAGGAGGGGCAGTACGTGAGGGCGCTCGATGACCTTCAGGGACAGGAAGATACGACTCCTCCCCAAAGGACGCTGGCCATCCGGGCGGTGGCGGAGTATCTGGCTGGCCGGTGCGGCCAGGCGAGACGCGATGCTTTTCTGCTCATGGTACCCGAATCCCTCCCGCAGGCCGACCATTCCTACGACAACCCGCCCACGGGCCTGGCCACCCTGATCAATGCCTCGCAGGACATACGTGCCAAAGCGTCCAAGGCGTTGGGGCAGCTTCTGCTGGGCGATGGGGGTGCGGCCAGATCGGAATGGGCCGCGGCGGAGGAGAGGGCCCGGTACGCGGGCCTCATGGGGACCCTCGACAACGACCGGATCCTGCTGGGCCTGTTGGATCCTTCGGGCCCCTGGATCAGGCCGGCGAGAAAGCCCGCGAACAGCTCGGTTGCAGGCAACGGGAAAGTTCTGTAGGTTCAGAGGGGACTCCGCCCAAAGGGCCGAGCCCCATGCCCCTGGAACGGCTGGACGGGCCGGAAGAGCCGGCGGAAAAGGCGTGAAGCGACCGGGGCGGACCAACCAAGAAGGAGCAAGACGATGCGGCGCAACTGGGCCCTACTGATCCTGGCCTTGGCGTGGGTGCTGCCCGCGTGGGCGGGATCCTCCATGACCAAGGGGAAGTTCGATCTCTACTTAAACGGGGTGAACAAGGGCTACGAGAAGTTCAAGACAAAGCTTGACGCCAAGAAAAACGAGTGGACCATCAGCTCGGAGGTTCGGTTCAAACTCCCGGTGGTCAAGGCCAAGCGCGGGTACGTGGATCTCTACCTCTACCCCGTTCTCAATTTGAATGCCCAGACAAAGGCCATCATGGGCTATTCCTACCGTCTGACCTATAATGATTTTAGCAACATGGACATCACGGAGGCCCAGGATTCGGCTACCGAAGTCATCGACCAGGACTTCCGGCACTACGACCTCTTCAACCGAAGCGCCCAGGAGCAACAGGACGAGATGCACGACCGCATCGACCTGGGGGTGAATGCGGGCAAATGCGAGCCCATTGGGGACACCCTGCACTTCCAACAATACCGATTCTCCAACAACCGGATCAAAGATGAACCCTTGCCAAAGCACTTGGTGATTCTGGACGCCTATGCCTTCTGCCTGTACATCCCGCTCGCCGAGAAGGCCCTCGCCATGAAGGGGGACAGCCTTCCCGTGATGGTGGCCATGCCCCAGGGCATGGCGCTCAAGCCGGGCACGGTGGACTACATGGGCATCGAGCGGACGCCCTTCAAGGGCAACATGATGATCCTCAGGCATTACGACGTGAACATCGGCGGTAGCACCCTCTCCTCCTTCTGGGTGGACAAGACGGGCCAATTGATTCAGGTGGTGATCCCAGATCAGGGCCTTCTGGCTGTCATCGCGAACTACAAGCCGCAACCTTACGACCATGAAGAGCCCAGGATCGTGAGGGAGACCATCAAGATGCAGGGGGGGTTCAACGAGAACCGCGTCCACATCCCATCCGGGGGAATCACTTTGGGGGGGACGCTGGCCCAGCCGCCGGGAGCGGGACCCTTCCCCACCATCCTCATGGTGCAGGATCTGGAACCCCTTGACCGGGATGGGAATGACCCCTCCAACCCTTACAGCCGCGCGGGAACGTGGAAACAGCTCGCCTACTACCTCACGGAGCAGGGATTCGCCACGCTCAGGGTAGATTCCAGGGGCGTGGGCGAATCGGGGGGCGATCTTCTGAAGACCTCGTGGGCCGATCGGGTGGGGGACGTACAAGCCCTCGTTCGCTGGCTTGCCGACAGGCCGACCACGAGCGGCCATAAGGTGGTGGTGGTTTCCCTGGGGCTGGGCGGGTGGGTCTCCGCCCAGGCCATCACCTCGGCTCCACTGCCCGTGACGGGCTTCGTCGCCATTGCCTATCCCGCCAAACCCCTGCTTCGGCTCTGGAAGGAGCAGATCGGGAACATAGACGACCCCCAAACCCGTCAGCAGGCTTATTTGGATCTGGACACCTTGCAGGGCAAGCTCCAGGAAGTCGGCGTGGAATGGGCCAACTTCCGAGGATCCAAGGTCTACCTACCCACCGTCAGGACCATGGATAAGATCGACCCCGACAGCCTGGCGGCTTCGCTCAAGATTCCCTGCCTCTTCGCCTACCCCGAGCAGGATAAAGTCATCATGGCCTTCCATAAAGACGTCTTGTCGGATTACCTGCATACAGGGCAGAAGGCGGAGTTGCTCCCGGGAGTCGGGCACCAGCTCACCCCCCAGAATGAACAGGGGCTGCCGACCGGTTTGGTGGACGGCAGCAAGTTGGGGCCTCTCACGAGCTGGTTGAAAGGGCTCTGGAGTCCGGAGGTGCACTAGTGTCCGTGTACCCGCGTGGCTTCTGGGCTTTGATTGTAGCCGCGGCCATGGCGGCGGCGAGCGTTAGCGCAGCCAGCCCGGTCGTGCCGCCGGGGGCCGCGAGAAGGCCCAATCTTCTGATCATCACGCTGGATACCACGCGGGCCGACCATCTCGGCTGTTACGGAGACGGGCAGGCCGAGACCCCGACCCTCGACGGGCTGGCCCGTACAGGGGTTCTCTTCGAGGAGGCCCACAGCCACGTGCCCTTGACGCTGCCCTCCCACGCCGTCCTGATGACTGGGGACCTCCCCTCGACGCTGAACCTCCGTGTCAACGGACTCAACTTCAAGGCCGGCGCGGTTCCCCTGGCCTCCATCTTGAAAAGCCGGGGCTATTGGACGGTCGCGGTGGTCTCATCGGTGATCCTGGATCGCGCCCGGGGCCTGAATCAGGGGTTCATGCACTACGACGACCGGATGACCATCAGCTCCCAGCCCGGGGCGCCGCCCGAGGAGCGGCCCGGCGGGGAGGTGAGCGACGCGGCGCTGGCCGCCGTCAAGTCTGTGAAGGCCCCGTTCTTCCTCTGGGTGCATTATTACGATGCGCACTTCCCTTACCGCCCGCCCGAGCCCTATGCCAAGGAGTTCCGTGGGCGCCCCTACGACGGCGAGATCGCCTACATGGACGCTTCCATCGGGAGGCTTCTGGAGGGCCTGCGAAGCCAGGGGCGCCTCGATGACACGCTGGTGGTGGTAACGGGCGACCACGGAGAGGGCCTCATGGAACACGGCGAGCGCCAGCACGGCGTTTTCCTGTACGAGTACGCCCTGCGCGTTCCCCTCATCCTGGCCTGGAGGGGCCACCTTCCCGAGGGCCGGAGGATCCCCGACCTGTGCGGCCTGGCCGACGTCGCGCCCACCGTTCTTACTCTCATGGACATTCCACCCCCCGCGAAGACAGACGGCGAAAGCCTCGTGCCTCTGCTGAAGGGCGGATCGCCGCCCTCCAGAAGCCTGTACATCGAGTCCTACCACGGCTTCTTCACGTACGGGTGGGCGCCCCTGAGGGGCATCATGACGGACCGCTGGAAATTCATCGAGGCCCCGAAGCCGGAGCTCTACGAGTGGCGGAAGTCAGAAACGCGGAACCTCTACCGGCCCGATGCGCCCGAAGTGGCCGAGGCGAGGAAGGCGCTGGCCGGCTACCCCGAAGCCGACCGGGGTGAGCGGGCGGCCATGGAGAGCCTGCTCAAGGACCCCTCCAACACCGAAACCCTCCGTCAGCTCATGAGCCTGGGGTACCTTTCGGGCGGCGGCACCCGTCCGGACGCTCCCGGCCTTCTGGATCCGAAGGATGCCATCGGAATCGAGGAGGAGCTGAGGGAAGCCAACGACATGATGGATTTGGGGAACCCGCGCGAGGGAACGCAGAAGCTCCTCGGCGTACTGAAGAGGAACCCCCAGAATGTTCCGGCCCTCTCCATGCTGGGAATCGCCTACATGAAGGCGGGGCGGCTCGACAAGGCCCAGGTCTGCTTTCAAGAGGAAATCCGCCTGAAGCCCCAAATAGACACGGCCCACCTCAACCTGGGCACGGTGTACAAGCGCACCGGCAGGCCGGAACTCGCGGAGCGGGAGTACAGGGCGGCCCTCGCGCTCTCCCCCCGCATGCCCGAGGCGGTGGCGAGCTTGGCTCAGATCCTGCTCGGCCAGAAGAGGACCGCCGAGGCCCGGGAGGTGCTGGAGCCAGCCCTCTCCGCTCACGTGGAGAGCGCCGACATCTACTTCGAGAAGGGAGTGCTCGAAGCCATGACCCAGAACTGGGAGGCGGCCCGATTCGCCTTTACCAAGGTGCTCACCCTGGACCCGCGGCGGGATGAAGCCATGGCCAATCTCGGACGCATCGCCTTCCAGCAGGGAAGGGTGGACGAGGCCATCGCCCAGTACGAGAGGGCGCTCCGCCTTTCCCCTCAAAACGTTGAAGTCCTGGCCACGGTGGGCTCCCTCTATCTCAACGGGAAAAATGACCAGGGTCATGCGCTCAGGTACTTCCAGCGGGCCCTGGCCGCCGATCCATACGGTCCCAGGGCCAAGGATCTCCGGGAGATGGTCCGGGCGCTCCAGGCGGCCGGAGGCGAATAGGAAGGGCGCGAGAAGGCGCTTGTCATGCCGGAGTCAGTTCTTGGAAGGGGGAATCGATGAAGCGAGTGGTGGCCCGGGCGGCCGCTCGGGTGGATCTGGCGGGAGGGAGCCTCGACCTCTGGCCCATTGGCGTCATGTTGCCCGGCGCCAGGACGCTCAACGTGGCGGTGGGATTGTACGCCACGGCCCAGTGCGAGCCCAACGGCCAGCCGGGAGTCCACCTGATTTCACGGGATCTCCAGGCGGACTATATCTGGCGGCCCGGGGAAGCGCCGGGCCCCCTGGCGCTCGCCGAGCGCCTGTGCGAGGCCTACGGCGTGGTCCGCGGGTGGACCGTGGTGACTTCCAGCGAGATCCCCCACGGAAGCGGTCTGGGGGGCTCCTCGGCGCTCTCCGTGGCGCTGGCGCTGGCGCTCGGGAAGTCCGTGCACAGGCATCCGGGGGCGGGGAGAATGGTGGCGGAGTGCCGCGACCTGGAGGCGGCCCACCTCCGGATACCCACGGGAGTCCAGGACTTCTGGCCGGCCCTCATGGGTGGCGTGATACGCCTGCGCTATCCGGCCGGAGGAGCCCAGGCGGAGCGCCTTCCGGTCTCGCTCAAGGCCTTTGAAACCCGCATGGTGGTGGCCTTCAGTGGGCAGAGCCGCCTCTCCGCCCGGACCAACTGGGACCTCATGAAGCGGTTTCTCGACGGAGATGACAAGGTACGTCGCTGCTTGGCGGGAATTGCCCAGACGGCTGGACTCATGGAGGAGCAGCTGCTGGTGGGCAATTGGGATGCTGTGGGGCCCCTGATGTCCGAGGAGTGGGGGTTTCGCAAGGGCCTGGCGGAGGGCATCTCCACTCCCGTCATGGACATGGCCCTGGATGTGGCCGCATCCGCCGGCAGCTTGGGGGGGAAGGGCTGCGGCGCGGGCGGCGGGGGCTGCCTTGCATTTTGGACCCGGGAGGGCGCACATTTGGCCGTGGAGGAGGCGCTCCGGGACGGAGGGTTGCGGGTCTTGTCGGCCCGGCCCGTTGACTGTGGCAGCTCCGTGGAGGTTGAGTCATGAAACGCTTGCTGGCTGGGCTGGTGCTGGCCCTGGCGTTTGGTTTGGCGGCGGTACGCGCCCAGGAGGTGGTGGTCTTTCGGGACTACCGCTCCCTGGTGGTGCAAAGCCACTATGTCCAAGGCGAATGGACGTATTTCCGGGTCGGCAGCGGGGAGATGGCCGTCCTCACGAAGGAGATCCTCCAGATCAGGAACGAGCTGGCCCAACCCGTCTCCACGGCGCAGGCCCCCTATTCGCCGCCCGTCAACCATTTCACCCCTCCTGCCGCGCGGCCACCGGTGGCCCGGCCCATGCCTCCCCGCATGAATTTTCCCGCTGCGGCCCAGGCGCCGGACTTCAACAAAGCTCCCGAAGAGACGGAACCGGACGAGGAGGAGCCCGAATCGGCCTCCCCGGACGAGGAGGATGAGGAGGAGCCTCCGGTGGTTCAGCCTCCTGCCCCTGGAGTCCCGCACCCGGTCCCTGGACGGCCCGGCTTTCCCATGATTGTTCCCCAGCCCGGACAATCGGTCCCTCGAGACGGTGCCTCCAACCTCCGCTGACCCGGGGGTAGTGCTCACGGTGGACGTGGAGGAGTGGTTCCACGCCCCCGAACACCCGCTGGGCAGGGATAGCGCCCAGTGGGACCGGTTGCCCCCCTCGCTGCCGTCGGCCATCGGCAGAACCTTGGATCTTCTTGAATCCATGCAGGTTCGGGCCACCTTCTTCACCTTGGGCTGGGTCGCCCAGAAGCATCCCGCCCTGGTCCGGCGGATCGCCGGGGCCGGCCACGAGATCGGGTGCCACGGCTGGGGTCACACTCCCCTGGACCGGTTGGAGCCGGATGCCTTTCGTCACGATCTGGACCGTAGCCGGACGGTCCTTCAGGACCTGCTGGGTTTGGAGGTGTCCGCTTACAGGGCGCCGCGATGGTCCATGGGCCGAAGGCGCTGGCCCTATCCCATCCTTGCGGAGAAGGGATTCAAGATCTCCTCGAGCCGCCTCTGCATAGCCGGTCTCGGTCTGGGGCAGAACCACCCGAAGCGCATCGAGGGGGTGCTCGAAATTCCGGCCCTCTCGGCGCGCTTTTTCGGGATGCCCCTCCCCGCCGGCGGGACCCTCGCTCTCCGAATCCTCCCTCTGGGCTGGCTGCTGCGAGTCCGTCATCGCCGCGCCGTCAGAGGGTGGCCGGCGGTCTACTGGTTTCACCCTTGGGAGGTGGATCCGCAGGCCCCCCGCCTGCAAGCGGGCGCCCTCCTCAGGGCCGTGAGGTACGGGGCTCTGAAGAGGCTGCCCGCACGCTTAACTGCGCTAGTGCCGACGGGTGATTGCACCCTCTCCAGGGCTGCAGACCGCTGGGCGGCGGCCCAGCAGACGCCTTTGTCACGAGAAGGTGTAGAAATAATAGGCAAATAAGCGTTATATGCACCACTCATGGGTGGGATTGCCCAGCGCCTCCTGTTCCCCTTCATCCGCGCCAATCCCTGGGGCGAGTTGGATCCTACACTAGCCTCCTGGACCGAATCGGTCCTTTCCCGCGGACCGGTGGAATGAGGAAGGGAGGCACCCGGGGTGAGTCAGGATCGGCATGGATCGGGACCGGGGCTCCCCCGGTTCCGCCGCCAGTTCGTCCCCACACCCCTCAGTGCGCGGCGATTGGGCTTGGCCCCTCTGGTTGTTGCGGGGCTGCTCCGGATGGCGTTGGGTGCGGCGGTTCCCGCCCGCGCGGCGGTTCCCGATGCGGATTGCCTGGCCTGCCATTCGGAGGTTTCCATGGCGGCCCAGAGCCCTGGTGATCCCCGGCTCCTGCATCTGGGGCCGGTGGGCCGCGAGAAGCTCACCCTGCAAGTAACAAACAAGAGCCTCGCGGGCTCGGTGCACGCGGGCTTGGCCTGCACGGACTGCCATCAGGGCATCACCGAGATCCCACACGCGGAGAAACTGCCGTTGGTGGACTGTGGCGGGTGCCACGCCGATCAGGCGGAAGCGGTGAGCGAGGGTATCCATGCCGCGAAGAAGGATGGACCCCACTACACGCCCCAGTGCTGGAACTGTCACGGAGCGCATCAGATCAGGCCGAAGACCGATCCCGCCTCCCCCGTCTACCCGGTGAACGTTCCTGGGACCTGTGGCGCCTGCCACGGCGACGCCAAGCTCATGGCGGCTGCGGGCGTGGTGATCACCGATCCGCTGAAGAACTACATGAAGAGCGATCATTGGCGGATGTTGAGCTCGGGCAAGACGCTCGTGGCGGCCACCTGCGCCGACTGCCACGGCGCACACAAAATCCTGCCCTCCACGAACCCCAAATCGCCCATATACAAGCTGAACGTCCCCAAGACCTGCGGGAAGTGCCACTCGGGTATTGAGGCCAGGTACGCGCGCAGCGTCCACGGCAAAGCCCTCGAGGAGGGCAACCTCGAGGCACCCTCCTGCAACAACTGCCACGGAGAGCACGACATCGAGGGCCCCAAGAGGCCGACGAGCACCGTCTATCCGCCCACGGTCGCTCAGACCACCTGTCCACAGTGCCACGCGTCGGTGCGTCTGTCCGAGCGCTTCAATCTGCCGACTGGTATGGTCCAATCGTACAAGGCCTCTTTTCACGGGCTGGCGTCGAGCTACGGGCAAACCGACGTGGCGAACTGCGCTTCTTGCCATGGCGCACATGAAATTCTCCCGGCGAGTGATCCCGCCTCTTCGGTCAATCCGGCCAACTTGCAGAAGACCTGCGGGAAATGCCATCCGGCCGCCACGAAGGCCTTCGCCAGCATCAACATCCACAGCCAGATTTCGCCCGCTTCCTCTCCCGTCCTTTTCTGGATCCAGTCGCTGTACCTCTGGCTCATCGCGCTGGTGGTGGGAGGCCTTGCGCTGCATCAACTGATGGACTATCTCAGGCGCTACCGGGTGACCATCGAAATGCTGAATCCCGAGGCCGTCTACAGGAGAATGACGGGGGGCGAGAGGCTGCAGCACTTCCTGCTCCTCAGCTCCTTCTTCACTCTGGTGGTCACGGGCTTCGCCCTCAAGTATCCGGATTCGCTGTGGTCCATTCCCTTCAAGTGGGTATCGGTGGGCTTCGACATCCGGGGCTGGCTCCACCGCGCCGCGGCCTTGGTCATGATCGGCGATGCCCTCTACCACCTCGTCTACGTGGTCAGTACGAAGCGCGGCCGGGCGTTCGTCCGGGACATCATGCCGGCGGCCTCGGACGTGAGGGAATTCTTCCAGCAGATCGGCTACTACTTGGGTATAAGATCTCGCGAAGCCGATTTCGGACGCTTCTCCTACGCTGAAAAGGTGGAGTACCTGGCGCTGGTCTGGGGCACCGCCGTCATGGTCGCCACGGGATTCGTATTGTGGTTCAAGGAATTCTTCACGGCCTACCTTCCCGAATGGGGCTACAAGGCCGCGGAGATGATCCACTTCTACGAGGCCGTTCTCGCCTTCATGACGATCATCATCTGGCACCTTTACGCGGTCTTCGTGCATACTGACAGCCCCCCCTTCAACCCGACGTGGCTAACCGGTCGGATGACGCGGAGGATGCTCGAGCATCATCATCCTAGGGCCTTGAAACAAATCATGGCGGAGAAGGAACAGGCGAATGCCGAAAAACGGGAGCCGGAAACGGTAGGTGTGCCTGATCCCGACGGGCTGGACTCGGCGCGCGATAAGAGGCCATAATGCAGCCCTGAGGAGACTCGGGGCATGAGCAAGAGCGCCTGGCGGAGATGGAAGCAGAACCTCATACTGGCGTTAGGGCCGCTCCCGCTCGCGCTTGCCCTCAAGGCGCTTCACGCCACCCTGCGGATCACGATCGTGGGACGCGAAGAGTTGGAGAGCCATAAGAAGCGGGGCGGCCAGTACATCATGGCCTTCTGGCACGGCACCCTTCTGCTCATGGTCTTTGCCTACGTGGGGCGGAGGCTGACCTTCCTGGTCTCCTGGCACCGGGACGGAGAGCTGGTCACCCGCGTCATGAAGCACTTCGGCATGAACCCGACCCGCGGATCCTCCACCCGCGGGGGAATGCGCGCCCTCCACTCCCTGTTGAAGAAGGTGAAAGAGGGCTACGACGTGGCCTTTACCCCGGACGGCCCGAGGGGCCCCGCCAGGGTGGCGCAGATCGGGGTGATCCAGACCGCCAGGCTGTCGGGGTTGCCCATCGTCCCGATCGGCGTGGCTGCCCGTAAAAAAAAACGCTTCGCTCCTGGGATGAGTTCATGATTCCCTTTCCTTTTACGCGAGTGGCCATCGCCTATGGAGAGGCCATCTCGGTCCCGCGGGAGATCAGCCCGGAGGAGGCCGAAGCCCTCCGGTGCCGGGTGGAGGAAGGCCTGATCGCCGCAAACCGCGCGGCCGAAGAGAGCCTGCAAGGAGCCGCTCCATGGAGAGCATGACCGGCTATGGCAGGCACCAGGCCGAGGCCGACGGGTTGAGGCTCCTCGTTGAGATTCGCGGCGTCAACAACAAGGGGCTGGACGTCCACCTCAGCCTCCCGGCCGCCCTGCTGTGCCACGAGATGGCCGTCCGCCAAAGGATCCGGTCCGCCGTAACCCGGGGCCGGGTGGAGGGAAGGGTCTCCCTCGAGTTCCTGGGCGAGCAGGCCGTCGAGGTGCACTATTCACAAGGCGTGGCCCAGGCCCTCGGCCACCTGGCATCCCGACTGCAGGACGAGGGCGTCCTGGCCAGGGGCATGACGCTCGGCGATTTCCTGGTCCTCCCGGACGCCGTCTCGGTGCGCCTCCGCCCCGACGCGGAAGCGCGGGCCGGAGAGCTGCTTCTCACCTGCGTGGAGAAAGCCCTCGAGCGCTTTCTTCAGACCCGCCGCGAGGAGGGCAGGCGCCTGGAGGAGCAGTTCCGGCAGGCGTCCGGCCACATGAAGGCCCACCTGGATGCCCTCGGGCCCATGCAGCTCCTCCAGGTGGAGACCGTTCGGGAGAGGCTGAATCAGAAGCTCCAGCAGGTCGCCATCTCCGTGGACGCCACGAGGGTGGAGCAGGAGGTGGTTTTAGCGGCGGAAAAGGCCGACGTGGAGGAGGAGGTAGTCAGGTTGAAGGCACACCACCGGGCCATGGAGGAGCTGCTGGAGAAGAATCCGGGAGACCTCGGGCGCCGGCTGGACCACCTCTTCCAAGAGATGTACAGGGAGATCTCCACGCTCCTGGCCAAAGCCACCTTCTTCGATCTGACCCAGGTCGCCCTGCGGCTGCGCCTGCTGGTCGAACAACTCCGCGAACAGGCCCAGAATGTCGCGTGATCAGTCCTCCGGCCTCCTGCTCGTGCTCTCAGCCCCCACCGGCGGCGGCAAGACGACCATCGCCCGAAGGCTCGCAGCGCAGGATCCCCTGCTGCGCTTTTCGGTCTCCCATACCACCCGGAGTGCACGGCCCGGCGAGAGGGACGGCGTGGATTATCACTTCGTGGACGGAGACACCTTTCGGGAGATGGCCGCGAGAGGTGA
The DNA here is from genome assembly GCA_049967655.1 of Acidobacteriota bacterium. Lineage (GTDB taxonomy): Bacteria > Acidobacteriota > UBA4820 > UBA4820 > DSQY01 > DTPS01. The sequence goes on from JBMFSH010000001.1 coordinate 156,917, forward strand.
GTTCCTGGAATGGGCCAGGGTGCACGACCACGAATACGGCACCCACCGTTCGGAGTGGGAGAAGGCCAAGGCCGAGGGCCGGGACCTCATCCTGGACATCGACGTGCAGGGGGGGCTCCAGGTGAAAAAGGCCGAACCGGGTGGTATCCTGGTATTTATTTTGCCCCCCTCTCTCCCGGTGCTGCTGGACCGCCTGGGGCGAAGAGCCGGGGAACAGGGGTTTGATTTGAGGCGCCGGCTGGAGACCGCCCTGGTCGAGCTTGAACTCGCTGGTTCTTATGACTATAATGTTATCAATGAGGATCTGGATGGGGCGGTGGATGCCGTTGAGGCTATCGTGGCTTCCGCCCGTCTGCGCCCTCGCGCCTACGCGGCAAAGGTGGACGAACTCCGACGAGAGATCACGCATTGGTTGAGGAGCACGAATGTTCATAGTGGATGAAAAGATCGGCAGCAAGTACAGGTTTGTGTTAATCTGTGCCCAGCGCACTAAGCAGTTGCTCGAAGGGGCCCAGACCAGGGTCGAAAGCCCTTTTCGCAAGCCGGCCTACGTGGCCATGCAGGAGGTTCTCGCAGGGAAAATCGATTGGAAGGTGAACGAGACCACGCCGCCGGCGCTTCCCGACAGCGGCGAAGTGTTGCAAGTCGAAGTGGGACCCTGAACCGTCCGAACAAACCAAATCTCGCCTTGTTTAAGAAAGGGGGAAAAGGAATGAAGACAGCGGTCAAGCTGGCAACGGTCGGAGTAATGGTGGTCCTTACGGCGGCGTGCTGCCGAAAGGCGCCGAAGGAGGTGGGGGACGCCACGGCGGCCCTCAACGAAGCACAGAAGACCTGCACTCCTACCTACGCGGCCACTACCTTCCAAGATGCTCAATCCATGCTTAACAAGGCCAATGACCTGGTGGCCAACAAGAAGTGCCGGGACGCCAAGAAGGAGGCCCTGGCCGCTAGCGAAAAGATCAAGGAAGCTACTACGGAGGCCACTGCCGAACAGGCCAGGGCCCAGAAGGACGCCGAGGCGGCCATCGCCGCCGCCAAAGACGCCCTGAATGCGGCCGAGCAGGCCATCGGTGCTCAGAACCAGCAGGCCTCGGCCACGAACCAGCACCTACAGGAGCTGAAGACCAAGGCCAGCCAGGCCTGCGCCCAGAACGAGGCGAACGAGATCACCTACAGCGTGGAGACCGCCCAGGTCTCTCCCGCGACCTACGATCAGGCCAAGGCCGCCTTCTCCGAGGCCGAGCGCTACATGGGCAACCCCTGCGATTACTACAAGGCCCGCGACGCCGCCAAGAACGCCATGGAGCTGGCCAACAAGGCCAAGAGCGAGGCCGATTCCGAGACGGCCAGCATCAAGGCGGAGGATGAGCGGAAGACCACCATGGTCCAGGACCTGATCGCCAAGTGCAAGCCGCTCCACTACGTGGTGGTGAAGGGCGACTGCCTCTGGAAGATCTCCGCGAAGAACGACATCTACGCCAACCCCTTCCTCTGGCCCCTCATCTGGGATGCGAACCGGGGGCTCATCAAGGACCACCCGGACCTCATCTACCCGAAGTGGGACCTGAAGATCAACCGTGAGTACACCGACGCCGACGCCAAGAAGGCGGAGAAGACGGCCCGCAACCACCACTGGGAGCCGCCGGCCCCGCCGGCCCCGAAGGCCCCTGAAAGCATGAAGACGCAGCCCGAGGAGGCTCCCGCTCCGGCCCCCGCGCCCGCACCGGCTCCGGCCCCCGCGCCAGCCCCCGAGACCAAGTAACTCACCCAGGGAGGCGGAGGGATTTCCCTCCGCCTCCCCTTTCCCCGCGCCGGCGATCCGGCGGAGCCGCCTCGGACCGTGCCCTCCTCTCGCAGATGCAGATGCCTGAAGATCCGATCCTGACCGCCGCGACGCACTCCCTCACCTACCCCGACGAATTTCTCCAGCAGATGCTGGGCGTGGAGCTTCGCAACGCCGAGTTCCTCGAACAGACCCTCGGCGTGCGCCTCTCCGCTCGGGGGGATTCGCTCTTCCTCGACGGTGATGAGGAGGCCGTGGCCGCCTGCCGGGACATCGTGGACCAGATCCTCAAGCTCTACCAGGCGGGCATCCGCATCGGTGCCGGGGACCTCAGGACCGCCTGCACACTGAGGGCGGAGGGCTACCGGGGCGAACTCCTGGAGTTCTACCGCGAGGCACGCATCCAGTGCGCGCACGGCCGCGTCGTCTTTCCCAAGGGCCTCAACCAGGGCCGCTACCTCCGCGCCATCCGGGAGAACGACGTGGTTTTCGGCATCGGCCCGGCGGGCACCGGCAAGACCTACCTCGCCGTGGCCATGGCCGTGGCGGCGCTCAAGGAGAAGCGGGTCAAGCGCATCATCCTGACCAGGCCGGCGGTGGAGGTGGGTGAGAAGCTTGGGTTTCTTCCCGGGGACATCGCGGAAAAGGTGAACCCCTACCTCAGACCCCTCTACGACGCCCTCTTCGATCTCATGGAGGCGGACCGGGTCTACAAATCCCTTGAAACGGGGATCCTGGAGATCGCGCCCATCGCCTTCATGCGGGGCCGGACCCTGAACGACTCCTTCATCATCCTGGACGAAGCCCAGAACACGACCATAGACCAGATGAAGATGTTCCTCACGCGCCTCGGATTCAACTCCAAGACCGTCATCACGGGCGACGTGACCCAGATCGACATCGATCCGGCGCGGAAATCGGGCCTTGTGGATGCGGCGGAGGTCCTCCGCTCGGTCCAGGGGCTGGCGTTCGTCACCTTCACGGAGCGGGACGTGGTGCGCCATCCGCTCGTGCAGGAGATCATCCGCGCCTACGACCGAGCCTCCGGCCGGTGATGCGGGCGGGAATTCGAGGGTGGGGCGACCGTCTAGGCCTCCTCTCCGCCGCCTGCGGCCCCAATCCCGCGATGGAGGAGGGGAATAGCCGTGGAAGGCGCGACAGGTCACGCACGGCGGGAAAGGGTGTCACACCCACTGAGGGATTGGGGGCCATCGAGCCGAAGGCGAAGAGGGCGCCAAGGGAGAGGTGGGGCGAGGCCCCGCAGGGCAATCTCCCGAACCGTCGGGCTTGGCTCGCGGTTCGGGGGGCAAGGGAATGGCCCTCCCCGTCCAGGAGATAATGCCTTTCTCCCGTGAACCCGAGCCGTAGCCGGAGGTACCCGCGTTTCCATCGCGGAGTTTGCGTCCAGCGGGCCCTTTGCCCCCCCTCCCGCCGCGTGTGCTAAAATCACCCCATGAGGGATAGCGACCCATCATGACGCCCGACGATCCCACTGATCCCGAGGTGTCCGCGGAGCGAGCGCGGTATCGGGGAAAGGTAAAAGTCGGGGCGGCGCAGCGCCTGGTCCACTTCCTCCGCGAAAACGAGTGGTTCTGGGCCGTGGCTTTTCTGCTCGTGGCCTTCGCCCTCTTCACTCGCCAGTTCCGCGTCCAGCCTCCCCCCAGCCTGCCGATCGGATCGGTGGCCTCCCGGGACATCCGTGCTCCCTTCGACTTGCAGATCGTGGACAAGGTGGCCACCGACCAGAAGCGCCAGGAGGCCAGCGCCAAGGTCCTGCCCGTCTACGACTGGGATTCGGGCATGGCGGCGGACGTGGTGGCCCGCGTGAGCACGGCCTTCCAGGCGGCCCGCTCCAACCTGGCGGACCTGAACCGGTACCTCCACACCGGCAACCTGTCCCGGGATCAGCGAAACCAGGCGGAGGAGCAGTTTCTGGACCGCCTCTCCGAGGACCTGGGCGGCAGTCTGTCCCGCTTCGCCCTCCGGCAGTTCGAGAAGGAGGGCTTCAGCACCAGCCTGGAAAAGACCGTGGAGGACCTGGTCACCCAGGTGGAGGGGAAGAAGATCGTGCCCGACGGGGAGCAGTTTCAGGGCAGCGACTCCATCCGCATCCGAGACATCCGCCGGAAGGGTGTGGAGTGGACCCAGAAAAACCCGGCGGCGGGCGACATCATCACCCTCAGCGAGGCCCGCCGGATCCCGGGCACTACCCTGGAAAGCCTGACGATCCTGCCCTCCCAACTGCGCGGGGCCATCGAGGACTACGTGCGCGGCATCCTTGCCCCCAACCTCACCTACAACAGCCAGGAGACCACGGCGCGAAAGGAGCAGGCCGCCGAACAGGTGGAGCCCCTGGTGGTGTTCCTCCGGAAGGGCCAGGTGCTGGTCAAGGCCGGGGAGAAGATCGACGAGAGCGCCCTCCAGAAGATCCAGGCCTTTCAGGAGGCCAGCCGAAACGTCCTCAACGTCTCCCTCCTGGGCGCCCTCCTGCTCTTCCTTCTCCTGCTGTTGGGCTTCAATTTCATGTACCTGAAGTCTTACCGGAAGAAGCACTACCCGAACCTGAACCTCTTCGTGCTCACGCTCCAGGTGACCATCCTCTTCATCCTCATTGGGTTCGGCATCCAGGTGCTGGCGCGCCTAGCCGCCGAAGGCAGCAAGTCGGCCCTCCTGGGTTCGCCCGAGCTCCTCACCTTCGCCATTCCGGCGGCGGCCGGCGCCATGCTCATGACCTTCCTGGTGGACCGGCACATCGCTATCATCTATACGTTGATGTACGGCCTGCTCTTCGGCATCTACACCGATCTCAACTTCGGCATGCTGGTCTACTGCGTGCTCTCCTCCTTCACGGCCATCTATGCCGCCAGCCGCATGGCCCAGCGGACGGCCCAGTGGAAGGCCTGCCTCCTCCTGGCGGCGGTCAACGTGCCCCTGGCGTTAGCCGTTCTAGCCATGGCCCCGGAGATGGAGCACAGCACCGTGAAGGTGGTGGCGCCCCTGACGCTGGCCTTCCTGTCGGCCTTCCCGCTCACCATGATGCTGGTCTCCACGCTCCTTCCCATCTTCGAGAGCCTCTTTGGCATCCTGACCGAGGTGCGCCTGCTGGAGCTCTCCAACATGAACCACCCCCTGCTCCGGCGGCTGGCGCTGGACGCCCCGGGCACCTACAACCACTCGCTCATGATGGCCTCCCTCTCGGAGGCCGCCGCCAACGCCATCGGCGCCAACGCGCTCTACTGCCGAGTGGCCTGCTACTACCACGACATCGGCAAGATGTTGAACCCCATCTACTTTGTGGAGAACCAGGTGCCGGGGCAGAACCCCCACGACAAGCTGGCCCCGAGGATATCGGCCCTCATCGTCGGTGCCCACGTCAAGGAGGGGATCGCCATGGGTCGCCAGTACAAGCTCCCCCAGGCGGTCATCGACATCATCCCCCAGCACCACGGCACGCGGCGGATCAGCTATTTCCTGGACAAGGCCCTCACCATGCTGGACCCGGAGAAGGAGAGCATCAACGAGGCCGACTTCTCCTACCCGGGACCCAAGCCCCAGAGCCGAGAGGCCGCCATCGTGATGATCGCGGACGGCGTGGAGGCCGGCTCCAGGGTGCTCAAGGAGCCCTCTCACCACCGTCTGCGCTCTCTCATCGCCGAGATCGCCAACCGGGTCGTGGGGGAGGATCAGCTCTCCGAGTGCCCGCTGACCTTCCATGACCTGACCAAGGTCCAGGAGGCCTTCTTCCAGATGCTGCTGGGGGTCTTCAGCCGGAGGATCTCCTACCCCGGCTACTCGTTCGACAAGGAGCAGAAGAATGACGCGACGCGAGGTCCGGCTTCACAGCCGACTGCGGACCCCTCCCGTCCCTAGGGAGGCCCTGGTGGCCTTCGCCCTGGACGTGCTGGCGCGGCTCGGGCTGGAGGGCGAGGTGGGGATCAAGATCTGCGGGGTGCGCCTCATGGCCAAGGCCAACCGCGAGTTTCGCCACAAGGCCGGCCCCACGGACGTCCTCTCCTTTCCCGACGGCGGCGTTTCCCCGGACGGGCTGACCTACCTCGGAGACATCCTCATCGCCGCCCCCGTGGCCCAGCGGGCGGCGCTCGAGGCGGGGCACGACCTGGAGACGGAGCTGAAGCGGCTCATCCTGCACGGCATCCTCCACCTGGCCGGCTTCGACCACGAGACCGACGGGGGGACCATGGCCCGCAAGGAGCGCGGACTGAGAAAGGAATGGGAGCTCGTCTGATGATCCGGCTGGGCCTGGCGGCGTCTCTCACCCTGCTCTTCCTGCTCCTGCTGGTCCGGGCGGCCCTCAACGGCCTCTCCGCCATGACCCTGAACCGGATGGCCGAGGAGGAGGCGCCCTCGGCGGCCGCGGTGAGGGCCTACCTGCACCGCCGCCTCGCCTACCTGCTCACCCTGCAATTCTCGGTGCTGGTCCTGAGCATCGGCGCCACCCTCCTGCTCACCGCCGACCTCGTGCGGAGCAGGGCGGCCCAGCCTCTGCTCTGGGGTTTCGTGGCCAGCCTCCTCTCGGTCCTGGTACTGGCCTCCATGGCCCAGACGGTGGCCGCCCTCAACCCGGAGAGAGTTTTCCTCGCCGCCCTTCCGGTGGTGAGAGCCTTCCTCTGGGTGTTCGGGATCGTCACGGTGCCGCTTTCCTCGCTCCTCTCCAGGCGCCTCCACGTGCTGCGCGAACGCATGGACGACGAGGACGAGGAGGAGGAGATCTCGGCCCTCATCAACGTGGGGCAGAGCGAAGGTATCCTGGAGAAGGAGGACTCGGTCCTCATCCGCGGGGTCATGGAGTTCGGGGACACGGTGGCGCGGGAGGTCATGACCCCCCGCACCGACATGGTCTCGGCCCCGGCCAACACCCCCCTTACCGCCGCCGCCGAGCTCCTGGCCAAGGCCCGCCACACCCGGCTACCCCTTTACGAGGAGCAGATCGACGACATCGTGGGGGTGGCCTACCTGAAGGACTTCCTCGGCGCCCTCCTGGCGGGCGAGGGCGGCCGCCCCGTGCGCGACTTCGCCCGCCCGGTTCCCTTCGTCCCCGAGAACAAGCCCATCTCCCAGCTCCTGCGGGAGTTTCAGGAGCAGAAGCTCCAACTGGCCATCGTGGTGGACGAGTACGGGGGAGTGGACGGCCTGGTCACTACGGAGGACCTCCTGGAGGAGATCGTGGGCGAGATCCAGGAGTACGACGAGGCGGAAGAGGAGCCCTTCGTGGACAGGGCGCCCGGCGTCGTCGAGACCCTAGGCCGGGCCTCCGTCTACGACCTGGCCGAGCGGCTCGGAGTGGACATCCCGGAGGGGGACTACGATTCGGTGGCGGGGTGGATCTCCACGGCTCTCGGCACCATACCCCGTTCAGGAGAGCGCTTCACCATCCACGGGCTGGAGGTGGAGGTCCTCTCGGCCGACCGCCGGCGCATCCACAGGGTGCGCGTGAGCCTGCCCAAGCCCGCGGAGGCGCCCCCCGAAACGGAGGCTTAGGGCCAACCACGGCGTGTCCTTGGAACGGGCAGAGTGATCGGGAGCAGGAGAGGCATACCATGCAGCCCCTATTTATCTTCCATCATCCCGCCTTTGGGTGTCGGGAAATGGTTCTTCCTCAGTCTCTCCACCCTCCACCCTCCACCCTCCACCAAATAAGGAGGCCGCCATGTCCCGCGTGATCGTCGAAGTCTCGTTCGTCCCCCTCGGCGCCGGAGTCTCGCTCTCCGCTTACGTGGCCGAGGCCGTGCGCCTGATCCGCGAGAGCGGACTGCCCCACGAGTTCCACAGCATGGGCACCAACATCGAGGGCGAGTGGGAGGAGGTCATGGGGCTCGTCCGGCGCTGCATGGACCGCCTCTTCGAGATGGGCGCGCCCCGCCTCACCACCTCGATCAAGGTCAGCGAGCGCCACGACAAGCCCTATACCATGGCCGCCAAGGTCGAGGCCGTGGAGACCATCCTGGCCGGACGGTAGACCGTCCCGACTTTTCTTCGGATCTACAACGGCTCCTCAGGAGCAGATGGCCCATGTTTTTATTTTCTCCCCGGCGTAGTTCTGCTGCCGGAGGACAAGGCCATGCTCGCCAAGATCATGGCCCAAGCACCCAAACGCTGACGGGCGTTGGATTCGAGATCTGGGCGTGAGGCTTTCACGGACCCTTGCACCCAGGCGCCGGTACCGGCAGTGGGACATCCTCCTGCTGTTCCATGATGGGGACAGTATGCCAGAGGAGACGGGGATTCGGAAAATCGCGGCCGGCCGGGCCTGGGCTGCGCCGTTGGCGCGGCGCCCGCGACCCTTCGGGGAAGAAGCTTCGAAGGGGGTTTCAGGGTGACGCGCAAGAGACTTTGCGTCTCGCGTCTTGCGTCTGGCGCCTCGCGCCTCGCGCCCTCTTCTACCGCTGGAAGGCGTAGGAGACCTTGACGAAGAGCTGGCGGTCCTGGGGCTGGATCCCCTGGCGGGGGACGTAGGACCGGTCGTCGCCGTAGCCCACGTAGAGGACGCTCTGCCAGTTGAGCCGGTACGCGTAGAGGAGCGAGCCCTGGAGCCCGGCCGACCGGCGCTCCACGGCGAAGGTGTAGAGGGCCTTGTCCCGCCTCGTCTCCACCCACTGCGCGATGGCCCTCAGGTAGGAGCGGGCGGAGAAGCTGTAGACGGCCCTCACCCTGGCCACGTCGGCCGTGAAGAGGCGCCCGGAGCGGCCTGTCTCGTTGGTCACGTTCAGCCAGTCGTGCTCGCCGGTCAGGTCGAGGGAGAGGCGGTCGGCGGGACGCAAGGTGAGTTCGTACTGAACCGTTCCGCCGTTGCCCATCCGCACGTTGTCGAAATCCACGTGGGGCCCCAGGTCCGCGTAGAGGGTGACCTCCGTGACGTGCGGGCCGGGGGACCAGTTCAGCGTGAAGTTGTAGTTGTGGAAGTGGAAGAGGACGGTCCCGGCGCGCTGGGCCCACGTCACGGCGGCCACGTCCGCGTACAGGTTCCGCACGCCGTGCAGGTTCAGCCCGGCGGCCCAGCGGCCCGTGAGCGTCCCCCCCTGCCGGTTCCACGTCTGCTGAAGGTTCAGGTAGGGCTCCACCTGGTTGAGGAACCCGGTGGGGTAGTAGTCGCGGGCCACCCACTGTTTCAGCGACCGGTACCCCACCTGGGGGACGTAGCCGTCGTCGGCGCGGAAGCCCTCGCCCACGTCCTGGTAAGTCGTGTTGGCGTTCCAGGCGCGGACGCTGTAGTTCCAGTTCAGGGAGAGGGCGCCCGCCGAAAAGGACTGGCCGTTCCACGCGGAGCTGAGATCGGGCCGGTCCGGCGTGCGCGTCATGCTGAAGAGGAACTGGCCCGTGAACTGGTTCCTGTCGTCCGGGTTCCACTGGAAGTCCGGGCCCAGCACGCGGTTGAAGCTCCCGCCCTGGTTCTCCCGGTCGGTCATCAGGAGGCCCAGGTAGGAGCGGCCGAAGTCCTCGCGCACCCGGCCGATGGAGACCGTGGAGCCGAAGTCCTGGGGGAGCAGCTCGGAGTACTGGGGGCCCGGCAGGACCACGCTGCCCCCGCCGCGGTCCTGTGCCACCAGGAAGGTGTAGGCGGCGTCGCCCGTCTTGCCGGTGATCCTCGCGCCCCAGCTCGGGGAGGTGATGGTGCGGGTGTAGACGGCCTGGAAGGGTGTCTGGAAGAGGTCCACGCCCTCCATGAAAAAGGGGCGCTTCTCCGGGTAAAAGAGGGCGAACCGCTGGTTCACCGCCACCTGCGCCACGTCGGACTCCACCTGCGAGAAGTCGGGGTTGAGGGTGAGGTCCACGGCCGTGTTGGCGTCGGGCGTCCACTTGGCGTCCACCCCCGTGTCGGTGGCGACGGGCTTGTTGAGGAAGGGGGTACCGGGAATGCCCCGGGCGTAGCCCTGCTCCTTGGCGGTCACGTACGGGGCCACCACCCAGTGCCCGCCCGGCGGCAGGCCCGCGATGCCCGTGAGCTCCGCCTCGTGGCAGAGGACGCAGTTGGTCCCCTTGGGGATGCGGACGTTCGTGATCTGGTACCGGTTGTGGCGCGGGTAGTTCCGCAAGAGCACGATGCCCCACGTCTGAGGGTCGGCGGCCGGGTAGCGGAGCGAGGAGAAGGGGATGCGCATCTCCGCCTCCCAGCCGTGAGCGGTAATCCGCGCGGCGCAGTCCCAGAAGAAATCGGGCGAGAAGTCCTCGTTGCCGGTGGTGTCGGTGCGGACGGCGTCCGATTCGATCCCCCGGGGGTTGACGAAGAACTCCTGGGCCGTGAGGCGGCTGTTGCGCGTGTCCAGGAAGACCGAGACGAAGTCCTGGTCGGAGGAGAGGCCGTCGCGGTCCGTGTAGGGGGCGCGGATGGCGGCGGGGTCGGGATCCTCGCAGCGGAAGGCCACGTAGAAGTACCGGCTGTCGTAGGTGATCCAGGCGGTGGTTTTAACCGGCGGAGGGGCGTCGTCGCCTGGGCTGATGTCGTAGAAGGTGGTCACCTCCGCCGCGCCCTTCCAGCCGGGGTCCGAGAGGCGGCCGTCCATGGTGATGGCCCCCGCGGCCCGGTGGAGTGGAATGGTGGGGGCGGAGGCTTCGGGCGGCTCGGCGGCCTGGGGGAGAATGGCCGCGAAAAGGAGTGCGAGGCTCAGGAGGAGGCGTCGGGACTTCACGGTCATCGGAGCTCCTTTCCGTTGGAATTCGCGCGAGCAGACGGCCGGTCCAGCGCCTCGCGCCGGCGGGAGGCGGCCCGGTGGGCGGCGCGGCGGTGCTCTCGGGGGAACCGGCGGAGCCTTCTTCGCCCATGGCGACCTCCCTCTGGAGTGCATACGGACCCGATGCCGCGAAAGTTGACGCCCCAGCCGCCGCCGCGATGCGGCGCCGGCGCTCACCGGTTCGCCGCGTCCACGGCCAGGCGGAGAGGACGCGCCTGTTCGGCGCCGCGCGGACGGGCTCACGGCCGCCGCTCCCGTGTTTGCGCGTCCGGGGCGGCTTCGAGGCCCCGCCTTCCCTCTTCGAGGGTGGAGGGTGTGGTAATCTCCTCGAGCTACGAGCGCCAGCCGGCCCAGACGAGGCAGCCCCAGCCGATGAGGAAGCAGACGCCGCCCACGGGGGTGACGGCGCCGAGCCAGCGGATGCCCGATAGGGCGAGGGCGTAGAGGCTGCCCGAGAAGAGGAGAACGCCCGCCGTGAAGAACCAGCCCGCCGCGCGGAGGGCCGGCGAATTCCAGTGGGCCGAGGCCCAGGCCACCACGAGGATGGCGAGGGCGTGGCCCATCTGGTAGCGAACGCCCGTCTCGAAGACGGCCATCATGTCGGGGGCCAGCTTCCCTTTGAGGATGTGGGCGGCGAAGGCCCCCAGGGCTACCGAGAGGAACCCCAGTCCGGCTCCGATCACAAACAGCGTCCGCTCCATGTCGTCTCCTCCCTGTGCTTCGGGTCTGTTGGGCGGCCCCAGGCTACCATCGCGGTTCGGTCCGATTTCTTTTCCGCTCCTTCTTTGGTCCGCCTTCGCGGCCACGCGGCCTATTCGTAGATCCTTCCCGCCTTTTTGAGCCGCCTCAGGTAGAGCACCTCGCAGGAGCCGTCTCCCGCGTCGCTCCGGGAGAGCGAGGTGTGCCACCAGCCGGTGAAGCCGCCCCGGCGCACGCTCACGTCCACGAGCTCGCCGGAGAGCTCCGTCACGTCGCCCTTCCCCAGGCCCTTGGCGGCCCGCTCCAGGTTCGCGTCCGCGGGGATCACGTGGGTGTTGGAGGAATAGCGGGCGATGAAAGCGTTGTCCAGGCCCGTCCCCGGGCCGTACTCCCACCAGTACCACCGACCGCTCTGGGACCAGGAGATTTTCCGGTAGAGGCCCCCCTCCAGCAGCTTGCCCCAGGCCATGGCTACGTCGCAGGGGGCCAGGGCGGCGTTCCAACCCGAGTGGTAGTTGATCCGGTCGAGCACCACCCCGCGCAGCACGTAGTCGGCCCTCGGCGTGAGCACCACGTCGTAGCCGCCGCGACGCATGGCTATGCTGATGGGATGCTCCACGGGAGTCTGCTCGGGGTCGGCCGAGGTGTCGATGGGGGAGCTGTCCCAGCTCGTGGGCGTGGCCTTGCAGGCCAGCAGGAGGCCCGCCAGGAGCAGGCAGGCCGCCGCGGACAGAGCTGGGCGTGGTTGATGCGCCTTCATGGCTACAGTCTCTCGCGGTTGGCGGCGCGGGCTCAAGGTCCAGGAGCCTCTGGCCCCTGCTCGGGGCGGATCGCCCATGGCCCAACGGCCCTCCGGCGGTGCCGCCGAAGCCGGTTGACAGCCCCGGGATGCGGCACTATACTCCATTATCTGAACATATACTCAGATATTGTTCGGAGGAGCGATCTCATGGAAGCCACGGGCACGAAACAAAGATCCGAGGCCCTGTCGGCCCTGCCTTACAGCGACAGGACCTACCACGCCATGGCCGAGACTTTCCGGGCGCTGGCGGACCCCACCCGGACCCGCATCGTCCATCTGCTCTCCATGGGAGAAAGCTCCGTGAACCACCTGGCGGAGCGGCTCGACGTGACGGCCTCGGCCGTCTCGCACCAGCTGCGCATGCTGCGCCAGATGGGGCTGGTCCGCTTCCGGAGGGACGGCCAGACGGCCCTCTACTCCCTGGACGATCCGCACGTCGCCATCCTGTTCCAGGAGGCCCTGGAGCACGTCTCCGACTTCCTGCAGGAGGGCAGGAAGAGGCGCGAATGGCTCTGACCCTGCCCCAGGGCTGCCACGGCCCGGCTGAGGCGCCGCTCCCCGACGGGGAGGGCCGGCGCAAGGTCTTTCTCGTGGGGAACCCGAACGTCGGTAAGAGCGTGCTCTTCAACGCGCTGACCGGCTCCTACGCCGTGGTGTCCAACTATCCGGGCACGACGGTGGAGGTCTCCCGCGGGAGCGCCGAGCTGGGCGGCGGGCGCTGGGAGGTGATCGACACCCCCGGCATGTATTCGCTGCGGACCATCACTGAGGAGGAGCGCGTCTCGCGCGATCTGATCCTCAGGGACGAGGGGACCATCGTCCACGTGGTGGACGCCAAGAACCTGCCCCGCATGCTCCCGCTCACCCTCGAGCTCTGCATGATGGGACGCCCGCTCGTGCTGGCCCTGAACCTCATGGACGAGGCCACCCAGGCGGGGGTCAAGGTGGATACGCGGGCGCTCTCGGCCGAATTGGGCATCCCGGTCGTGGAGATGGTTGCCACGCGGGGCAAGGGGATCCAAGAGCTGAAGACCATCCTGACCGGGCCCATCCCTCCGCCGCCCTCCCCCAAGGTCTCCTTCCCGCCGAGGCTGGAGGAGTCCCTGGAGGCGCTGCGCCCGCGGATCTCCGGCGGCGCCTGGCGGTTCTGGGCCCTGCACGCGCTGGAGGGGGACGCCCCGGCGCTGGAGAGGGCGGACCTCCCCGACGAGCTCCTGCGCACCCTGCGAACGAGGGCCGGGCTGGGCCCCCGGCGCGGGGCCCCTTCGGCCCTTGTGGCGAAGTCCTTCCACGCCTCCGCCCAGGCCGTGCTGGCCGTAGCCTACAAGGACGGGACTCGCGGGAAGGTGGCCCTCCAGGAGCGCCTGGACCGCCTCCTGCTGAATCCCTGGACGGGCTTCCCCATCCTGGCCGTCATCGTCTACGTGGGGCTCTACCAGTTCGTGGGGGTCTTCGGCGGCGGGACCGTGGTGGACTTCCTGGAGACCACGGTCTTCGGCCACTACGTGAACCCTTACGTGGAGGCGCTGTTCGCCCACCTGGTGCCGTGGATGTGGCTCCGCACCCTCTTCGTGGGGGACTACGGCATCTTCACGCTCGGGCTCCGGTACGCCATCGCCATCATCCTGCCCATCGTGGGCACCTTCTTCCTAGCCTTCTCGGTGCTGGAGGACTCGGGGTACCTGCCCCGCCTCGCCATGATGCTGGACCGCATCTTCAAGGCCATCGGCCTGAACGGAAGGGCCGTGATCCCGCTGGTGCTGGGCTTCGGGTGCGACACCATGGCCACCATGACGACGAGGATACTGGAGACGAAGCGGGAGCGGGTCATCGCCACCTTCCTCCTCGCCCTCGCCATCCCCTGCTCGGCGCAGATCGGCCTGCTCCTGGCCCTCCTGGCGGGCCATCCCGCGGCGCTGGCTCTCTGGGCGGCCATCGTGACGGGCGTGTTCCTCCTGGCCGGAACCCTCATGGCGCGGCTGCTGCCGGGCCAGAAGCCGGCCTTCTTCATGGAGCTTCCGCCCCTCAGAATGCCGGTCTTGAGGAACGTCTGGAGCAAGACGGTGAGCCGCATGGGCTGGTACTTCCTGGAGGTCTTCCCGCTCTTCATCGTGGCCTCGGTGATGATCTGGGTCGGCCAGATCACCGGGATCTTTCCCAAACTGCTGGAGGCCATCGTGCCCCTGGTCAAGGCCCTCGGGTTGCCGCCGCAGACGGCCGTGGCCATCCTCTTCGGCTTCTTCAGGAGGGACTACGGAGCGGCGGGGCTCTTCGACCTGCGCCACTCGGGGGTCATGAACGGCGTCCAGCTCCTCGTGGCCACCGTCACCCTCACCCTCTTCCTCCCGTGCATCGCGCAGTTCCTCATCATGCGAAAGGAGCGGGGCTGGAAGGTAACCCTTCTCATGTCCGGGGTCATCCTCTTCATCGCCTTCGGCGTGGGGTGGGGGCTCAACGCCGTCCTGGTGGCGGCCAAGGTGACGCTGTGATCACCTGCGCCATGTGCGGGAGGAGCTACGACGCGGACCAGAGCGCGGGGGCCTGCTCCTCGTGTGTCCTCATCACCAAGGGCTGCGGCAGGGTGAAGTGTCCCCACTGCGGGTACGAGAACCAGCGGCCCCTCATGGATGCGTTCTCCCAGATGAAAGACCGATGGAAGGAGCTTCTGCATGGTTCACGAAAATGAGATCACCGAGGCGGAGCAGGAGATCCTGGAGCGCCTGTGGCAGCACGAAGTGGAGGGGTGGCCCCTTCCTCCCGGAGCCGAGAGCGAGGTGATGGAGCTGGGGCTTCAAGCCAAGGGCTGGGTCAAAGGGGGCGGCCTGCGGCTTTCGGCCGCGGGCCTGGAAGTGGCCCGGCGCGCCATCCGCCGCCACCGGCTGGCGGAGCGTCTGCTAGCCGATCTCATGGGGGTGGAGCAGGAGCAGGCCGAGGAGCACGCCTGCGTTCTGGAGCACTCCCTCGTGGAGGGACTCGCCGAGAAGGTCTGCACCTTCCTCGGCCATCCCCGCGTCTGCCCCCACGGCCATCCCATCCCGGAAGGCCCCTGCTGCAAGAAGGCGGCGGCGAGCGTGGAGGCGGTCATCTCCCCGCTGGACCACATGAGGCCCGGCGAGGAGGGGCTCATCGCCTACCTGGCCACGCCGCAGAACGGCGACCTTCAGAAGTTCCTCTCCATGGGAATCCACCCGGGCGATTCCATCGCCCTCGTCCGAAAGACGCCCTCCGTGGTCTTCCGCTGCGGCCACTCGCAGTTCGCCGTGGACCGTGAGCTGGCGACCCAGGTCTACGTGAGACGGCACGAGTAGATGGTGGATTGATGATGGATGAGGGATGAGGGAAAGCGCGCGGTCCCGCGCCGTCTCCCTCTGCCCCCTCGCTTCCTAACTTCCTAACTTCCTAACTTCCTGACTTCCTCACTTCCTAACTCTCTCTACCTCGCCGCCTTTTCGACGATCTTCTCCAGCGTGTCCGCCACCATGTCGGCGAAGGGCTTCAGGTCGGTCCGGCCGGTGAGGCCCATGAGCTCGTGGGGCTCGATGGCGCCCAGGATGGTCCTGCCTCCCTCCCGGCGGACGATGCAGGTGCACGGCAGGAGGAGCCCGATGTTGGGCTCGGCGCAGAGGGCTTGGTGGGCTATGGGGGGGTTGCAGGCCCCGAGGATCACGTAGTCCGTGAACTCCTTGCCCAGCTTCTGCTTGATGGTGGCCTTCACGTCAATTTCCCACAGCACGCCGAATCCGTTGGCCTTGAGCGCGTCGCGCATGGCCTGCAAGGCCGCCTCGAAGGGCTTGTCGGTTTCCGCGTAGATTCCGTACTTCTCTTTCCGGGACATGCATGCCTCCTGGCGGCTCGGCCGCCGAAATGCCGGAGCAATGGCCGCGCCGGCGCCTCGGAAGGCGGCCGGCGGGCACCGGCACAGATGGGGTCAGATGCCCTGGGAGTTCCCAGGTAACCGTCAGGGGTTCTCCTGGATCACCAGCCCCACGCTCTTGTTGAGGATCTTGAAGGCGCTCTCGACCTTGCCCGTGACGGTGCGCTCCTGGCCTTCGGCGGGCAGAGCGCCGGAGGTGGTCACGGTGATCTCCCCCGAGCCGTCGTCGAGCGTGAAGAACCCCTCCGTCATGAAGGGCATCTTGGTCACCGAGGTGACCTTGCCCCTGACCGTGACGGTCTTGTTCTCGTATTGGTCGGGGTGGGCTTTGATGTCGGCGATCTTGACGGGCAGAAGCGAGCAGGCCGCGAGGAGCAGGAAGAGCAACACGGCCGTGCCCGAGATCGGGCGCTTGTGGAGGGGAGCCATGGGATATCCTCCTTGCCCACATCCTACCCGAGCCGGCGTCCGGCGTCCACGCAGCACGCTTTCGGCTCGACCAGGCCGGGAGCCGGGCCGGAGCGCCGGGAATTTTCTACGTGTCCCGGTGTTCGATAGGAAGTCGAGGCTCTTCCCGCGGACGGCCGTCTTGACAGCAATCGGCCGACGGGGGTATAATTAAGAGCTTGAAGGAGCCGTTCATGGCCGGTCGCCTCTCTGCCGTTCTCCCCATTCTCCATCACCATCACGGGATCTCTGCGGCCGGAGGGTGCGGGCCCGCTGTGTGACGGCGGTGCACGCGGCAGAAGCAGAGCCCTCCAGAGACGGAGGGCTTTTTTGTTGTCCCGAGGAGCGCGAGATGGCCGAAGGATCGTTGACGATGAAGGTGCTGACCTTGGAGAGCGAGGCCGCGGTGTGCGAGGTGCTGAAACCCCTGCGGGGTGAGGCGACGGCCTCGGAGGCGGTGGTGGAGTCGGTCCGGTCCACGCTCGCCGAGGTGAGAGCGCGCGGCGACGAGGCGGTATTGGAGGCCGTGCGCGCCCACGATTGGCCCTGTCCCTCCGCCGGCGCCCTGCGCGTTCCCGCGCGGGAGCTCGAATCGGCCGCCCGCTCCCTGCCGGCCGCCCTGCGGGAGGCCCTGACGGAGGCGGCCCGCTCGATTCGGCGCTTCCACGAGGGGCAGCGCCCCGCCACCTGCGCCCCGCTGGAGGCCGGAGGACTGCGCGCCGGAGTTAGAACGCTGCCCCTGGCCTCCGCCGGGCTGTACGTCCCCGGCGGGAGGGCGGCCTACCCTTCGACCCTCCTGATGCTGGCCATCCCCGCCCAGATCGCCGGCGTAAGGCGCATCGCGGTGGCCTCGCCCGCCAGGCCGGAGGGCCTGCCGAACCGGGCGGTGCTGGCCGCCGCCGCCCTCCTCGGATTGGAGGAGGTCTACGCGGTGGGCGGCGCCGCAGCCGTCGCGGCCCTGGCCTTTGGCACGCCCTCCATCCCGCCCGTGGACAAGATCCTCGGCCCCGGCAACGCCTACGTGGCCGAGGCCAAGCGCCAGCTCTTCGGCTGGGTGGGCATCGACGCCATCGCGGGCCCCACCGAGCTCGTCATCCTCTCCGACGGCTCCTCGCCCGCCGCCTGGGTGGCCGCCGATCTTCTGGCCCAGGCGGAACACGACGCCGTGGCCTCGGCCCTCCTCCTGACCACTGATCCGGAGGAGCCCGAGCGGGTCCTCGGTGAGCTCGAACGCCGCCTGGACTCCTCTCCCCGCGAGGCCATCCAGCGGCAGAGCCTGAAGGCTCGGGGGGCGCTCATCGCGTGCGGCAGCCGGGCCGTGGCCTGCGCGGCCGCCGAATTTCTGGCCCCCGAGCACCTCAGCGTGCAGGCGGCGGAGCCGGAGGCCTGGGCCGAGGCGGTGCCCTCGGCCGCCGCGGTCTTCCTCGGCCCGTGGGCGCCGGAGGCGGCGGGTGATTACGGCGCGGGGCCCAACCACAGCCTCCCCACGGGAGGCACGGCCCGGTTCTCCTCCCCCGTGGGGGTCTGGGACTTCGTGCGGTGCCAGTCCTACCTCTCCCTGGACCGCCGGGCCTTCGAGGCCATGTCCGGATGGATGGAGCTCATCGCCGAGGCGGAGGGGCTCTGCGGCCACGCCGCCTCCCTTCGCGTCCGAGGGGGCGTCTCGTGAGCCGCTTCAGGCCGGAGGTGGAGGCCATGGCGGCCTACACCATGCGCGAGGGCTCGTTCCCCGTCAAGGTCAACCAGAACGAGGCCCCCTGGGACTGGCCCGCCGAGTTCAAGGAGGAGGCGTTCCGCCTGGTGGAGGCCACGGCTTTCCACCGCTACCCTCCCTTCGACGAGGCGGCCCTGACCGCCGCCCTCGCGGACCGGTGGGGGCTCGAACCGGAGTCGGTGCTGGTGGGCAACGGCTCCAACGAGCTCCTCCAGGCCCTCTTCCTGGCCGCCCTGGGGCCGCGGCGGACGGTGTGCCTGCCGTCGCCCGGCTTCGCCCTCTACGGCCAGCTCGCGCTCCTGTGCGGGGCGAGGGCCGTCGAGGTGCCCATGGCCCCCGACCTGGCCTACGATCCGTCGGCCTGGCGCGCGGCCCTCCGGCGGGAGGGGCCGGAGGTTCTCCTCCTCTGCTCGCCCAACAACCCCACGGGCACCTGTTTCCCCGCCGGGGCCCTGGACGCCCTGCTGGACGAGACCCCCGGCCTCGTGGTGGTGGACGAGGCCTACGCCGAGTTCTCGGGGGAGGAGAGCGCCCGCCGGCTCCTGCCCCGCCGGGAGAACCTCGTCGTCCTGCGGACCTTCTCCAAGGCATGGGCCGGAGCCGGCCTGAGGCTGGGCTACGCGCTGGCGGCCCCCTCCGCCGCCGTCCAGCTCCGCAAGGCCCTCCTGCCCTACAACGTGAGTCCCCTCACGGCGGGCCTCGGTGCCCTCGCGCTGGCGCACGCCGGTTGGTTCGAGGAGAGGGTGCGCCGCGTGGTGGCGGAGCGGGAGCGCCTGCGCGCCGACCTGGGGCGCCTTCCGGGGCTCGCCGTCTATCCCTCGGAGGCCAATTTCTTCCTGGTGCGCCTGGCGGGACGCGAGGCCGGCCAGGTCCACGCCGAGCTGAAGGCGCGAGGGGTCCTGGTGCGCGACGTCTCCCGCTATCCCATGCTTGAGGGCTGTTTGCGCCTGAGCGTGGGGACGCCCGAGGAGAACGAGGCCGTGGTGAGGGCCCTCTCCGAGGTGTTGTCGTGACTCGGGCGAGGGGGTTTGACGCCCTGATCCTGGACATGGACGGCGTCCTCCTGGACACCCGGCGCAGCTTCACCCTGGCCACGCTGCTGTCGGCCCGCGCCTGCGCGGAGCCGCCCGACCTGGGCGAGGAGTGGACCACGGCCGAGGTGGAGCGGCTGAGGCTGGCGGGTGGCTTCAACAACGATTGGGACGCCGCCGCCGCGCTGTGCCTGCTGGGGCCGCGCAGCCGGCCGGGCCCCGCGTGGAACGCCCTCTGCGAAAAGCTCGCTCGGGGGGGCGGCGGCCCGGCCGCCGTAAAGGCGCTGGCGGGTGAAGAGGAGTGGGCGCGGGCCAGGCGGAAGGTGGAGCCCGTCTTCCAGTGCCTCTACGCCGGCCCGAGGGCCTTCGATCTCTATGGGCTGAAGCCGGCGCACGAGCGCGGCCTCCACGAGGAGGAGCTCCCCATGGCCACACCGGCCGAGCTTCTGGAGACGGGCCTTCCCTTCGGGATCTTCACGGGCCGCACCCGCGAGGAGGCGGAGCTGGGGCTCGATCGCCTGGGGCTCGCCCTGCCGCCGGAGCGGCTGGTGTGCGATTCCGAGCCGCGCTTTCGCAAGCCCAGGCCCGACGGGCTGCTCGTGCTGGCCGAGGCGCTGGGCGCCCGCCGCCCGCTGCACGTGGGCGACACGGTGGACGATCTGCGCTCGGCGCTGGCCGCCCGGGTGGCCGGGCTCGCGGTGCGCTTCGCGGGCGTGGCCGCCGAGGGCGGCCAGGCGGAGCGAAGGCTGCTCGCCGAGGGAGCCGACGCCGTGCGACCTTCGCTGCGAGGCGTCTTCGCTTGGATGAAGGAGGAAGGACTATGATCCGCAGAACCGGAGAAACCCTCGTGGAGGTGGAGTGGAAAGTCCGCGGGAAGGGCCCCACCCGCGTGGAGACGGGCATCGGCTTCCTGGACCACATGCTCGAATCGTGGGCCTTCCACGGAGGGTTCGGCCTCCGGCTGAAGGCGGAAGGGGACCTCTGGTTGGACTCCCACCACACCGTCGAGGACGTGGCCCTGGCCCTCGGCGAGGCCATGGACGAGGCGCTGGGCGACCGCGCGGGCCTGGCGCGGTTCGGCTGGGCCTACGCCCCGCTGGACGAGGCGCTGGCCCGGGCAGTCGTGGATTTGGTGCGCCGGCCCCACTGCGAGGTGTCCCTCCCGCCGCTGCCGCCCATGATCGGCCAGCTTCCCTCCGAGATGGTGCCGCACTTCTTCCGCTCCCTGGCCACGGCCGGCCGCTTCACCCTCCACCTGGACGTGCTCCGGGCGGAGAACGGCCACCACGCCGTGGAGGCGGCCTTCAAGGCGCTGGCGCTGGCCATGGGCCAGGCGGTGGCCGTGAAGGGCCGGAGCGCCCGCAGCACGAAGGGAGCGCTCTGATGGTCACCATCATCGACGCCGGCACGGGCAACCTGCGCTCGCTCCGCAACGCCCTCTCGGCACTGGGGCTGGAGTCCCAGGTGCTCCGGGAGCCGCCGCGCGAAATCGCCGGCTGCCTCGTCCTGCCTGGCGTGGGGGCCTTCGGCCACGCCGTGGGCGCGCTGGATGGGCGCGGCTGGCGCTCCTACCTCACGCGGGCGGCGGGCGCCGGGAGCCGGATCGTGGGCATCTGCCTGGGCCTCCAGCTCCTCTTCGAGCGCTCGGAGGAGAGTCCCGGAGCCGAAGGGCTCGGATTCATCCGGGGAACGGTGCGACGCCTGGATGCCTCGACCGCCAAGGTGCCCCACATCGGCTGGTCGCGCCTGCGCCCCACGGGGGATGAGCCGGTCCCTCCCTGGGCCTACTTCGTCCACTCCTACGCCGTCCGGCCGGAGGAGGCGGGGGTCGTGGCCGCCTGGGCCGACCACCCCGAGCCCTTTCCCGCCGTGGTCCGCCGGGAGAACCTCACGGGCGTGCAGTTCCACCCCGAGAAGTCGCAGGGCCCCGGCCTCGCCTACCTGAAGACGTTGCTGGGAGGCGCGCCGTGATCGCCTGGGCCGCCGTGGACGTTTTGGAGGGGAGGGCCGTGCGCCTTCGTCAGGGGCGGCGGGAGGCCGCCACGGATTACGGCGGTGCCGCGGAGGCCCTGGAGCGGTGGGCCGACGCGGGCCTCAAGGCCCTCCACGTGGTGGATCTCGGCGCGGCCTTCGGCGGGGCGCCGTCGCTCCTCCCCCTTCTTCGGCGGGCGGCGCTCCGGCCGGACCTTTGGCTCCAGGTGGGAGGGGGCATCGCCTCGGAGGGCGACGCCCTTCGCCTCGTGGAGGCGGGCGCCCGCCGGGTCGTGGTGGGCAGCCTGCTCTTCCGCGACCGGGCCGAGGCGGGCCGGCTCGCCAGGGCGCTGGGGCCTCGGCGCTGCGTGGCGGCGCTGGATGTGCGGGGGGGGCGCGTGAAGGTGTCGGGGTGGCGCGCCGACGCGGGAGCCTCTCTCCGCGAGGCCATGGCCATGGCGGCAGAGATGGGCTACGGGGAGGCGCTCGTGACGGACATCGAGCGGGACGGCGTGATGGCGGGCCCCAACTTGGAACTGTACCGGGAGCTGCCCGAGGGCGCCGCCTGCGTGGCGTCGGGCGGCGTGCGCTCCAGGACCGACCTGCGGGCCCTGGCCTCCCTGCCCGGAGTGGTCGGGGCCGTGGTGGGCCGGGCGCTGTACGAGGGGACGGTGAGGCCGTCCGAACTCGCGGAGTACCAGCCATGAAGCGTGTGATTCCTTGCCTGGACGTGACGGCGGGCGGCGTCGTCAAGGGGGTGCGGTTCGAGGGGCTGCGGCGCGTGGGCGATCCCGTGGAGCTGGCAGCCCGCTACGACGCGGAGGGGGCCGACGAGCTGGTCTTTCTGGACGTGAGCGCCACGGTGGAGGGGCGGCGCCCCCTCCTTTCCATCCTGGAGCGGGTGGCCGAGCGGGTCTTCCTGCCGGTCACGGCGGGGGGAGGCGTGGACAGCGTCGAGGCCATGCGGGCCATGCTCCTGGCGGGCGCCGACAAGGTGGCCGTCAACTCGGCCGCCGTGGAGCGGCCCGAGCTGTTGTCCGAGGCGGCGGAGCGCTTCGGCTGCCAGTGCGTTGTGCTCGCCGTGGACGCGCGCCGCCGGCCGGGCGGCGGGTGGGAGGTGGTGACCCGGGCGGGGACGCGGCCCACGGGCCTGGACGCCCTCGAGTGGGCCTCCCGCGCCGAGGGGCTCGGCGCCGGCGAACTGCTGGTGACCTCCATGGACGCCGACGGCACGCTCGCCGGCTTCGATTGCGCCCTCTACCGGGCCCTCGCCGGCGCCACGCGCCTTCCCCTCATCGCCTCCGGCGGGGCGGGCTCGCCGGAGCACTTCCGCGACGCCTTGGAAGCCGGCGCCGACGCGATCCTCGCCGCCTCCCTCTTCCACGAGGAGAGGCTCTCCATTCCCGATCTGAAGCAGGCCCTCGCTCGGTGGGGCCAGGAGGTTCGACTGTGAAACCCGACTTCGAGAAGACCCCGCTCGTGCCCGCCGTGGTCCAGGAGGCGCTGACGGGCGAGGTGAGGATGCTCGGCTACATGGACCGAGAGGCGTACGAGAAAACCCGCCAGACCGGCGAGCTCCACCTCCACTCGCGCTCCCGGAACAGGCTCTGGCGCAAGGGGGAGAGCTCGGGCCACGTGCACCGGGTGGTGGGCATGAGCGCCGACTGCGACGGCGACGCCTTGCTCGTGGCCGTCCGCCCATCGGGCCCCACCTGCCACACGGGGGCGCCGAGCTGCTTCTTCGAGGGCCTCTCCGGCTCCACGGGGGCGGGGAGTCTCTCGCGCCTCGAAGCCACGGTGGCCAGCCGGAAGGCCGAGAGGCCGGAGGGCTCCTACACCGCCCGCCTCTTCTCGGCGGGCACGGCCCGCATCGCCCAGAAGGTGGGCGAGGAGGCCGTGGAGGCCGTGGTGGCCGCCCTCGCGCAGGATCGGGAGGCGCTCGTCGCCGAGTCGGCCGACCTCCTCTACCACCTGGTGGTCCTCTGGGCCGACCGGGGTGTGGCGCTGGCCGACGTGCTGGCAGAGTTGGAGCGCCGGGCGGGAGGTTCGCCGTGACCGCCTCCGGGGCCCTGAGCCCCGGCCTGTGGACGGCGGATGCCGCGCGGCTGCGCCGCATGGAGCGCGCCCTCCTGGATCTCTGGGCCGGCGAGGGTTACGCGGAGGTCGTGCCCCCGCTCCTGCTGCCCGAGGCCCCGGTTCGGGCCGCCTCGCCCGAGGCCCTGGCCTCGCGGACCCTCCGCCTGGACGCCAACGGCGAAGGGCCGTTGGCCCTGCGCGCCGACTTCACGGCCGGGGTGGCCCTCATGGCCGCGCGGCGCCTGGAGCGCCTCGGCGGGCCTCAGCGCCTCTGCTACGCTGGGACGGTGGTGCGCCGGCCCGCGGCCGACCGCCCCGAGGGGATCGAGACCTTCCAGGCGGGTTGCGAGCGGCTTTCTCCGGAGACCGGGCCGGAGGGGGACGAGGAGGTGGCCCTGCTGGCCGCGCGCAGTCTGGCAACCCTCGGCCTCCGGGAGGTGGTCCTGGAGCTTGGCCACTGGGGGATCGTGGGGCCGCTGATGGAGAGCCTTCCCTGGCCCGAGGCGGCGCGCGAGGAGCTGGAGCAGGCCCTCAACCGGAAGAGCAGACCCGCCTTGGAGTCTCTGGTGGGACGCTACGGAGAGTGCCCGGAGGCGCGGCTCCTGGTGCGCCTCCTCCACCTGGGAGGGAGGTCGGAGGCGGTGGAGAGCCTGGCGGCGGACCTCGACGCCGCCGGGGTTCTGGGTGCGTGGCTGGAGCTTCGGACCCTCGCGGCCGCGCTGGGCAAGGCCTTCCCCGGGCTGCCCGTGCGCCTCGACCCCACCGACGTGCGCCACTGGAGCTACTACACGGGCCTCACGCTCAAGGCTTTCAGCCGGCGCCACCCCTTCGCCCTCCTCTCGGGCGGCCGCTACGATTCGCTCTACCCCGCCCTCGGACGCCCCTTCGGCGCCTGCGGCTTCGCCCTCCACCTGGACAGGCTGCTGGAGGTGGAGCGGGGCCCGTCGGCCGGGCCGGACACGGAAGGAGGGTTCTGATGCCCCGCATCGCCCTCACCAAGGGCCGCCTGCTGGAACCAGCGCTGGCCTGGCTTTCGGAGAAGGGCTTCGCCCGCCCCGACCTGGCCGGCAGGGCGCTTTGCCTGCCCCTCGGGCGCGGCTGGGAGGCCGTGCTGCTCAAGGGCCCCGACGTGGCCGTCTTCGTCCAGAACGGCGCGGCGGACCTCGGCATCGTGGGCTCGGACGTCCTGGAGGAGGACCGGCCCGACGTCTACGACCTGCGAGACCTCCCCTTCGGCCGCTGCCGCCTGAGCCTCGCCGCCCCGGTGGGGAGCGAGGCCCTGTCCGGCCAGACGCCGCTGCGCGTGGCCACCAAGTACCCCCGAACCGCCGAGAGGCTCCTCGCCGCCCGGGGCCTCTGGGTTCGCCTCATCCGGGTCACCTCCTCCGTGGAGCTGGCCCCCCTGCTCGGACTCTCGGAGGCCATCGTGGACCTCGTGGACACGGGCGGCACCCTGCGCGAGAACGGCCTCCAGGAAGTGAGCGTCCTGCTTCCCGTCCAGTCCCACCTCATCGCCAACCGCGGCGCCTACCGGTTCCTCCAGGAACCCTGGTGGGAGGAGGAGCCAGGCCCGCCCCCCGCCCGTCAGCACGGCGGCTGAAACCGCAGGAGGCTTCTCCAGCATCCGGATGGCGAGGGCGCGCGGCCCGGAGAGCCTGAAAGTCGCTGGGTCCAAATTCAAAGCGAGACGCCCCCTCTTCGGTGTCGGGACGCGCCCTCTTCCGTCTCGCTCCTTGGCCCTGCCGGTCTGTCGACCCCGAATTCCGCGATGGAAACGCGGGTGCCTTCGGCTACGGGTCGGGTTCACGGGGGAAAGGCGTTGTCTCCTGGAC
>JBMFSH010000002.1:0-176717 GCA_049967655.1 Acidobacteriota bacterium
GGGCAATCTCCCGAACCGTCGGGCTTAGCTCGCGGTTCGGGGGGGCAAGGCCATGGCCCTCCCCGTCCAGGAGACAATGTCTTTCTCCCGTGAACCCGGGCGGTAGCCGGAGGCACCCGCGTTTTCATCGCGGAATTTGGGGGGAGGGGGCTACTGGCCCGGCGCGGGATTTGGAGATAGGCTCTGGAAGGGGAGGAGTGGGCTGGAGGAGGGAGGCGAGATGACGCCTGAAGTACCGTTGCTGGAATTGATCGCACAGACCCCCTTCGCCCATCTGGGGCCGGAGGGCTCGCGGAGCCTGGCTGCCCTCTTCAGGCCCAGGCGGCTGGATAAAGGGGGCGTGGTCTTTCTGGAGGGAGAGACGGCGGGCTCCTTTTTCGTCGTGGCCGAGGGGCGCCTGAAGGCCTTCCGGCGCCTGCCCGACGGCCGCGAGATCACGGTGTTCTTGATC
Source organism: Acidobacteriota bacterium (assembly GCA_049967655.1). Classification (GTDB taxonomy): domain Bacteria; phylum Acidobacteriota; class UBA4820; order UBA4820; family DSQY01; genus DTPS01. The sequence goes on from JBMFSH010000002.1 coordinate 452, forward strand.
AAACCCAGGGAGTTCTTCGGTTTTTTGCCCCTCCTGGACGGCGGCCCCAGACCGCTCTCGGTGGAGGCCCTCGAGCCCTCGACGATCCAGGAGCTTGACCGGACGGGCTTCCTGAGCTTCATCCACCAGAACCCAACCTTCTGCACCCAGCTCATGGCCTATCTCGCCGGCAGGCTGAGGGGTTGTCTGGACCAGCTCAGCCTCGTGGGCCAGCAGGGAGCTCTCGATCGGACGGCGCGAGGGCTGCTCGGCCTCGTCGAACGCGCGGCCCCTGACACCGGAGTCGTCCGCGCCCAGCTCCCCTTCACGCAGGAGGAATTCGCGCGCACCCTCCACCTGGCTCCGGAAAACCTCTCCCGCGCCCTCGCCAGACTCCGGCGGGATGGCCTCATCGAACGCGAAGGCCGGGGCCGTTTCCGCCTGCTGAACGTGGAAGAGCTCAGGCGAATAGCGGGGGAATAGGGGCCCGGGACCAGGAGCTCTTGGAGGCTCCCCTCTCCGTGGGCGGCGCGTCTCCCCGCGTCGTGGCGGCCTACATCTCCCCGCTGGAACCGCTCTCCACGATCTCCAACCGCCGGGCGGTGCCCGCGCGGGCGACCTTGCTCCTCGGGATTCGAGGCCAAGGCTGAGCCTTGAATGGCAGGAGGCCATTGGTGTTACTATGGCCGTACACCAGGTCGGACCTCAAGGAGAGGGCAGAACTCCTCGATAGAGCCTGATGGGTAGGCCTTCCAGGCGAGGCGGCGATGGAGGAGAGGTCGGCACAACCCGCCACGGAACAGGCTCCAAAATCCTGGCCGAAAGGGGCGGCCCTGCTCCTGGGTGGCGCGTCGGTGGCGGTGGTGCTGTTCCTTCTCTTCGCCCACTGGCAACGCCTTCAGACTTTCGCCCTCTGGCAGGGGCGGCTCACGGCCATGGCGCAGGACCGCGAAGCCACCGTCCAGCGGTGGCTCGACGACCGGCAAGAGGACGCCGTGACGCTCTCCTGCCTCCTGGCCGCCGCTCCCGCGGGACCCGGGCAGGAGGCGGAAGCCGCCCATCTGCGGGAGCTCCTCGCCGCCATGGTCCGCCACGATCACTACGTGGGGGCGGCGCTCGTGGGGAGCGGCGGGGAGCCATTGACCTGGGCGGGGCAGAGGCCCTCCCGCGAGGCGCTGGCCTTCGCGCGGGAGGCCGCCGCCAGCGGGACCGCTCACCGGCAGCGCTTCCTGGACGAGGCGGGAGGGCCTCTGGTGGCCACGGTGCAGGCGGTGCGAGGCCCCGCAGGCCCAGCGTCCGTCCTTCTGCTCTCGGACCCCGCGCGCTGGCTGTTCCCCTTCCTGGCCAAGCAGCCCTTCCCCACGGAGAGCGGCGAGTGTCTGCTGGTGGAACGGGAAAAAGCGGGGGTGCGCGTGCTGAACCCTTCGCGCGGGGGCGCAGCGGGGCGGCTGGTGACGCAACCGGCCGCCTCCTGGGCGGCCTCCCAGGCCGCCGCGGGCGTGGAGGCCTTTGGGCTTATGCACGATCTGGATGGCACGGAGGTGCTGGCCGCCACGCAGTACCTGCCCGGGCCCGGTTGGGGACTCGTCGTCCAGGTGGACCGCTGGGAGGCCATGGCCGGCTACCGCCGGGCCCTGGCGGCCGGCTCCTTCCTTCTTCTCGCCGTCTTCCTCATCGGCGGCGCCCTGCTGCAGGCCTACGTGCGGCACAGGCGCCTCCTGGAGATGGGCCGGACGCTCGCCGAACGCGAGCGGACGCGGGCGCGCGAGGCCCTCCTGGCCCGCGTGCTGGCCACGCAGGTGCAGGCTCAGCAGGCCATGGTGAGGGCCGGGAGCATCGAGGAGCTGCGTCAAACCGTCTGCCGCCTGCTCGTGCAGGAGGCGGGTCTGAAGATGGCCTGGATCGCCCTCAAGGAGCCGGGCACCTTTCGGCTGGCCCCGGCCGCCGCCTACGGCATCGCGCTGGAGGACCTCAAGACCATCGAGGTCCGATGGGACGACAGCCCCCTCGGCCAGGGCTCCATGGGCACCGCGGTGAAAACTAAGCGTCCCTCGCTCCACCAGGACCTCCTGAGCGAGGCGAGCTTCTCGCCGTGGAGGGGCTTCATGGAGCGCTACGGCTTCCGCTCGGTGGCGAGCTTCCCCATCGTTGTGCGCGGCGAGGTGGAGGGGGTGCTGGCCGTCTACTCGGGAGAGCGAGGAGCCTTCTTCCCCGAGCTCGTGGAGCTGCTCTCGGGCCTCGTTTCCGACCTCGCCTTCGCCGAGGAGGCGTTGGAGGACCGGCTGAAGCGGGCCAGGGCCGAGGCCGAGCTGGAGGAGAGCCGGCAGACCTTCCAGATGCTCGCCGAGTCGGCCCACGCCGCCATCTTCGTCTACCGCGGCGAGGAGTTCGTCTACGTCAACCCCGAGGTCTGCCGCCTCACGGGCTACGAGGCGGAGGAGCTGCTGGGCCGAAGCGTGCTCTCCGTGGTGCACCCGGAGGATCTGCCCCTGGTGCGGGCCAACCTCCAGCTCCGCGGGCGGGGAGGGAGCGCATCGCCGCGCTACGAGTTCCGCGTGGTGGCAAAGGGGGGACAGACTCGTTGGATCGACTTCACCGCTGCGGCGTACGCTATTCGCGGAGAGAAGGCCGTCCTCTGCACCGCCTACGACATCACCGAACGCAAGCGGGCCGAGGAACGGCTCGCGGAATCGGAGCGGCGCTACCGCGCCTTCTTCGAGCGGAACGTCGCGGGCATCTACCGCAGCAGGATGGGCAGAGGTCTCACGGAGTGCAACGCCGCCTTCGCCCGCCTCTTCGGCTATGACAGCCCCGAGGAGGTCATGGCCCAGCCCGTGGAGGCCTTTTACCTCGACGAGGCGGATCGGGACTCCTTCCGGGAGAGGATTCTTCGCGAAGGGACCGTCATAAACCTGGAGGCACGCTACCGGCGCAAGGACGGCCGCACCCTCTGGCTCCTGGAGAGCGCCGCGCTGGTGGAGGACGAGGCGGGGGGCCCGCCGTGGATCGAGGGGACCTGCATCGACATCACCGAGCGCAAGGAGCTGGAGGAGGCGCTAGTCCGCGTCAAGAACCTCGAGACCGTGGGGCTAATCGCCGGCGGCGTGGCTCACGAGGTGCGGAATCCGCTCTTTGCTATTACGACCGTCGTCACGGCGCTGGAACGCAAACTCAAGGACCACCCGGAGTTCGGCGAGTACGTCAGCCACATTGTCGATCAGACCCGCCGCCTGAACACGCTCATGAACGACCTCCTGGCCCTCGGCCGACCCGTGGAAGAGGCGGCCTTCGCGCCCGTGGCCCTCCAAGAGGTGCTGAGGCAGTGCTTCGAATTAGCGCGCAAGAGCCTCCCCGGCGAATGTCCGTGCACCCTCGATCTGCCCCCCGAACCGCTCTGGGTGATGGGGCTTTCCGACAAGCTCGTCCAGGTCTTCCTGAACCTCATGCAGAATGCCGTCTCCTTTACGCCTCCGGGGGGGCGCGTCGTGGTGTGCGCCCGGCGCGAGGAGGAGCGCGCCGTCGTCACCGTCTCCGACGAGGGTCCGGGTATCGCGGGCGAGCTGTTCCCCAGGCTCTTTCAGCCCTTCCAGACGGGCCGCCAGGGAGGCACTGGGCTGGGGCTCGCCATCGTCCGAAAGATCGTCCAGGCCCACCACGGCACCGTCCACGCCGTCAACAACGATCCGCCGCCCGGTTCCACCTTCACCGTCGTGCTTCCGCTTCGCAGAGGCGAGTGAGCGGGGATTCGCAATGAGGAGGAGGGCCCTCCGCTCTCGGCGCTCCATTCTCGGTCCGCCGTGAGTCCTGGGTTGCTGAGGCTTTCTCCTGGGACACGGCACGTCCCCAGGGGCTCTGCCCTAGGACGCCTGCCTGCGGCTGGCTGTTATCCCGACGGGGCGGGGAGGTTTCCTCCCAGCACCCCTCCGCGTGCCGTCTTTCACGTGCTTCCATGCCAACCCCGCTTCAGGGACGACAGGCTAGGACTGCCAGCTCAGCCTGACCTTGCCGCCGAAGGGGATGAAGGTGGCCCAGTAGCTGTTGACGTGGGCGTAGACCGTCCAGGCTTCGCCGCCTGCCAGGCGCAGGAGGCGGATCTTCTGGGAGAAGGGCATGAACATGCCGAGGAAGGTGAACTTCGAAACGCCGATTCGCTCGGCCTCGCGGCGGGCGGCCTCGGCGCTGGGGTTGGGCGGCGTGGAGGTGGGCTCCATGAGGACGCCCTGCTGGATCACCTTCCCGCCCAGGCCGTAGACCGTGTAGGAGAGGGTGCCGGCGGGGACGGCGTCGCCCTTGGGCAGGACCACCAGCTTGAGGTCGTTCATGGAGATGATGGGATCGTGGATGATGCGGACCTGGAAGTGGCGCGTTACGCTCGCATCCACGTCGAGGCGAGGCCGAAAGCGCACGAAGGTGCTGAGGTAGAAGAAGCCGAGAATGGCGATCGCGATCAGAGGCATGACGCGCCGGGTCTTTTTTCCCATGAACAACTCCTCTGCGGCTCGGGCCGCTTGCCCTCCCCCGTCGTGAATCACTGTGTGAACCTAGCCTGCCCTTTTCCTTGACGGCCGTCAAGGCGCGGCCATCGTCTCTCTCGTTACCCTTAGGCCGAGCTGCGAGGCTTGCCCTCCTGCGCCGTTGCGGCGGAAGATGAGAGCGAGCCGTCCAGCTTTTTTGTAGGGCAGGGAGTATGCACCTATGCGCATAGATCGCCAGAGCGCTGAGATGGGCCAGGTCGCCTCTTGGTGCCGCCACCTGGGACACCCGCTGAGGCTGAGGCTTCTGGGGATGCTCCGGGATGAGCACGACATCTGCGTCTGCTCCCTGGCGGCGGAGCTGGGCGTGGACCAGCCGACCCTGTCGCGCCACCTGAGGATCCTGAAGGACGCAGGCATGGTGGATTGCCGGAGGGAGGGGGCCCGGGTCCTCTACTTCGTATCGCGGCGGAGCGTACGCCGTTTCCTGGCCGCCTTGGAGGCCCTGCTGGCCCGGGAACAAGGAAAGGAGGGATGGTGATCCCATGAATCGTCGAGTGTGGATGATGGTGAGTCTGCTGCTGGCGCTGGCGGCGGCGCCCGCGTGGTGGGCGGCCGAGCCTCTGACGTTGAGGCAGGCCATGGCGAGGGCGCTCGCCGCCAACCCCAAGCTCCAGGCGGCCAAGCTGGAGACGGTCGCCGCCTCGCAGCGGACGAAGGAGGCCGTCGGCCGGCACTTCGGCGAGCTCGATTTGGTGGCGGGCTACGATCAGTTCGAACACGCGCGGCCGCTGATCCCCATTTCCGAAGAGCTCCTGGGCCCCAAGGGCATCGCGGGTCTGCCCTGGGCCCAGAACCAGCGGCGCTACGGGATCTCCTACGAGATTCCGCTGCTGGCCTCGGGCGGTCTCCACGAAGGGCTCAAGATCGCCAAGCTCTCGCAGAACGCCTCCGAGGCCGTGGCCCTCTTCACGCGGGACGAGGTGCGCTACAACGTTCGAGCCGCCTACCGAAACGCGCTGGTGGCCGAGCACGCCTTCGAGGCCGTCCGGGCCTACCGCACTTTCCTCGAAAAGGACAAGGCCGATGCCGACCTGAAGGTCAAGGTGGGAACGTGGGCCCCGGTGGACGGCGCCAAGGTGGACTTCGCCCTCGAAAACGCCAAGGCCCTGGAGGCGGCGGCCGAGGGCCACGTGAAGATCGCAGAAGCGACCCTCGCCGCCCTGATGGGCGAGGACCCGCCGGCGGACGGCTACGAACTGAGCGACGAGACCGCCTTGCCGCCCGTTCCGGCCGACAGCCAGGCGCGGCTCCTCAACCAGGCTCTGACGGGCCGGCAGGACCTGGTCGCCACGCTGAGGGCGACGCAGATCGCCGAGCGCAAGAAGCGCCTCGCCATGGAGGCTTTCGGCCCCCAGCTCGAACTGGCGGGCACCTATCTCAGGAATGACTCCCCCGCCGTGCCGGGGGAGCTTCGCAGCCACGACTTCGGCATCTACCTCAAGATCCCCGTGTTCAAAGGTTTCACGCGCATTGCTGCGCTCCAGGAGGAGAACGCCAACCTTCTCGTCGCGAAGCAGCGCGAGCGCGCCAAGCGGTTGGAGGTGGCCACGCAGGTGGTGGAGGCGGAGAGCCGCCTCACGGCGGCCCAGGCGGCCCTGAAGGCGGGGGAGGCCCAGCGCTCGCTCGGGGCCGAGGTGGCGCGCGTGGAACACCTCAAGCTGGAGCAGGGGACGGGCAAGATGGAGGACTACCTCGCCGCCCGCGCCGAGCAGCTCCAGGGGGAAACAGCCTATTGGCAAGGACTCTATGGCCTTCAGAGCGCCGTGGACTACCTCGATTTCGTGTGTGCCCGGGGAGGAGAGCATGAGTAAGAAGCTGCTCGTCGTCTTGATCGTCGTCCTGATCATCCTCGCCCTCACGGCGGTGGTGTTCCACAAGGAGTGGCAGCTCGCCCACCTTCCGCCGCCGGCCAACCCGCCCATGCCCGTGGCCACGGCGGTCGCCAAGGAGGGTGAGGCCAGCAACACGGTGGCCACGGTAGCCCTCATCCAGTCGGAGACCTCCGCCACGGTGTCCGCCGAGGTGCCCGGTGCCCTGCTGGAGGTCCGCTTCCACGAGGGCGATTCGGTGAAGAGGGGCGAGATCATGGCCCTCATTGATCCCCGGACCCTCGACGACGCCGTGCAGGCCGCCCAGGCGCGCCTGGCCGCGGCCGAGGAGGACTACGCCAAGCAGAAGGCCATCTTCGACCGGGACAAGGTCCTTGTCGCAGCGGGGGCCATCTCCCAGCAGGCTTTCGACATCTCCAAGGCTCAGCTAGCGGGGGCGGAAGCGGCCAAAGTCTCCGCCGAGAAGGCGCTCCAGTCGGCCCGCGTCTACCGCTCCTACTGCTCCGTGCCGGCCCCCTACTCGGGAATCGTCACGGGCCGCCTCGTGGAGCCGGGCGACCTCGCCGCCCCGGGCAAGCCTCTCTACTCCCTCCAGATCCCGGGGCCCGTGAAGGTGCTCTCCAAGCTCTCGCAGGACCAGTTGGCGAGGCTCAAGGTCGGGGGCGCGGTGACCTTCACCAATGAGGGCCAGAGGTTGAAAGCGCAGACGACCCGGATCTATCCGGCCCTCGACGCGGCCCACCTGGGCTCCGTGGAGACGGACCTCAAGCAGTCCCCCTTCGGTCTGCCCTCGGGCGCCACCGTGGCCGCGAGCTACGCCGCCGCCCCCGTGCAGGGGCTCCTGGTGCCCAACGACGCCCTGCTCCAGGGGATCCGGCAGACCACGGTGGTCAAGGTCGAGGAGGGCAAGGCGCAGCCCGTACCCGTGACGGTGCTCGGCCGCGGCGAGCAGGAGTCGGCCGTCTCCGCGGGCGGCGCCCTCAAGGCGGGTGACGCGATCATCGTCGGCCTGCCCAGCGAGCTCATGGCCCTCACGGCGGGGACCCCCGTGGCCCCGCAGCCGGGAGGGCAGCGATGAACTTCGTCGGCGCCTACGTCAAGAAGCCCCACCTCCTGCTCTCCATCGTGCTCCTGCTGGCGGTGGTGGGGGTCGTGGGCTTCTTCGAAATGCCCGTGAACCTCTTCCCCGACAGCGAGCGGCCGCAGATCGCCGTGGTCACGGTCTGGCCCGGCGCCTCGGCGGGCGACGTGGCGAGCGACGTGAGCCGGGTCATCGAGAAGGAGCTCAAGACCATCGAGCTCGTGCGCCGCGTCACCTCCACCTCCAACGACGAGGTCTCGGTGGTCTCCGCCGAGTTCCAGTACAAGAAGGGACTCGATTCGGCGGCCACGGACGTCTCCAACTCCCTCAACAAGATCCGCCCGCTCCTGCCTCCCGACATCAAGCCCTTCCAGGTCTACAAGGTCTCCTCGGCGACGCCGGCGGTCTTGACCCTGTCGGTCACGCCCAAGAAGGGCTCGCAGATGGACCTGGCCCAGGTCCGGCGGCTCGTGGAGAACCCCATCAAGGAGGCGCTCCTGCGCCTTCCGGACGTCGAGAACGTGGAGATCTTCGGCGGCTACCAGAGCCTCGTCCAGGTGGATCTCGACCCCAACCGGCTCCAGGCCTACCACCTGAGCCCGGGACAGGTGGTGGAGGCGCTCAACGCCTGGAACCGCAACACGCCGCTGGGCCTCGTCCTCTCCAAGGGCAGCCAGATCCTCCTCAAGAGCCAGGGCGAGTTCGAGCGGCCCGAGGAGGTGGGAAGCGTGGTCGTGAGCGCGGCCCCCGGCCCGCCCGTCTACCTGCGCGACGTGGCCGACGTCCACGTGGGCATCCAGGAGCGCCTCTCGGCCTTCCACGGCAACGGCCAGCCCGCCATCGGCATCAACATCCAGCGCGCCCTCTCGGGCTACGCCCTGCCCACCATCCAGTCGGTGATGGAGTACCTGCCCACGCTCGAACGCCAGTACCCGGGCCTCTCCTTCCAGGTGGCCGACACGCAGGGCCAGCTCATCCAGACGAGCGTCTCAAACATGGTGGATGCTCTGCGCGACGCCATCATCATGACGATCATCGTGATCTTCTTCTTCCTGGCGGACGTGCGCGGCATGCTGCTGGCCGGCATCTCGATCCCCTTCACCTACCTCATCACCTTCGCCTTCATGTGGCTCTTCGGCTTCGAGTTCGACCTCGTGACGCTCACGGGGGTCATCCTGGGGGTGGGCATGCTCCTCGACGACGCCATCGTCGTCCTGGAAAACATCGAGCGGCACTACCTCAAACTGGGCCAGAAGCTGGAGGACGCCGTCATCGGCGGCACGCAGGAGGTGATGCTCGCCATCCTCTCGGGCACCTATGCCACCGTCGTCGTGCTGATCCCCATCATCTGGATCGGCGGCTTCGTCCAGACGGTGCTGAGGCCCCTGAGCCTGACGCTCTCCATCGCGCTCATCGCCTCCTACCTCGTCTCCGTCACCATCCTGCCCATCCTGGCCCCGTTCATCTTGAGGCTGGGCGGCAAGCTGGAGCGGTCGCGCTGGGAGCTGGGGCTGGACCACTTCGTGCAGGGCAAGATCCTCCACCCCATCCAGGAGTTCTTCGTGAAGGCCGTGGACGTGGCCCTGCGCCACAAGGTGATGTTCATCATCCCGGCCCTGGCGCTCCTCATGTTCACCGGCCGGGCCCTCATGCCCCTCATCGGGCGCGACCTCATGCCCCCCATGGACACGGGCATCTTCCGCGTCACCTTCGAGAGCTACCCCAACACCTCCATGAGCGATACGGAGGCTCTGCTCGACCGGGTTGAGAAGGTCGTCTACCAGCAGCCCGGCGTCACCATGGTCTCCTCGACCCTCGGCTCGGAGCCGGGCGTGCTCTCCTTCGGTTCGGGCCGCAACCCCCAGCAGGCCTTCATAACGGTCCACCTCGTGGACCGGTTCCACCGCAAACAGACCATGTGGGCCATCGAGGGGCACATCCTGAAACAGCTCCAGACGATACCGGGCCTGCGCTTCCCGGCGGTCTTCGACTACGGCGCCACGCCCCTCTCCACGATCCGCTCCACGGTGGACCTCATGATCTCCGGACCGGACCCCGCCGTGCTCGACCGCATCCGGCAGGCGGTGCAGGCGCGCCTCATGACCGTGGGCGGGCTCACCTCGGTGGTGCCCACCTGGACGCTGGACCGCGTGGAGTACCGGTTCCTGCCCAACCGGAACCTGCTCTCGCTCTACGGCGTCAACGCCGGCGCCGTGGCGGCCCAAGTCAACGCCCAGGTGCGGGGCTTCCCCGCGACCCTCTTCCGCGTCCCCAACCAGGACTCCTTCGCCGTCTGGGTGCAGGACGTGGCCCACCGGCGCGACGCCCAGAACCGGCTGGAGACGCTTCCCATCCTGACGCCGCGGGGACCCGTTCCCCTCTCCAGCCTCGGGACCATCGAGAAGTCCGTCGTGCCCACGCTCTACACCCACCAGGACCTGCTGCCGACGGTGGACCTCCTGGGCTACCGCAACGTGCACGCCGTGACGCACATCGAGGACAACGTGAACGCCGCCCTCAAGGGGCTCCAGCTTCCTCCCGGCAACACGATCCAGAAGGACGCGGGCTGGTGGATGAAAACTATGGTGCCGCTCATCAACCAGCTCCCGCCGGGCTACTCGATCCGGGAGGAGGGCGAGCTCAAGACCATGGACGAGGCCTTCTCGGCCCTCATGACGGCGCTGCTGCTCGGCCTCGTGCTGCTCTACTTCTCCCTGGTGCCGGCCTTCAAGTCCTTCATCCACCCCTTCACCATCATGGTGGCCATCCCGCTCGGCATCATCGGCGCGGCCTGGGCCATGCTGCTGACGGGCAAGCACTCGTGCATGCCCTCCTTCATGGGGATGATCCTTTTGGCCGGCATCGTGGTGAAGAACTCCATTCTGTTGATCGACTTCATCGAGGAGGCCCGGGCCAAGGGCGAGAGCCTGGAGGAGGCGCTCAAGGGCTCCGTCCGCGTCAGGACACGCCCCATCCTCATGACCGCCGTGGGCACCGCCGTGGGCATGCTCCCCATCGCCCTCCAGTGGGCCATCGGCCTGGAGCGCCTCAGCCCGCTGGCCGTGGTGGCCATCGGCGGCCTCATGGTCTCCACCTTCTTGACGCTGATCTACGTGCCCGTCTTCTACGATTTGTTCGACACCCTGCGAACCAAGGTGACGGGGAGGTTCGGGAGGGGTGAGGAAGTTAGGAAGTGAGGAAGTGAGGAAGTGAGGAAGTGAGGAAGAGGAGCGCGAAGAGCTCTGGATCGGGTCCGCCGACCGGGCTCCGCTCCGTGATGCGGTACAACCGAAAGGGAGAACGACGATGGAGATGAAAACGCCGCCGACCGCCGACCAGGTTCTCGGCATGATGAAAGGGAAGATGGGTGCCACCGCCCCGGCGTGGGGGGAGCTCCTGCACCGGCTCGCGCCCGACCTGCTCGTGGCGACGGGTATGAATTCGGCCCAGAGCGTGAACCGCGAGGCCAGCACCATTGAGCCCAAGTACCGCCACCTCATCGCCGTGGCGGCGGCTCTCGGCCGCGGAGACGCGCTCTGCGCGCGCTCCCAGGCCCACATCGCGCGGGAGGCGGGGGCCACGCAGGAGGAGGTCCTCGACGCCGTGCGCATCACCCGGCACTTGATGGCCTCGGCGACCTTCGGCTTCGCCGAGGAGCTGCTCAAGGATTTGGCGGGCTGACCCGGGGGGAAGGCCCCTCGCGGCGAGGGGCCGTCGGGCCGTCCCGAGTTTTAGAAAAGGAGAACCACGCCATGACTCACACCGACCACCGCTTCGTACCGCCCGACTGGGCCTTTCAGTTCCACGGCCACAAGTGCCCCTTCATGCCGCTCGGCTACCGCATGGGCCGGCTCGCCCTTGAAAAGTTGGGCACCGAGCGCGAGCTCGATCACGCCCTCCACGTGTTCTGCGAGCTGGGGGAAGGCCACCCGCAGACCTGCTTGATGGACGGCATCCAGATCGCCACCGGCGCCACCTTCGGCAAAACCCTCATCGAGAAGACCTACTGGGGCAAGCTGGCCGCCACCTTCTGGTATCCCGGCAAGACCCCCGTCCGCTACAACCTCAAGCCCGAGTTCCTCAAGGAGATGGGGCAGTTCGAGTTCTTCACCTACCGGAAGAAGGGGATCGAACCCTCGGGAATTCCGGAGGCCGTCACCCAGCAAGTCATCGACTGGGAGCTGGGCCTGCCCGACGAGACGATTTACACCGTGGCTGAGCGCCCCGACTTCCACTACCAGCCGCCCAAGGGCTCCTTTGCCAGCGCCATCTGCACGGGCTGCGGCGAGCTCGTCTTCGAACGCTACGTGCGCATGAAGGACGGCAAGCCGTACTGCATCCCGTGCTCGGGGTACAAGGGGTAGAGGAAAAGGCGGGAGGATCGGCTCGCGGCGGAGGCGCGCGGGGCCGGAGGAAACGGAGGCGAGAAGAGAGCTTCGCCGGCCGACCGTCCGCGGTCTGCCGCCGGCGGCCGGCGAAGTTCCGCCTCGGCCTTTCACCGTCCTTCGCGTCTTCGCCTCGTGAGCCGGGGAGGTTAGCCATGAGCACCCCGTTTCTGATCATCGCCTTCGTCACCATTCTGGTGATCTCGGGCGTCTTCTCCATGTTCGGCAAGGGCGGCGGGTCGCTCTACACGCCGGTGCTGGTCATGCTCGGCATGGCTATACAGCCGGCCATTTCGACGGCCCTCTTCCTGAACCTCGTGACCGCGCTCACGGCCACCATCGTCTTCCAGCGGAACAAGCTGGTGGACTACCGCTTCTGCCTCGTCTTTTTGCCGGGGACCATCGCCGGCTCGTTCCTGGGGGCGGTGCTATCGAGCATGGCCCCGAAAGATATCCTGCTGGGGATCTTCTCCGCGTTCCTCTACGCCGTGGGGCTGATCATGGTCTTCTCGGCCAAGGAGAAGCCCGGCCAGCAGGTGAAGAGGCTCAGCGCCTCGATGATCGTGTTGATCACCGTCTTCTCCTTCGGCGTGGGCGTGCTCTCCAGCCTCATCGGCGTGGGAGGGGGCTTGATCATCTTCCCCTTCCTCGTCCTGTACATGAAGTACGGGGCGCAGATGGCGGCGGGGGCCAATTCGCTCATCGTGACGGTCAGCTCTCTCGTGGGAACCGTGGGCCACTTCGCCCTGGGCCACGTGGACTACCGCTTCCTCGCGGCCGTGACCGTGGCCTGCATCCTCGGCTCGGCGGTCGGCTCGCACGTCACGGTGAAGGCCAGCCCCGGTTTCGTGAAGATCGCCTTCGCCTGCATCATGTGGTTCTTCGCGACCCAAATCGCCCTCAAGCTCATGGGCATTCTCTAGGAGTGTACGGTCATGGGCCATAGCCACGACCACGAGATCCCCGAGAACGGCGCCATGGACCTGAGGCTCTGGGCGAGCGCGGCCCTCAATGGGGCCATCACGCTGGCGGAATTTTTCGGCGGCCTCCTTTCGGGCAGCCTGGCGCTGCTCTCGGACGCGGCCCACAACCTGAGCGACGTGGCGGCGGTGGTGCTGGCCCTCTGGGCGCGGCACTTCGGCCGGCGCCCTCCCACGGCGCGCCACACCTACGGCTTCAAGCGGGTGGAGGTGCTCGCGGCCCTGGCGAACGCCGTGGTCCTCATCGCCATCACCGTCCTCATCGCCCGCGAGGCCCTCGTCCGCCTCGCGCACCCCGAGCCCGTCCAGCAGGGACTCATGCTCGCGGTGGCGCTCGTGGCGCTCTTTGCCAACGTGGGGTCGGTCTTCCTGCTGAAGCACCACGAGAAGGACGACGTCAACGTACGCAGCGCCTTTCTCCACATGGCCCAGGACGCGCTGGCCTCCCTCGCCGTGGTGATCGCCGCGCTCCTGGCCCACACGCGCGCCGGCCCCTACGTGGACCCGGCGGCGGCGCTCCTGGTGGGCCTCGTCGTCCTGCGCAGCGCGCTCCTCCTCGTGTGGGAGACGGTCTCCACGCTCATGGAGGGGGCTCCCTCCGGCGCCGACCCCGAGGCCATCGCTCAGGACGTGGGCCGGGCCTTCCCCTCGGTTCGGCTCCACCACCTCCACGTCTGGCAGAACGGCCCGGGCCAGCGGCTGCTCACGGCCCACGTGGCCTTGGAGCGGGACATGGCGGCCAGCGCCGCTGAGAAGCTCTTCGACGAGATCCGGGCGCACCTGCACGAGGAGTGGGCCATCACCCACGCCACCCTGGAACCCGAAGTGGAGGGCTGCGGGGAGACGGAGCTACTGGGTCGCTGGGAGGATCACCTATGAGATCGAGCATCGGCTTCGTGTTCTGTTTCCTGGCCATGGTCACCGGCACGGCGGCGTTCGCCGACGGCCCGGCGGCCTCCTCGCCCTACCTGCCCGTGCTCAGCTCCTACATCCAACTCCGCTACACGGACCCGAGCAAGGGCGAGGACGAGTGGGCCATCCGGCGCTTCAAGGCCATGTTCGACGGCGGCCCGCAGGAGGGCCTCCACTACCACGTCCAGTTCGTCTACAAGACCAACCTCCAGAGCTCCACCGACGACCAGGTCTACCTCCAGGACGCCTACGTCGTGGCGCCCGCGGCCCGAGGCCTCGCCTTCAAGGTGGGCCAGTTCGTGCCGCCCTTCGGCCTCGAACGCTTCGAGCCCGATTCGGCCCTCGACCTCATCGACCGGACCGACCTGACCAACCGCATGGTGGTGAACGGCAACCTGGGCAAGAGCTTCGCCCGGGACCGGGGCGTGGAGGGCGACTTCGACCGCGGCGGGTGGGCCTTCTCCGCCGGCCTCTTCCAGGGCGAGGGAGCCAACATGAACGGCAAAGGCAACGGGCCCCTCGGCGTGGCGCGCCTGAGCTACGGCCGGAAGGCCTCGTCCGGAGGCACCCCGTGGTTCTGGCGGACGGGGCTGGCGGCTTCGGACCGGCACGACGCGGAGGTGAACCTCTCCTCCGAGCTCACCGGCCTCAGCAAAAAGCTCACGAGCCGTTTCGCCGGCCGCGACAGCCGCCTCAACGCCTTCGCGGAGGCGGGCTGGGGCAAGGTGCGCGGCCAGGCCGAGTACTTCCGGGCGTGGCTCTCGCCGGACAAGGGAGGCGAAATCGCCGCCCACGGCGCCTACGGCCAGGTGGCCTACCTGCCGGTGAGCCAGCTCATCCTCGCCCTGCGCTACGAGTGGTTCACGCCCGACCTCCACGAGGAGAAGGCCCCCTCGCTGAGGCAGTGGGACTCCTCCATCACCTACGATTTTCGCCGCGTGCCGCTACGCCTGGTGGCCGATTACCTCTCACCGCGAGGCGGCAGCGAGGCCTACACCCACACGTGGCGCTTCCAGATCCAGTACGTACTGCTCAAGGGCCTGCGCCTCGGGCGCTGAGCCCCGATGGGGGGGATGGCATGCTGCTGCTCTGGGTTCCGCTGCTCTTTTTAGGGATCTCATTCGTTTTCTCCATGCTGGGCATGGGGGGCGGCGTGCTCTACATCCCGATCCTCTTCTGGGTGGGCCTCCGGTTCAAGACGGAGGCCATCCCGCTGGGGGTGCTGCTAAACGTCCTGACGACGGCCTCGGCCTCGGTCACCTACATCCGCGACAAGCTGGTGGATTGGAAGCTGGCCCTGCCCTTCGGTCTGGGCATGCTCGTCATGCCACCCCTGGGCGCCTGGGCCGACCTCACGGTCCCCTCCAAGCCGGTGATCCTCCTCTTCGCGCTTTTCACCGCCGCGGCCGGCGTGCTGAGCCTTTCGGGTTGGAAGCCGAAGGGCGCGGGCATGGGGCCGCGCCAGAAGCTGGCCCTTGGCCTTCTGGCCGGTGCCATCCTCGGCTTCTTCACCGGGCTCCTCGGCCGGGGCGGAGGGGCCTTCGTGGTGCCGCTCCTGCTCATGGCCGGACTGCCCGGCAAGATGGCCGCGGCCACCTCTTCGGTGGTCGTCACGGCGGCGGCCCTCTCCACCTTCTTCGCCCATCTGCTGACGGCGCGGAGTCCGCGCTGGGGCCTCTGGCTTCTCTGCTGCGCTGCCGTCCTCGTGGGCAGTCAGGCGGGTTCGCGCTACATGGCGACCCAGATGAAAACGAAGATGGTGCACACGCTCTTCGGTATGCTCCTCTTAGCCGTGGCGGCGCTGCTCATTATCATGGACGTGCTGTGAGGGGCGCGGCCGCAGCCGGAAAGGCTGGCGGTCCGCTCCCGTTTGGAAAGGATGGAACGCCATGTGGATCGTAAGGCTCGCCCTTCGCAGACCCTACACCTTCGTGGTGATGGCGCTCGTCGTCCTCCTCCTCTCGCCCTTCGTCATCTGGAGGACGCCCAAGGACATCTTCCCCTCCATCGACATCCCCGTGGTCAGCGCCGTCTGGATCTACAACGGCATGAGCGCCCAGGAGATCGAGCAGCGCATCCTCTACAACCACGAGCGGATGATCAGCGCCATCGTGGACAACATCGAGCACATCGAATCCACGGCCTACACGGGGGCGGGGGTCATCAAGGTCTTCCTGAGGCCCGGAGCCTCGGTGGACACGGGCGTGGCCCAGCTCACCGCCACTGGCCAGGCCATCCTCCGCCAACTGCCGCCCGGCATCACGCCGCCCATCATCATCCGCTACAACGCCTCCTCCGTGCCCATCCTCCAGTACAGCTTCGCCAGCCGCAAATTCTCCGAGCAGGAGCTGCAGGACATGGTCTTCAACCAGGTCCGCGTGGGCCTCATGAACGTGCCCGGCGCCTCCATGCCCTACCCATACGGCGGCAAGCCGCGCGTCGTCGCCGTGGACCTGAGCCTCTCCGCCCTCAAGGCCCACGGCCTCGCACCGGCGGACGTGGTGAACGCCCTGAACGCGCAGAACCTCATCCTGCCCAGCGGTACGGTGAAGATCGGCCCCACCGAGTACGACGTGGGGATGAACGCCAGCCCGCCCGTTCTCTCGGAGCTCAACGACCTGCCCGTGAAGGTGGTGAACGGCGCTTTGATCCGCGTGAGAGACGTGGCCTTCGTCCACGACGGCTACCTGCCCCAGCAGAACATCGTCCGCCTCAACGGCGTGCGCGGGGTTTTGCTGACCGTGCTCAAGAGCGGCCGGGCCTCCACCCTCGACGTGGTGAGGGCCATCAAGGCCGCCATGCCCAAGGTCCTCAGCACCCTGCCCAAGGAGCTCCAGGTCAAGGAGTTCGCCGACCAGTCGCTCTTCGTGCGCGCCGCCATCAGCGGCGTGGTGCGCGAGGGGGTCGTGGCCGCCCTGCTCACGGCGCTCATGGTCCTGCTCTTCCTGGGGGCCTGGCGCGGGACGCTCATCATCGCCCTCTCGATCCCGCTCTCGGTGCTCGTCTCCATCCTCGCCTTCAGCGCCCTGGGCGAGACGATCAACCTCATGACGCTGGGCGGACTGGCCCTGGCCGTGGGCATCCTGGTGGACGACGCCACGGTGGAGATCGAGAACGTCCACCGGCAGATGGCCCTCGGCAAGCCGACCGTCCAGGCCATCCTGGACGGCGCGCAGGAGATCGCCCTGCCGGCCTTCGTGGGCACCCTCTGCATCTGCATCGTCTTCGTCCCCATGTTCTTCCTGAGCGGCACGGCGCGCTACCTCTTCGTGCCGCTGGCCGAGGCGGTGGTCTTCGCCATGCTGGCGAGCTACCTGCTGTCGCGGACGCTCGTCCCCACCCTGGTCATGTGGTTCTACCGCCGCCACGCCTACCACGGACACCTCGCGGAGGAAGACTCGGCGGCGCCGTGGATGCGGCCCTTCATCGCCCTTCAGCGGCGGTTTGAAGAGGGCTTCGCGCGCTTCCGAGAGGGCTACCGGCGCCTCCTCGGCGCTGCGCTGCGCCACCGCCGCGCCTTCCTGCTGGGCTTCGCCGCCTTCTGCGCGCTCACGGCTCTGCTCGTCCCCTTCCTCGGCGAGGACTTCTTCCCCTCCGTGGACGCGGGCCAGTTCCGCCTGCACGTGCGGGCCCGCAGCGGCACGCGCATCGAGGAGACGGCCAAGCTCGCCGACGAGGTGGAGGCCGCCATCCGCCGCCAGATCCCGCCGCGGGAGCTGGGCGGGATCCTCGACAACATCGGCATCCCCTTCGGCGGCATCCCGCTCACCTACATCGACAACGGACTGGTGGGAGTGGGGGACGCCGATATCCTCGTGGCCCTCAAGCCGGGCCACCACCCCACGAGCGGTTACGTGGAGAGCCTGCGACTGAAGCTCAACCGGGAATTCCCGGGGGTGACCTTCTACTTCCTGCCCGCCGACATCGTGAGCCAGACGCTCAACTTCGGCCTTCCGGCCCCCTTCGACATCCAGATCTCCGGGCGTGACCAGCGCAGCAACCGGTCCATCGCCTACGGCATCGCCAACCGGTTGAGGCACGTTCCTGGCATCGTGGACGTCCGCGTGGGCCAGCCCGACGACCTGCCCAAGTTCCAGGTGGCCGTGGACCGCGCCAAGGCCATGGAGTTCGGGCTCACCGAACGGGACGTGGCCAACTCCGTCCTCTTGGGCCTCAGCGGGAGCAGCCAGGTCCAGCCCATGTACTGGCTCAACCCCAAGAACGGCGTGCAGTACCTTATGAACGTGCGGGTGCCCCAGACGGCCATCGAATCCCTCGCCGCCCTCAAGGCCATCTCCTCGGGGAGCGCCGACAGCCCCGGCGGCGTGCAGCTCCTGGCCAACGTGGCCTCCATCCACCGCACCATGGCGCCCCCCATCGTGAGCCACTACAACGTCATGCCCGTCATCGACGTGCTCGCCGGCGTGAGCGGACGGGACCTGGGCGGGGCGCTGAGGGCCATCGACCCCATCCTCGCCAAGGCCCGCAAGCAGTTGCCGAGGGGAAGCTTCCTCACCATGCGGGGCCAGGCCGAGACCATGGCATCGAGCTTTCTGGGCATCGGGATCGGCCTGACGATGGCCGCGGTGCTCATCTACCTCCTGCTCGTGGTGAACTTCCAGAGCTGGACCGACCCCTTCGTCATCATCACGGCCCTTCCGGGCGCCCTGGCGGGTGTGGCCTGGGGCCTCTTCCTGACCTTCACCACCCTGAGCGTGCCGGCCCTCATGGGGGCCATCATGAGTTTGGGCGTGGCGACGGCCAACTCGGTGCTCGTGGTCACCTTCGCCCGAAACCACCTGCGGGAGGGGATGGAGCCCCTTCAGGCCGCGTGGGAGGCCGGCGTAGGCCGCCTGCGGCCCGTCCTCATGACGGCCCTCGCCATGATCATCGGCATGGCGCCGCTCGCCCTCGGCCTGGGCGAGGGCGGCGAGCAGAACGCTCCTTTGGGGCGGGCCGTGATCGGCGGCCTGGCCGTGGCCACCCTCGCCACGCTCTTCGTGGTGCCGGTGGTCTTCTCTCTCCTGCACCACCAGGAGCCCGCGGGCTCCGGTGGGTCGGAGCCTCTTCCCTCCCCATCCAGCGAAACTCGCGAGGAGAAGCCATGACGAACGATCCAACGACTCAAGCGGTTTCTCCCGCCGGGCCCGAGGCCGGCGGCCCTCCCCTGCGTCTGAAACGCCTCGGGTTCGCGGCCTTCGTGCTGCTCGCCGTGGCCCTCCTCGTGGGCTTCGTTCCCCGCTGGCTCCACGCAAAGGCCCTGGCCAAGGAGACGGCGGAGCTGGCCGTACCCACGGTGCAGGTGGTCCACCCCGCGCCGGGCAAGTCGCAACCGGGGGTACCCGTCCCCGCCGACGTGGAGGCGTGGAGCGAGGCGCCCATCTACGCCCGCGCCACGGGCTACTTGAAGCGGTGGGCCGTGGACATGGGCGCGTCGGTGAAGGCGGGGCAGGTGCTGGCCGAGATCGAGACCCCCGAGCTCGACCAGGAGCTCGACCAGGCGCGCCACCAGCTCGTGGAGGCCCAGGCGGCCCTCTCGCTGGCCAAGATCACGGCTCAGCGCTACGCCGGCCTCGTGAAGAGCGCCAGCGTGAGCGAGCAGGAGAACGCCGAGAAACAGGCCGACCTCGCCCTCAAGGCGGCCCAGGAAAAGGCGGCCCTCGCCAACGTGCGGCGCCTTCAGCAGCTCAAGGGCTTCGCCCTCGTCACGGCGCCCTTCGCCGGCACGGTCACGCAGCGCAACGTGGACGTGGGCGACCTCGTGGCGGCGGGCGGCGGTAAACCGCTCTTCCGCTTGGCCCAGACCGACCGGCTCCGCGTCTACGCCGACGTGCCCCAGAGCATGGCCGCGGGCATCGCGGCGGGCCAGCGCGCCGAGGTGCTCTTCCCCGAACGGCCCAACGAAGCCTACGAGGCCAGGGTTCTGAGCACCGCGGGAGCCCTCGATCCCTCCTCCCGGACCCTTCGCGTGGAGCTCGAACTCGACAACCCCGGGGGGCGCCTGCTGGCGGGCAGCTACGCGCAGGTCCGCTTCGCGGGGGCCAAAGCGCCCCAACCGCCGCTCACCCTGCCCGGAAACACGCTGCTCTTTCGGGCCCAGGGGCCGCAGGTGGCGGTGGTCGGGGCCGACGGGAGGGTGACGCTGCGCTCCATCAAGCTGGGCCGGGACTTCGGGCAGACCATCGAGGTGCTTTCTGGCGTTGCCGCCTCGGACCGCGTCATCCTGAACCCCGCCGACTCGCTCGTGAGCGGCGTCACGGTCCGCGTGGCCGCGCCGCCCGGCGCCTCCGGAAAGGATGCACCATGAGGAGGGAACGGCACCGTGGGCGTCTCCTGCGCCGCGCTGCGGCCGCGGCGCTGGTCCCGGCGCTGCTCGCGACGCTCTCGTGCGCCGTGGGGCCGGACTATCACCGGCCCGAGGCGGTGGCCCGGATGCCGGAGCGCTTCGAGGGGGCCGGCGTGACGTGGCGGCGCACCGAGCCGGCCTCGGCGGCCGTCCCCAAGGGGCCCTGGTGGGAGGTCTTCGGCGATCCGGAGCTGAGCCGTCTCGAAAGCGAGGCGGCTTCGGCCAACCAGGACCTCCGCGCCGCCGCGGCCCGCTATGCCGAAGCTCGGGCCTCCGCCGACGTGGCCCGCTCGGGCCTCTTCCCGCGGCTGGCGGCGGGCGCCTCGGCCACGCGCCAGCAGGACTCCCGGAACCGCCCCCTCTCCACCACCGGCGAAGCCGCCGGCAAGGGCTTCACCTACGACAACTACACCGTTCCCTTCGACGCGAGCTACGAGGTGGACCTGTGGGGGCGCGTGCGGCGCCAGCTCCAGGGGGCCAGGGCGAGCGAGGAGGCGAGCGCGGCCGACTGGCAGGGGGTGCGGCTCTCGGTGGAGGCGGAGGTGGCGGCCGACTACTTCACGCTCCGCTCCCTGCTCGCCGAGGAGAGGGCTCTGGCGGCGAGCGTGGAGGCCTACAGGAAGAGCCTTGAGCTGACGAGGAATCGTCGCGAGGCAGGCCTTTCGAGCGATCTGGACGTGGCCCAGGCCGAGACCCTCCTGAACGCCGCGCAGGCCCAGCAGCCCGCCCTCGAAGAGGCTCGCCTGCGCTTCGTGCACGCGCTCGCCGTCCTCGTGGGCCAGAGTGCGCCGCTCTTTCACCCGAACGAAGAGGCCCTGGCCGGGGATCCGCCCCTCATCCAGCCGGGCTTGCCCTCCACGCTCCTGGAGCGCCGGCCCGACGTGGCCGCGGCCGAACGGCGCATGGCCGCCGCCAACGCGGCCATCGGCGTGGCCGAGGCGGCCTTCTTCCCGGTCCTGAAGCTCGGCGGCGCGGCCGGCTTCCAAAGCATCGAATCGGGCACCCTTCTGAGCGCCCCCAGCCGCTTCTGGGCCGTGGGCCCCTCGCTGGCCCTGCCGCTCTTCGAGGGGGGCCAGCGGCGGGCCGGCGTCCGCTCCGCCAGGGCCCGCTACGACGAGACCGTGGCGCTCTACCGGCAGACCGTGCTGAAGGCCTTCGCCGAGGTGGAGGACGACCTCTCGGCCCAGCGGCTCCTCGAGGAGCAGTACGAGCGGGAGCGGGGCGCCTATTTCGCCGCGAGGCGCCAGCTCGAACTCGCCCAGACCCGCTACCGAAGCGGGCTGGTGAGCTACCTCCAGGTGACCAGCGCCCAGAGCGCGGCGCAGGCCCACGAGCAGGCCCTCGCGGTGATTCGCGGCCAACGGTTCGTATCGTGCGTATCGCTCATCAAGGCCCTCGGCGGGAGCTGGGGCGAGGGGCCGGCGCCCGCGCCGCCGGACGGGCCTTCCGGGAGGAAACGCCCGTGAGCGGCCGGAAAGGAACGAGGCCTGGGCCCGAGGCCGCTGGCGGGGCGAGGCTCTCGCTGCCCGCCCTGGTCCTGCGCTTCCTCGTCATCGGGACCATCGGCTTCGGGGGCGGCATGGCCAACATCGCCCTCATGGAGCGCGAGCTGGTGCGCCAGCGCAAGCTTCTCTCCAGCGAGGAGTTCCTGCACGGCGTGGGCTTCGGCCAGCTCCTGGGCCCCTTCGCCACGAACACCGCCTTCTTCGTGGGATGCAGGCTCTTCGGCCCCTTGGGCGGCCTTCTCACCGCAGGGGCCTTCATGGCGCCGTCGGTCCTCATCGTCATCGTTTTTTCCTGGCTCTACTTCGCGTACCACAGCATCCCCTCGCTCCAGGCGGCGGTGGGGGGCGTCGGCCCGGTCGTGATCGCCCTCATCCTGGCGGCCGCCTGGTCCCTGGGGCGCAAGGCCCTTCGGCGCTGGCCCGCCGTCGTGGTGGCCCTCCTGGCCTTGGCCCTCTCGCTGCTCAAGGTCAACGCCGTCTACGTGCTGGCGGCGTCGGGCTTGCTGGGGCTGGTGCTGGGCCGCTCCCGGTTCGGCGGCCAGGGTTCGCCCAAGGCCGCAGGCCGTGGGGAGGGGGCGGCCCCCGGCGCGGCCGGAGTGGTTCTCTCTTCCAAGCTTTCCCCGCTGCCCGCCGCCCTCCCGCTCGAAGGCGCCGCCGCGGGGGGGCCGGCTGTAGGAGGGGGTGTGGGACTGGCGGCCCTGAGCTGGACCTTCCTCAAGGTGGGCTTCGTCTTCTTCGGAGGCGGCTTCGTCCTCATCCCCATCCTCCACCAGAAGCTCGTGACCCAGCTCCACTGGCTCAACAGCCGCGAATTTCTGGACGGCGTGGCCATCAGCAACCTGACGCCCGGACCCATCGCCGTGCTCGCCACCTTCGCGGGCTTCCACCTGCACGGCGTGGCGGGCGCGCTCGCCGCCACCCTGGCCCTCTTCGCCCCCGCCATGGTCCTCATGACGGTGCTCACGCTGGGCTACGGCCGCTTCAAGGGCAACGAGCGCTTCGAGGACTTCCTCGCCGGCGTTTCGCCCGCCGTGGCGGGCCTCATCGTCGGGGCGGCCTTCCTCCTCGGCCCCTCGGCCCTCCACGGCCTTCCGGGCTGGGCCCTCATGGCGCTGGCCCTCGTGCTGCTCCTGAGGTTCAAGGTGCATCCCGTCTTCCCACTGGCCGCGGGGGCGCTCCTGGGCGCCGCCGGGTGGATCGTCTGAGTCGCCGGCCGGCCGCGCCCCAGCCGGGGGTGACGCCGGATGAAAGGAGGCTTGTCGTGATGAGAATGAAGAGGCTTCTCCTGGCCGCGCTTTTCATCGTGAGCTGCCCGGTCTTGGCCCAAGAGACCTTCGTGCTGGTGGGCCCGGCGGTGGGCAACGTGCAAAACAAGAAGCGGCACCTCTACGGTTCGGTAGAGCTCCGCCACCTCTTTCATTCTTGGGGGAAGCTCTCTTGGGGGGGCGGTGGCGTGGTGGAATCCAGCTCTCTTGAGAACTACGAGGGGCTCAATCTGACCCTTCAGTACGCTTTTTCAGACCGCTGGAGCGCCTCGCTGACCTCCGGTCCCGGCCGCTATTCGGATCACCACTACGACCTGGGGAGCCACCTGGAGTTCCGTTCGGGTCTGGAGCTGTTTTACCATCTCGGCAAGGGGTGCCGTCTGGGGGTCGGGGTCTTCCACTACTCGAACGGCGGCGTGGCACGCCACAACCCCGGCACGGAATCGGTCCGTGTGGCCCTTGTGATACCCTTATAGAAGAATGAGCCAGGGGTTGAAGGAGAGTGGATCGCCATGAGGAGCAAGGCGCCAACCCAGATGCGGGTCCGGGCCGTAAGAGGGCTGCGAAGGTTCATCGGCCTCTCTCTGCTGATCCTGGCCGCCGGTTGTTCGCACCGCGAGCCCGACCTGGCGCTCCTCTACCACGATTGGGCCAATCAGAAGCAGGGCCGGCCTCCGCTGGTGGGCATCCACGGCCTCATGGGCTCCCAGATTGTGGACCCGAGGACGGGGAAGGTGCTGTGGGGGAAGATGCGGGAGTTCTTCTCCACCACCGCCGATATGCGCTTGGCCTTGCCCATCGCGCCGGGCGAGAAGAGCGACCTGGTGGCCGTGGGCTCCATCAAAAAGGTCGGCGGAGTGGAGGTCTACGCGGGAATCGTGCAGACGCTCACCCAAGACGGCGGGTACACCCTGGTCAAGGGGGCGGAGCCGGTGCCCGAGGCCCCCTTCTTCCCCTTTGCCTACGACTGGCGCCTGAGCTGCGTGGAGAACGCCAGGCGGCTCTCGGCCTTCATCGACGCCATCGCCCAACGGTGCCACGATCCCTCGCTCAAGGTGGATATCGTGGCGCACTCCATGGGCGGGCTCATCGCGCGCTACTACATCCTCTACGGCCGCAAAGACGTGCTGGGCGAAGAGACACCCGTGCCCACGGACGCCGGGGCGGCGCACGTGCGCAAGCTCGTCATGCTGGGGACGCCCAACATGGGCGCCGTCTCCAGCCTGCTGGCCCTCATCGACGGGAGCCGCGTGGGATTGGCGCGGATTCCCCCCGACCTCATCGCCACCATGCCCTCCATAATCCAGCTCATGCCCTCGCCTTCGGACCACGTGCTCTTCACGGCGGCGGGGGAGCCGGTCGCCCTGGACATCTACGACGTGAAGACGTGGGAGCGCGAGCGCTGGGGGATCTTCGACCCACGAAAACGTCCCGGCATCCTGCGGCGCTACCTCGACCTCCACCCCGGCGAGGGCGAGGAGCAGGCCCGAGCCTACCTGCGAGCACTGCAGGCGCATTTCGGCCTCCTCCTCCAGCAGGCCAAGGCCTTTCACCTGGCCCTGGAGGCCGGACCGGTGCCGGCCTCCATCCAGACGCTCCTCCTGGGCGGAGACTGCACGCCGACGCTCCGCGGCCTCGTGGTAGAACGGGAGGGAAGCCGGTGGGTGGTGCGCCGCAAGCCCGATGAGGTGCAGCACCCGGTGGCGGGGGTGAACCTCGCGAGCCTCTTCTACGGGCCGGGAGACGGCGACGTGACCAAATCGAGCCTGCTCGCCGAGGTGCCCGCGAGCGCCCTGTGCGAGCCCCACACCGATCTGCCCTACGCCCTCTCGGGCTTCATCTGCGAAGAGCACATGAAGCTCGTCAAGAACTGGACCTTTAGGGACAACCTCCTCAACTTCCTGCTCTACAAGCCCCTCCCCGCGGCGGCGGCGTGCCGGGTGCCCTCGGCGAGCGGAAAAACGGCGGCGCCTTCGAGGCAAGCGAGATAAAGGAGCGCGTACCGATCCTAACCCACTTGCAGAGAGAGGCTTCGAATGCACGAATTCTGGCAGTTCGCCCCGCCCGACGCGTTCAAGATCGTCTTGTTGCTCTTCCTCTCCTTCCTTCTCGGCCTCGAGCACGAAGAGCACCGACCGCAGAAGGGCTATGCCTTTGGAGGAGTCCGGACCTTTCCGCAGCTCGGGCTGTTGGGGTACATCCTCTCCACCCTGGCCGGCTCCTCCGTGCTCCCGGTGGCCATCGGCTTACTCGGCGTCGTTGCCTTTCTGATCGTCTCCTACCGCCACAAGCTGGAGATCAATCCCGAGGCGGGCATCACCACCGAGATTTCGGGCCTCGGGACCTACCTGCTGGGGGCGCTCGTCCAACGCGACCACCTTTGGCTCGCGGCCACCGTCGTCGTCGCAGCCCTCCTTCTGTTGGAGCTAAAGACGGGCCTTGAGAACTTGGCCCAGCGCATCGAGCCCGTCGAGATCATCACCTTCACGAAATTTCTCCTGCTCTGCGCCGTCATCCTGCCGGTGGTTCCCAATCAGCCCTTTACGTCTTTCGCCATCAACCCGTTCAAAACCTGGCTCGTGGTGGTGGCGGTGAGCGCCATCTCTTACGCGAGCTACGTCTTGCAGAAGCTCACCAAGGATAAGGGGGGCATCCTGCTCTCCGCCTTCCTGGGAGGTGCCTACTCCTCGACCGTGGCCACCGTCGTGCTGGCCAAGCGCGCGGTCAGGGAAGAAAGGCCACACCTCTTCGCCGGCGCCACGCTGCTGGCCTCGGGGGTCTTCTACCTCCGGCTCATCCT
This sequence comes from Acidobacteriota bacterium, assembly GCA_049967655.1. GTDB lineage: Bacteria > Acidobacteriota > UBA4820 > UBA4820 > DSQY01 > DTPS01. The sequence continues at coordinate 26,069 of JBMFSH010000002.1, forward strand.
CCTTCTGGCCTTCTTCAGCCTTCCCTTGACGCGCATTCTGGCGCCGAGCTTTCTCCTCATCGGGGCGGCCACCACGCTGGCGGGCTGGCTCTGGTCGCGCATACCGGATGTCCATTCAGAGAAGCTCAAGCGGGAGTGGACGGCCAGCAACCCCCTGGAGCTGCGAGCCGCCTTCACCTTCGCCCTCATCTTCGTGGCCATGCTGGTAGCCACCCACCTCACCGTGATCTACCTGGGCGCCGGCGGCGTGTATACCCTCGGGGCCCTCATGGGTCTCACGGACATCACGCCGTACGTGCTGGGATTGACTCACGGGCTCAATACGGCGTCAGCCCTGACGGTGGCAGCCGGGGGCATCGTGATCTCTGCCGCGAGCAACAACCTCGTCAAGGGCGGCTACGCCTACTTCTTTTCGGATCGACGGACGGGCAGGCAGAGCCTTATCCTCCTGCTGGGTCTGACCCTCGTGAGCCTGGCGCCTCTCCTCCTCCTCTGAGGGAGGGACGCGAATCCGAGGGGCGTGCCCGGCGGGAGGGCGCCGAACGCGGCTTCGCCCACAGGGCGGGGGTGTGCTAGGGTAGGGAGCGGAGGTACCACCATGGCAGCATTGCAGCGCCCCCCCATCTCGGTCTTGATCGCCCATACCGAAGGTTGCGGCCACACGCCGGCCACTCGCGAGCTTGTGGAACGCGTGGCGGCCGAACTCTCGTTGCCCATCGAACTGAAGATGACCCTCGTGCGGACGGACGAGGAGGCCCGCCGCTACCAGCTTCACGGCAGTCCCACCGTCCTCGTGAACGGCCAGGACGTGGACCCCGCCATGCGGGGCCGCACGGACTACGGGTTCACCTGAAGGCTCTACGGGGCATCGGGCATGCCCTCGAAGGAGCTCGTAACCAGGGCCCTGCTCGAGGCGGCGGGCGGCGGCGGGCGGTAAGAAGCGGCCGCTCCCCCCATTCCGCGACGCCTCCGCCCGTCTTTCCACGCCATCTACCGCCTCTTGATTTGCGTCAAGGCCGCGGGATGCGGGGGGAGCTATCCTTGTCATCAGAGAGGCACGGCAGGGGTCCCCGAAGAGGGCCCCGCCGAATGAGAGGGCGGCAAGACCCTGGGCCTCGATACAAGGAGGTAGACCATGAAAAAGCTCGTCATCGCCGCATTGGTCCTCATGACGGCCAGCCTTGGCCTCATGGCGCAAACGCCGAAGAACCCCTGGACGTGGGAGTTGCAGGGCGGCTACTACACCTCCAGCAACTTCATGGACAGCGACTGGAACGCGAGCACGGGCATCGCCTACAACTTCACCGACAACTGGAAGCTCGCCTTCCACGCCACCTACTGGGACGGCAAGGTGAAAGACAGCCTGAACAGCACCACCAACAACATCTGGACCTTCACCATCGCCCCCGAGTACGACTACAACCTGACCGACAAGGACCAGTTCTTCGTCTTCGTCGGTGCGGGCGTGGCCGACTTACAGTCGAAGGATTACTGGATCCGTGACAGCGGCCGTTTGCTTTACGTCCATCAGCCCTCGCAAACCAAGTGGGCCGGCGAGGTGGGTTTCGGCTACCGGCGCTTCTTCACGCCGAATGTAGGCATGTCCTTCCAGCTCACCTACACCCACATGGGTTTCGATTCCGTCCGTTACGTGAGCGACAAGACGGACATCGGCGACGCGCGCATCGGCCTGGTGGTGCGTTTCTGACGAGCGTTCCTCCCCACCTTTCCTCTCTTTTTTTCCTTCCTTCCCTTGGCCGGGGCCCTTCGGGGCCCCCTTCTTTTGTGACTCGGACCGAAAACTTGCGGCGGCTCGAAGGTGGTGCCGTTCCGAGCCGCGGGAGAGATCGGGCTTCCTGAGCCGGCGGGCCTCACGCCCGGAAGGCGGCGATTCCTCAGCCGCCGGCACCGAACCGATGGGGCCTTTCATCCCTAGACCCTCGCCGATCGGCCCAAATTCCGCGATGGAAACGCGGGTGCCTCCGGCCACCGCTCGGGTTCACGGGGGAAAGGCATTATCTCCTGGACGGGGAGGGCCATTCCCTCCCCGCTCCACGGGCTAAGCCCGTGGAGCCTCACCCTACCCTTGGTGCCCTCTCGCCTTTGGCTCGAGGGCGCCCCAATCCCTTGATAGGTGACGTGGGCCTCTTCTTCAATGGCTTGCCCCGCCAACTTTCCATGCTCTTTCCCCCGTTCCATCGCGGGATTGGGGATCGGTGCCGACCTTGACTTTATATTCGGATATCCGAATAATTGGATTCTTGGAGGGAATGTGGCCGAATCGCTCGCTGCGCAAGCCAGATTATTTCGAGACCTGGGTCATCCTCTGCGCCTGAGGATCCTCTGCCTTCTGGCGCGGGAGGGCCGGCAGTGTTCGTGCCGCATGCTGCCCGAGCTCAAGGTGCCCCAGCCGACCCTCGCCCGGCACCTGACCATCTTGCGGGATCACGGGCTCATCGCGGACGAGCGCGAGGGGACCATGGTCTTCTATCGGATCGCGGACGAAAACGCGCGGGCCGTGCTTCGCGCCGCCGGACTCCCCTGCGCCGGCGGCAGCGCCCCGTCGAAGAGAACGACCAAGAGGAGGAACCGATGATGAGGAGAGTCGTCGCGGGTGCCGTGTTCGTGTCTTTGATCCTGGTGTCGGTGTGGGTTATCGCCGGAGCTCGGGGCGGGAAGGCGACGCCTCCGCCGGAGGAGACGACCGCCGGGAAGCCGGCGGACTCCCGGGCCCTTCCCCGGATGGTGGATCTGGGCAAGACGTGGTGCATCCCGTGCAAGCAGATGGTGGCGGTCCTCCAGGAGGCCGAGCTCCGCTACAAGGGCAAGGCGGTCATCGAATTCATCGACCTGGACAAGAAGCCGGAGGCGGCCCAGGAGTACAAGATCATGATGATCCCCACCCAGATCTTTTTCACCGCCGACGGGAAGGAGTTCGAACGTCACGTGGGCTACCTGCCCTTCGAGGAGGTGGAGAAGATCTTCACCAAGATGGGCGTCGAGCGGGCCCACTGATGGAACAGCTCCTGAGCCAGTTCGGCAGCCTCATCGAGACGGCGCCCCTGCTCGCCTTCGGGGCGGCCTTCCTGGGCGGACTCCTGACCGCGAGCAACCCGTGCGTGCTCGTGAGCATCCCCCTGGTCCTGGCGTACGTGGGGGGAAGCCAGCAGGCCACCTCGATCCGGCGATCCCTGCTGTACGCCCTGTCGATGGTGGCCGGCCTGGCTCTCACCTTCACCGCGCTGGGGCTCGCCGCGGCCCTGCTGGGCCGCCTCTTCGGCCTCCAGGGGCGCTTCTGGCCCTACCTCATCGGGGGAGTCTGCCTCGTGATGGGGCTCCACATGCTGGGTTGGCTTCCACTTCGAATCGGCTTTTCAATGCCCTTCCGGCCCCAGAGCAAGGGTGCGCTGGGCGCCTTTTTCCTCGGGATTCTCTTCGGGCTCATCTCGACCCCCTGCGCGGTGCCCATCCTGGCCGTGCTCCTGGCCTTCATCGCCGCCAAGGGAAGCGTCCTCTACGGGGGAAGCCTGTTGCTGACCTACGCCCTGGGCCACTGCACGCTGGTGCTCCTGGCGGGCGTCTCCATGGGAGCGGTGAGGGGGCTGCTGTCAAGCCGCCGGTGGGCGAGCGCCAACCTCTGGCTGCGCCGCGGAGCCGGGGCGCTGATCCTGGCCCTTGGCCTGTACGTCATCGGGGCGCCCCTGATGGGGGGAGCCTGATCTCATCGAAGAAAGGAGTGCATTCATGAATCTCGACATACGCATCGCCGCTCCCGGCTGCCGCAATTGCCAGGAGCTGGAATCCAGGGTGATTAAGGCCCTGGAGGAGCTCCAGGCGGAGGCCACGGTCGTGAAGGTGACCGACTTCAAAGACATCGCCGCCTTGGGCATCTTCATGACCCCCGGCCTCATCATCAACGGCAAGGCCGTCCTCCAGGGCAAGCTGCCCAGCGTGGGGATCGTGAAGGAGCTGATCCTGGAGGCCATGAGATCGTGAGCCGGCGAACCCTGCGGACGTTTCTCGCGCGGGCGGCCCTTCTCCTGGGTGCCTCCATCGTGGCGGGCCATGCCTGGGCAGCGGCCCAAGGCGTGGTCAACTTTGCGCCCTTGACGGCGAAGGTCTCCTCGCGGGTCCTTGTTCGCGTGCTGGACACCGAGTCGAGCCTTGGCCCCATGTCGCAAAGGCCGCAGACGGTGACGCTGGCGGATCTGGTGCGGTTCCACGGGCATCCGTGCGACGGACTGATCGCCGCGGCGGAGGGCATCACCCTGGGGCTCAAGAGGCTCTTCCCGGACGGGATCGTGGACCGCACCGACGTGGCCGCCGCCACGAACGCCTCGCCCTGTTACTCCGACGCGGCGGCCTACTTGACCGGGGCCCGGACCCTCTACGGAACCCTGGTGATCGACAGGAACCTCGGCGACGAATGGATTCTCGCGCGGCGCTCCACGGGCGAGGCCGTCATGGTGCGCCTCAAGCCCGGCGTCAAGCCGGCCGACCTGCCGGCCATGGAGAAGACATTGAGGGCCGCCGGGTGCGACGGACCGCTCATCGTCCGGGTGCAGGGACTTCAACTGACGTTCATCCATCGGCTGCTCTCCGCGCCGCCCGGTTCTCTCTACGAGGTAACCGAGCTGCCTGCCTTCCCCTACCCCGTGACGGGAGAAAGGCCGGATGCGGCCAAGGCGCGGTGCGGCGACCGGGGACGCTGAGAAAGGACAGGAAGTGAAAGCTCAAGAACTACCCGCCGAACCATCGGGCGTAACGGAAACCGAACCCCCCCGCGAGACCTCTTCCCAGAGAAATAGGGGCCTGGGTCGCTACCTTCTCGCCGGCCTCCCCGCGCTGGCCACCTGGATCGCCCTCTACTGGGTCCTGGAGCCCTTTTCCAAATGGGTGACCTTTAATCTGGCGGGCCTGACCGAGAGCTCGCGGCTCGGGATGGCGGTGCAGTTCTTCCTTTTTGAGGCCCCCAAGGTTCTCATGCTCCTCCTGCTCGTGGTCTTCGGCGTGGGCATCCTCCGCAGCTTCTTCACGCCGGAGCGCACCCGGCGCATCCTGGCCGGCAAGCGGGAGTCGGCGGGGAACGTGCTCGCGGCCCTCCTGGGAGTGCCCACGCCCTTCTGCTCCTGCTCCGCGGTGCCGCTCTTCATCGGTTTCGTGACGGCGGGCGTTCCCCTGGGCGTGACGCTCTCCTTCCTCGTGGCCTCGCCCATGGTGAACGAGGTGGCCCTCGTCCTCCTCTTCGGCCTCTTCGGCTGGAAGGTGGCGGCTATCTACGCCAGTACTGGCCTCATCATCGCCATCTTCGCGGGCTTCGTCATCGGCAGGTTGAAGCTGGAGGGGTGGGTGGAGGAGTGGGTCTACGCCACGTCGGCCGGGGCGGGGATGGGCGGCGAGGAGCAGATCGGCTGGGCCGACCGCGTCGGCGCCGGCCTGCAGGCGGTGAGGGAGATTGTAGGCCGGGTCTGGCCCTACGTCCTCGCGGGCATCGCCGTAGGGGCGGGCATCCACGGCTACGTTCCGACCAACGCCATGGCGCACCTGATGGGAAAGAGCGCCTGGTGGGCCGTGCCCGCGGCCGTGCTCGTCGGAGTCCCCATGTACTCCAACGCAGCCGGCATCATCCCCATCGTCCAGGCCCTCATGGAGAAGGGCGCGGCGCTGGGAACGGTGCTGGCCTTCATGATGGCCGTCATCGGCCTGAGTCTGCCCGAGGCCGTCATCCTTCGAAAGGTCCTCAAGCCCAAGCTCATCGCCGTCTACTTCGGCGTCGTCGCCATCGGAATCCTCGCGGTGGGATACTTGTTCAACATGATCTTCTAGGATCGCATCGGGAATCATAGGAAGAGGCGTTCCCTCTTGGCAACGTAGGCAGGCGCTGGGAGGGGTACGGCCACCTCTATGGGCCGCCGGATGGATGGAAAAGGGAAGGGTAACAGATGGTTTGCAGGGGAAACGGATGGAGGCCGCGGGCCGGATCCGTGCCTTGAACATTTTTTCCTCTTGTGGATATATTTGCCTTTACAATTGTTGGCGCAGACCTTCTAGGCAGCGCCATCACGGGTGCGATGAAGTCGAGGGAGGAAGCAGATGCGTGTCGCCAGAGCCTGCCTGATCGCCGCGTTTCTGGCCCTGTCATTGCCGGCCCTTGCCCAACAGAGCACTTTCCTCATGATCGGACCGGGCCTGGCCAATTTTCGGCACCACACCCACTACGGTTATGGCTCCGTGGAGGCCCGCCACCTCTTTCATTCGTGGGGAAAATTGTCCATTGGTTTCGGCGGGGCCCTGGAGGTGAGCCGCAACGAAGACTATGTGGGGCCCAACCTGACCCTGGACTACCACTTTGCCCCCCACTGGGGGGCCTCCCTGACCTCCGGCCCTGGTTGGTATTCGAACCATTCCTTCAACCTGGGAAGCCATCTGGAGTTTCGCTCGGGGCTGGAGTTTTTCTACTTCTTCCACGGGAATTGGCGGATCGCCGCGGGGATATTTCACTATTCCAACGCCGGCGTGGCCTCACACAACCCGGGGACGGAGTCGGTGCGGCTCGCCATCGTGATCCCGCTCTGAGTCCGAGCGGACCGATGGAGCCTTCCGGGCCGCCGGCTCTGGAACGGGCCATTCGGGGCGAAGGTCCGTCGGCGTAGCGGCCAATCAGGCCGAAGCGGCGATGAGCCACTGGGCCGCGGTGTAGGCGCTCAGGATCAGGAGCTGCGCGCTTCGGAACCGCCCGCGGAAGCGGTCGAGGGCCAGGGTCGCGTCGGAGGCCACGAAGAGCAACGCTCCCGTGGCGGCCCCGAACGCTTCAGCGCCGCCCACTTGCTGCCATCGGACCAGGGCGCGCCACGCCATGCAGAGGATGACCGCGACATACAGGAGGACGGGAATCCTCATGCTTCCCAGATGCGGCCACAGGAGCCACAGCAGAATGGCGGCGGCGGCCACGAGCGGCAGGGTGGTCCAGGGGGAAAGCCCCATGGCGACGCCCGATGAAAAGGCCGCGATGTAGCAGAGGTGGGCCACCAGGAAGCTGACCAGGCTGGCCACGAAGCGGTCCCGCGGCAGCATGAGAAAGATATCGCCCGCCAGGGAGAACAGGAGCCCGGCGAGGATGGCGCCCCGGTACAAGAGGCCCGGCGCGTGGGGCGGTGCCAGGGCCACCAGAAGGATCAGGGCGGTGGTCAGGGGCTTGAAGAGGTACACCTGCCAGCGGGGCCCTCGGTACTCGGCGCGGATGTGCCCGAACGCCGAACCGACGACGGCCAGGGACAGCCAGAGCCGAACGTCACCCATCATGCCCCCTCTCCGAACGGAGGCCCGCTTGCCACCGAGCTTGGCCCCGCACCCTCCAGTCCTGTACCGCCTACCATCACCCGCCCGCCCATGTGCTCCGCGAAATGAACCATGTTATCATCGAAACACTCCACAGACGGTACCTTCGAGGTTTGAGGACAATGGGGGCGACCATGAAGAGAGTATGGCTGTTGGCGGTTTTGGTGCTGACCGGATCGAGCGTGCTGCGGGCGCAGGAGCCGCTCCATCGCTGGACGTGGGAGCTTCAGGGCGGCTACAACACGTCGAGCGGCTGGGTGGACAGCGGCTGGATGGCCCAGACCGGGATCGGTTACGCCTGGACGGACCACTTTTCGGTGGTGCTTCACGGGGCTTACTACCAGGGAAACCTGAAGGGGATATCCGGCTCCAACGCCCTCTACACCTTCACCCTGGCGCCGGAGCTGAGGAGATCGGTGTCAGCCCACGGGGAGGTGTACGTCTTCCTGGGCGCGGGCGTAGCGGGAACCTACAGCTACTATTGGGGACGGGGGTGGCGACAAATCCACATCCCATCGCAGACCAAGTGGGCTGGTGAGGCGGGCATCGGCTACCGGCATTTCTTCAGCCGCCGGGTGGGGATGAGCTTCCAGGTGACCTACACGCACATGGCCTTCGATCCGAGCGTCGATGTGGGAGATGGCCGATTCGGCTTGGTGGTTCGCTTCTAGGGCGCCTATCTCCTCACGATTCGTCGGCCTGAAGATCCGATGTCAGCTCCCGGCGGAGGGCCGCCTGGACCTCCACCTCGGCGGGGCAGAAGGGGTGCGTGGTCCCGATGTGCAGGGCCTCTCCGGCGAGAAAGCGGCGGAGGAACGAGGGTGTGAGCGTCCAGGTGAGGTAGTGGACCGTGCTGGTGTAATCCTCGCGGCTTCGCCCCTCTTCGCCCACGGCCCGGATCCGGTCATCCCCGATGCGCGCGTAGAAGGAGTGTTCGACGCCGGGCAGCTTGGGGAGGGCGGCCTTGAGGCGCGCCTCGTCCGGGATCTCGATGTAGAGCGTGGTCTTCCATTGGTTGGGGCCGGGGATGAGGGGGCTGTAGGCGTCGATCTCCCCCTGGATGGCCGCCTCCTCCACCATGCGCTCGGCGCGCGCCATCTCCTGGATCTGGTACCAAACCGTCCGGCGGTTCTCGAAGAGCAGGGTGAGGATTTCGTTCACCGGCAGCCGCCGGTTCACCTTCATAGCCATCACCTCGCCCCGGAGCTCCTTGCGGCGCTTCTCGTATTGGGTCAGGTCCAGGATGTCCGACAACTCGAGCCTCTTCATGCGTTCTCCTCAATAAGCCGACGGGAGCAGGGAATCGGGGGCCGCTGGGCCGGCGGCGCTCCCCCTCTGCCCGTGGGCCGGATCAGTCGTTGGCAGTGACGACGATGCCGTAGGCCCTGGCCAGCAGGACCACGGGGTGAACGGCCTGTCGTCCGGTGGCGTGGTCGATCTGGAGGGCGGAGAGGGGGCACTCGGTGGCGATGTGGCCTTCCGCGTCCCTCACCTTGTTGAAGAGTTTGCGGCCCACCTTCATGGAAGCCTCGTATGTCCCGGTGCGGATGCCGTAGGTGCCGTCGTGACCCGAGCAGGCATCCAGGACCTTCACGGTGGTGCCGGGAATGTCGCGAAGCAGGTCGCGCCCCTTAAACCCGACGCCCATCTGTTTGAGGTGGCACGGGAGGTGATAGGCCACCTCACCGAGGGGCGAAGGTTGCGAGGCCGGCCAGAGGCCCCTGGCCTTCAGGTCGGCCAGGTAGTCGAAGAGGTCCCGGGTGGCTGCGGCCACCGCCTTGGCCGCCTCACCCGCGACGAGGAGCGGGTATTCGGTGGCCAGCGCCATGGCGCAGGAGGAGACGGGAGCCACGATCGCCAGCCCCTGCTTGGCGTACGGGTAGAGCAGGGCCACGTTCTTTCGCGCCTTGGCGGCCGACGTCTCGATGTCGCCGATGTCGAAGGAGGGAATGCCGCAGCACTCCTGGCCGGAAGGCAGGAGGACCTCCACCCCGCAGGCCGCGAGAAATGCGACGAGAGCCTCGCCCAGGCCCGGGTAATTCCCGTCCACCAGGCAGGTCGTGAAAAGGACCACCCGTTCGCGCGGCTCGGAGGGCTTGGCCATCTTCCGGAAACGGGAGGTGAAGGAGTGGGAGGCAACGGGCGGAAGCGGCGCCTCCGGGTGAATCCCGAGAAAGGCCGACATCAATCTGCGGGCGGGCTTCGAGCGGTTGACCGCGTTGGCGAGGGGCGCAACGGGCCGGGACTTGCGCGTCATTCCGGCGGGGTCGGCGAGGAGGCGGCCGGAGAAGCTCGATCCCCGCTTCTTGAATTGAACGGCCTTGTGGCGAAGGGCGAGGTGCGGGAAATCCAGCCGGAACTCGTGGGGCGGGGTGTAGGGGCACTTGGTGTAGCAGAGCTTGCAGTAGTAGCAGGCATCCATGACCGCGTGGAGGTCGTCGCCGGAAAGCTCCGCGGCCGAGATGTCCCTGGAGTCGATGCGGTCGAAGAGAATGTCAAAGGAAGGACAGAGGCCGGCGCAGAGCCTGCATCCGTGGCAGACCTCGAAGATGCGCCGCTCCTCCTCGGCGAGCGATGCCTCGTCGTAGAACTCCGGCGAGGCCGGATCGAAGACGTACTCCTTGATGCCGCCAAGGCCCTGTCCGCTCATCTTGAACCCCCTTTTCTCGAGTCCCTTCGCCCGGATTCTCGTCGCACCACGGCTACGCAACGACCCTCCCGCAACATGCACCAAGGGTCCCCTTCGAAGAGTCCCTGCCAGCGGCTGCCCGCCCGCTCGCCCCATGAGAAATGGAGCCCGCCCGGCGGGATTCCCCGTTGGCTGCCCTTCGAAGGGGCCCTCGGGATAGGGGAAGGGCGGCGTTGCGCCCTTCCCCTACTTGATCTCGTCCAGGGCCTTTTGGAATCGGCCGGCGTGGGCACGCTCCGCCTTGGCGAGGGTCTCGAACCAGTCGGCGATCTCGTCGAATCCCTCCTGGCGGGCCGTCCTCGCGAAGCCGGGGTACATCTCGGTGTACTCGTAGGTCTCGCCAGCCACGGCGGCCGCGAGATTCAGCTTGGTCTCGCCGATGGGTTTCCCGGAGGCCGGGTCACCCACCTCGGCGAGGTAATCCAGGTGGCCGAAGGCGTGGCCCGTTTCGCCCTCTCCCGTGGAGCGGAAGATGGCGGCCGCGTCGGGATGGCCCTCCACGTCAGCCTGGCGGGCGAAGTACAAGTAGCGGCGGTTGGCCTGGGATTCGCCCCCGAACGCGTGGAGAAGGTTCTCGTGGGTTTTGGTTCCCTGAAGCTTGGGCATGTTACACCTCCTTGGAAAAGGGGTTGGGGGCCGCGGCGCAGGAGGCGCAGCAGCCTTTGATGGTGACCTCTCTGGCCTGCGGTTCAAAGCCCGCCGGCATGGGCAGGTCCCACCGGGTGTTGGGGCCGAGGGGCATGTCCCATACGCGCTGGCAATGTGTACACGTCACATGGTAGTGGGGTTTCAGGTTCGCGTCAAACCGGTCCGGACCCTCATCCAGCCGCAGTCGCCGCACGTGTCCCGAGGCCACGAGGATGTCGAGGTTGCGGTAGAGGTTCGACAGACTCACGCGGCCGTACTCGGCGGCCATGCGCTTGGCCACCTCGGCGGCGGTGGGGTGTTCTTCCGTCGACATGAGCAGATCGAGGAGACGCTGGCGCTGGCCGCTTCGCCCCTTAATGTTCGGAATCATTCCGCTAGCTCCTTCGACAATGTAGGGCCGCCTCGGGGAGCCGTCAAGTCCGATCTCAGGAGGTGCTGCCTTCGAGGGTCGCGCGGAGCATCCAGGCCATCTTCTCGTGGCTCTCCATGAGCCCCGTCAGGAAGTCCGCCGTGCCCGCATCACCGTGCTCGTCGGCGCAGAGGTCCACGTCCTTCCGGAGCTGGCGGATCAGCGCCTCGTGGTCGTGCAGGAGCAGGCCGACCATGTCGGCGGCCGGCGGAGCGGAGCCGGGTTTCTCCGTGAGCCGGGAGTGCTCGACGAACTCCCGCAGGGAGCCGAGGCTCCTGCCTCCCAGTTGCCGGACTCGCTCGGCGAGGTCGTCCACGGCCTCGTCCAGGGTTCCGATCTGTTCGCCGAAGAGCAAGTGGTAATCGCGGAAATGCGGTCCGGTGACGTTCCAGTGGAAGCCGCGCGTCTTGGCGGCCAGCACGTATTCGTCCGAAAGCAGCCGGTTTAACATGAGTCCGACCGCCTCTCTGCTTTTGTCCTTCAGTCCGATCTCTGTGGGCATGGGTGCCTCCTTTCAAGATAGGCTCAACACGGCATGTTAGGAGTTATTCCGAACATATGGCCCCCTTCCCCAGCCACGTGCTGTGCGGGATATGCGCCCACGGCACCCACCGTCGCGGTCCTGTACAATGAAGTCTTTGAGAAGGTGAAGACGGCCATGGCCAAACGGTGGACCAGGCAGGGATGGCACGTCCGGGTCGGGCTGGTCGTCGCGCTTCTCCTCGCGGTGGCTTGCGCCCACCGCCCGGTGGCCGAAAAGCAGCCCTCGCCTCGGGGCGCCGTTCTGGTGCCGGCCCACTGGCGCGATCTGGGGAGCTTTCAGGACGACCGGGACTTCGACGGGCTCGTGAGCGCCGTCGAAGGGAGCCTGGCCTATTACGGGCGGCTCGCACCCTACAGCCCCCTGCGTTTCGGCGACCGCGGTGTGACCGTCAAAGACTACGCGGCGGGGCTGAGGTGGCTGCTGATGGTCCTTCGGGACGGTGGGCTCTCCGCCTCAGAGAAGCTGGAGCGCATCCGGGCCCGGTTCGATCTCCTGCGGAGCGTGGGCAGCGACGGCAAGGGGGGGGTGCTGTTCACCGGGTACTACGAGCCCGAGCTGGAGGGAAGCCTCACCCCGGACGCGCGGTTCCGCTATCCCCTCTACCGCCGCCCCACCGACCTGCTGACCATCGATCTCAGCCAGTTTCCGCTGGCCATGAGCGACCGGACGATCGTGGGACGGTTGGATGGGGAGAGGGTCGTTCCCTATTTTTCAAGGCGCGACATCGACGGGAAGGGCGTTCTGGACGGGAAGGGGCTGGAATTGCTCTGGCTGGACGACCCGGTGTCGATCTTCTTCCTCCAGATCGAAGGCTCCGGCATCGTGAGGCTTCAGAACGGCGATGAGGTCCACGTCCAGTACGACGGCAAGAACGGGCGCCCCTACGTGAGCCTCGGAAAGCTCATGATCGAGCGGGGCTTGCTGCCGAAGGGCCAGGCCTCCATGCAGGCCATCCGGCGCTACCTGGCGGACCATCCCGCGCAGCTCAGGGAGCTGCTGGATCTGAACCCCAGCTACACCTTCTTCCGCATCGCGAAGGATGGGCCCTTCGGCAACATTGGTGTGGCGCTGACGCCGGGACGCTCCATCGCCACGGACTCCCGCCTCTTTCCCAAGGGGGCCCTCTGCCTGATCCGCACCGAAGAGCCCGAGCTGGCGAGTGACGGCCACGCCAAGGCGTGGAGACCCTTCACCCGCTTCGTGTGCAACCAGGATACGGGCGGGGCGATCACCGGGCCGGGGAGAGTCGATCTCTTCTGGGGCGCGGGAGAGAAGGCCGAAGCCTCGGCGGGGCTGCTCCAGCAGCCCGGATCGCTCTACTTTCTCGTGCCCAAGGGCTGAGAGAATGAACCGCAGAGGCACGGAGACACAGAGGAAAATTGTTTTGCCGGTAGCAAGAGAGGCCTTGGACCCCAATCACGCAATAGGAAGGAGACCGGCGACAGGCAGAAAGCCGGTTATTCTCTTTTTCCGCTAGCCTTTTTTCTCGGTGCCTCTGTGTCTCTGTGGTGAAAGAGGCGAAGGTTTAGCCGGGGGGAAAAAAGGTCGGGAGGCAGACCCGCCTCAGGCGGCGTTGGCGGTGTCTCGGACGATGAGGCCGTCGCGTATCTCCACGACCCGGCCGGCCCGATTGGCGAGGGCCATGTCGTGGGTGACCACCACGAGCGTCCCGCCCTGCTCCCAGAGGTTCTTGAACAGGGTCATGATGTCTCCGCCCGAGGCCGAGTCCAGGTTGCCGGTGGGCTCGTCGGCCAGCAGGATGTCGGGGTTCATAGCCAGGGCCCGCGCGATGGCCACGCGCTGCATCTGGCCGCCCGAGAGTTCGGTGGGTTTGTGGTCCATGCGATTGCCGAGCCCGACGCGCTCCAGGAGCTCGCTGGCCCGCTCATGGCGCTCCTTCTTGGAGACGCCGCCGAAGAGCATGGGCATCTCCACGTTCTCAAAGGCGCTGATCTGCGGAAGCAGGTTGAAGTTCTGGAAGATGAACCCGACCCGCCGGTTGCGGACGTCGGCGAGCTGGTCGCGATCTAGCCCCGACACGGCCTCACCGGCCAGATCGAAGCGCCCCTCCGAAGGGGTGTCCAAACACCCGATCAGGTTCATGAGGGTGGACTTGCCCGAGCCGGAGGGGCCGACGATGGCCACGAACTCGCCCTTCTGGACCGAGAGGTCGATGCCCCGCAGCGCCTCCACCTTGACCTTGCCCGTGTCGTACACCTTGGTGATGCCGTCCATATGGATGATGGCGCCGGTGCCGTTGGCGCCGTTCTTGCCGTTTCTCCTGATCAGCGGCCAGTTCATCGGATCCTCCTGCGTGCTTTTACGAGGGCCGGGGGTTCAGGGTTTCTAGAAAGTGGGAAGGGAGGAGTGAGGGGCAAAGAAAGCGACAAGTGAGAAGCGCAACGCTGGCCTTCTTCTCCAGTTACCTACTTATCTACTCACCTACTCACCTACTCACCTACTCACCTCCGCTTCCCGCCGTCATTCGTACCTGAGGGTCTCGGCCGGATCGATGCTGGCGGCGCGGCGCGCCGGGAAGTAGCCGGCCAGCAGGCCGATCAGGCCCAGGATCGCCGCCGTGGAAATGCCGATGGGCCAGGAGAGGGTAGGCTTCCCGAGGAAGGCCAGCGCCTGGTTGCCGCCCGTGGGGATCAGGCTCAGCAGGATGACGATGGTGACGGCGATGACGAGGCCGCAGGCCCCGCCCAAGAGGGTGTAGATCAGGCCTTGCAGGACGAAGGGGCCGGTGATCCACGAGCGGCGGGCGCCCATGGCCATCTGGATGCCGATCTCCCGGGTCTTCTCCTTCACCACGGCGTACATGATGTTGGCGACGCCGATGCCGCCGATGAGCAGCGTCAGCGCGCCGATGATGCCCAGGAAGAGCTCGATGCCCAGCATCATCTTGCCCATGATCTCCGAGCCCTTGACCGTGTCCCAGATCCCGAAGACCTTGGGGTCCTCCGGGTCGAAGCCGTATTTGGCCGAGAGGACCTGCTTGAAGCGCTTCAGGGCCTCGGGCATCTCCTCGGGACGGCGCACCTGGATGACGAGGTTGTTCAGCTGCTGCGTGCCGTACTGGGCGATGTAGGTGGTGATCGGAATGACGGCGTGTTCATCCTCCGGGCCGGCATAGTTGCCCATCTGGAGCTTGGGCTTCATGACCCCGATGACGAGGTAGGGGGAGCCGTTGAGCTGGAGCGTCTTGCCCACCGGGTCCTCCTTCCCGAAGATGTCCGTGGCCAGTTTGTTTCCCAGGAAGACCACGCGGCGCTTCTCGGCCTCGTCGATGGGGTTGAAAAAGCGTCCGCCGGGTTGCGGGATGTGGTTTCGCATCTCCCCGTAGATCCAGTTCGTGCCGATGACGTGGCCGGTGACGGTCTTCCTGCCGTAGGTCAGCGTGGTGCCCCAGCTGTGGATCTCACCCAGGACGCCCTTGAGGTCGGGCATCCTCTGCCGGAGGTACTCCACGTCGTCGGCGATGGGGCGCACGGGCCTTCCGGCCGGCAGCCCCTTCCACGGCTGCGAGGTCTCGCCGGGCCAGATGACCGCGATGTTTAGCCCCATGGCCCGCCGGCTTTTCATGAGTTGGTCCTTCAGCCCCTGCCCGAAGGCGAGCAGGAGCAGGATGGCGACCGTGCCCCACGCGATGGCGGCCACCGTGAGGATGGCCCGCTTCTTCTGCAGCATCGAGGAGCGGAGAAACAGCTGGAAGATCAGCTTCAGGCGCATGAGGAAACCCAGGCAAGGGGCTTACCACCAAGGCACCAAGGCGCCAAGAGGGATCTATTCCTCTTCAAATTCCCTGTTCTTGGTGTCTTGGTGCCTTTGTGGTTCATCTTTTTCTCCTCACAGCTTCATGGCGACGACGGGATCGAGGTTGGCCGCGTCGCGCGCCGGAAAGTAACCCGCCAGCAAACCGACGAATCCGAGGACTCCGGCTGTGAGAGCCGCCACGGACGGGGAGACGAGCGGCGTGCCCACGTATTCGGTGAGCCCGAACTTTGGGAAGATGGCGCAGATCCCGGCCGAGAGGAGCAGCCCCAGCGCCCCGCCGATCCCGGTGAGCGTCATGGTTTCGAGGAGGAACTGTCGGAGGACGTCCCCCCGCTTGGCTCCCAGCGCCATCTTGATGCCGATCTCCCGGGTGCGCTCTTCCACGACCACGTTCATGATGTTGGAAACGCCGATGCCGCCCACCACGAGCGTCAGGGAGCCGACGATTCCCAGGAAGAGTTGGAAGCCCAGCATGAAGGCGTCCATGAAGGCGAACATGTCGGTGGTGTCCCACACCATGAGCGCCTGATCATCCTTGGGATCGAAGTGAAGGCGCTTGGCCAGAATGCCCCGGATGTCGAGGGTGAGAGGCTTGTTGCCTTCCGGAGCCTCGGCCTTGTAGATGAAGTCGTCCATGTATTTCTCGCCGGTGATGGCCCGGAAGGTGGTGGAGGGGATGAACATCTTGTCCTTGTCCCGCCCGCTGTAGCTGGAGTCCTGTTCCTTGGGCTTGAGGACGCCGACGACCAGGAACGGCGAGTCGGCGAGCATGAAGGTTTTGCCCACGGGATTGGCCTCCCCGAAGAAGTCCTTCGCGAACGCGTCCCCGATGAAGGCCACCCTCCGCCGGTCGCTCATGTCGAGCGGGTCGAAGAACCGGCCCCCCTCCTGGGGAATCAGGTTGCGCATGGCGCCGAAGACGGGGGAGACGCCCGAGACATCCACCATCATGGTCTTGTTGCCGCTGTGGACCTTGAAGCTCTTGGCGTACTCGCTGGAGATGCCCGCCAACCCCGCGGCCTGGCGTTTGACGGCCTCGATGTCCTCCTCCGTCATGAGGAGGCGGCGTCCCTTCCCGATGCCCTCCCAGGGGAGCGAGGTGCGCATCGGCCAGCCGATGACGATGCGGTCGCCGAGGCCCGCCGCGCTCTGGATCATGGACTTGTGAAGCCCTTGGCCGAAGGCCAGCAGCAGGCTCACGGCCACGGTGCCCCACACGATGCCGAAGGTGGTGAGGAAGGTGCGGAGCTTCTGGCTGCGGAGGTTCCGATAGAGCTGGCGGAAGACCTCGATCGGGCCGGATATGGACATGGCTCCCTCCCTGGGATCGGGCGGCGAGGGGGCGTGGCGAGGGACCCTCCGCCGCGCGGCCGGTTCTGACCTAGCTGATTTCCTTCGGCGGGCGCTGGACCACCTTTTCGCCGACCTTCAGCCCCGAGACCACTTCGATGTTCAGGCCGTCGGAGAGGCCGAGCGTCACCGGCACCTTCTTGGGCGGCTCGTCGGACCTGGCCGCCGGCACCTCGACGTAGGCCTTCTTGCCGCCGTCCTCGAAGGAGACCAGCCTTTCGGGGATGATGGGGATGTCCTTCTTCTCCCGGATGATCACGTCCGCGTTGGCGGAGTAGCCCGCGCGCAGGGTGATCTTCGCGTCGGGAGTCAGCTCGATCTCCACGTCGAAGAGGGTGGAGCCCTCCTTCTTCTCGGCCTGGGGCGCGATGCGGGAGACGCGGCCGGTCACGACGTCCGAGGGCAGGGCTCCCACCTTGATCCTGACCGGCAGGCCCAACCTCATCTTGCCCACGTCGATCTCGTCCACCGTGCCCTTGAAGATGAGGTCGCTCATGTCGGCGATGCTGGCCAGCTCGGTGCCCGCCTGGTAGGAGGTGAGGGGCACCACGGGGTCGCCAGGATCCACGCTTCGCGTCAGCACCGTGCCGGCGGCGGGGGCCCGGATGATGGTCTCCATGGCCGCCCCTCCTCCCGTGACGCGGCCCTTCATGGTCAGCTCGCGGTTGTCACGGGCTCGCGCGAGGGCCACCTGGGCCTTCTCGTAGGCCTCGCGCATGGCGTCCAGATCCTCCCTCGCCACGACGCCCTGAGAGGCCAGCTCTTTGTAACGCAGGAAGTCCGCCTTGGCCCGGTCGAAGCCGGCCTGGGCATTCTGGAGGTCCCGGTCCACTTGAATGAGATCCTGGGGCGTGGGATCGGGTGCGATCTCGAAGAGGGGGTCGCCCGCCTTCACCGTGTCGCCCACCTGCACCACGCACCGCTTCACGATGCCGCTGATCTTGGATTTGACCTGAAATTTCTGTCTCGGTTCGATCTGTCCGACGGCCAGTGCCTTCTCCGTGATGGAGCCCCGTTCCACTGGAACAAGCTTGAAGTCGTCCTTCTTGGAGCCGGCGTGTCTGACCCACGCGTACACCCCTGCCGCCGCCACCCCCACGGCGACCAGGATGAACAGAATCTTCACCAACCTCGCCATCGTCCTCTCCTTAGCTCTCTTCGGCGGATGCCCTGAGGTTCACCACGCTGGGTTATACGGGGGGAGGGGAGAAAGGTTTGGCCGGGCCAGCCAGGCCGAGGGCCGCGCAGACCCGCCGGGGGAATAGCGGAGGCGGCAAGCAGGGAGACTTGACGACCACGGTCCGCCGCTCGGCGGATGGACCGCCCGGCCTACCCAAGAACAGCATTGCTCCAGTTGGAAGATGCCGTCCTAGGCCGGGAACTTGCCCGTCTTGTTGCGCCGGTAGCGGAGGCCGAGCGCGGCGAGCGCCACGGCGAGGAAGCCGAAGTCCCGGAGGATGGAGAGGAGGATCTCCCCGCGGGCGCCGGAGTGGCCGAAGCATCCGCAGTTGATGTCCAGGCCGCGGACCCAGGCCTGGCCCATGGCGGCCAGAAACGCCACCAGCATGAGGTTGGCCAGGACGATCCCCCCCTCCGCCGAGAAGCCGGATAGGAGGGCCAATCCCATGACGGCCTCGATCCAGGGAAGGATCACGGCCAGCGGATTGACCAGCCCGTCCGGGAGTATCGCATAGTGGGAGATGTCGGCCGCAAAGCCTGATGGATTCAGGATCTTGGGAACGGCGGCGGCCAAGAAGATGCCCGCCACGGCCCAGCGGGCGAGGCGCTCCGCCCAAATCACCCAGCCGCTTGGTTTCACGGTTTGTAGGTCCCCCGTTCGATAGGCAGGTTGGCCCTCATCCAGCCCGGCAGTCCGTCGTGGAAGACGGCCACCCGGTTGTCCGAGTAGCCCTTGGCGATGAGCTCCTTGGCCAGCTCCTCGGAGGTGCCGCACGAGCCGCCCGAGCAATAGACGATGATGAGCTTGGCCTTCTGGAGCTCGGGGGCCACCTTGGCGTAGTAGGGAGCGAAGTTGTCCGCCGGCACGTTGAGCGCGTGGGGAATGTGGCCGAGCGCGAATTCCTCGGAGGAGCGAGCGTCCACGATGACCGTGCCCGGCTGCTGCAGATAGTACCGGACCTCCTGGAGGGACATCATCCGCGCCCCCTCCTGGGCCAGGCGCGCGGCTGTGCCTCCGCGCAGAGGAAGTCCACTGGGTGAAAGGGCGTTGTAGGCCAGGCCCACCAGGGAGCCGACGGCAACCAGGGCGGCCATCTGAAGGAAACTGCGGCGCATGATTCCTCCTCGTCGAAGAACGCAATCTTATAACCAAGGGGCAAGGGGGAGCAAGCGGCTCCCGCCGGAACCTGAGCCGAGGACAATTCTCAACTAGGAGGAGCAGCTGAGACCTTCCGACATCCACGAGCCCCAGGTTCGACATCCAAAATCCAGACGACCCTCCGCGGAGGACCTTCACGCAATCCCGATCTCCGATGGAGAAACATGGGATGCGCGTGGTTTCATCCCTGATACCCCGGCCTCCGCGAAGGAGACCGAGAGGCCGACGGCCCGGCCGAGCTCCCGCGGCACTGCGTCTCCGCCATGGGCCGTCCAGCGTCCAGATCGGACTCCTTATAGCGGGACGAGCACCATCTGGCATTGAGCTTGCTGAAGTAACCCCCCGGAGGCGCAGGCAGGCATGGTCAAAAGTTCTTTCGAGTGGCGGGATTGGGGGCCGTCGGCTTTGGAGGAGGCCGGTCGGTCGCGCAAGCCGCTCTTCCTGCTGGTCACAACCTTCAGTTCGGAGCAAGCAATCGGTATTTCCGGGGCCATCGCGGAAGACAGGGTGCTCTCTTCCCTCCTGGCCCGCTCCTTCGTTCCCGTGCTTGCCGATGGGGATTGCCACCCGGAATTGGGGCGACTCTACTTCTCGACACCGGCGCCCGCTGCGGCCCTCCTGCATCCCGACGGGACCCTCCTGGCCAACTGTCCGCTGGAGGCGCCCGGCACCCTCGTGAAGCTCCTTAGGTCGGCGGTCGTGGCGGCCTCCCATTACAGCCCGCCGGTGGCGCCGGTTTTCGGAGGATACCCGGTGCCCTTCATCGAGCATCATCCTCGTAGCCTCGAGCGCGGGTTGGAATTGGTGGAGGGTATCTACCAGAAGCTCCTGGACCGTCTGATCGTGGAAGGAGGCGAATTCGGCGAAGGGGCCGGAGCGCCGTGCATCGAACCGATCCGCTTCCTCTTGCGGTACGGGACCTTCATGGGTAGCCGCGAGGCCCTCGAAAGGGCTGTTCAGATACTCCAGTCGTTGGCCTACTCGCCCCTTTACGACTCCGTTGAGGGCGGATTCTTTCACGCCCGGGACGGCTCGCGGCTAGATACCCGAAAGTTCCTTCAGGACAACGCCCACTGGCTCATCCTGTCGCTCCGCGTGGCCGCCGTGCCGGAGGGCGGATTTGCCCTTCCTCTGGCGAGGGGCATCCTCCATTATCTCCAGCAGAAGATGCTCCAGAAGGGAGGCCTGTTTGCGGCCGCGCAGCGGGATGACGATTCCTACTACGCGCTGAGCGGAGAAGAGCGACGGCGCGTGCGGCCGCCGCAGCTGAATGCGGCGGCCTTGGCGCCGCCCAACGCACTGGCCGTGAGGGCCCTGTGCAACGGGTGGCAATTTCTGGGGGAAAGGGCCTACCTGAACTTCGCCCAGCGGGTCCATGGCCGGCTCGAGAGCGACCTGATGGGACCGGATGGAGCCCTCGCCCACTCCAGAACCGGTGAGGCGCTCGGTGCGGCGTACCTCGGCGCCCAGGTGGAACTCGGCTACGCGCGGCTGGCCCTATACCAGTCCACGTTGGATCCCCGCTATCTGGAGGGGGTGGAGAAGGTCGCCAGGCTCCTGGTGTCGGACTACTCCAATCCGGCGGGCCTGGGATTCCTAGACGTGCGTCCCAAGGACAGGGACCGGCTGGCCGTCTTCCGGCCCATGCTTGATCCGGTCATGAACGCAAGAGCGGCTGGCTTCCTGATCCTCGCCTCGGCCCAACTGGAGGATGAGAAACTGGCCCTTCCCGCGCGGAGGGTGCTGGGCGCCCTCGTGGAGGCCGAGCTCGAAGATCTGAGTGCCCTGTGCCAATTGGGCAACGCGCTCCTGGTGACGCTCACGCCCCTGGCCGTCTACGTTGCGGTGACCGATGGTTCAAGCCGGCAGCGCAATCACGTTCTGGAGAAGCTCCGGAAGCTCGGCGCGTCCTTCAGTCTGGTCATGCATCGCGGGCCCTCCCGTTTCGAGAAGATGCAGGCCCTGCCCCGGCTCATCGCCTGCTGCGGGAACCAGCAGCGCGAGATCCCCATCTGATGAATCGGGCAGAAAAGTCGACGGAATTGCGTCCGGAGAGGGTAATGTGGTATTAGAACGAGGTCCGGGGGAGTTCTTCCGTGTGCGCCCGTAGCTCAGCCGGATAGAGCGTCGGCCTTCGAAGCCGCAGGTCCCCCGTTCGAGTCGGGGCGGGCGCGCCAAGTATCCGGGGCGGAGCGTTCGCTGGCAGAAGTGCTCGCCCGGCGGCAATCTCCACGTCAGACCGCATCCCACGCCAGGTTGCCTCTGCCCGGAAAATCCACGGAGGCTCCGGAGGACAACGCAGGTAGTGAGATGGGCGAAAGTGGCGGAACTGGCAGACGCGCAGGACTTAGGATCCTGTGGGGCAACCCGTGGGGGTTCGAGTCCCCCCTTTCGCACCAGTTGATCGAGGATGGCTGCCCGCGCGGGGCACGGATGGCTCGTGCGGGCGTCTGGGCGGGGTGAGGCCGAGAAGGCCCGCCGGAAATGGGTCGAAGCCGCGGGAAGAGCCGGCCTCAGAGGGAGGCCGCAGGGAGCTCCACAAAGATAAAGGATTCAGGATGGACATCACATTCAAGCGAGAAGATGGGTGCCAGCGGCTGTACGAGGCGGTCGCCTCATGGGAAGAGATCGCCCCGCGGTTCTCCGAAGTGGCGCGCACCCTCAGGAGCCAGGTGAGACTGCCCGGTTTCCGGGCGGGCAAGGCCCCCGAGTCCATGGTGCGATCGCGGTTTCGGCGGGAGATCCGAGAAGAGGTCCTGGATCACCTGCTGGCGGACACGGCCAAGAGCATGGTCGAACAGTACGGCCTCAAGCCGGTGGTGGAGCCCTACGCCCAGGAGGTGCATCTCGAAGAGGGGGAACCATTCCGATGCACCCTGGTGGCCGAAGAGGCTCCGCAGGTTCCCGCGGTGGAGGCCGCTGGAATCACCATCGAGGTGCCCAAGGTCGAGGTCTCCGAGGAGCAGGTCGGACGAGCTCTCGAGTCCCTCAGGCAGAGGGCGGCGGTGATGAAGCCCCAGGAGGGTCCCGCGGCGGAGGGCGATTTCGCGGTGACGACCCTCCAGCGTAAGGGGCAGAGCAAGGGGCAGGAGCGCTTTTTCTGCGCCCTCTCCAAGAGTGAGCATCCCGCTGAAAGAGTCCTCGTCGGGGCCAAGCCGGGAGACCTGTTGAAGCTTTCGGTTCCTCAGGAGGACCACGGCCACGAGGAGGGTCACGCCCACGAGCACGACCACGGGCCTGGGCACCTGGCGCCCGGGGAGTACACGCTCAACGTGGTCAAGGTGGTGCGCCGTGAGGTTCCCGAGCTGGGCGACGAATTGGCCAAGGATCTCGGGGCCGAGAGCCTCGATGCCCTCAAGGGGCAGGTCCGAAATGACATGGAAGCCCGCTTCGCCTCGGAGGTGCGCGGCATCGAGGAGGAGCGCCTGGTGGGAGAGCTGCTCGAGCGCTACCCGTTTCCGGCCCCGCCCACGCTGGTGGACCGCCAATTGAGAAACGACCTCGAGGAGCTGGCCGAGGAAATGACCAGGCAGGGAGTAGACCTGGAGAAGGCCGACATGAACTGGGAGGAGATCGCCAAGTCCCGCCGGCCCATCGCGGAGCGCAAGGTGAAGGCGTACTATCTCTTCGAATCCGTCGCATCGGCCAAGGGCCTGACGGTCTCGGATGCGGAGGTGGACGCCTACTTCGAGCGCAAGGCCGAGGGCACCCGGGTCACGGCCGCTCAGCTCAAGAGCCACGCGGTGAAGGAGAAGCAGATCGACATGGTGCAGCGCCTTCTTCTTCACCAGAAGGCCCTGGACTTGCTTCTTTCTCAAGCTTCGGTTACATTCACGGAGGGGAAATCCGCCACACAGGAGGGATTGAATGCCCCTGATTCCGATAGTCGTGGAGCAGACCAACCGCGGTGAGCGGTCCTACGACATCTACTCCCGGCTGCTCAAGGACAACATCATCTTCGTGGGCGAGGAGATCGACGATCATCTGGCGAATCTGGTCATCGCCCAGCTCCTCTTTCTCGAAGCTGAGGACCCGCAGCGCGACATCTGGCTGTACGTCAACAGCCCGGGAGGTTCCGTGACCTCCGGTCTGGCCATTTACGACACGATGCAGTTCGTGAAGCCGGACATCAACACGATCTGCATCGGCCAAGCTGCATCCATGGCGGCCGTTCTGCTGGCCGCCGGGACCAAGGGCAAGCGCTTCGCGCTTCCCAACTCCCGGATCATCATCCACCAGCCCTTGGGCGGCGTGAGCGGGCAGGCCAGCGACATAGACATCCAGGCGAAGGAGATCCTGAGAATGCGGGAGGCCATATTTCAGATCCTCGCCAGTCATACGGAGCGGCCGATCGAGACCATCCGGGCCGACTGCGACCGGGATTTCATCATGACGCCGGCACACGCGCTGGAGTACGGGATCGTGGACAAGATCCTTACGCACCATGGGATACCGGAGAAATAAAACGGCCTGGCCGAGCATTGCTCTGGATACCCCGGTGGCGGAGGGAAGGTAGATGAGCCGAGGTTACGCGGACAACGAACTCAGGTGCAGCTTCTGCAACAAGCCCCAGCGCGAGGTCAAGAAATTGATCGCGGGGCCCAACGTGTACATCTGCAATGAGTGCGTGGACACCTGCAACGAAATCCTGGCCGAAGACGTCGAAAAGGACGAGAAAGGCCGCAACCCTCTCCCCAAGCCCAAGGAGGTCAAGACCTTCCTGGACGAGTACGTGATTGGCCAGGATTTCGCCAAGAAGCGGATCGCGGTGGCGGTGTACAACCACTACCGTCGGACCCAGCTGAACGTGCGGCGCGGGGACGTGGAGGTCCAGAAATCCAACATCCTCCTCGTAGGCCCCACGGGGACGGGGAAGACCCTTCTAGCCCAGACCCTCGCCCGGCTCCTACAGGTTCCCTTCGCCATTGCCGATGCCACCACCCTGACGGAGGCGGGCTACGTGGGTGAGGACGTGGAGAACATCCTCCTCAAGCTGCTCCAGAACGCCGACGGCGACAAGGTGCGGGCCGAACGGGGTATCGTCTACGTGGACGAGATCGACAAAATCGCCAGGAAGGGCGAGAACCCCTCGATCACCCGCGACGTCTCGGGCGAGGGAGTCCAGCAGGCCCTCCTGAAGATCCTGGAGGGGACCGTCGCCAACGTGCCTCCTCAGGGCGGCAGGAAGCACCCCCACCAGGAGTTCATCCAGATTGACACGACCAACATCCTCTTCATCTGTGGGGGCGCCTTCGTGGGTTTGGACAAGATCATTGAACGGCGCCTGCACAAGTCCTCCATCGGGTACGGCGGCGTTCCCGAGCAGGGCGACCCCAAGAGCCTGAGCGACCTCCTCCACCTCGTGCAGCCGCAGGACCTCATCAAATACGGGATGATCCCGGAGTTCGTCGGCCGGGTGCCCGTCGTGGCGGCCCTGAACGAGCTGGATCTCGATGCCCTGAAGACGATCCTGACCCAGCCCCGCAACGCCCTGGTCAAGCAGTTCCAGAAGATCTTCGAAATGGAGGGCGTAAAGCTCACCTTCACGGCGGAGGCCGTGGAGGAGATTTCCAAGGAGGCCATCGCCCGGGGCGTGGGAGCCCGGGGATTGCGGATCATCATGGAAGACCTCATGCTCGAACTCATGTACGACATCCCTTCGCAGAGCAACGTCAAGGAAGTGGTCATCACGCGCGACGTCGTCCTGGCCAGCGCCAAGCCCATCATGCTGATGGAGCACGCCGGCTGAATCGCGCCCGGCAAAAAGGTTCCCTCATGAAAGAACTTTTCGCCTCTCCACCAGGAGCCCCCAACCTGGAGGTCGTCCCCCTCATCACCCTGAGGGACATGGTGGTCTTCCCGCACTCCGTCCGGCCCTTCATCGTCGGCCGGACGAATTCCATCGCCGCCGTGGAGGCGGCCCTGGCCTCCGACCGCCGCGTTTTCCTGTCGCTTCAGCAGGACCCGCAGGCCCAGGAGCCCTCTTCCGCCGGGCTCCACCGGATGGGGGTGCTGGCGCAGGTGGTCCAGTCCCTCTCGCTCCCCAGCGGCCATCTCAAGGTGCTCGTGGAGGGTCTCAGCCGGGGCTTCGCGAAGGATTTCCTGCTCGACGAGAAGGTCCCCCACGCCTGCGTGGAGACCGTTCCGGACCCCTCCCCGGTGGAGGTGGAGACGGAGGCTCTGGCCTTCGAGGTGAGCCGGAGCTTCGATGAGTTTGTCCGCAAGCAGCAGGGCTTTTACGGGTCGGTCAGCGCTTCCTCACTCAATCCCGAGGACCCCGGACGGTTCTGCGACCAGGTCGCCTCCTACCTCTCCATTCAGACGGCTCTCAAGCAGAAAATCCTGGAGACGGTGCCCACCCTGGACCGGCTCAAGCTGGTGAAGCGGCTCCTGGGTTCCGAGATCGAGCAGGCCCACCTCGATCAGCGCCTCAACAAAGAGGTGGAAAAGCAGATCGAGAAGACCCAGAAAGAGTACTACCTCAACGAGAAGATGAAGCTCATCAAGAAGGAGCTCGGCCGCGAGGACTCCACGAACGAGATCGAGGAGCTCCGGGAGCGGATCGAGAAGGCCGGCATGACGGAGCTGGCCAAGGAGAAGGCCATCTCCGAGCTCAAGCGGCTGGAGATCATGCCGCCGGTTTCGGCCGAAGCCACCGTCTCCCGCTCCTACATCGACTGGCTTCTGGCCCTCCCGTGGTCCAAGGCGAGCAAGGACAATACCGACATCCACCGGGCCCGGAAGATCCTCGACGAGGACCACCACGGGCTCGAGAAGGTGAAGGAGCGGATCCTGGAGTTCCTCTCCGTGCGACAGCTCGCCAAGGAGCACAAGGGCAGCATCCTGTGCTTCGTGGGGCCGCCCGGTGTGGGGAAGACCTCCGTGGCCCGGTCCATCGCGCGGAGCATGGGGCGGGAGTTCGTGAGGCTTTCGCTCGGCGGCGTGCACGACGAGGCCGAGATCAAGGGC
This sequence comes from Acidobacteriota bacterium, assembly GCA_049967655.1. Classification (GTDB taxonomy): domain Bacteria; phylum Acidobacteriota; class UBA4820; order UBA4820; family DSQY01; genus DTPS01. The sequence continues at coordinate 52,131 of JBMFSH010000002.1, forward strand.
CACCGCCGCACCTACATCGGGGCCTTTCCCGGCCAGATCATCCAGCTCCTCAAGAGGGCCGGGACGCAGAACCCCGTGTTCCTTCTGGACGAGGTGGACAAGCTGGGCGCCGACTACCGGGGCGATCCCTCCTCGGCCCTGCTGGAGGTCCTGGATCCCGAGCAGAACAACGCCTTCGTGGACCACTACGTGGACGTTCCCTTCGACCTATCGAAGGTCTTCTTCATCACCACGGCCAACGTGACCCATACCATCCCGCCCGCCCTACTGGACCGGATGGAGGTGGTCTCCTTCTCCGGCTACACCCTTCCCGAAAAGCTCTCCATCGCCAAGGGCTACCTGATCCCCAAGCAGCGGAAGAGCCACGGGCTGAGGGTCAAGGACCTGGAGTTCACGGACGATGGTCTGTCCTTCATCATTGACGGCTACACCCGCGAAGCCGGGGTTCGCAACCTGGAGAGGGAAGTCGCCTCCGTGTGCCGCAAGGTGGCGCACAAGGTGGTCAAGGAGCACCGAAGGGCCCACGAGGTCATCAACCCCGCGAAGGCGGAGGAATACTTGGGCGTCGCGAGGTTCAAGACGCGAAAGGTCCTCCCCGGGGACGAGGTGGGGATCTCCGTCGGGCTGGCCTGGACGCAGAACGGCGGGGACATCCTCCTCGTGGAATCCAGCCTCATGCAGGGCAAGGGCGAACTGATCCTCACCGGCCAGCTGGGCGAGGTCATGCAGGAATCCGCGCGGGCGGCCCTCTCCTTTATCCGCGGACAGTCCGAGCACCTTGGGCTCGCCAGGGACTTCTACTCGAATCACGACGTTCACATCCACGTGCCGGAGGGAGCCATCCCCAAGGACGGACCCTCGGCCGGAATCGCCCTCGGCGTGGCCATGATCTCCACCTTCACGGGCATGCCCGTGAGGCACGACGTGGCCATGACCGGAGAGATCACTTTGAGGGGCAAGGTCCTGCCCGTGGGTGGGCTCAAGGAGAAGATCCTGGCCGCCAAACAGCACGACATCACGGAGGTGATCCTGCCCAGGGACAACGAGAAGGACGTTTCCGAGGTGCCCGAGAGCCTACGGCAGGGGATGGTGTTCCACTTCGTGGAGTCACTGGAGGAGGTCATCGGGCACGCGTTCCGCAAGGATCCGTACCGGTCCCATCCGTCACTTCTGCTAGAAAAGCCGGACGCGGCACAGCCCGAGAAGAGGCCCTGAAGCCTCCGGAATCCGGTTCGCAGAACGAGCAAGGCAAGTCCGGACGCTTACCCCGCATAAGGTTCTAGGGGCGGAGCGCATCGTGGGCCGCGCCATTGGGGTGTAGGATTGAACGAATTGGCCGCGCAGTTGGAGAGGGTCGCCGCAAACCGCGGCCAGCTTCCCGTGCCTACCCTTCCGGAAGTTCCGGTCATCGGGCGATCCAACGTGGGGAAGTCCTCCTTCATCAACACCTTGACCGGGAGGAAGGGATTCATGAGGGTCAGCAACTCCCCCGGACGCACGGGCGCCGTGTTCTTTGTGAATGTCGGGGGAAGGGGCTATGTGGTGGACCTTCCGGGTTACGGGTTTGCCAAGGTTCCCCTGCCGGTCAAGCGGGCTTGGGCCGACCTCGTGGAGGCCTACCTGGCGAGACCGGCCAGGGGCGGAGGAATCCTGCTGGTGGATGCCAGGCGCGAGCCCAGCGCAGGGGACCGGCAGATGGTGTCCTACTTTCGCCACTACGGCCGGCCCTTCAGCGTGGTGATGACGAAGGTGGACAAGATTTCGAGAGGACGTTGGAAAGGGAGGGCCACGGCCATCGCCGATGCGCTGGGCCTGGGGGCGGATCAGGAGCCCATCCCCTTTTCGGCTGTGACGAATGAGGGTGCGAAAAGGGTACTTCGGCTCATCGAGGAGTATATGGAGCAAACGGCATGAACAAAGGGCGGACGGAAAATCTAGACTTGGCCAAAATGCACGACATGAGCTACCAGGATCTGCTGAAGCTGGGGAGGGAGTACGAGATCGAGGGTATTTCGTCCCTGAAGCGTCAGGAGCTCATCTTCCAGATCCTCAAATCCCAGGCCGAGGCCAACGGATTCATCTTCGCCGAGGGGGTACTGGAGATCCTTCAGGACGGATTCGGCTTCCTGAGGGCGCCCGAGTACAACTACCTTCCCGGCCCCGACGACATCTACGTAAGCCCCTCCCAGATCAAGAAGTTCGGCCTGCGAACCGGCGACACCATTTCGGGCCAGGTGCGTCCGCCCAAGGAGGGTGAAAAGTACTTCGCCCTCATCAAGGTGGACGCCATCAACTTCGAATCCACGACCAAGACGCGGGACCGCATGTGGTTCGACGCGCTGACGCCCATCTACCCCAACCGGCGCATCAAGCTCGAAACCAGCCGTGAGGCCATGTCCGGGCGAGTGCTGGACATGGTGACGCCCATCGGTTTCGGCCAGCGCGGCCTCATCGTGGCCCCGCCGCGGACCGGCAAGACCATGCTGCTGCAGGCCATCGCCCACGCCATCACGGCCAACCATCCCGAGGCCTACCTCCTGGTCCTGCTCATCGACGAGCGGCCCGAGGAGGTGACGGACATGCAGCGCTCGGTGAAGGGCGAGGTCCAGGCCTCCACCTTCGACGAGCCCCCCACGCGCCACGTCCAGGTGGCCGAGATGGTGATGGAGAAGACCAAGCGCCTGGTGGAACAGGGCCGAGACGTGGTCATCCTGCTGGACTCGATCACCCGCATGGCGAGGGCCTACAACACCGTGACGCCCCCTTCGGGCCGGGTCCTTTCGGGAGGTCTCGACGCCAACGCCCTCCAGAAGCCGAAGCGCTTCTTCGGCGCGGCGCGGAACATCGAGGAGGGAGGCTCCCTGACCATCATCGCCACGGCGCTGGTGGACACGGGCTCCCGAATGGATGACGTCATCTTCGAGGAGTTCAAGGGCACGGGCAACATGGAGATCCACCTGGACCGTAAGCTCGTGGACAAGCGGGTCTTCCCCGCCATCGACATCAACAAGTCGGGCACCCGCAAGGAGGAGCTGCTCACCGGCGAGTTCGAACTGAACCGGATGTGGATCCTGCGCAAGATCCTCAACCCGCTCTCCACCGTCGAAGCCATGGAGCTGCTCCTGAACAAACTCGGGGAATTCGAATCCAATGAGGCCTTCCTGAAGGGACTGTCGGGAGGGTGATCCGAACGGGCCGTATGGCCTCCATTCTCGTCCGGCTTCCCTCCGGGCGAGCCGCCCGCGGAACGGGGCTCCGCCCGTGGCCGGCGACCTGTGCCGCGCAAGTGACCACCGCTCACCACCCAGACCCGCCGACTCGGCACCGGCTGGCAGCCGCCAAGCGAACGTCCGTCCGGCGCTGGTCGCGGCGCTGAATGCCGCATCGATCGTGCAGGGTCATGGCTGTCCAATTGAGGGGTTTGCCTTCCGGAGCGGAGCCACGCTCGCGTGGACGCGCCCGGCCCAGGCCCCCAGCGCCGCGCCAAAGGCGCGGCCCAGACCCAGCCGTGGTTCGGACCCGGCAGGGCAGTCTATGTTGAACAGGCGTGATGCAGGGTTTTCCAGCCCCAATCTCGCGATGGAACGGGGGAAAGAACATGGGAAGCAGGCGGAGCAAGCCATTGAAGAAGAGGCCTTTGTCACCTATCAAGGGATTGGGGCGCCCTCGAGCCAAGGGCGAGAGGGCACCAAGGGCGGGGTGAGCCTCCACGGGCTTTGCCCGTGGAGCGGGGAGGGAATGGCCCTCCCCGTCCAGGAGATAACGCCTTTCCCCGGTGAACCCGAGCGGTAGCCGGAGGCACCCGCGTTTCCATCGCGGAATTTGGGTCCAATGGCCCGCTGGTCCGATTCGGGGCGGGAGGGTAGAATCGTCTCTTGGGAGTGGGGATCTCCGCAAAACTCGAGGAGGAGGCGATGAATAGACCCGCGATGGGGCTGGCGCTGGCGCTGGCTGGAAGTCTGTTCGCCCTGGGCGCGCTGGCCCAGGAAGTTCCCGGAAAGGTCCTCAGGCAGTTCCCGCTTGACCTCAAGACTCCCACCGGCCTGACCTGGGATGGGAGCCGTCTGTGGGTAGCCGATTTCGACTCGGCCAAGCTCTACCGGTTGAATCCTTCAGACGGCAAGGTCGAGGAGAGCGTGGATGCTCCAGGCTATTCGCCCATGGGACTCGCGTGGGATGGCTCCAAGCTCTGGTGCCTGGACCTCTCCGACAAGACCGCCTACGCCCTGAATCCCACCACGCGCGTCACGCTTCGCGCCCTCGCCCTGGACACCGATACGGCCGAAGGGATCGCGTGGGACGGCGAGGCCCTCTGGACGGTGGACGCCAGGGCGGGGGTGATCAATCGGCTGGACGACGAGGACGGGACGACCTTCAAGAGCTTCACCTGTCCCACGGGCGGCGGATCCCGCCGCACCGAGGAGATCGGCATGGCCTTCGACGGCGCGCACCTCTGGGTGAGCGACCGGATCACCGACGCCATCTACGAGGTCGATCCCGCCAGCGGCGCCGTGCTGGCCGACTTCCCCTCTCCCGGTCCCTATCCCGCGGGCCTGGCCTGGGACGGGCACCACCTCTGGTGCGCGGACTACGAGACGCGGACCCTCTACGAGCTTCAGGTGACCAGTTCGGCCCCTTACGTCACGCGCGATCCCAAGCGCGAGGAGATGGTTTACACCGAGGCCTGGCGAAACTTTGGGCCGGGGGTCGTGAAGAGCCTGGATGTCTATATCGCCGTTCCGCAGGACCTGCCCAACCAGAAACTGCTCGCCCCCCCGCGGTTCGAGCCGAGCCCCGCGGATTTCGTGACGGACCAGTGGGGGCAGAAGTGCGCCCACTTCGCCTTCCACGACGTGAAGCCCGACCAGGAGGTCACGGCCGTCATGCGGGTGAAAGCTGAACTCTACCGGGTTCGGTGGTTCGTCGATCCCGAGAGGGTGGGCAAGCTGGAGGAGATCCCGGAGGCGATCCGGAAGGCCTACACCCAGGACAGCAGCAAGCTCGTGATGACCGACCCGGTGATCGAAAGAGCGGTGAAGGAGGCCCTCGGCGGGGAGCACAACCCCTACTGGATGGCGCGCAAGATCAACCAGTACATCCAGGACCACATGCACTACGAGCTGGCGGGGGGATGGAACGTGGCGCCCACGGTCCTGGCGCGCGGCTCGGGCTCCTGCTCCGAGTACACCTTCGTCATGCTGGCCATGTGCCACGCCGCTGGCCTGCCGGCGCGCTATGCGGGCTCCGTGGTGATCCGGGGCGATGACGCCTCCAGGGACGACGTGTTCCACCGGTGGGTGGAGGTGTACCTGCCCAATTACGGATGGTTCCCCGTGGACCCCTCGGGCGGAGACTCGCCGGTGCCCGCGGAGCAGGCGGACTACTTCGGCGGCCTGGCCAACCGCTTCCTCATCACGACGCTGGGGGCCGGCGACAGCAAGACGCTGGGGTGGGACTACGACAGCAGCGCCTCTTGGACCGCCGTGGGCCGAGTGAAGCTCATGCAGAGGAGGGCGGGCGAGTGGAGCCCCATGGGCAAGCGCTTCGAGCCCGCCCTCGTGGGCGAGCCCGGAGGGCTCACCTGCAATCCCAAGGGGTGAAACGGGCCGCCCGGCCGCGGGAGGCCCGCCGCGGAGCGGCTTCCCGTGGGGACTCCCCCAATCGGAACGGCCGCCCGTGCGGGCGGCCGTTCGCATTTCCTGGGAAGCCTGAGAGGGCCTCAGTGGTTGCCGTCCGAGTTGGAGCCGGCCACCACCAAACCGAGCTTCTCGGCCAGCAGCTCGCCGAGATTCAGCCCCGGCGGGGGCGTCTCCTTCATCTTCACGGGGCGTTCCTCCGAGCGCCTGGCAGACCTCGGTGCCGGCCGCTCGCGCCTGGGCGCGTCCTCCACCCTGGGTTCACGGGGCTCGCGCGGCGCCGGGGCCTCGAGCGTGCCCGGAGGCAGGTCTTCCACCCTGAGGGGTGGCGGAGCATCCTTGCCGAGCCGCGATCGCACCGAACGAACCTTTTCCTGGAGCTCGGCGGCCGTCTCCTTGACCTTCTCCATGCGGCCGCGCTTCTCCTCGACCCACCTCGTCATGCGCTCGGAGAGGCCGGGCTCGGTGGCCGAGGCGATCCTGGTGTCCAGATCCGCAATCTCTGCGGCGAGGCGCTCCTGATAGAACTGGTTCTTGAGGAGGGTGATCTCCCAACGCTGGAGGTGCTCGCGCATGCGTTCAACCCAGTCGTCGTGCTGGCGCCGTCGCTGCTGGCGGCCCTCTTCGATGCGTTCGGAGCAACGCTTCCAAGCGTTTCTCAAAGTTTCGCGGATCTTTTCAGCCTTGGGAGGCGGCATGGGCGAGCCCTTCAACTCCAACTGGAAGTCCCGAATCTGCCCCTGGACGCCGTGCGGTTCCTCGCTCTCGGCTGCGGCGAGCAGGGCGGCGGCACGCTCCTCCAGCTCGCCGAACAGCTTCTGGCGGAATTCACCGCGGTGCTTCCGGATGGCCTCCCTGGCTTCAAGCCAGCGGATCCAGCACGACTCGCGATCCTCTTTCAAAAGCCTGGCCGTGACGAGGGGGTCGGCTCCCGAGGGGTTGGGTGACCCCGAATCGCCCTCGGTCTTCTCGTCCGAGGAGGAAACCGCTTCGGCTGCGGCGGAGGAGACGGACAGGGGATCCTGGTTCTTCATGAGCGCCAGGGCCCGATTCAGGGCGGACTGGGCGCGCTCCAACTCCTCAAGCGTGGAGGCCTGATCGTTGAGGCTCACCGCCTCTTCGGTGAGGGCCTCGATGGCGGCGCGCTTGAGCTGGGACTCCTCTCGAAGCTTGGCCCTCTCCCCATCTTGACGGGAACGGGTCTGCTTGCAGAGGTCGTGGAAGTCCTTCCAGAGCTGCTCCCGCTCCTCCGGTTCGAGGGGTTTGAAGGACTTGAACTGGGAGGTGATCTCCCTGGCCTGCGCCCAGAAGTCGACGTACTGGGCGGCTGAATCGCCCTCGACGAAACCTCTGAGCTTGACGATCTCCGTCCGGATGACCTCGGCATTCGCCCTGGCGAGCTGAAGCCAGCGTTCCCGGTCCAATTCTCCGCTCATGATGTCCTCCCAGCGCTCTGCCGACAGGTTCTCGGCGGCCGAGGAACCCGTGCGACGCATTCTACCAGAAAACGGCCTTAGCGTCAGGCGGGGGATCCGCATGCCCGAGGTGTGGGTCAGGTCACCAAAGCGCGCGAAGGAGGAGGCGTGGAACGGCTTGGCCACGTTCCCTGGAACGGCGGCGGGCTTCCGTTACGAACGGGTCCGGGGCCCGGATGGACCGGGCCCCGGTATGGATGAAAAGAGGCGCGATGGGGATCAGTCGTCTCCACCTCCGCCGTCTCCTCCGCCGCTTCCACCGTGCGGACCTTCGGAGGAATCGGGTGAGTTGGTGTGGCAGGCGCTGCACTTCTGGCCGATGGATCCTGAAGTGCCCTGGTAGTTGATGGGCTGCCAGTTGTCGGCGGCCCGCATGGAGGGGTACCACGCGTGCGGGCTGTTGTGGCATGCGGCGCAAGCCACGCCGTGGTGTCCCACGCTGTTGCGGTAGAGCACCGATCCCGTGTTCATGTTGGAGCCGTCGTGGCAGTCTCCGCAGTTCGGCTCGTCGAGCCAGGGCCTGCGTCCCTGCTGAATGGTCGCCGCCACGTTGGCCAGGGTGCCGTGGCAGTGCTGGCAGTTGGGATCGGTGGGACTGTTGGGGCCCATCTCCTCGATGGCGCTCCTGTTGCACTGGGTCTTGGCGCCGGGGTGGCAGTCGTAGCAGGCGGGTTGGTCGGCCTGGGATAGGGAGCCGTGCTTGAGGTGCATGGCGAGGGAGAGGGAGGGAACGCCGTAGCTCCCCGGCATGCCGAGCGCATTATCGCTGTGACAGCTCGAGCAAAGCACCGGCTGGTGGTCGTAGAGGTTGGTCCCGTAGGTGGCGTCGTGGAGCATCAGGATGTTGCCCTCGGGCGTGCCGCTGGAGAATCCGCCCGTACCCACTCCTCCGTCGGCGTGGCACTTCTGGCAGTTCATTTCGTCGGAGATGGGGGCCGTGGCCTGGATCTGCGAGAGGATCTTTCCCGTTGAGGACGATTTCACCGTGATCACGGCTGTCTGGTAGGGATTCCAGGTCATATCGTCGTTGTAAGGAAGCAGCGGAATGCCGGTGGCTTCGTAGTGAGGGAAGGGGCTGGTGTTGAGGACCATGTTGCCGGAGAGCCCGTTGCCCGTGAGCCCTTTGCCCTGAGGAAGGGCCACGCCGAAGAGGGCCTGAGCGTAAGTCCAGAAGTCGGTCTTACCGACCGTGGTGGTGTTCTGAGGAAAGTTGTAGGAGACGGTGATGCCCGAGGTGACGAGCTGAGGTTCGTCGCCGCGCTTGATGACCTGGACCATGAGGTTGTTGTAGGGAGGAAGAATGGCCATCTGGGCGAAGCGGGGGCTGATGCAGTGCATGCCCAGATCGTTCCAGGCCAGCACCGTATAGCTGCTCGATGTTCCGCTACGCCTGTCGGAGTAAACGGCCAAGCTGGTTGCCAGGCCGAGGAGCAACAAAATAACTGTCCCGGCGGCCACGAGGCTCCGCCGGTCTATTCGAGGCTTGAACATGTCGGACTCCTTGTCCCAAAGTCTCGTCTGTACTGGGAAACGACTGCGGGGCGGGTCCTTTGGCAACCCTCCTTTCCGGTAACCGGGCCCCCGAGTCCGGCTCAACCAACCGTTCTCAGATCGTCGCGGTACAGGTCCACTTCGGGGCGGGTCCTATGGCAAGCCTCCTTTCCCGGTAACCGGGCCCCCGAGGTATTGCAAGATGAAATACTCGGCAAAAGGTAACAGGCGGGCGCCGGCCGGTAGCCGGCCCCAGTCCGGCGAGATAGGGGCTCGAGGCCGAGAAAAGGGCCCGGCGTTTCCGCCGGGCCCACCGTCATCGGGGCAGGAACGCTCTGGGAGCGGGAGCTCCGCCAGAAGCGAAAGGTCCCCCTCGCTCAGCCCTCGGGTTCTTTCCTCCCAGGCCCCGACCTTGCCGCTACTCCACCTTGACGATGGCGTCCGTGTCGATCTGGGCGCGCTGTAGGCTTCCAGAAAAGTCCACGTAGACGGCCTTCCACTCGGAGAAGAGGTCCAGGGCCTCCTTGCCGCCTTCTCGGTGGCCGTTGCCGGTCTGCTTCACGCCGCCAAAGGGCAGGTGATTCTCGGCGCCGATGGTGGGGGCGTTGACGTAGAAAAGACCGGTGTGTACGTCGCGCATGGCCGCGAAGGCCTTGTTCACGTCCTGAGTGTAGATGGCACCCGAGAGACCGTAGGCGCAGTCGTTCTGAAGCGCGATGCCCTCCTCGAAGGTATTGAAGGGCACCACCGAGAGGACCGGACCAAAGATCTCCTCCTTGAAGATGCGCATGGACGGCTTCACGTCGGCGAAGATGGTCGGCTCCAGGAAGAAGCCCTTGGCGTAGGACTTGCCTGTGAGCCGCTTCCCACCGCAGAGGAGCTTGGCGCCCTCCTTCTTTCCGATGGCAATGTATTCCAGATCGGTGTTGAGCTGGGCCTCATCCACCGCCGGGCCCATCTCCACGCTCTCGTCCAGGCCGTTGCCGATCTTGAGGGCCTTAGCGCGCTTGACCAGGGCGTCGAGGAACTTCTTGTAGATCCCCTTTTGAACGAGACATCGGCTCGTGGCCGTGCAGCGCTGTCCGGTGGTGCCGAAGGCGCCCCAGAGCACCCCGTCCACGGCCAGGTCCAGGTTGGCGTCGTCCATAACGATGACGGCGTTCTTCCCGCCCATCTCCAGACCCACGCGCTTGAAGTCCTTGGCGCAGGCGAGATTGATCTGACGCCCCACGTCGGTGGAGCCCGTGAAGGAGACGAGGGACACGTCGGGGTGTTCGCAGAGGGGGTTACCCACCTTCCGGCCGGAGCCGGTGACGTAGTTGACCACGCCCTTGGGGAAGCCCACCTCCTCGGCGCCCTTGACGAGGTTCCAGACGGTCAGCGGTGTGAGGGTGGCCGGTTTGATCACGACCGTGTTTCCGCACACCAGTGCCGGCATCATCTTCCAGGTCGGGATGGCCATGGGAAAGTTCCAGGGCGTGATGAGGGCGCAGACGCCGATGGGCTGGCGGACCGCCATGGCGAACTTGTTGGGAAGCTCGCTCGGGGTGGTTTCGCCGTACATGCGGCGTCCCTCGCCTGCCATGAAGAGGGCCATGTCGATGCCCTCCTGCACATCGCCGCGGGTCTCGGTGAGGATCTTCCCCATCTCCCGGGTGGCGTCATGGGCCAGCCGCTCCTTGTTCTCCTTGAGCCAGAGGCCGAGTTTCATGACCAGCTCGGCGCGCTTGGGCGCGGGCACCAAGCGCCACCTCTGGAAGGCCGCCTTGGCAGCCGCCACGGCGGCGTTCACGTCGCGCTCGTCGCTGTCCTGAAAGTACCCGATCACATCGTCGGTATCGGCGGGGTTGACGTTCGCGAAGGTCTTCCGGGTGGCCGAGGCGACCCACTCCCCGTTGATGTAATTTTTATAGACCGTCGGTTTCTTGGCCATTTCATGCCTCCTCTTGGGATTGAACGAGCGCCATTACGCAGGGGAGAGTCTATCAGCGGGCTTGCGGGGCGTCAAAGTGCCGAGGGGAAGGGGACAAGGGACAGGGGTTAAGGGAAGCAGCGGCAGTAGCCTCCTCTCGGAATCCCCTCATCCCCTCATTACGAATCCTCCGGCTCCAGAGGTCAGCGCGCCTCCAGCGTCTTCAGGGCCTCCTCCACGACCTCGTCCATCGCCTCCCCGGCCGGAAGCCTCCACGACCTCTGGCAGAGCTGGGAGAGCGGAGTGGCCTCGGGGTTCACCTCCCAGAGCGCGGCGCCGCAGGTTTCGGCCACCCTCGCTAGGCTCGCGGCGGGCTCCACCACCGCCGAGGTCCCCACGACCAGGAAAAGGGCGCAGTCCTGGGCCGCCGCCACGGACTTCGCCAGGACCTTTTCAGGAAGAAACTCGCCGAACCAGACCACGCACGGGCGCAGCAGGGCCCCGCAGGATCCGCAGCGTGGCGGCAGAGCGGGAAGGGGCACGGTCCGGTCCTCGGCCTCCGCGCCGCAGACGGTGCAGCGCAGGCGCCAGAGGCTTCCGTGAAGCTCCAGGACCTCCTGGCTCCCCGCGGCCTGGTGCAGGCCGTCCACGTTCTGGGTGATGAGGATGAGCCGGGGGCCGAGGCGCCGGCCCAGTTCCGCCAGCGCCCGATGGGCCGCATTGGGTTCGGCGCGCGCGGCCTGGTGCCGACGCGCCTCGTAGAAGCGCCACACCTTCAGGGGATCCTTGGCGAAAGCCTGGGGGGTGGCCACCGCCTGCACGGGCTCGTTCTCCCAGAGGCCGCCCCTTCCCCGAAACGTCCCCAACCCGCTCTCTGCAGAGATCCCGGCGCCGGTCAGAACGACCAGCCGCCTCGCCTCAAGGGCCGCCATGCCACGCCTCCCGGATGCGCAGGGCGCCGATGGGTCCCTCCCGGAGGACCACCGGTTCCTCGCCGGCGGCCGCGACCACCGTGGAGGGCAGGCCTCCCGGCGCCCTCCCGCCGTCCAGCACGAGGAGAGGGGCCCCCGGAAAGGCGCGAGCCACCGCCTGGGCATCGAGACAGGGCGGCTCACCGCTCAGGTTGGCGCTGGTCACCGCCAAGGGGTCCTCGGCCTTGGCGAGCAACCGCAGGGCAACGGGATGGTCGGGAACCCTCACGGCCAGCGTGGAGCCTCCGGGAGCGAACCAGGCCGGGCACCTGGGCGGCCTGGGGAGGACGAGGGTGAGGGGGCCGGGCCAGAAGGCGAGGGCCAGCCGCTCGGCCCCCCGGGAAAAGGGAAAGCCCCAGGCTCGAACCCGGGCCAGGCTGTCCATCTGGAGGGGAAGGAGCTTCTCCTGCGGCCTGCCCTTGAGTTCGAAGATCTGCTCCGCGGCCGAAGGCCCGTTCAAGCAGGCCGCCAGGCCGTAGACCGTTTCCGTCGGAAGAGCCAGCACACCGCCGGCCTTTAGGTGTTTCCAGGCCTCCTCGATCCAGCCCTCGCCCCGGGTCCCTATGGTCCGCACGTCCCACCTCTGAAGCCCGGGCTCCCACCCGTTGAGCGCGTTCCCGCCGGGCCCATTCCCCCCTCCGTCGCTCCATCTCCCTCTATCCGCTGAAGCGATGAGGCCTCAGCGATTCGCAGCGCTTCGGTCCTTGGCCAGGATCTCCTCCCGCTTGGCCTCGCGGGACTTCTTGATGGCGGCGCGGAGCTCCGGCCTGGAAAGAGAGAGGATCTGGGCCGCCAGATGGGCGGCGTTGGCCGAACCGTTGATGGCTACGGTGGCTACCGGCATCCCGGGGGGCATCATCACCGTGGAGAGCAGGGCGTCTTGCCCGTTCAGGGGGCCGGAGGCCACGGGGATGCCGATCACCGGCAGCGCGGTATGGGCCGCCGCCACTCCCGCCAGGTGGGCCGCCATGCCCGCGGCGGCGATGATGACCTCGATGCCCCGCTGCTCGGCCCCTTCAACGTAAGCGGCCGTCTCGTGAGGGGTCCTGTGGGCGGAGAGGATCCTGCACTCGAAGGGAATGGAGTAACTTTCCAGCGTCTTCAGGCACGCATCGAGGACCGGAAGGTCCGATGCGCTGCCCATGAGCACCGCCACCAGGGGATGCGCCTCGCTCATTGTGTCACCTCCAAAGAATCATTCTAACAACGGGCCGGCAGCCGAGGAAAGCCGAGGGGGAGGTGGGGCCTCATCGGGCTTTGCCCGTGGGGCGGGGAGGGAATGGCCCTCCCCGTCCAGGAGACAACGCCTTTCCCCCGTGAACCCGTGCGGTAGCCGAAGGCACCCGCGTTTCCATCGCGGAATTTGGGACCCTGGAATGGCTTGACCGGTGTTTCGCCACCGTTTTATTATGATGACTTGTCCATTGCATTTCGGAGGTAAAAGGAAAGGAGGCCCGCTCATGGTTCGCAAGTTCGGTACTGCGTTGGCGGTGGTGGCGGCGTCACTGGTCATTCCCTTTTCCCTGATTGCGCAGACGGTGACCGGGGCCATCTCGGGGCACGTCAAGGACGAAAACGGGCGACCCATCGCTGGCGCAGTGGTTGAGGTGACCTCCTCCCACCTTCAGGGCGCCCGCTCCATGGCCACGGACGAGAACGGAGACTTTCTCATCGCCTACCTCCCGCCCGCGCACGACTACGCCATTTCCATCCACGCCGAGGGCTACAGCAAGGTCATCCAGTCCGACGTGCGGGTGGCACTGGGAACCACCACGACCATGCAGGTGGTTCTCAGCGGAACGGGCACCAGTTTGGAGGTGCGGGCCACCCCCTCCCTGCTCGACCTCAAGGACAGTAAGATCAGCACCGACCTCAGCCAGGAGACGCTCCAATCCCTCCCCATCGGCAGGCAGTTCCAGCAGGCCTTCTACCTCGTGCCCAACGTGGTGGATTCGGGCCTGACGCTCGAGCCCGGCAACCCTGGCGTGGCGGGCTCGACGGCCACCGAGAACGTCTTTGTCGTGGACGGTCTCAACATCACCGACCCCGTGGGCGGCGTGCTCGCCAGCAACTTCAACTACAACTTCGTGCGGGAGATCCAGGTTACCACCGCGGGCGCCAGCGCCGAATACGGCCCCAGCACGGGTGGTCTGTTCAATATCCTGACCAAGTCGGGGAGCAACGAGTTCCACGGCGAGGTCTTCGGCTACTACACCAACGAATCCCTGGCCGCAAGTGCCCGGACTCCGGGACTTTCGCTCAACCTCTCCACTCCCCAACCCTTCCATAACTACGACTACGGGTTCGACCTGGGGGGCCCCATCCTGAAGGATCACGTCTGGTTCTTCGTGGGGTTCAATCCCACCCTCAAGACCCAGCACTTCGAGGGGCTCTCCGTCGTCCAGAACGTCTACACGGGCCAGACGCACTTCCTCCCCTATCGGTACGACGATCTGAGCAAGGACTGGCTGGGCCTGGCCAAGTTCACCTTCCGCGCTAGCGGCCGCCACAACTTCGAGCTCAACTTCATCACCGACCCCTCCCACGACTGGCTGAACGAGGGGGCTGGCAATACGGCTTGGCAGGCCCCCACCGTTCCCAGCGTCCGCTCCGACGCACAGACCACCCGGCGGTACACCAGCGGTTATTCGGTCGGTCTCCGGTGGTTCGCCAATTGGACCGACAATTTCTACCAAGAGTCGGAGATCGCCCACATCCACACGGTGGCCGAGATTCTTCCCTGGGACCAGTCGGGCTACGGCGAGCCTCAGATCATCGATAATGACTGGGCCCCCGCCGTGAGCGTCGGGAACGGCACGGGCACGCTGTACTGGGACACGCGGGACCGAACGCAGGTCAGCTCCAAGGTGACCTATCTCGTCCACCGGAACGAGATCAAATTCGGCTTCGAGTGGGAAGATTTGAAGTGGGACAGCTACAATGGCTACACGGGCGGGGTGCAATATACGGTGCAGGGAGGCTTCCCCGGGATCAACCCCTTCTCGTCGAACCTGAGGGACTACGCGTACGTCATCGCGAATTCCCTCGAAAACCCACATTCGAAGGATAACGGCCGGTACATCGCGGGCTTCGCCCAGACCAAGTGGTCGGCCACGGACTACTTCACTCTAGCCGCGGGCCTGCGCTGGGAACACAACGAACTCATACCCAGCAGCGCTCAGAGCGCCTCGTTCAACTCCTTCTCGCCGCGCGTGGGCCTCTCCTGGGATTTCATGCACAACGGAAAGTCTAAGTTCTACATGAACTGGGGCCGTTACTACGACCGTCTACCCATCGCGGCCACCTACCTCATGGACCCGGGTCACGAACAGTACACCGACGTCAGGTACCTGGGCCAACTCGTATCGCACTACGTGTTTGGTACCACGCCGCTCCGCGTGCTGGGGGGAACCAAAAACCAGTACGATGATGAATTCCTGGTGGGCACGGAGTACGAACCGCTTCCCAACCTTGTGATTGGCTTCAGCGCACTCTACCGAGACCTGGGCAGGGTCTTGGAGGACGTGGGCTACTACGACAGCCATGGGAACTTCAGCTTCCTCCTCATGAACCCTGGCTCTTATCAGTGGCCGGCGGTTATGCAGGGCTGGGCGCGGATCCTACCGGACTACGAGCGCTTTCCCAACCCCATCCGCCACTATGCAGGCTACACACTGAACGTGGAGCGCCGCTTCTCGCACCACTGGTTCCTGAACGCCAGCTACACGCTCTCGTACTTGAAGGGGAACTACGAAGGCGGATCGGGCGGCTACGGCGTGGACGCCCTGGCCCCCACCATCTCCACGGCCTACGACTTCCCCGAGCACATCCTCAACATGAACCGATACGGCTGGCTGCCCGAAGACGTCCGCAACAACTTCAAGCTTCAGGCCAGTTACCGCTTCGACTGGGGCCTTCTGCTCGGCGTGAATTTCAACGCCCGGAGTGGGCGCCCCTACGACAAGCTCTACAACTACCCCTTGAGCGGACCCGGCTACGGGACCATCTTCGCCGCCCCTCGCGGCTCCGATCGTCTGCCTGGCCTATGGCAGCTGGACCTTCACGCCCAGTACGACTTCAAGATCTGGCGCTCGGCCCTCTCCCTCTTCTTCGACCTCTTTAATGCCACCAACCGGCAAACCGCCCTGACGGTCAATCAGAACTACTACCTGCCGCCCGCCACGCTCACGCAGGTCTTCTCGGGCCAGCTCGTCAGGGACCCGAACTGGGGAAAATCCACCTCCCTTCAGGCTCCTCGGTCTTTCCAAGTGGGCATGAAGTGGAGCTTCTGATTCTGTCAGGCCACCCGGGAGAGTTAAGGTTCTCCCGGGTGGCAGGCAGAGGCTAGAGCCATAGGAGGATGGGCGGCGGAGAGGTTCCTGCGTCGAGCCGTTAGGCCTTTGCCGTGGGGTCCCTCGTTCCGCTTGCCCCTTCCTGCGGTTTTCGGGCATACTCCGCTAGAACGGGAGTCGAGGGTGGCCGCAGACCTCAAGTTCCACTACATCGCCGTGGAAGGACCCATCGGGGTGGGCAAGACGACCCTGGCCCAGGCCCTGTCCAAGAAGCTGGGCGCGACCCTGCTCATGGAGGACCTTCAGAACCCCTTCCTGCGGGACTTCTATGCCGGGAGGAAGGGAGCCGCCTTCCAGTGCCAGCTCTTCTTCCTCCTCACCCGCTACCAGCAGCAGCAACAGTTGGTTCAGCGCAGCCTGTTCGACAGCCGGCTGGTGGCCGATTACGTCCCGAGGAAGGACAAGATCTTCGCCTACAACAACCTGGACGATTCGGAGCTCATCCTTTACGAGAAGCTCTACGCCCTTCTCATGGCCTCGGTCCCCAAGCCGGACGTGGTCATCTACCTCCAGGCCACCACGCCAGTCCTCTTGAAGCGCATCCGCGGCCGCAACCGCGATGACGAGAGCAAGATCTCCGACGAGTACGTGGAAGAGCTCAACAAGGCTTACAATTACTTCTTTTTCCACTACCAGGAGACTCCCCTCTTGATTGTAAACACCAATGATGTAGATTTTGAGAAGGACCCCTCCGAGCTGGAGCACCTGATCGCTCAGGTGAACCGGCTGGAGAGTGGGGTTCTCTTTTACGCCCCGCTGGGATCCGCCTAGCGGACCTGGACGGGGACGGAAGTCCGTCTTTTTTTGCTTTCCCTCAAGCCCAGAGGCGTCGACCGACGGGATGGGGAGAAAGGAGTCGAACCATGTCGAAGATGCGGCAAGCCCTGCCCCAGGCCATCACGGTTCCCGTCGTCCGTGCGCGCAAGGCGTCCGGCGAGAAGGTGGTCATGCTCACCGCCTACGACTATCCCTCCGCCAGGATTGCCGAGGACTCCGGCGTGGACGTCTTGCTCGTGGGAGATTCGCTCGGAATGGTGGTGCAAGGCCGCTCCGACACGCTCGGCGTGACCCTGGAGCAGATGGTGTATCACTGCACCATGGTGGCCCGGGCTGCCAAGAGGGCGCTCGTAGTGGCGGACATGCCCTTCCTCACCTACCAGGCCGGCCCCCGCGACGCGCTCATCAATTGCGGGCGCTGCCTCAAGGAGGGCGGCGCCCAGGCCGTGAAGATCGAAGGAGGCGCGCGGCGCGCGCCCCTCGTCCGCCGCCTCGTGGAGAACGATATCCCCGTCATGGGGCACATCGGTCTCACCCCCCAGTCGCTCCACGCCCTCGGCGGGTTTAAGGTGCAGGGGCGGACCCTCGAAGCTCAGGAGCAGTTGCTGAAGGATGCCCTGGCCCTGGAGCGCGCAGGGGCCTTCTCCCTCGTGCTCGAGTGCGTCCCCTCGGAGGTGGCCAGGGAGATCACCTCCGCCGTCCGGATCCCCACCATCGGCATCGGCGCCGGCCCTTACTGCGACGGACAGGTGCTCGTCTTCCACGACCTGCTCGGGCTCTACGAGGGCCACCTGGCCCGCTTCGTCAGACCCTATGGCGACTTCGGACGTCAGATGCGGGAGGCTCTTTCCCATTTTGGAGAGGACGTACGGAGCGGCAAGTTCCCCACGGAGGAGGAGGCCTTCCACCTCCAGACCGACAGCACCCACGCCGCGGCAAAGAAGGAGGGCCATGGAACTCCTTAAGACTCCGGCGGAGGCGCGGGCCTTCAGCCGCGGCGCCAAGGCGCGAGGGGAGCGCGTGGCGCTGGTGCCCACCATGGGGTATCTCCACGAGGGCCACCTCTCCCTGATCCGACTGGCGCGGCAGGGCGCCGAGACCGTCATGGTCTCCCTCTTCGTCAACCCCAGACAGTTCGGCCCCGTTGAAGACCTGGACCGCTATCCCCGCGATTTCGAACGGGACCGCGCCCTCTGCGAGCGCGAGGGGGTCAAGGCCCTCTTCGCCCCAGAGGTCTCCGCGGTTTATCCTCCCGGGTTCTGCACCTCGGTGGAAGTGACGGGGGCCGTCAGCGAGGGTCTGTGCGGAGCGAGCCGGCCCGGGCACTTCCGGGGCGTGGCCACGGTCGTCACCAAGTTGCTGTGCACCTGCGAGCCTGACCTCGCAGTCTTTGGCCAGAAGGATGCCCAGCAGGCGGCGGTGATCCGGAGGCTGGTTCGTGACCTGGATCTTCCAGTGGAGCTCCTCGTGGCACCCATCGTGCGGGAGAGCGACGGGCTAGCCATGAGCAGCCGGAACGTCTATCTCTCGCCCGAGGAGCGCGCCCAGGCGTCGGCCCTCAAGGCCGCGCTGGATGAGGCGTCCGGTCTTTTTGCCCGGGGCGAGCGCCGGGCGGACGTGCTCGCCGGGGCCGCCCGGGCACGGCTGGGGATGGCTCCCCTGGCCCGGATAGACTACGTCGAGCTCGTGGATGCCGAAAACTTGTCGCCCGTGAAAACCGTCGACCGACCGTCCCTGCTGGCTCTGGCGGTCTTCTTCGGGACCACCCGGCTCATCGACAACGCCCACCTGATACCCTGACGAGAGGGAGCGGAACATGTTAGTGACGATGTTGAAAGGAAAAGTCCACCGCGCAACGGTGACGGACGCCGACCTAGAGTACGAGGGCTCGGTGGCGGTCGACCAGTCCCTGCTGGAAGCCGCTGGCATCTTGCCCTACGAAGCGGTCGACGTGCTCGACGTAACCAACGGCGCAAGGCTCACCACCTACACGATCGAGGCCCCGCCAGGTTCAGGGACCGTCTGCATCAACGGGGCCGCCGCTCACCTGGTCAAGAAAGGAGACGTGGTGATCCTTTGCGCGTACGCTCAGATGGACGCCATGGAGGCACGGACCTTCCAGCCCAGGGTCGTCCTCGTGGACGCCGCCAACAAGATCAGCAGGGTCTCGCGCTACAAAGCCTCGTCCATCGCCCGGTAGCCGCCCACGTTCCGTGGTATCCTTCCGCCATGCGCGTGGCGACGGCGAAGAGATGGCTCCCGATCCTGGTTCTTCTGGCCTCGGTTGTTTTCGCCCCCTTCCTCTCCCTCGCCTCACCCTCCTACGACCTTTTCCTGAAGAGCGATTACGGACGGGCCCGCTTCTGGCTCAACACCCAGACCGGCGAATTTCGCTGGGAGGACGAGCCCCACAAGCTGCTCATCGAGGCCAAGGGAACCCTGGCCTTCCCGAATCTCGGTCCGGTGATCTTCACCTTCTCCGGCGAAGTCCCCGGCTATGATTGGGTGAGCATCTGCCTGAAGCTTTACGGCACCACGGCAACCGGCTATCTGGCCGCCTTCCCCGAGGGCGAACCGGTTCGGAAGGTCGTGTCGAACATGTACGACCGCGACACGCGGGACGACCTTCCACCCCAGGAGAAACGGGCGAAGAAGGAGGCGCCGAAGCGCCGCGCCCCGCCCCGCGTCGAGGGACTCAACCCCCACCCGGCTGAGGTCCCGAGCGCCGCATCACCCAAAGTGCCCTGAGTCTCAGAGGTTGTACACCGATGGATCGAAGGGCAGCGCTTGCCGCTGGAGCGCCAGGAGCTGGTCGATGCCCTGGGCGGCCAGCGCCAGGAGCTGGTCGAGATCGCCCTTCGAAAAGGGCGCCTGTTCGGCCGTGCCCTGGACCTCAATGAACCGGCCGTCGTCGGTCATGACGACGTTCATGTCCACCTCGGCGATGGAATCCTCGCTGTACCTGAGATCCAGCACCTTCTCGCCCCTGAGGATGCCGACGCTCACGGCGGCGAGCAGGTGCTTCAAGGGAAACGACTTGATGACCTTGGCCTCCACCAGATGGTGAAAGGCCATGGCCACGCTCACCAGAGAGCCGGTGATGGCGGCGCAGCGGGTGCCCCCATCGGCCTGGATGACGTCGCAATCCACCCAGACGGTCTTGTCCGGGAAGGTTGCGAAGTCCACCACCGAGCGGAGGGACCGGCCAATGAGGCGCTGGATCTCCTGCGTGCGGCCCGACTGTTTTCCCCTGGAGGCCTCCCTGGGCGTGCGCTGCTGCGTGGCCGCGGGGAGCATCCCGTACTCGGCCGTGATCCATCCCTGGGCCGTGCCCTTCATGAAGGGCGGCACCTTGTCCTCCACCGTGGCCGCGCACAAGACCTTGGTATTGCCGAACTCCACCAGGCAGGAGCCCTCGGGGTACTTGAGGAATCCCGGATGAATAGCGACGGGGCGCAGCTCGCCCGGTTTACGACCGTCCGGTCTCATGCCAACACCAGCCTTTCTTCTTCTACCGGTATGAGCTCCGCGAGGGGCTCGCCCAAGATGCGTTCGCCCACCTCTCGGAAGTGGGTCCCCGCATCGGTGACGTAACAGCGCAGGCCGCCCCTGCCACCCGGCGCGGCGCCCCCGCGAAGTGTCTCTCCCGCCAGGGCGCCCTGAAGAGCCTTGGCCGCGCACCTTGATGAGGAGAGGAGCTTCACGGAAGGCCCAACGATCCGGCGCAGAACCGAGCCGAGCACGGGATAGTGGGTACAGCCAAGGATGAGCGTGTCCACGCCTCTTTCCAGAAGAGGTTTCAGGTACCGGCGCGCCACCTCCTCGGCGACCGGGTCCTGGGCCCACCCCTCCTCCACCAGCGGCACGAAGAGCGGACAAGCCTGCGAGAAAACCTGGATAGAGGGATTCAGCGCCAGCAGCGCCTTCTCGTAAGCGCCGCTCTGCACCGTGGCGCGGGTGCCGATGAGCCCCACCCGGCCCGTTCCGGTGGCCTCGGCGGCGGCCCTGGCCCCCGGCTCGATCATCCCGAGCACCGGCACGCTCGTCTCGGCGCAGAGGGCATCCAGGGCCAGGGCGCTGCTCGTGTTGCAGGCTACCACCAGGAAACGAATGCCCTTGGCCTCCAAAAAACGCGCGACCTCCTTGGAGTAACGGGTGACCGTCTCCGGCGACTTGTTTCCATAAGGGACGCGAGCCGTGTCGCCAAAATAGAGGATTTCCTCTGCGGGCATGGCCCGGCGGATCTCGGCAACCACCGTGAGCCCGCCCACTCCTGAATCGAAGACACCGATGGGGCCCCTACGGATGGACATCGCTTGTCGCCCCGGAAGAAGAAGCCGGTGGTGCGGGAGGCTGATCAGGCGACAAGGGCGGAGCGTAGGACTCCAACATGCCCGGCTCGGGAGGCAGTGAATGGCTCAAATCCACGTGGCCCAGCAGGGTCTCGGTCTCCTGGCCATCCACCAGGATCTTCACCGCGGTGATCTGGGGAAAGTTCTGGTTGAGCGTGTCGATGATCCCGTACACCCTGGCCAGTTCGGTCGCCGAACCCCCTCCCGTTTTCACGGGCCCGCCCAGGTCCACCACGACCTGGTTCCCCCCGAGGATAAAGAGGCTGCGCACGGTGCAGTTGTCCGGGAAGGGCAGCACCTGCCCATTTCCGGCGGGCCCGTCGAGGTATCGCTGGATCAAGGCCTGCATGTTCTGCTGGTCGCTGCCCAGATCCGGCAGCATGACCTGGAACTCGGTCAGGAGCATGTCTTCCTCCGACGGGTAGAGTAGGGTGCGCTGAACCATGGCCTGATTCGGGGTGGCTTGAGCCTGCTGAGACTGGGACACGGCCGGATTTCCGGCGGGCGCGTGCTTGCACCCGGCCACAAGGAGCAAGGCCAGCCCGACGGCCGTAAGAAGGCTAAGGTGTGGGAGCCGTCGGATTGGGGTTCTCATAGCGTGCCTTGAACCGGAGAACGGCCTGCGTCAACGCGTTGGCCACCTGATCCTGAAAGGTGGAATCGGACAGCTTCTTGGCTTCGGAAGGGTTGGAGAGAAAGGCCACCTCCACGAGGACCGCCGGCATTTGAGCCCCCTCCAGGACGACGAAGGGAGCCTGCCGCACGCCGCGGTTCTGGGTGCCCAGAAGGGTGTTGAATTCATCCTGTATGGTCTCCGCCAGGGCGGCGCTCTCCACGATGTGCGAGGTCTGCGCCAGATCCCACAGCACGAGGTTGAGCCCTCCCGCCGGGGCCGAGGAATCGGTGCCGCCGGCAGCGTTTTCCCTGTCGGCCAGCTGGCTGGCCCAGAGATCGGTGGCCTGCTTGCTCAGGTAGTACGTCTCGGTTCCATGGGCCTTGGCGGTGGGGGCGGAGTTGATGTGGATCGAGATGAAGAGGTCGGCTTGGTTGAAGTTGGCCAGGGCGGTCCTCTGCTGGAGCGGCACCGTCACGTCGGAGGTCCTCGTGAGAACCGCCTTCAACCCTTGCTTTTCCAAGTCGTTGGCGAATTTGGTGGCGATCGCGAGGGTCAGATCCTTCTCCTCCAGGCCGTCCGGCCCCAAGGCGCCGGTGTCGGCTCCGCCGTGGCCGGGATCGATGGCGATGACATCGAAGCCCTGAGTCCTGGCGGGTGGGACGTTGGGAACCCGGGCTGATCCCTGGCCGCCAGGAGGCGCGGGCTGTTGGACGGGCGGGGGCGTTGCGGGGACCGTCTGGTCTTTCCCTTTCAACAAAATGACGAGCCGTTCCGGCTTGAGCAGCCTGAGGGTCTCGAAGCGCTGAAACCCTGCTCCGAGAGCAAGCCGTAGGGAAGTACCCCGTGCGCTCAGGTTCTCGAGAATCCCCTTCCCGACCTCCCGATGCGCCTCGGCGAAGCTTCCCTTCGCCAGCATCACCACCACCTCCTGCCCCTCCTGCCTGACCTGGGCGCGCGAGAGATCGTCTCCGGTGAGCGTCACCCGGGCGAAATCTGCCCCCACGGCGAGGTCTACCCCCACTTTCTCCGTCGTGGGACCCGGCGCCGCGGCGGGAATAGGCCTGGGCGCCGAAGGCGTCTGAGGCGCAGCCGAACCCACCACCGTCACGCTCCCCCCCAGCGCCTTGGGCAAGGCGCTCGTGAGGAACTCCTCGGGCAACCACAGGCAGCCTTCGCCCTCCTTGGCCACGTGCGAGAGGTTGATGAGATTTCCGTCGACGGAGGCTACGGGCGTCGCGGTGGAAATCAGAATCCGATGGCCCGAAAGAACGAGGACCGGATATGCCGACACGGCGTCCCGAGTGAAAGTCCCATGGAGTGCCTCCGCCAACTGGCTCGCGCACACCCACGTGGTGCCCTCCGCGGTTCGTTGGCGGAGATTGATGGTCCCCGCCGGTGTTTTCAATTCCAACGCACCTACCGGAACCAGCCCCACGACCAGCAACAGGATGGCGCAGACCAAACGCCGCATGGGCTTCACCTCAAGGGAAAACCCCGCGGCGCAGCACTTCCGCGCCGGGGGAAAGAAGCGGACGCATTGTACCCCCCTACGCCTGCAACGCGCAACCGAGGTCGCTCCGAGGTCGCTCCGGCCCCTTGACCCCGAGGCCGCTCTGTGGGTATCCTCTTCAACCTGGGCGGGCGTAGCTCAGTTGGTAGAGCGCGAGCTTCCCAAGCTTGAGGTCGCGGGTTCGAGACCCGTCGCCCGCTCCAAAGAGATTGAAACCGAGAGACAGGGAGACAGGGAAACAGGGAGGAAAGGCCGCCGGTCAGGCGGCCTTTTCCATGTGCAAGATCATCTCTTCATTGCCCCGGCACGGCGCCTCCCCTCCTCGAAAGAAGAGCCTCGTCCATTATCCCTCATCGATCCGTTGCATTTGCGGCGCGGGGCGCTTAGATTGCATGCCCGGGAGGATGCATGCCGTTTTTCAAGAAAGAGCCTCCACCGCCGCCGCCGATGACCCGCATCGGTGCGGGAACGCGTATGGAGGGTACTCTCAAAACGCAGAAGACCGTTGAATTGCATGGCCGATTCAAGGGAAATATAGAAGCGGAGGGATGCACGCACCTCCTGGCTGGCTCTGAGTTCGAGGGCGAAATCCGAAGTGGTGAGCTGCAATGCCACTCCAAAGCCAAGGGCAAGGCCTGGGTGGCTGGCGTGGCCTCCTTTTCAGAGGGAGCGCAGTGGGAGGGGGAGCTCCGGTACAGGGCGCTGAGCGTGCGCCCCGGCGCCAGGCTGTTGGGCCGCGTGGCCCGGGAGGCCCCTTGATCCTTTACGCCATTACCGATCGCCGCCTCTCTGCGGGAGGCGATCTGGTACAGCAAGCCTCCACGCTTCTCAGGGCGGGAGTGGACTGGCTCCAGGTCCGCGAAAAGGACCTGCCCGATCGCACCCTGTTCGACGTCCTGCGGATCCTTGTCCAGGAATCCCGGCGCTTTGGGACGCGAATCCTCTTGAACGGGCGCGCGGACCTGGCCTCCGCGGCAGGGGCACACGGCGTACACCTTCCCTCCGACGGCCTGCCCACCGAGTCGGTCCGACGGGTTTTCCCCAGGCCATTCCTGGTGGTCCGCAGCTGTCACAGCGAGTCCGAGGTGATGGAGGCCTCTGCCGCCGGGGCGGACGCCGTGACCCTCGGGCCCGTCTATGAGACGCCCTCCAAGAGCACCCTCGGACGGCCCTTGGGAGTGGAGCGCTTCGCGGAGGTCTGCCGCAAGGCCCCCCTTCCCGTGCTGGCTCTGGGCGGGGTGAGCGCCCCTCGCCTCGGCGAGGTGGCCGCCGCCGGAGCCGGAGGGGTCGCGGCCATCCGCCTGTTCTGCGGCTTGTCCAACCCCTTCGTCGCCATACCGGCGCTTCGTGCCTTGGCGAAAGAGGGCGAGAAGTGCCCGTGAGAGCCGCTAAAAACCTGGGGGCGGCAATATTTTGAGGCGTGTACCGTTTTGCCTTACAATGGGCCTCCGGCCCTGCCGGAGCGTACCCGAGGAGGACTGATCATGAAGGTCAAATGGACAGTGGGCCTGATCATCACGGTTGGAGCCCTTGCCCTTTTTTTCCTATCTAGCACGGGAAACAGCAAGCCGGTCTTTTACTACAATCCCTCCCAATTCCTGGCCAACCCAAAGATCCGGGAGGACCACGTCCGGTTGAAGGGCACCATCCAGCCCGGCAGCGTCAAGATGTCCCCCGACCGGTTGAACCTGTGGTTCAACATCACGGACGGCAAGCAGAGCATTCCGGTCCACTATTCCGGGGCCATACCCGACGCCTTCCAGCAGGGTCTCGAGGTGGTGGTGGACGGCCGGATGGATGCCAAGAACACCTTCGAGGGGCAAGAGCTGATCGTGAAATGCCCCTCCAAATATGAGTCCAAGGCCAGCGGCCCCACCGAGCCTGGTCCCAAGGAATCTTCATGAATGCCCTCGGGAACTACTCCCTCTACATCGCCTTCGGGCTTTCGGTGTGGGGCATCGCCAGCGCGTACCTGAGCTACCGGAACCGGGACGAGCGGTACCTGCACAGCGCGCTTCACGCCATCTACGCCATCTGCGGCCTGGTCGTGCTGGCCATTATCCTCCTCTGGGCCGCGCTCCTGCGGAACGACTTCACGCTCAAGTACGTGTGGGAGTATTCCCGCACCACCCAGCCCGCCATCTACAAGATCACAGCGCTCTGGGGCGGCATGGACGGATCCCTCCTCTTCTGGTGCGGCCTGCTGGCCATCTTCTCGGCCCTGGCCATCACCTTCAACCGGAAGAACAACATGAGGCACTTGCCCTTCACGAGCATGATCCTGCTCATGACCCTGGGGTTCTTCCTCTTCCTTCTGAGCTTCAAAACCAACCCCTTTGAGCCGCTCCGCGACTCGGCGGGCATCCTGGTCTCCACCTACACGCCCCAGATGATGCGGGGGGTGCAGGGTAACGGCCTCAATCCCCTGCTTCAAAACTTCTACATGGCCATCCACCCTCCCATGCTCTACACGGGCCTGGTGGGATTCGCGATCCCCTTCGCCTTCATCCTCGGCGCCCTCGCCCACCAAGAGCGGAACACCTTCTGGATGCGCTCCGCCCGCAACTGGGCGGTCTTCGCCTGGATGACCCTGGGCGTCGGCATCCTGCTCGGAGGCTACTGGGCTTACATCGAGCTGGGCTGGGGCGGTTACTGGGCCTGGGATCCGGTGGAGAACGCCTCCTTCCTGCCCTGGGTGATGGGGACGGCCTTCCTCCACACCTTCTTGATGCAGGAGAAGCGCGGTATTTACCGCTTCTGGAACGTCTTCTTCATCGTGATGGCCTTCCTCCTGTCCATCTACGGCACCTACCTCACCCGCTCCGGAATCCTCCAGTCGGTGCACGCCTTCGGGCAGGAGGATCCCTCCATCCCCTGGTACTTTCAGCTCGGCAACATCTTCCTGCTCTTCATGGCCATCATGGCGATCCTGAGTTTCGGCTTGATCCTCCGGAGGCGGGCGCTGTTGAAGAGCGGACAGGAACTGGAATCGGCGGGGAGCCGGGAGAGCATGTTCCTTTACGGAAGCCTGCTTCTCGGGCTCATCGGTTTCGTAGTTCTCTTTGGATTGAGCAGCCCCATCTTCTACCGGATGGTGACCCACCACGAGCTCAATCGAGGCCCCGAGTACTACAACCCCCGAATCCTCCCTATCGCCCTCATGGTGCTCCTCGTCATGGGGATCGCCTCCGTGTCGCCCTGGAAGAAGGGCGGCTGGGCCAGCTACAAGAAGCAGCTGGCCATTCCCTTCCTGGCCGGCCTTTCGGCGCTGGCAGCCTCCCTCTTCGCCTTCCTCCGGGGTGGGCAGGCCTCGCTCGCAGACTTTCACAGCCGGCCCCTGACCTACGTCTACTTGTTCGCCTGCGTCTCCTTCTCCTTCTTCGTCTCCGCCATCATCCTGGAGGAGTACTTCCGGACCGCCCGCCAGGCCTACCGGATGGGGCGTGCCGGAAAGCTCTCCTGCCTCCTCTCCCCTTTCCGGGAGAACCCGCGACGGTATGGCGGCTACGTGGTTCACCTGGGCATCGTCTGCGTCTTCCTGGGCGTGGCCTTTTCGGCCACCTTTCAGAGGGAGTACCAGGAGACCATGAAACCCGGTGATGCGGTGCGTTTCGGGCCCTACGTGGTCCGGATGGCCGACTTGAAGCACGACGACCTGAACGCCGACCTCCAGAAGGTCAATGACGTGAGGATCTGGGCGGACCTCCAGGTCTTCCGCGGGAACAAGCTGGTGGCTCTGCTGAGGCCCATGCGCGTCTTCTACTCGGCCAACCCGCAACAGCCCACCTACGAGGTCGCCATCCACTCCTCCCTCATGCGTGATTTCTATACCTTGCTGGCGGGATTCGACCTGAACAGCGACACCGCCACCATAGGCGCCTTCGTAAATCCAATGGTGGCGTGGCTCTGGCTGGGCGGAGTCCTCTTGCTCGTGGGCGGCCTTACCGCCCTCATTCCCATGAGGAACTGGTGATGGTCGGAACCCTGCTCAGCCTCGTCGTGGCCGTGGCCGCCTTCGGATGGGTCCTGTCACCCCTCTTTGGGGAACCCAAGGAGATTTCCCAGGTACGATCGTCCGACCAGATCCAGGATGCCGTGGACCGCTCTGTGAGGGAGCTGAAAACGGATTTGGAGCTCCAGAAGATACAGGCCTCCGACCTGGAGGAGATCCAGAACTTCCTGGAGGCGGAATCCAAGCGGTAGAACCGGGGGGTCCCATGCAGGCCCACATCTGCTGGACTGAGCGTCGAACGCTGCGCCTCATGGACCAGCGACTCCTTCCCCTCGAGGTGCGCTTCGAGGAGTACGATCGTGCCGAGGCCGTGGCGGAAGCCATCCGGAGCATGGTCGTGCGAGGCGCCCCCGCCATAGGCGTCACGGCGGCTTACGCCATGGCCCTATCCGCCGCCCAATCCGCGAAGGCGCGAGATCCCAGAGAGGCGCGGCGGCTGATCCTCAGGGACGCCGATCTGCTCAGGCAGGCCCGCCCCACCGCCGTGAACCTGGCCTGGGCCGTGGACCGCATGGTCCATCTGGCACAGGACCTGTCGAAGAGCGGCGCGGAAGGCGAGGAGATCGCCCAGGCCCTCGCGGACGAGGCCGTGCAGATCCACGCGGACGACATCGCCGCCTGCCGGGCCATTGGGCGCGCGGGCCTGCCCTTCGTACCCGAGGGGGCGACCATCCTCACGCACTGCAACGCCGGCGCGCTCGCCACGGGTGGATACGGGACC
The DNA here is from genome assembly GCA_049967655.1 of Acidobacteriota bacterium. Taxonomy (GTDB): domain Bacteria; phylum Acidobacteriota; class UBA4820; order UBA4820; family DSQY01; genus DTPS01. Next base: position 79,956 of record JBMFSH010000002.1, read on the forward strand.
GCCTTGGGCGTGGTCCGAGCAGCGCACGAAGCGAGCAAGCTGGCGGGCGTCCTTGCCGACGAAACCCGCCCTTTTCTTCAGGGCGCACGCCTCACCGCCTGGGAGCTTCATGAAGACCATATTCCGGTGACCCTGCTGTGCGACAGCGCGGCCGGGGCGCTCATGGCCCAAGGCAGGGTGAGCGTGGTCGTGGTGGGAGCGGACCGCATCGCAGCCAACGGCGACACGGCCAATAAGATCGGCACCTTCTCCCTGGCGGTTCTGGCCCGCCACCACGGGATACCCTTCCTGGTAGCAGCGCCCCGTAGTACCTTTGACCCGTCTGCTCCCGACGGCTCGGCCATTCCCATCGAACAAAGGGCGCAGAGCGAAGTACTTTCGCTGGCGGGCCGGCTCCTGGCCCCGGACGGGGTGAAGGCCGTGAACCCCGCCTTCGACGTGACGCCCCACGACCTGATTCACGCCATCCTCACGGAGGACGGCCCTATTCATCCGGTGGGCACGGAGACCGTCTCCAGGTTTCTGGCCAAGGCGCCTGCATGAGTCTGATCCTCGGCATCGAGACCTCCTGCGACGACACCTCCGCTGCCGTCCTGACGGGCGAGGGGCGCGTGTTGTCCAGCGCGGTCTCCTCCCAATTGGAGGTTCACGCTCCCTACGGCGGCGTGGTCCCCGAGCTGGCCAGCCGACATCACCTGGAGAATCTGCCGGAAACCGTGACCGCAGCCCTGGCCAAGGCCGGCGTTGAACAGGGCGATCTTTCTGCCGTGGCCGCCACCGCTGGACCTGGGCTGCTGGGAAGCCTCCTGGTCGGCCTCTCCTACGCCAAAGCCCTCGCGTGGGGGCTCGGTCTTCCGCTCTTCACCGTCAACCACGTGGAGGCGCACCTGCGCTCGCCCTGGATCGAACACCCGGATCTTCCCTATCCCGCGCTTTCTCTTGTCGTCTCGGGCGGGCACTCCCACCTGTTCTTCTGCGCCTCCCCGAGGCAGACCAGGCTCGTGGCGGGGACCAGGGACGATGCGGCGGGCGAAGCACTCGACAAGCTGGCCAAACACCTCCACCTGCCCTATCCGGGCGGACCCGTGTTGGATCGCCTCGCGCCGCGAGGAAACCCGAAGGCCGTGGCTTTCTCGCTCCCGAAAATGAGCGCCGGTTCGTTGGACTATTCCTTTTCCGGGCTGAAAACCGCCGCCCTTCACTATCTCCGAACCCGCGCGCCAATACCGAGTGTCACCGGCGACCTTGACCGGCTGCCGGCTTGGGAGTACGACCTCATCGCCTCCTTCCAGAAGAGAGTGGTGGACCACCTGCTGCAGCGCATGAAGCAGGCCGCCCTCCTGCTGAAACCCCGCTCGCTCACCATGGCTGGCGGCGTGGCGTGCAACTCGCTGCTCCGGGCCCGCCTCCTCTCGCTGGGCGAGGAGCTGGGGCTTCCGGCCGCCTTTCCCAGCCCCGGCCTCTGCACGGACAATGCCGCCATGGTGGCCTTTCAAGCGCTGGATTTCCTGCGCTCCCGCGCGGCCGCTCCGCCCGAGGTGGACGCCTTTCCGACCGCGCGATGGCAATCCGTGGAGAGGACCGGGCGCCCCTCCTGCTGACCCAGCCAGCACTTCAGCGCCCGCCGCCGCTCTTCCTCCGGCTCCAGGCCCATTCTGGTTGACACCGAACGGGAAATAGATATAATACCGGGCGGACCGCTAGCTCAATCGGTAGAGCAGCGGACTCTTAATCCGTTGGTTCGGGGTTCGAGTCCCCGGCGGTCCACCAAGGGTCATCCCACAAAGAAGAGCCGGGGACGAGAAGGGCGGGAGACGGCGTAGCCCCGCCGCGAGAGCGCGAGCGAAGAGCGAGTGCGCGCAGGGGTGCGGGGCAAGCCGAGGGACCCGCCCCGGGAACCGTGGGTAGCCTCGAAACGCAGCCGCCAGTCTCCGGCGGCGGCGAGGCTTCTAGGCCGCGCAGGTTCGAGTACCCGGCGGTCCACCAAGGAGAGGGAGACAGAGAGATAAGACCGCCGAGGAAGCCGGCATTTTATCTTTTATCCCCCCTCATCCGCCCGCGCCACGTTGCCCCGACAACGCTTTGGCGGTACAATGCTTGCACTGGCGGAGGAGCCATGGCTGTAAGGTCCACCCTGACTCGCATCGGTCACGCACTCTTCACCCTCGGTCTGTCCCTCGCCCTCGCGGTCCTTTTTTTTCACTTTGTCTTTCAGCCATTCCAGGTCTCGGGGCTGAGCATGAGCCCCACCTTGAAGGATCAGGATTACCTCCTGGTGGACCGGCTTCTCACGGGCAAAGCCCACCTGCGCCGAGGCGAGATCATGGTCCTGCGGATGCCGCAGGGAGGCCCTTTCATCGTGAAGCGGCTGGTGGGGCTTCCCGGCGACTCGGTGGAGATTCGCGACGGGGTGATCCGCGTCAACGGCAAGGTCTTTCCCCCCCCTCCTGGCGGCCGGGTCGGCACCAAGGACTTCGGTCCGTTCAGGGTACCCCAGGGACATCTCTTTTTCTTGGGGGACAACGGGCCCGTTAGCCTGGACAGCAGACAGCTCGGCGCCATCCCCGTGAAAGACCTGTATGGAAGAGTGGTTCTGCGCTATCTTCCCCTTTCGCGGTGGGGCTTTATCCCAGGGGTTCCCCATGAAAGCCGGTGAGCGCTCTTCAAGCACACGCCGTTTGTCGCGAGGCCTCCCTTGACCCATGCCGCTCTTCCGCTCCAGGGAAATTTCTCTGAGCTGGGGCTTCCCGAAATCCTGGACTACCTAAAAACCACCGCCAAGACGGGCGTCCTCCTCGTGCGCAACGGCACCGTCACCAAGACCCTCCACTTCAAGAAGGGCATCGTGGTCTTTGCCACGTCCAATCTCTCCGAGGAGCGATTCGGGGAGATGCTCCTTCGCGAAGGCAAGATCGGTCGCGACCAGTTCGACGAGGCCAGCCTGCACGTCACCCGGGGAAAGCGTCTCGGGAAAATTCTGGTGGAAATGAAGGCGATCGGCCCCAAGGACCTCTGGAACGAGGTGCGCCACCAGGTCCAGGAGATCGCCTACAGCATTCTTGCCTGGGACTCGGGCTCCTTCCAATTTTTCGAAGGCGAGGAGAGGACGGGCGAGAACATCACCACGTCGCTGACCGTGCCGGAGCTCCTCCTGGGCGGTCTGAGGCGCATCCAAGATCGGACTCTCTTCGAGCGCCGCATGCCGACCCTCGATGTGGTCTTCGAGCGTGTTTTGCCAGCGCACCGTCCGCAGGGCCTCCATTTCGAAGATCACGAGAAGCACGTCTTCAGGCTCGTGGACGGGAAGCGGAGCGTTCAGGAAATCTGCGATCTCAGCGAAATCGGGGAGTTCGAGACCCTCAGGGCCCTTTACATCTTCTTCACCATCGGATATCTGCACGTCAAGAGCCGCAAGGATCACTTTGCTGAAGAGCAGCGAGAGCTCCAGGACCTCTCCGCCCTCATCAAGAGCTACAACGAGATGTTTTCCTTCCTCTTCCACTATCTCCTTCGCGAGGTGGGCCCCATCGCCGAGAACATCCTCGAAAAATACCTCGGTCGGCTAAAGGCGGCGCAGCCCGAAATCTATGCCAGGGTGACCCTTCGGAGCAACGGCGCCCTTTCTGAGGAGCGCCTGATCGAGAATCTGAAGCAGATACCACGGGAGCGAGAGGCCCTCCTGGTGCAGGCCCTCAACGAGTACCTCTACTCCGCCCTCCTCGCTATCCGCCGCACGCTGGGCGCGGAGCACGAGCACCGGGTCTACGAAACCCTCAGGAATACGCGGAGGGACCTCTTCCGTGAGCCGGCCTAATCCCGCTAACACGGCGCTCCCTCCAACGATTTGGATCGTGGGCCCGACGGCGGCGGGCAAGTCGGACCTCGCCCTTGATGTTGCTCTTCGGTTCGGGGGAGAGGTGGTCTCCTGCGACTCCATGGCCGTCTACCGGGGGCTCGACATCGGTACCGACAAACCCTCTTGGGAAGCCCGCCGCCTGGTACCCCACCACCTGATCGACGTGGCCCAACCCGGCTCCTACTTCTCCGCGGGGGCCTTTCGGAACATGGCGCTGGAGGTCATGGCCGGCATTGCAGCTCGGGGGCACCTCGCCGTGGTCGTGGGGGGAACGGGGCTTTACTACCGCGCTCTCGCCGAAGGGCTGGCGCCGCTGCCTCCCAGGGACGAGGGGCTGCGGGCACGAATCGCAGGCCGGATCGCCTCCAGGGGGCCCGAACGGGTGCACCGCCTTCTCGCCCGCCTGGACCCGGCGGCCGCTTCCCGGATCGGCATCCGCGATGTGCTCCGGATCACCAGGGCCCTGGAGGTTCGCATCCTCACCGGCCTACCGATCTCGCGCCGATTGAGCGAGAGCCCTTTCGGCTCGGCCCCATCCTTGGGCGGCCTCAAACTTGGTTTGACGGCCCCCAGGGCCTACCTTTACACTAGGACCGATCGAAGGGTAAGGGCCATGGTGGAGGCGGGCCTTCTGGAGGAAGTCCGGCAGCTCCACTCGTCGGGACAGCTCACGGGGCCGGCCCGAAAGGCCATAGGTTACGGGGAATTGGCCGAATACCTGGAAGGTTTGATGACCTTAGAGTCGGCTGTGGTTAGGATCCAGCTCAGGTCGAGGCACCTGGTCAAACGCCAGCTGGCGTGGTTCCGCCGCGAAGACGGCATTATATGGTTTTCCGTGGACAAGGAGGCCTGGAAAAATGATGCAATGGAATTCATCAAAAGATGGCTCTCGGAAGCCGGCCGTAAACCGTGAAGTGAACATCCAGAATCAGATCCTCAACTTCGTCCGGAAGGATCGGGCCCTCATCACCATCTTCCTGGTGAGCGGCAAGAAGTTCGTGGGTCAGGTCATGGGGTTCGACCGCTACACCATCCACATCCGGGGGCGCGATTACGATCAGATCGTCTTCAAGCACGCCATCACCAACGTCTCGGTGCCCAGGCACATCATGCATAAAATGCAGGGGACCGAGGGCGAAGGCGATGCATCCCTGGAAGGGGAAATGCCGGTCGAGACCGAAGGCCTGGGCCCCGGGCCAGAGGATGAGGAGAGCTGAAACCCCCACCGCCGCCCCGGGCCGTGCTCGCGGCCCGGGGCGGTGTGAGGGTAGCGCTGCCGGGGGGTGCGGTGATCAACAAGGACCTTCTGCGCAAAGCCAGCCTTTTCGCCGACCTGGATGCCGGGCAGTTGGAGAGCATCCTCAGGGTGGCGGAAATCCGGCGCTTTGCAAAAAACACCGTCCTTCTCAGGCAAGGTGAGCGGGGCGACGCTCTCTACCTGGTGCTCTCTGGCCGCGTCAAGGCGGTGCTGGTGGCGGAGGACGGCAGGGAGGTCACCCTGGCCATGCTCGATCCGGGGGAGATGGTCGGGGAGATGGCCGTCTTCGATTCCGAGGAGACGAGGTCGGCCACGGTGATCACCGTGGAGCCTTCGGAGCTCCTCATCCTTTCGGGCAACCAGTTCAAGCAGGCTCTTCAGGAGAACCCCTCCATCGCCATCGCGGTTATCCGCACCCTCTCCCGCCGCCTGAAAGAGACCAACAACCGTATCGGGAGCCTGATCTTTCTGGACACCTACAGCCGAGTCACCCGGTACCTGCTGGATCTGGCCAAACGCCAGGGCCGGCAGCTGGCGGACGGCTCGATGGTGGTGGTGCGGCCCACCCAGCAGGAGGTCGCGCTCTACCTGGGCACCAGCCGTGAGACGGTGAGCCGCGCTCTCACAGACCTCGAACACCAGGGGCTGATCCGGCTTCTGGGTCGAAAAATCATCCTGTACAGACTCCAGCGCTAATACCCGCGGCCCGTTCACGGCCCTTGCTCTTCTCCTCTTTCCGCGGGAGGCCTTGTGCTGGCCGTCACAGTCCATGCGGATCCTGTGGTACTATCGTGTACATCAAGGAGGATCCCATGAAGCTCCGACGGGTCGGCCGCGTGCTTGCCCTGTGCGGCTTGGTGGTTTTGGCGGCCTTCGCTCAGCGAGGCCCTTACTCCCCTTACAGGGAGAGGCTGCCCAATGGGATGGTGGACTGGGACCAGGGCTGGATTCGAGCCGACGCGAGCGTCCCCCTGCGCAAGGGCATTCCTCCCGCCCAGGCGCTCGTGGAGGCCCAGCGGGTGGCCATGATCAAGGCCCAGGCCACGGCCCTGATGATCGCCATGCGGCTACCGGTCAACAGCGAACGCCGCCTCGAATCGTACGAAGCCCTCAAAATAAGGATCAAAGGCATCGTGGCTGGCGGAGAGGTGGTGGACGAGGGAACGTCCGACGGGGTCTACCACATCTCCCTCAAGGTGCCCGTGAACGGAGTCCACGGCATCGTGTCGGCAGTCTCCATCGTGACCCTGCCGCCGGAGCCCCAGCCCCCGCCGAAAGAGCCCTCAGGCCGCACTGAGGCCAGGGGCAATGAGCCATCCCCCTCCGTGAAGCCTCCCCAGCAAAAGGAGGAGGCCCAGGCCGGAACCGGCCAGGAGGGGCCCTCCGACCTCTCCTCCTTCGCCTCGGTGACGGTGGACGCCACGGAGGCGGGCGTAAAGCCCGCCCTCCAGCCCCGCATCATCGACGAAAAGGGTCAGGAGGTGTATGGCCTAAAGACGGTCAAACCGCTGGTCGCCGGCACGAGGACACTGGCGAGATACGTCACGCCGGCCGTTGATGGCGCTGCCAACCCCTCCCACACCAGCTGGCTGGGGCCGGACCGCGTGGGACCTCTTCCTCTTGCCTTGATCTCGCCCCCCTGGAGGTTGCTGGCGCAATCGCAAGGAGAGCGCTCCATCGGACCAAGGGGAGCCTTGAACAGCCTAGTGGTGAAAGCCGTCAAGGCCTCGGGCACGCTCAAGGCGGACATCGTGGTGTCCGAGGAGACGGCCAGAAAGTTGCGGGAGTTGGACGCCCGCACGGGCGCTCTCTCGAACGGGCGGGTGACGGTCGTGGTCCGTTCGGACGTGGGCGGGGTGGAAAGCCGCCGGCTAAATCCGGAGGCTCAGGGCCCCTACGAACTCCTCGCCAAGAACTGACGAGCCATGCCGGTCCCCTCGCCCCCATTCCCCGCCAAGGTCTGGCGGGAGCGCCTGACGGTCGCCCTCCTGCTGGCCGTCGTAGTGGCCCTCCCTCTCGCGCTGGGGATCGCCCGAGGCGGAGAGGGCTGGACGTACGACCTGCTCCTTCGGCTCCAGGTGTGTCCGCCCTCTTCGCGCGTCCTGCTCGCCTGCATCGACGACGCCACCTACAGGGACCTCGGAGGCCACGATCCGAACCGGGCCGAGATCGCCCAGGCCGTCGGCACCCTCTGGGCGAGGGGCGCCTCTCTCATCGGACTGGATCTCCTTTTCTGGCAGCCCAAGGAGCAGGAAGAGGCCGGGAACGAAGCCCTGGAAGCGGCCCTCTCCAAGGCCGACGTAGTCCTCGCCTCGGATCCGGCCCAGGGTTATCTTCCCATCGGGCGCTTTCGCAGACAGGCCGTAGGGCTGGGTTCGGTTGATCTCGTCACGGACTCCGACGGCATTCTCCGCAGCCTGCCCGGCCCCTTCTTTGAGCCTTCGCCGGGAGGCCTCCGAATCAAGGCACTCCCGTTCGCCCTGGCGTGCGCCCTCCTGGAGTGGTTTCCCAATGGAGCACCGCCGGTCAGCATGGAGCGCAGCGGAATCTCGTTCGGCCCGCACCTCTTCGCCATGCGGGGCGGACGCTGGTGGATCCCCTACTGCGGCGGTGACGGAACGCTGCCGCGCGTCTCCTTTATCGATGTGCTGAGGAATTCGCGGACTCTCCCCTCGATGAAGGGCCGCATCGTCCTCGTCGGCAACACCCGGCCGAGCGAGCACGACTACTTCTCCGTCCCCCTGCCCTCCGCGGTTCCTCCGCAGAGCGGCTTCAACGAGATCTCGACTCACTCCATGTCGGGCGTCGAGGTGCACGGGCAGGCCCTGTCGGCGCTCCTCTTGGGCCGCTCCATCCTTCCCATCTCCTCAGCCCAGCGGTGGGCCGCCTTCGCGCTCCTCGCCTCCGTGGGAACGCTCCTGGTGCTCCTGCCGCTGAAGCCTATCCCCTCCCTCGTGGCGTGGCTCTCGGCGGGAGCCGCCCTCGCCGCCACGGGCGTCGCAGCCATCCGATCGGGCCACGTCCTGCCCATGTTCAGCCTGGGGCTGGGATGGATCGCCTACGCTGGCGCCTCCTTCGCCTATCAGCGCTACAGCGACTTCCGCCAGAAGCGCGCCGTGGAGCGGCTCTTCTCCCGATACGTCTCCCCCAACATCGCCAGCAAGCTCCTTCGCCAGCCGGACCTCGTGCAGTTGGGCGGGAGGCGAAAGGAGCTGACCATCCTCTTCTCCGATATCAGGGGATTCACCACCCTCTCGGAGCAGATTCCCCCGGAGCAGGTGAGCTCCCTGCTGAACGATTACTTCACCGAGATGACCCGCATCCTGTTCGAGTACGACGGCACCCTCGACAAGTTCATCGGCGACGCCATCCTGGCCTTTTTCGGAGACCCCGTGAACCAGGAGGACCATTCGGCCCGCGCCCTGGCCTGCGCCGTGGCCATGCAGGAGCGGGCGGCCTCGCTGAGGGCCCGCTTCCAAGCCGAGGGCAAGCCGCCCCTCCACATGGGCGTGGCGGTCCATACCGGGCCCGTGGTGGTGGGCAACAACGGTTCGGAGAACAACTTCGTCTATACCGTCATCGGCGACACCGTGAACCTCACCTCGCGCCTCCAAGGGCTGGCCCAGCAGGACGACGTCATCGTGACCGCTTCCACGGCGGAACGGATTCCCGGTTTCAATGAGCGCTACGAGAACGAGAGGCTCGATCCCGTCCGGGTCAAGGGAAAGGCTGAACCCATCGAGATCGTACGTGTGAAGGGACTCAAGAACGAGGAGGCTTCCCATGAACACTAAATCGCTGGCCCTCTGCGCACTCCTGGGAGTGGCGACGGCTCTGGGCGTCCACGCGCAGCAGACCGTTACGGCCACCGGCACCGCCGCGATCCTGAACAAGGACGCCGCGCAGGCGCGGGACAGGGCCGTGGAAAGCGCCCTTCGCGCGGCAGTCGAGCGCGTGGTGGGCACGATGGTGGATTCGGAGAGTCTGGTCAAGAACAACGACCTGATCTCCGACAAGATCTACACCCAGACGAAGGGCTACATCTCCAACTACACCATCCTCTCCGAAACGCCGGACCTGGAGGACAACATCTACTCGGTGAAGGTGGAGGCCACGGTAAAGGAGGGCGACCTCGCCGATGACCTGAACTCCCTGGGCGTCCTCATGCACCGGATGAACATGCCCCGGGTGGCCGTGGCCCTGCGGGAGCAGGACAGCACCGCCTCCGACCAGATCCTCAGGATGCTCAAGGACAAAGGATTCCTGGTGGTGGATACGGGGGAGAGCGCCAGGTCCCAGGGGTTCTGGGGAATGCCCGAGGGCCAGCAGGCCGATCTCATGAAGAAGTACGGCGCCGAGGTCGTGGTGCTGGGCAGCGCCAGCGGGCAGGCCGGCTCTAACGTGGGCCGCTCCAGCCTCATTTCCTACCAGGCCAACGTGAGTCTCAAGGCCCTCAAGACCGATACCCACGAACTGCTGGGCACGGCCTCCGGCAGCGGCACCGCCGTGAACGTGGGCGACGCGGGCCTGGCCCAGGCCCTTCGGCAGGCCTCCACGGTCGCCGGCAACGACCTGATCAGACAGATCACCAACCAGTGGGCCAAGGAGGCCTCCTCGACGCGCATGCTGACGCTGGTGCTCCGCGGGGTGACGCCGGCCCGAGCCGAAGAGGTGGCCCGGCGCCTTCGCGAGGAGGGGCGGGGGATCCAGGACGTCATCGTCAGGGAATCCTCCGGACAGGAGGCCACCCTGGACGTCTCCATGCAGGGCGACGCGGCGGCCCTCGCGCAGGAGCTCACCAAGGTGTTCCCCAAGGCCAGGATCCTCTCCCAGACCGCCAACCGTTTGACAGCCTCACTGTGAGGTCGGTATGCTCGAACCCAAGGAGGAAAGAACCATGAGGCGCACGCTCCTTTTCGTGGTGTTGTTCCTCTCGATGGCCGCAGCGGCCGTGAGCACCTTCGCCCAAAAGCCCCGCATCGCGGTTCTGAAGATCCGCAACGATTCCGCGTACGGCTCGGCCCGCCTTGGGCCCGCCATCCAGGACTGGCTCGTGGAGGGCCTCGTCCAGTCAGGCCAATTCCACGTGGTGGAGAGAAAGGAGCTCGAATCCATTCTGAACGAGCAGGGCCTATCCCTCAGCGGCGCGGTGGACGATAAGACGGCCATCCAGGTAGGGAAGCTGCTGGGATGCCAGCTCGTGGTGCTCGGGGCCGTCACGGACTTCTCCAGGCACCAATCGGGGGGCCACGGCGTCTGGGGCATCGGCTTCAGCGTGGTCGTCACGAAGGCCGAGGGCACCGTCAACATCAGGTTGGTCAACACGACGACGGGCGAAATCGTATGGACGGGCTCGGAGAAGGGCGAGCACTCCTTCAGCAACGTGGACGTGGCTGGCTTCGGCGGCGGCGTGGATTGGGACGAGTCCCAGGCGCGTCAGATTTTCGAGCCGGCGGTGACCGCCCTCGTCCAGAAGATCGTCAGTGCGGCGGGGAACATCAAGGAGAGCCTGGGCTCCGTGGCGGTCCTCTCGGGCAAGGTGGCCAAGGTCGACGAGGGCCGGGTCTACCTGAACATCGGGAGCGTGGACGGCGTCAAGGAGGGCGACCAGTACACCCTGTACCACGTGGGTGAGACCATCACCGACCCCGACACGGGCAAGGTCCTCGGCCAGGAGAAATCCCGCATCGGCACGGTGAGCGTGACCAAGGTGCTGGGCGATCACCTCTCCATGGCCGTGGCCAACGGCGGCCCCGTGCAAGTGGGAGACGTGGTCCAGAAATAGAAGGAACGGAATGCTTCCACCGCCTTGGACAGAAATCGTACCGGATTGCGGGGGAAGGGACACCACGAAGGCGCCCCTTCCCCCGAGAATTGATCGCCCGGCCTCATTCCAGCTGGAGTTCCCGTGACGCTCGCCAACCTACTCACCGTCTTCAGGCTGGTTCTGATCCCCTTCTTCCTCATGGCGGTCTTTTACGGCCATGCCCGGGTGGCCTTGGCGATCTTCCTCTGTGCCGGAATCACCGACGGTCTCGACGGCTTCATCGCCCGGTTCTTCAACCAGCGGACGGCCCTGGGGGCATTTCTCGATCCCATGGCCGATAAGCTCATGCTCACCAGCGCCTTCGTCGCCCTGGCCATCCCCGAAGCCGGACTTGGCTACAGCATTCCCGTCTGGCTCCCGGTGCTCACCATCGCCCGCGACGTGGTCATCGTGCTCCTCTCGCTTCTCCTGAACCTTGCCTTCAATCTCAAACAGTTCCCTCCCTCGGTGCCGGGAAAGATGACCACCTTTTTCCAGATTAGCTTCGTGGTGGCCGTCCTGCTGCAGAACGCCTACTCCTTTCCTGCCGAGGTCGTCACGGGCCTTATGTGGACCGTGGCCTTCTTTACCGTCTTTTCCGGGATCCATTACTTGTGGAGGATGCGCTCCATGACGAAAGGGGTGGATTCGTGAAGCCTGCCTGCTGGGTACCACCACTCCTCCTGCTTCTGGCCTTCACCTCCGCCTGCGGCGGATCCCCGCCAGCCCCGGCTCGTCCAGCCGCCGCGCCCATCGCTGTGTTTCCCGATGGGTGGACGGTCAAGCTCAAGCTGGCCCTGACTCCCGAGGAGCAGGCGCAGGGATTGATGTACGTCAAGGAGCTGCCGCCCGATCGAGGCATGCTCTTTCTCTTCCCCGATGATGCCCAAAGGCCCTTTTGGATGAAGAACTGCTTCATCTCGCTGGACATGATCTGGCTGGACGCCAACAACGTGGTGGTGGACATTACCCGCGACGCTCCACCCTGCACCCAGGATCCCTGCCCCAATTACATGCCCGACCGCTCCGCGAGAAACGTGCTGGAGGTCCTGGGCGGCCTCTGCGCCACCCACCACGTCGAGGTGGGAGACCGGCTTCTGCTCATCGGCGTTCCCAAGCTTCCCTCCGCCCGGGAGGGCTCTTAGGAGGCATCCGTGGTCTGGAAGGGACGTAGCGGCAGCGACCGCGCCTTCAACGCACCCCTAGCACTCGGCTTCCTTCTGCTTCGGACCGCCGTGGGCGTGATCTTCGTCGTGCATGGGTGGGAGAAGGTCAGCACGCGGGTTCACCACTTCACTCCCGTAGTAGCCAGCCTTCGATTCCCCCACCCCGTGGTTTTCGCCTGGCTGGCCGCCCTCTCCGAACTGCTCGGGGGCCTCTCGCTGATCCTGGGGGTGTACGCCCGCGTAGGCGCCCTCTTCCTGTGCGTCGTCATGGCCGTGGCGATCATGGGTGTGCATTGGAGCCACGGCCTGACGGGTAGCGAGGGGTTCGAGTTTCCGCTGGCGCTCTTCGCCTCCTGCCTCCTCCTCCTGCTCGGCGGCGGGGGTCCGTGGAGCCTGGATCGCCTCTGGACCCGCTCTCCCTGGCGTTGACCACCTCGGAACCTTCAGAACCGCCTTTCACAGCACCTTGATAGGCCCTTGATACCATTGACACGCCCGAAGGGCGGGGCTATACTCGCTCCGGTTTTCTGCTCTGCATGAAGACCAAATAAAAAACCAGGAGGTAGTTCATTCATGAGCACAAGCGAAGAGAAGGACCACCAGGGTCAAACTGCGCCTTTCGAGGTTCCGGCCGAATGGCTCAGCCTGAGTTCCGACACCATTGGGGACGCAGCACCCGTGGACATGGGAGCGCTGCTGAAGGCCAAGGTGGCGGACCACAGCGAGCGGCAGCTCATCTGCGGGCGTGTGGTGGCCGTAACCCCCACGGATGTTCTGGTCGACGTGGGGCTTAAGAGCGAGGGCGTGGTGCCCCGCGAGGAGTTCACGAGCCCTAGGGGCGAACTCACCGTGCAGATCGGGGACGACGTGGAAGTGTTCCTCGAGCGCATGGAGGACGCCAACGGGCACGTGGTGCTCAGCAAGGTCAAGGCCCAGAAGATGAAGGCCTGGGAAGAGGTGGAGCACGCCTACAAGGAAGGCCGCCCCATCAAGGGCGTCATCCTCGACCGCGTGAAGGGCGGCCTCGCCGTCGACGTGGGCGTTCGCGCCTTCCTTCCCGGATCCCTGGTGGACCTTCAGCCCGTTCGCAACCTGCGCGCCCTCAAGGGCCAGGAAGTGGAAATGCGGGTCATCAAGGTAAACCGCAAGCGCGGAAACATCGTGCTGTCCCGTAAGGCCTTCCTGGAGGAGCGCGTGGCCTCCCAGAAGGAGCGCATCCTCGAGGCCGTCCAGCAGGGCAGGCCCGTCAAGGGCGTGATCAAGAACCTGACCAACTTCGGCGCCTTCGTGGACCTGGGCGGAATCGACGGCCTGCTCCACGTCACCGACATGTCCTGGAAGCGGATCAACCATCCCTCCGAGATGTTCCAGGTGGGCGACGAGGTGGAGGTGCTCATCCTGAATTACGACGAGGAGAACGGCAAGCTCCAGCTCGGGTTCAAGCAGAAGGAGCCGTCCCCCTGGACCAACGTGGCCGAACGCTACCCCATCGGCACCAAGGTGAAGGGCAAGGTGATCTCCCTCACCAACTACGGCGCCTTCGTCGAGCTGGAGCCGGGGATCGAGGGCATGATCCACGTCTCCGAGATGTCCTGGACCAAGAAGGTCAAGCACCCCTCGGCGGTCTTGAACGTGGGAGACATGGTGGAGGTGGTGGTCCTGGATATCGACCAGGACGCCCAGCGCATCTCCCTGGGCCTCAAGCAGGCGGAGCCCAACCCCTGGGATATCATCACCGAGACTTACAACGAGGGCGACCGCGTGGTGGGCAAGGTCCGCAACATCACCGATTTCGGCGTTTTCGTCGAGGTGTTGGACGGAGTGGATGGCCTGGTGCACATCTCGGACCTCTCCTGGAAGCGAATCAACCACCCCAGCGAGGTGGTCAAGAAGGGGGATGAGGTCGAGGCGGTCATCACCAACATCGACGCCGTGAACCAGCGACTCTCCCTCAGCATGAAAGCCCTCCAACCCGATATTTGGGAGAAGTTCTTCCAGGGACATTACGTGGGCGACGTGGTCCCCGGCGTGGTCACCAAGATCGTCGACTTCGGAGCCTTCGTGGATCTGGGCGACGGCGTCGAGGGGCTGGTCCACATCTCGGAACTCTCCGACAAGCACATCAGCAGCTGCGCCGAGGTGGTCGAGGTGGGCCAATCCTATCCCTTCAAGATCATCCGCCTCGAACCCCACGAGAAGCGCATCGGCCTTTCCCTCAAGGAGGGCTTCCGCCGCGAGCGCCAGCAGCATCGCGAGCGGGAAGAGGAACCCACCCATTACTCCTCCGGGGACGAGGGCCGGGTGAGCCTGGGCGATGTCCTGGACTTCAGCGGGTTTCATAAGAACGAGGAGGATGCGGAATGACCAAGGCTGATCTAATCGAACTGGTCGCCCAAAGGGCAGACCTGCCGAAGAAACCCGCCGAGATCATCGTCAATACCATCTTCCAGTCCGTGACGGAGGCGCTGGACAAGGGTGAGAAGGTGGAACTTCGGGGTTTCGGCTCCTTCCGCATGAAGATCCGCGAGGCCCGCACCGCTCGGAATCCGAAGACCGGTGAGAGGGTTCAAGTGGGCCAGAAGAAGGTCCCCCACTTCCGCGCCGGCAAGGAGCTGCGGGAAGCGGTCAACCGTTAGCAAACCAAGCTGAGGGGGTCCCGCTCTTCCAGAGCGTGGGCCCCTTCTCTTTTCCTCGGGCCTGCTCATGGAGATCGTCTACACGCCCTGGCGTCTGGAGTACGTGCAGTCCCCCAAGCAGGCGGGCGAGTGCGTCTTCTGCAGGGCCTTCACCGACGAGCCGTCCCTCGAAAATCTTGTGGTCTATCGGGACGAGGAAATGGCCGTGATGCTCAACCGCTATCCTTACACCAACGGTCACATGCTGGTGATCCCGCGGCCTCACGTCAACAGCCTCACGGGACTGACCCCGTCCCTGCGAGCCTCCGCGGCAGAGATCCTCACCTACTGCGAGGCGGTCCTGCGCAAGCTCTACCACGCACACGGAATCAACGTGGGCTTGAACCTGGGCCAAGCCGCCGGCGCCGGAATCATCGACCACCTCCACTGGCACATCCTGCCGCGATGGACCGGCGACACCAATTTCGTCACCGTTTTTGGTAACCTCCGCGTCATACCCGAGGACCTGGCAGACTCCTTCGCGAGGCTTGGTGGTGCCTTCCCAGAGCGAATTCGCTGAGCCACCGTCCGGTTCCATGAACTCCCAGCTTCCGCCGGCCACCCTCCACTTTCAGCGCTACCGTGCGGCCTACGAGGCCATGGAGACCGCTTCGGCGAAGGGCGATCTTCAATCCGCCGGGGTCGCGGCCCTGGAAGCCGTACGCCAGGCGCTGCTGGGCCTGCTGGAACAGAAGACGATTCCCCACGCGCCGGACGTCGGCTTCATCGAGGCCTCCCAGGCATTGGCCAAGCATATGGGAACGCCCTGTCTCCCCTCCAAGGTGGCCTCCGTTCTCCTGCTCGGCGCCGATGTGGGAAGCAGTTCTCAGGAGCTTTCCCGGAGACGCAACCTCATCTCCACGGCCTCCGACATCGCTTCCACCTTGGCTTCCATGCTGGACCCGAAGAGCGCTCCGAAGCCCTGAAAGGGTCCTCTTCTCCCCTGCAAACCGCTGAAGGCAGCGCACGCCTGGCGGAGAGGACGGGGCCGGCGGCCAAGCCACTTTCCCTGGGGTCTTCGGCTCCTCGAGGCCGCACGGCTTCCCGGCTAAGGCTTGCCCGAAGGGCTAGGCGCGGGACGCGGAGCCTTCGGCTGCGGGCTCTCTTGCCCCGCGGGAATGGCAGGATTCGCCGCGTTCGCGGGCAAACTGTACCCCCACCGGGCTTCGGGCAGCCGGATCTCCCCCCCCAGGTTCGCGGTCCAGCCCATGAGGCCCGCGATGCCGAGGGAGAGCGCCAGGCAGGTGCCCATGAACCACCTGGGGACGTCCTTCTCATGCCTCCATACGATCAGGCCCCCCAGGGCGATGATCCCCAGGGCCTCGCAGGCCAGCAAGGAGATCAGGGCCGAGTCGTCGTGCGCCGAGATCCGAGCGGGGTCCACTCCGGGGATATTTTGGACGAAGTCTCCCGCCTTCCCCCCCGTGAAGTAGACGGGGATGGCCAGCAGGGCTACGACCACCAGAAATCCCAGGCTGAAGCGCTTGAGTTCCGGGCTGCCTTTCCACATGGCGTACGCGAGCATGCCGAGGGCGAAGATGCTTCCCATGACGGGAAAGTGGTTGATGATCAAGTGCGCGTGGGCCCAATTCATGACTGAATCTCCTTTGGACGTTGGCCTTCCACCCCAAAAATAGTTCGCACGATTTATCGTCTCGATTATATCGCCACATCCATCGAGAGAAACACCACCGGCACCCGATCCTATCCCACTTCTGGTCCCCGCCCCTTCCCAGGGCCAGTCCGGCGAGGCCAAACCCTCGGGCGCCACGCGCCGTTCGCGAGGACGGGCAGCCACGGTTCTGGCGGAGTCTAGGCTTCCTCTCCACCGGTCAGACCCTTCAGCCGATCGGGGTCGTGGCCGTGATCGTGGGTGTGCCCGTGGCTGTGGGGGTGGCTGTGCACGACGGGCCCGTGTCGGTGGCGGTGTTCGTGGATCAGATTCGCCGACTGGAGAAAATCCTCATCCGCCAGGATCTCTTTCACCGGCCCTTCGCGCGCGACGCGGTGGTCCTCGCCCAGCACCAACAGCCGGTCCGCCAGATGCGGGAGAAGGATCATGTCGTGCGTGGCCGTGACGAGCGTCAGCCCCGCCTGCGCCAGCTCGCCGAGAAGGTCCACGAGAGCGGACTGATTGCGCGGGTCCAGCCCCGCCGTCGGCTCGTCCAGCAGTAGTACCGAGGGAGAGAGAACGAGCAGCGAAGCGAGCGCCACCCTTTTCTTTTCGCCCGCCGAGAGAGCGTGGGGGGGGCGATCCCGAAGATGCGCGATCCTCATGAGGCCGAGACAATCCTCCACCCGTTGCTCCACCTCACCCTGGGGTAACTTGAGCTGAAGGGGACCGAAGGCCAGTTCCTCCTTCACCGTGGGGCAGAAGAGTTGGGAGTCGGGGTTCTGGAAGAGGAACCCCACACTGCGACGAAACCTCGGTCCGAAGGGCACTGCTTCGAGAACGGATTCGCTGAGCGGCTGGCCCTCGAAGGCCACGGTGCCGCTCGTTGGAAAGAGGAGGCCCGCCATGATGAGCAGGAGGGTGGTTTTGCCGCAACCGTTGGCGCCGGCCAGAGCCAGGCGCTCCCCGCGCGCGACGGTGAGGGTTAAATCGCGAAGGCAAGGCGCACTCCCTGGATATCCGAAGGCGAGGCCCTTCACCTCGTAGACCGGGTCCACGGTTCCTCCCTATCTCGGCAGTTGAATGGCGAGGGCCGACGCCCACATGGCCGCCATGAACAACCAGTCCCAAGGCCTCATTCGCCCCTCCCGCTCGGCGGTGGGTTCGCCCGTGTAGCCGCGCGCGATCATCCCCATGTAGGTCTGTTCCGCCATGACCTTGGTTCGACGGTAGAGGGCACCCACGCCCGCGGACACCCACCGCCGGTCGGCCCGTGAGCCCGCGCCTCCCACGGTGCGGCTGATGCGGGCCAGGTGAAGTTCGGAGGCGGCGCGCAAGAGGATCTCCAGATAGCGGACCATGAGGTCGAGGGTCATCACCGCGAGGCGGGGCACCCAGAGCGCCCGGAGGCCGCGGAAGAGACGCGCCGTACCGCTCGTCGCAGCCAATAGGAGGGCCAGCGTGGTACAGAGGGCCACCCGCAGCACAAACCGGGCCAGAATGAAGAACCCCTCCCGCGTAACCGCCAGTGCGGGGTGCGCCGGCGACGCTCCCTCCCAAGGCCAGAGCGCGAGAAGAGGGTGGCCGGGGGTGAAGAGGTTGAGGGCCGCCGGCCATGCGATGAGCGCGGAGAAGAGGAAGGCCACCAACGAGGGCGCCAAGCGGGACGCCGGCACTCGGGAAAACAGCACCAACAAGGCGGCCAGCCCACAAACCAGCAGAAGTCCCTTCAGGGAGGGGGCCATGCTGGCCGAGACCATGAGCCCGCCCAGCCCCAGCACCTTGGCCCTGGGGTCGATGGACTGCAGGAGACCGCGCCGCTCGATTCCGTGGTCCCCTTCAACGAGCCGGTACCCTGCCTCTAAGAAGGAGAAGAGAGCTTTGCGGAGCCAGCGCGTGCGCGGAGCGCCTGGCGCCCACGCTCCCGGCGCGCAGGCGTCCGATGAGCGCTGCGGGGCGACCAACAACCACTCAGGCAGAGGCATCGTCTGGCTTTCGGCCCCCCAGCCAACGGCGTACGAAAAGCACCACGCCCACCACGAGCGCGGATCCCGCCAAGGCTGACAGGATATACCAGACGCTCTGCATCGCGAGAGACTGGCCTTCCGCGCCGGGGGGACCATAGTCAGGGGCGGGGGCGCGCCACAGCGCGGAGAGCTTCGCCAAGCCCGCGGGAACCCACCCCGTCATGGCCTTGAGCTCCTCCGCTCCCCACTCGCCCCATGCCCCCTTCGAACCCCACAGCCACGGCAGCAGGATCCCCAGTGGGGTCAAGAGTGCGAGCAGCGCGAGGCCAACCCAGAGACGCCTGCTCCCCGTCGAGATATCCGCACAGGAGCGGGGCAATGGCTGAGAGGACACCAGAAGGGGCTCCGTCCGCTCCAGAAAAGCCAGGACGGAGGCTGTGATGAGCGCCTCCACGACGCCGAAAAGGAGGAGGTGTTCGGCCATCATCACCGGTACGGTGACATTCAAGCCGAAGGGGGCATACAGGGGCCTACCCGCCGCATCGTGGGCGATAAGGGGCTGCAGGCCGAGCATCACGGAGGCGGAAAGGGCGGCGGCGTTGAGCCCTAAGTACCCTCCCGCCGCTGCGGCCAGCCAGCGCCTCTTGGAACCCGGCTGCGCTCCCGCCCCCGCCAGGCGAAAGACCCACCATCCGGCGAAGGGCATGATCACGGCCATGTTCAAGCAATTGGCCGCGTACGAGGTGATCCCCCCGTCACCAAAGAGCAGAGCCTGCACGAGGAGCACGAGGGAAACCGCCAAGACGGCGGCCCACGGGCCCAGAAGGATGGCCACCAGGACGGCTCCGACGGCGTGTCCCGTGGTCCCCCCCGGGATCGGCACGTTGAACATCATGACGAGAAAGCTGAACGCCGCCCCCATCGCGAGGACAGGCACCTGACGCAGCCTGAGCGTACGGCTGACGCGCCGCGAGGCCCAGGTCCAAATGGGAATCATCACGACGTAGGCGGCGCCATAGGTTTGCGGTCCGAGGTACCCGTCGGGAATGTGCATCGCCTCGCCCTCACTTTCCCCGTGCTTTGGTCTTGAAGCTTCCCGTCAGAACCACGTGCACCACGACGATTGCGGAGCCCCCACCGTTGGGCCACTGCCCGCCCACGATGACCTGCCACGAGGCTCCCGACCAGCCGACCCCGGCCGAGGAGTAGTTCTCACTTCCCGCGGTGTGGTCGGCCATGAGCTGCCAGTGCTCGCCGAGGGCACGGTCCACGCCCACAAACCAGCGGTTCCGGTTGCCCTCCTCATGCTGGATACCGGCATGGGTCCTCAGGATGCCCCAGTCCTTGGTGGCGACCACGTAGGGATAAGAGTCAAAGGACTGGTTCAGGTTTTGCAGCCCCACGGCCACGGCCAAGCGCTGCGGATCGCTCCGCAGGAGGACGTATTTGGCGTTGAAGAAAGCCCGATGGTCCACGGAGCCACCCGTGGCATCGACGTCCAACCCCATCTCAAAGCGGTCTCCGATGCCCCACTCGGTGTTGACGATCAACTGGTCGGTCCTGAAGGCCGAGGAATAGCCTTGCCATTGGACGTCCAGCGCCCAGGCGAGGGGCCCCGTCACGTCCGCCGTGGGAATGAGGATGAGCCCGCTGTAACAGGCCTGCGCATCACCTCCCCAAAGGATCAGAAAAAACAGGACGGAAGGCAGAAGGTTGAACGGGCCTCCCCGCCGCATCTTCTCCCGCCTCATTGGCACCCCCGCCCTGTCAGGTGAAAGGCTTCCGGATCCCCGTACCCGTCGTCGTAGCCACGATTCCGCCGTGCCGCACGCCCCTCATGCTGAGAAGGCCGTCGGCGATGGCCTTTACCTCGGCGCTGCGCCCCCGAGCGATGATCACCTCGAGGCAGTTATGCGCATCGAGATGAACGTGGGTTGTGCTCACGATGTTCTTGTGGTGCTCATGCTGGAGGTCGGTGAGGGCGTCTCCGAGGTGGTGCTCATGGTGCGTGTACACCACACTGATCGTGGCGACCACGTCGGCCTTCGGGTCGGCCCACTCCTCCTTGACCAGCTCCGCGCGCACCAGATCCCGAAGCGCCTCGGACCGAGAGGCGTAGCCCCTGGCTTCGACCAGGGCGTCAAAGCGGCGCAGAAGGGCCTCTTCCATGGATACCCCGAATCGTTCCGTGCTCGGCATCTTCCCTCCGTGACACGACTATTCAAATTAGTAACACGATGGCTCACTCGATGCAACTCCCGCCTTCGACTCTCGCCTTCCCCATACCATTAAAGCCGCCTTCCGGCGGCTTTTTCCCCTGTCTCTCTGTTTCCCTGTTTCGATCTCTTTGGTGGAGGCGGCGGGAGTCGAACCCGCGTCCGGAAATGCCAGCCAAGGCAGCTTCTACGCGCGTAGCCGGTTCCCAGGGTTTCGCTTCCCGCCAATGGAGCCGGCAATTCGTCGGGTCGCTAGCCCTCTGCATCTTAGCCGGCGCGGCCGGGGCGAGCCGCGCCGGAGCATCCCGCTAGCGTCGTCCTTGAAAGGCCGCGGGCCCTCCCCTCAAGGACGTGGCAGCTTACGCCGCCAGAGCCAAGTTATTGTTGGCAGTTGTGGGTTTCCGGTCGTTTTACGAGAGCCCGGAACTCGGCGCGCGACCACCTCCCGCACATCCCCGTCGAGACCGTTTCGCCCCCACGTTGTGCTCACCTAATGTAGGGCCCCGTCGGGGGCCCGTCAAGGTTGGCCTTCACTCCCGCCATCGGAGGCTGCTGCCGTCGTCTTTCGCCTGCGCGCCCGCCAACCCGCGAACCCGCAAACCACGCTCCCCGCCATGAGGATTCCCGCCGCCACCAGGAGGCGCTCGTGGTGCTCCAGCTCCCCCTACGCAAGGACCAGGAGGCGCCCGAGGAGATGGCCGCACGACAGCCAGACCAGCGCCCAGAGTGCTGCCGCAGCTACGTCCTTCGCAAAGAAGTTGGACCACGAAAGGCCGCGCGTGCCGGCATAAAAGAGGTCGGTTGGCCTTACCCCTGCGGGGACGATATACTCATGCTCGAAGGTCATCGCCTGCCTGGCTGGCCGCCAAGGCGTGAAAGGGTCCTCGTCTGAAAGCGATCATAAGGGGCGCGCCATGGAGAGTTTATCAAGAGTGGGTCTGGTTTTCTCGGGAGGTCCGGCGCCTGCGGCCAATGCGGTGATCTCGGCCGCCGCTCTGGCGTTCCTGGACAACGGGGTGGAAGTGGCGGGGCTACTGGACGGCTTCTCCCGGCTTCAAGGCACCGAGCCGCTCGCGGAGGGGAGGGACTTCCTGCTTCTGGATGCGAAGATCTCGGCCATCCGAAACCAGCCGGGCATCCACATTCGGACCTCCAGGGCCAATCCCGGCAAAGGCATACGCGGCGCCCAGGACCTGCGGGACCCCCACAAGACCGAGAAGCTGAGCGCGGTCGTCGCCTCTCTCAAGGCCATCGGAGTGCACGGATTGGTGACCATGGGCGGAGACGACACCCTCAAGACGGCCAATTACCTGCATTTGCTAGGCCTACCAGTTGTCCACGTGCCCAAGACCATCGACAACGACTACTTCGGAATCCCCTGGACCTTCGGTTACTGGACGGCCGTGGACACGGCGCAAAAGGCCCTGCTCAACCTGAAGTCGGACGCGGATTCGACCAACGCCTACTTCCTGGTGGAATTGATGGGAAGGAAGGCCGGCTGGATCACCTACGCCGCGGGCGTGGCGGGAGAGGCGTGCGACATCATCGCGGCGGAGGACATCCAGGGCGACGTGGATCCGGATGTCCTGGCCGACCGGCTGTGCGGCCTGCTCATCGCCCGGGAGAAGGAGGGGAGGACTTCCGGAGTCATCTGCATCGCCGAAGGACTGGCGGAGCGGCTTCCCGACCGGCTCAAGCCCAAGGAGATCGACCAGCACGGCAACCCCTATTACGGCCACGTGGAACTGTGCCGCACTTTGGCCCAAAGGGCCTCGGCCCTTTACAAGGAGCGGACCGGTCGTGAAAAGAAGATCACGCCCAAGCAGATCGGGTACGAAACACGCACGGCGCGGCCCATTTCCTATGACGTGGTCCTGGGCTCCATGCTGGGATACGGCGCCTACCGCCTCTGCGCCGAGGGGCGGTTTGGCCACATGGTGAGCGTCGAGGACAACTTCGCTCTCAAGGCCATCCCCTTTTCCGACCTGATCGATCCCGAGACCCTCACCACGAGGATCCGCCTCGTCCCGAGGGAGTCCGACCTCTTTCGCCTGAAGGAGGCCCTATCGTTCCCGGTGCCTGGCCGACTGGACCTCTGAGGCGCGCGCGCTCGGCGATGGCGCTGGACGGGGCCTATAAGCCCAGGTTGAGGCTTGAGCATTGAAGGTGCACGGGATCGCTGGGGCCATGCCCCTTCCTGCGATCCTGGCCTTGTGCTAAGCTGGCTTTCCGTTTTCAGTGGAGGGTGCGGTATGTCCGGTCACAGCAAATGGGCCAACATCAAGGCACGCAAGGGCGCCCAGGACGCCAGGCGCGGCCACTTGTTCACGAAGACCGCCAAGGAGATCATCATCGCCGCCCGACTCGGTGGCGGCGATCCTGACGGCAACCCGCGCCTGCGGAGCGCCATCCAGGCCGCGCGTGCGATCAACATGCCCAACGACAACATTAAGCGAGCCATTCAAAGGGGAACCGGAGAACT
Organism: Acidobacteriota bacterium; assembly: GCA_049967655.1. Taxonomy (GTDB): domain Bacteria; phylum Acidobacteriota; class UBA4820; order UBA4820; family DSQY01; genus DTPS01. The sequence goes on from JBMFSH010000002.1 coordinate 102,994, forward strand.
AGCCGGCGAAACCATCGAAGAGGTCCTCTACGAAGGGTACGGACCCTCCGGCGTGGCGATCCTGGTCGAGGCCACCTCCGACAACCGGAACCGCACCACCGGCGAGATCCGGCACCTGTTCAGCAAGTACGGAGGCAACCTGGGGGTGAGCGGGGCGGTGTCGCGCTTCTTCGTCCGGCAGGGAGAGATCACCATCCCCTCCGAAGGGCTTACCGAGGAGAAGGTCTTCGAGGCCGCCATCGAGGCTGGCGCCGAGGATGTCCGGAACGACGGCGAGTCGTTTACGGTTGTGACAGCTTTTGAAGAGCTGAACGCTGTGGCTGGCGCCCTGACCAAGGCCGGGCTTCCAGTCCAGAAGGTGGAGCCGGTGTACAATCCCACCCTGACGGTCAGCCTCAAGGGCGAGAACGCAAAGGGGCTTCTCAAGCTCATCGACGCGCTCGAGGACAACGACGACGTGGCCCACGTCTGGGCCAATTTCGACATCGACGAGAAGGATCTGGAGGCATTCACCGAGTGACCGTGGTGCTGGGGGTGGACTCGGGGTCTCTCTGCACGGGATTCGGGGTCGTGCAGGCGCGGGGAAGCTCTTACCGTGCGCTGGAGTTCGGTGCCATCCGCAACCCCAGCACGGCCACCCATCCAGAGCGCCTCGGCAGAATCCATGAGGCGCTCCGTGAGGTCATCGCTAGGCACCGCCCCGAGCTTCTGGCCATCGAGGGTGTGTTCGTCTCCAAGAATGCCCAGAGCGCCCTCAAGCTGGGGCAGGTCCGCGGTGCGGTCATGGTGACGGCCCTCCAGGCGGGATTGGAGGTCCGCGAGTACTCCCCGGCGGAGGTGAAGATGGCCGTTACGGGTTACGGGAGGGCCGAGAAGCAACAGGTGCAGACGATGGTCCGGGCCATCCTCGGGTTGTCCTCCGTACCGCGGCCCCACGACGCGGCAGACGCCCTGGCTCTCGCCATCTGCGCCCTCAATCGGCGGGGATGGGACGGCAGGACGGCTCACCCATGATCGCGCGACTAAGGGGCAGGCTCCTTGAAAGGGAGCCGTCGGGCCTTGTTATTGAGGCGGGAGGCGTCGGCTACGCCGTGGCCGTTCCCCTTTCCACCTTCACCAGACTGGCCGGGGAGGAGGTCGACCTCTTCATCCACACCGAGGTCCGGTCCGACGCCATCCTGCTCTTCGGCTTCCTGAGCAAAGGGGAGCGGGAGGTTTTCCGCCAGCTTCTGAGCGTGCAAGGCGTCGGACCCATGACGGCCTTGGCCGTCCTCTCGGGGCTCACCCTCGGAGAATTGGTGGAGGCCGTTCGTTCCGGAGACACGAGCCGCTTCAGGGGCATTCCCCGTGTGGGAAAGAAAACGGCCGAACGCATCTGCCTGGAGCTGCGCGAAAAGCTCAACGTGGGACCGCCTTCCGAGGTCATCCCGCAGGAGCCCGTGGAGAGCCTTCCCGCCGACCTTTCGGACGCCCTGCTCGCCCTGGTGAATTTGGGGTACCGGACCCAGGAGGCGCGGGAGGTTCTTCTCGGGGCTCAGCGGGAGGCCCCCGAGGGGCCTATCGAAGCTTGGATTCGTATCGCCCTCAGGGCCCTGGCTCGCTGAGGCCTCTACCCTGATCCGCCCGTGACGCGCCACCGCTTCGCCTTCCCCAGCCGGGAAACTCTCATGCGCGGGCCAGTCCTCCGCCGGAGCAGCGAAAGCGCCGGCCCACCTCCTCATCTTTGCCGTTATCAGGAAAGAATCAGCCGCCCGACTGGGCCTTGGCGCGGAGCTCCTCGTCCACGAAATGCTGGATCCGCGCCTTTTCCTCCTGGCTCAGATCCTCGAACTGCACCCCGTAGGCGTTCAGGCGAGTACTCACCTCCCGCGCCTCCCTAACCACGACGCCGTTGACGCGGACCTTTTCGCGTTCCCGCGGAAGCGTGATCTGCAAGACCAGCCGCTCACCCATTTTAAGGCGCCGCGCGGTGAGAATGAGAATGCCGGAGGCACTGAGGTTGATGGAGTTGCAGAGGAACATGCTGGATTGGAGGTAGCCCTGGACCTGAACGTACACCAGAAGCCGGGCATCCTTCCGCGCTTCGATGGTGAGGAGCTTTTTGCAGGCCTGGTTCAGGTCATGGCCCGAGACGGGCTTCGGGAGAACCAGGTTGACACCTTCGCCAGGCAGCGCTTCCGGGAGCGAACCCAAGAGGATGACCCCGCATTGCCTGCCTTCGGAAGACTCCCGTATTTTCTTGATCATCTCGGGCACCGGCATGTCGCTGACGTGGTCGTCGGTGATGATGAGCTGGGGCTGAAACTGCCGGACCTTATCGAGAGCCTCGGCCCCCGTAGCGGCCCTGATAAGCTCGTGCTCCTTGCGGAGCAACAGGCTCTGCTCGAAGGGGACCACCGGGATTCCGCTCTCTACCACCAGAATGCGCTTGCCCATGCCCCTACCCCCGGCACGAAATCGCCGCCGGCACTGCTGCTTCCAGTGTAGCCTCGTCGGGAGGGCGGCGCAAGCCCGGTTCTCAGGACCTTGGTGGTGCGGGCTCCTCGTAGGGAAAGAGCGGAGTTGAGAGATAACGCTCTCCGGTGTCGCACACGATGCTGACGACGCGCTTGCCGGGGCCGAGTTCCCTCGCGACCTGCAAGGCGGCGCTCAGGATGCCGCCCGAGGAGATGCCCGCCAGGATGCCCTCCTCCCTGGCCAGCCTCCGAGCGGTCTCCAAAGACTCCTCGTAGGTGATTTGGATGACCCGATCCACCACCTCCGAGTCGTAGTTCCGCGGCACGAAGCCCGCTCCCAGTCCCTGAATTTTGTGCGGCCCCGGCTGTCCTCCGGAGAGCACCGGCGAGTCCGCCGGTTCCACCGCCACGACCAAGATCTGCGCCCCCAGGGTGGCCTTCAGCATCCTTCCCACGCCGGCCACCGTACCACCCGTGCCCACGCCAGCGATGAAGGCATCCAGCCGCCCTCTCGTATCCCGGATCACCTCGGCAGCGGTCGTGTTCCGGTGGACGGCGGGATTGGCCGGATTGTCGAACTGACCCGGCATGAAGGCCCCGGCGCGCTCTGAGAGGAGCCGCTCCGCCTCCGCCATGGCCCCCTTCATGCCCTTCGCACCGGGGGTCAGGACCAGCTTGGCCCCGTAAGCCTGAAGCAGCCTCCGGCGCTCAAGAGACATGGTCTCCGGCATGACGAGAGTCAAGGGGTACCCCCGCTGCGCGCAGACCATGGCGAGGGCGATGCCGGTGTTCCCGGAAGTGGCCTCGATCACGGACATGCCGGGCTTGAGCTGCCCGCTGGCCTCCGCGGCCGCGATCATGGCGGACCCAATGCGGTCCTTCACGCTCCCCGCGGGATTGAAGGACTCTAGCTTCACGCAGAGCTCCGCCATCCCCTCTTCCACCATCCGCGAAAGCCGCACCAGGGGGGTGTCGCCGATAGTCTCCGTGATGTCGTTGTAAATACGTCCGCTCATGGCAGTTCTCCTTCTTCCTTACACCCCGATCCTGGGGCAGAGGTCTTCCAGGGGGCAGAGCTCGCAGGCCGGCCTCCTTGCCGCGCACACCCGTCTCCCGTGCTCGATCAGACGATGGCTCAGAGGGACCCAGTCCTCTCTTCGAAATTCTTTCATCAGGTCCGATTCGATCTTCTCGGCCGTCGTGGCGGAGGAGAACCCGAGCCTCGCCGCCAGGCGGGCCACGTGCGTGTCCACCACCACCCCTTCGCTCTTGCCGAACACGTTTCCCAGGACCACGTTGGCCGTCTTCCTCGCCACGCCCGGCAGCCGGACCAGCTCCTCCATGGTGCCGGGTATCTCGCCGCCGTGCTCCGTGACGATCATGCGGGCCGCTCCCAGCAGGGATTTCGCCTTGTTCCTGTAGCACCCGGTGGAGCGGATCATCCCCTCCAACTCCTGCGGGTCTGCGGCCGCCAGGGAAGAGGCGTCGGGGAAGCACGCGAAAAGCGGGGGCGTCACCCGATTCACCCGCTCGTCGGTGCACTGCGCCGACAGGACGGTGGCCACCAGAAGCTCGTAGGCATTACGGTGGAGGAGGCTGCACGAGGCCCGCGGGTAGGCCTCGGCAAGCCTCTCCCCAATGGCCTGGCAGGGGGCGATTCCCTTCATCTGGCCTCCCTCATGGTCCCGCCGTGGGACCCTGGATCTTCGTCTCCGGGGCGCTCGACTTCAGCGCCTTGATATGGTTGATTAACTGCCAGATGCTGATGGTATTCCCTCGGGGAATTCGTACCTCGTAAGAGAAGTCCTGCCGAAGGATCGCCTTGAGAGGGTTGGCTTCATGCAGGAGCACGAGCCGGTAAAAGGAGAGCTCTCCTCCGTCCAGACCGCAGCGCAGGGAGGCCTGGTCATAGGGTAAGGTAGAGCTGTGCGTAAGGCTTCTTATTCGCTCGCCCCCTATGCGGACCAGGAAATCGCGCCCGATCAGCATGGGCTCCGCCCCCCGAGGATCGACCCACAGGTCGCCGAGAGCCCGGATACGGCTGAGACCGAGGCCCTCCCCTCCGAAGGTGAGGCTGCCGTCCAAGTCGCCAGAGAGGTCTCCCGCCAGCGATCCAGACTGGGAGCAGAAGGCCTTGAGGCTGGCCCGGTCGAGGAGAATCTGACCGGCGTAGCGGATGCCTGCTTCACTTAGAGAAAGCCTGGCCTCGCCCTGCAGCTCTCCATCCCATAGCTTCCCCTTGGTGGCCCTGAGATCCATGAGCCCCTGCCGGGTGCTCGACGACAGCTCCAGGTCGTCTGCGTGAAAGACGCTGTACCGGATGCGGCGGATGCTTAGGGCTTCGCCCCCTGGAAGAGGAAGGCCCAAGGCCCGCGCGCCCTCCCCGAGATCCGCGCTTCCCCGCTGCTGAAAGCCGGGGATGGCGAGGGTATCCTTCCCGAGGATGACCTCCATGGGGAGCCTTCCTTCCATCCCCGCCACCTTGAGCGATTTGTCTTCAGAGAGAAAGCTGGCGCCGTTCAGCTCCAGGTCGCACCGCAGGATGGGCTGGCTCCCCGTGAGGTCGAGGCTTCCGGAAACGGCGCCCTGCCCTTCAACCGTCCCGTAGCCCAGATACTCCGGCAGGAAGTCGAAGAAGGCGTTCTGGAGCTCCGCCGCGGCGACCCTTGGGACCGAAAACTGGAGGCGAAGGCCTCCGCCGACCGATTGGGCCTCGGCCTTCACGGGCAGCTTGCCGCCCTCCAGGCTTGCCCCTTCGGTGCGCAGCGCAAACCCATTCTTGCCGTAATCCATCAGCATGAGCCCGGAGAGTTTCCGCAGGGTACGGTCCGGGCTGCCGAACTGAAGAGTGGAGTCTCTGACGGTCAGCCTCCCCTTGATGGCCGGCGGGCTCTCTCCCAGGTCGGCGTCGCCTTCCACATCGGCCCTGCCCCCGGCCACGCTGAAGGGCATGGGCACGGTAGCGCGAAGGAAATCGGCCATGGGCTTGGCTTCCACGTCCTTCAGCCGAATCGAAACCCGCGGCGCGGAGCCGGCGACCGACTCTACCGTGGCCTGCCATGGCCCGCCCCAGTGGGTTCCCGCGGCTTCGAGGCCGTAGCTGGAGACCGCCGGATCGATCTTCCACGCTCCCTTCGCCGCGCCCAACTGCTCCGAGCGGAGCGAGATCCCCTCGCAGCGCCAATCTCCCTGCCGAGCCGCGAGGGGGGTGAAGGGCGCCTCCAATCCCTTGACGACGAACTGGCCGCCGAAGAGCGAGAGGTTCGCCTGGCTGATTCCCGCTCGCACCGCGCCGCCGAGATCTTCCAGGCGAAGGCTTCCGCGGGCTTGGCCCTCCAGAAAGGGGAGCCCGGCGGAGAAGTCGGCATCCGCGCGCCCCTCCCTTCCCCTTCCCGAGAGAGCCAGATCCTTCAGCTCCTTGCCCCAGCCCTCGGCGCGCGCCACTTTCATGGTCCCCCACCAGCGGCCGCCCTCACCCGCGACCTTCACCTGGACGCCCTCAAGGGAGAGCTTGCTCCCCCTGAGCTGCCCGGCGGAGACGTCGGCGCTCCAAGCTCCCTCTTCACTCCGAAAGCGCCAGGACCCTCCTCCCTTGGCATCCAGATCCAGCGTGCGCAGGGAGGTTCCCTCCCCAGAGGCGGAAAGGGTACCCACCAAGCCACCTTCGGGCATCGGCCAGGCCCCGCCCATCCCCCGCCAAGCACCCTGACCCCGAAGGGTCCAGGCCTTCCCCCGCGCCTCGCCCTCCAGATCCATGCTCCCAGACGGACCCTGCAGTGTTCCGGATAGCGACAGCTTCCCCGAGGTGAAGATGGAGCGAAAATCCGCACCCAATTTCCCCCAGCGGAGGGTCAGCGAACCCACCGGATAGCCTCCCGTTCCGGGTGCCAGCCATCCCGCGAGGCGGGGGGCGCCCGAAGGCGGGGCCCTCCTGGCCAGTCCCGTCTCTGCTGAGAATCCCAGGCTCCATGCCTTGCCCTCCGTTTCCAGCCAATCCACGTTCGCCCGCAGCGGCATGGGTGCGCCTCCGCGGGAGTTCGCCCACAAACCATGCAGGCAGGCGGAAATGCAAGTGGATGGAAGCTCGTTTTCGTGAGGGGTTGGATGATAATGTAAAGTTAGGATCGGGTCTTGGATACGGCCGATTCCCTTCACCATCGGAGAGGCCAGGAGTAGTTCTCCCGCCAGATATCTGATCGAGCTTCCGGGGGAACCGGGGGCTCCTCCCGGGGCCACGACCGCGCAGGCGACCCCGCCGCCCTCCAGTGACCCCGGATTCCAGAGAGCGAACTGGGCGTTGCCGCCTCTCACGACCCTTCCCTCAATCCCCCAACTCCGACCGTTGGGCCAGCCCTCCAGATCGGTGGAGATTTGGTCCGGGGTCCAGCCGCATCGCCCGATGGCCAGAGTCTTCCCTCCCCTGAGGAAGAGCAGGTCGGCGGATCCTCCTCCGCGGCTCCAACTCCCGGAGAGGTCCAGCGCTCCTTCTGCTCCGCTCACGTGAGCGGCCCAGGTGCCCTCCCCCCCTCCGCGCCGGCCGCCCACCCATCCGATTCCCCGCCAGAGACCGGCAGGACTTTCGATGCGAAGATCTCCTACCCGAAGATCCAGGGGCAGATTCAACACCCAGCCTTGGGGGCTTCCTGCGCCTTGGCCGAGTGACGGCCATCCCGCCGCGAACGGCCTCACCGCGATCCTTGCGACTTGCCCCGTCGGAAGCCCCCAGAGATCTTCCAGCCGCAGATCCTTCAGCGATAGGAGGGGGGCCTTCACCGGACCCAGCTCGGCGTCCTGGGCGCTCAACCGTCCCCAAAGGTCCAGGCGGAGCCCCGACCACCGCACGCCGACGCCCCGGAAGAGGCCGGAACCTTCCGGGGACGCGATGTCGAGGGTCAGGAGGTGAACGCGGATGGGCGGCCTCGCGCCGAGCCAATGGCCCAGCCACGCCGACGCCGCCCATCCTGCTCCCTCCTGAAGGAGCCCCAGAATCAGGACCGTGTAGGTTGCCCATCCCACGAGCCGGCGAAGCCGGCGCGGGGCGCTCATGGAGAGAGCCGCGCTCCGGGCTGGTTGGCCCGGGACGGCCGGGCGAAAAAGAGAACCACGAGCAGAGGCAGCAGAAGCCAGCCATTGCCGACGCGGTCCCAGAGGGTCTTTTGGGACCGGAACTCCACCAAACCCCAAAAGGAAGCGGGCTGGCCCTTCGGAGTGGCGGCCTGGAGTTGGCCGCGCGGGGTGACGACGCCGCTGACCCCCCCGTTGGCGCTGCGGATCAGATAGCGATCGTTCTCCACCGCCCGAACCCGCTGAATCAGAAAGTCCTGGTCGGGTCCGGGCGTGCCCCGGTACCAGGCGTCGTTGGTCATGTTCACCAGGAGCTGGGCCCCGTTCAGAACCTCCCGGCGCACGAGGGACGGGAAGATGCCTTCGTAGCAGATGGTAACCCCCACCTTTCCCTCCGGCAGGGAGAGGGGCTGAAGGCTGTGGCCCGGAGCGAACTCCCCAACCTCCTCCACGATGGGCCTGGCGAAGAAGAGCCACTGGCGGAGGGGCACGTACTCGCCGAAGGGCACGAGGTGGGTCTTGGCGTAGCGCCCCGCCTCCTTGCCGTCGGGCATGACCAGCACGGCGCCGTTCTGGTAGCCTTCCGCGGAGGAGAGGACGCTTCCCACCAGGATGGGGGAGTTGATGGCGCCGGCCACCTTCGCCACGGCCTGGCGGTAAGTGGCGTCGGCGTCCCATTCGAAGGGCGTGCTGGATTCGGGCCAGACCAGGAGCTTCAGGCCATAGTGCTGGAAGGCCATGGAGAGATCCAAGGTCCGCTTCAGGATCATGCCGGAGAATTGGGGGTCCCACTTGCGGTTCTGCGGAATTTGGGGCTGCAGATAGCCCACCGGCACGGTCGGCTTGGGCTCCACGGGCCGTGCGTTCCACCACGCGCCCGCCAGATAGGACCCCACGAGGAGGAGCAGCGCGGCGGGGACGGCCACCAGGGCGACCGTGCTATGCCGATCCCTGAGGTACAGGGTGATCGCGGCGGAGCCGAGGAGGACCAGGAAGGAGAGCCCAAGGATTCCGAAGAGCCGGGTTCCCTGCAGGAACGCGGGGTAGAGGCTCAGCGCGTATCCGGGCCCCCACCAGGGAAAGCCGCTGAGGAGGACGCCCCGCAGCCACTCCCAGAGGACCCAGACGAAGGGCGCCAGGACGATGGCCCAATCGCCGCGCCGCTTCACAAGAAAGGCCATGGTCCCGAGAAAGCCTGCCATGTAGAGCCCGAGGACTCCGCACATGCCCAGGACCAGAAGGAGGGCCAGCGGCTCGGCGATGTTCCCGTATCGGACCAGCGTTGGAATGAGCCACCACAGGGTGCTGAACTCCCAGAGGGTTCCCGCCAGCCAACCCTTCGACAGCACTTTGGCCATGGGCACGCCGGGCAGCGAATAGAGCAGGGGCACGAAGGCCAGGACGGCCAGGATCCCGATCCCGTACGGAGGAAGGGAGGCGGCCCAGAGAAAAACTCCGAGAAGCAGGGAGAGCGGCCACCTCAGCCGATCCGACCCAAGGAACCCCAGCGCGCTTGCCACTCTTCGAGCCATTGGTTGAATCGCTCCTTCTCGTCCGCATCCCACGTGAAATCCGGGGCGGCCAGCCGGGCCGCCCAGTTCCTGGCCTTCTGGAGCATATCAAAATCTCGCAGCGGATTGGCCAGCCGGAAGCCACCCCCTCCCCACTGCCGGGTACCCGCCGGATCTCCGGCCCCGCGGAGCTGCAAGTCGGCCTCCGCGATGGCGAACCCGTCGCGGGTGCCTTCCAGAACCTTGAGGCGCTTCAGCGCCTCGTCTCCGGCGTCCGGACCCTGCATCAGGATGCAGTACCCTTTATGGCCGGCCCGGCCGACCCGGCCCCGGAACTGGTGGAGCTGGGCCAGACCGAACCGCTCGGCGTGCTCGATCATCATGACCGAGGCCTCGGGCAGGTCCACCCCCACCTCGACCACGGAGGTGGCCACGAGGAGCCGGATCTCGCCGCTCCTCAAGCGCTCCATCACGGCCTCCTTCTCCCGCGGTTTCATGCGGCCGTGGAGGAGGGCCGCCGGGTAGCCCCGGAACGGCCCCGCCGTCAGCCGCTGGAATCCCTGCGTAGCGGCCTGGAGGTCGGTGGCCGCCGACTCCTCCACCAGCGGGTAGATGACGAAGACCTGGCGCCCCGCGTCCATCTCGCGCCGCAGGAACTCCTCCACCCGATGGCGCGCCGTTGGGTCGCGGACCACGGTCACCACCTCCCGGCGCCCCGGCGGCAGCTCGTCCAGGACGCTCAGATCCAGATCGCCGTACAGGGTAAGGGCCAGGCTCCGGGGAATGGGCGTGGCCGACATGACCAGGACGTTGGGCTCCCTCCCCTTCGCCACCAGCCGCGCTCGCTGAACCACCCCGAAACGGTGCTGCTCGTCGATGACGACCATACCCAGAGAGGCGTAGTCCACACCCTCCTGAAAGAGACTGTGCGTCCCCACGATCAGACGCATTTGCCCGGAGGCGAGGGCGGCCAGGAGATCCCTGCGCGCCTTTCCCTTGACGGCCGCCGTCAGGAGCCCCACGGGCATCCCCGAGGGCCCGGCCATGGATTGCAGCTGCTTGAACTGCTGGCCCGCGAGCACCTCGGTGGGCGCCATGAAGGCCGCCTGGAAGCCCTGGTGCGCGGCCATGATCATAGCCAGGAACGCCACCACCGTCTTCCCGCTTCCCACGTCCCCGTGCAGGAGCCGGTACATGGGCGCGGGCGACTCCAGATCCGCGACGATTTCCTTGAGCACGCGGCGCTGCGCCCCCGTCAGGCGGAAGGGCAGGAGCCCGCGGAGGAGATCGCCGGTGGCGGGATCTGGGCGGATGATCACTCCGCGCAGGCTCTTTCTCTCCTGCCGCGCCGCCACGAGGGAGGACTGGAGCCCGAGCAACTCCTCAAAGGCCAACCGCTTGTAGGCGGGCGTCTTGACCGCCGCCAGATCCTGTAGTGAGTCGCCGTCATCAGGGAAATGGGCCTTTCGAAATGCCTCTTGGCGATCCGCCCAGCCCTCCTCCCGCAGGAGTGCCTTCGGAAGAACCTCCAAAATGGGCTGGCCCGCTTCGAAGACCCTAAACATGAGCGTGCGGAAAGCCTTGCTGGATAGGTTCCCCGCCCTCTTGTAGACGGGGACGATCCGATCCAAGTGGATGGCGGCCTCGCCCGGCGAGGGCACCTTCTCCACCTCCGGACTCTCCAGCTCGAGCCTGAGCCCGCCTCGGACGGAAAAGAGTTCGACCCTCCCGAAGAGGAAAAGCTCCGTGCCTTGAGGAAGGGATTCCTTGAGCCAGGGCTGGTTGAACCAGACCACGTGAATGCTGCCCGTGGCGTCCGCCACGAGAGCCTCGGTGACGTGCACCCCCCTTCGCCTGGCGCTCCGGGAGGTGAGGGCGAGGAGCTTGGCCCTCACGCAGACCGCCTGGCCAGGGCTGAGGGAGGCGATGGGTACGGGATGGCGGCGGTCTTCGAACCGGCAGGGAAGCCACCACAGCAGATCGTCGCGGGTGACGAGCCCCGCGGCCGCCAGACTTCGCGCCGTGGCAGCGCCCACACCCGGCAGACCCTGGAGGCCTTGGCCGGAGGGAGCCCGCCTGGTGGGCGTATCAGTCGCAGCGCTCTTCGTGGTTCCCGTTCGCCGCGTAGAGCTCTTCGATGAGATGGGCATACCGTTGGTCGATCACCCGCCGCTTGACCTTCAGGGTGGGCGTCAGCTCCCCCTCCTCCTGGCTGAGCTCCCTGGGCAGCAGCTTACAGCGCTTCACCTGCTCGTAGCGAGACAGGTTGGCATTGGCTCGTTCGATGACGTGGCCGAACAGGTGCTTCACCACCGGCTCCTCCACCAGGTCCCGCGGATCGATCTTGTTTATGCCCTTGGAGCGGGCGTAGTCGATGACGTTGTCCCAGTTGGGAACGATCAGGGCGGTGATGTAGGGGCGACGATCGCCGATCAGGACGGCCTGGGAGACGTACTTGTTCATCTTGAGGAGGTTCTCGATGGGCTGCGGCGCCACGTTCTTGCCGCCCGCCGTAACGATGAGCTCCTTCTTCCGGTCCGTGATGAAGAGGTAGCCGTCCTCGTCGAGGCGGGCGATGTCGCCCGTGGCGAACCAGCCGTCCTCGGTGAGCACCTCGCGCGTTTCCGCCGGCATCTTGTAGTAGCCGCTCATCACGTTGGGGCCCCGCACCCAGAGCTCTCCGTCCTCGGCGATGCGGACCTCCACGTTGGTGAGGGCGCGCCCCGGCGAGCCGAAGCGGATCCGGTCGGTGCCGTCGGCATCCACCTCGTTCACGGTGACGACGGGCGACGTCTCCGTCAGGCCGTAGCCCTCGGCGACGGGGAGGCCGCAGCCGTAAAAGAACACCGCGAGGTGCCGAGGGAGGGGGGCCCCACCTGAGACGAAGAAGCGAATCCGCCCGCCGACCTTCTCCCGCAGCTTCTTCCCCAGGATCTTGTCGGCGATGGACCTTCTGAAGGCCAGCCCGACCGGGATCTTCCCGGCCTTCTTCGCTTCGGCCCACGCGCTCAGGGTGTCCATGCTCCAATGGATGAGACCCTTCTTGAGGCGGGAGGAGTGCGCCGCCTGCTCCATGAGGCGCGCATAGACCTTCTCGTAGAGGCGGGGAACGGCCGCCATGACCGTGGGCTTCACCTCGGCCAGGTTCTCGGCGACCTTGTCGATGCTCTCCGCATAGGCGATGGTCATTCCCTTCCAGAAGAAGCAGTAGTCGATCATACGCTCGAGGGAGTGGCTGAGCGGGAGGAAGACGAGACCCCGGTCGGTCTCGTCGATGGCCAGGTATTGCATGCCGGCCCGGCAGTTCTCCACGAAGCACTTGTGTTCGAGCAGGACGCCCTTCGGCACGCCCGTGGTCCCAGAGGTGTAGATGATCGTCGCCAGGTCTCCCGGCTTCACGGTGCCAGCCACCCGGCGGTGCACTCCCGGGTTTTTAGCCGCGAAATCCACTCCCCACTGAAGGATGGTGTCCCAGGGGAGCAGCTCGCTCGGCCCCTTCGGAGGGGGGTCCATGATCACGATGTTCCGAAGGCGCTTCAGCGAGTCTTTCTGGGAGAGGAGCTTGTTGGCCTGATCCTCGTTGGAGACGATGGCCACCTCGGCGTCTGAATTCCCCACGATGTAGGCGCTCTCGACCGCGTTCAGCGTGGCGTAAAGGGGTACGTTGACCGCCGCTGCGGTGAGGATGGCGTAGTCGGCCATGAGCCACTTGGGGCGGTCCTCCGAGATCAGGGCCACCTTGTCGCCCGGCTTCACCCCCAGGGCCATGAGGCCGCAGGAGAACCGCTCCACCGTCCGGGCCACCTCCTCGGAGGAGACCACCTCCCAGAGCCCCTTCTTCTTGCGCATCAGGAGGTCCGGCCTTTTCAGGTTGTCCACGGTGTTGAAATACAGGTCGCACAGGGTCCGAATTTCAGCCATCACCCCCTCCTCCGTTGAATGTCAGTCTAACACGGCGCCCGCGCTCAGCGGACCAGGCCCCCCGCGGGAACGTTGATGCCCAGGACCCCGTCCACCCAGTGGTCCCCATCCCTGACGAAGGGCACCGCCACGTAAGCCAGGCCGGTGGGTTCGAAGAGGCACTCCACTCCCGTGACGTCGCCGGCCCTGTCCAGATAGGCCAGCCAGGTCAGGCGGGCCATCTCGGGAAGGTCCGCCGGATCCAGCACTCCCTCCAGGACGGGGGCCTCTCCCGGCTCCAGGGCGATGCTCGCCGGAGCCAGGGCGTAGCGGAGCGTCAGGTTGTCATAGAGAGCCGCCCTCGGGCTCCAGAAGGCCGGGAAGAACAGGGGCCCCAGGGGAGTGAGGCGGTCGTAGGCCCTCCTGCGCTCCTCGTTCGGCGCGCGCCAGCTCGCCTTGCCCTCCAGCCGCCAGAAGGGGACGTAGATCGTCTCTCCCGAACCTGCGCCCGCCGAAGGTTTGGCGTACAGGAGGGGGAAGGGTCTCGGAGATCGGTGCATGGAAACCGCCAAGCGGCAGGGGTGGCAGAGAAAGACGAGGGCCCTCTCGCCTCCCGCCAGCTCGCCTCCGCACCGCGGACAGTCCAGAGGAATCAGCAGGGGCTCGCCGCTCATAGGCCCCACCGCTCCAGCCCCTTGGTGGCTCCGCCAAGGATGGCCTCCACGAAGAACCGCAGCAGCCCGTTGACCGGAGCCATGGGGCTCTTGGGCACGGGTCCCGCGGCGTCCACCCTCGCGCCGCCGCCTCCCAGGCGGACCACGAACGGGGCCCGGATCAGCAGCCAAGCCGCGTTGAGTCCCAGCGCAATGAGTGAGAAGAGGAGCACGCCCACTATCGCCAGGACGCGCACCACGGCCCAGCGCCCCTGGCCCTGCGCGAGCTCCTGGCCGGCGCTGAGGGCGCCGGCGATGGCCGAGAGGAGCTGGCCGACGAAGAAACCCAGGCCCGCGGTCATGACGAGGCCGGCTACGACCGCGTAGTCCCTGCGGAAGGGGAGGTGGCCCGACACCCATCGCCCGCCCACCTCCTCCACCGTCACGGCATAGAACTGGCCGCCGTAGCGGAAGGTCAGGGTCTGAACCGGAATGTAGAGAAGCGCCGGCTGGAGCTGCATGACCTTGAGCTCTCCCGCCGCCGACTGGACGGCCTTCACGCCGATATCGAGAATCCTCTCGAGGGGGATGTCCACATCCACCACCTCGCCCTGGCCCGCCAGCTCCGCGATGTCGGCGGGCACCGCGCGGTCCAGGCTCTCCTTCACGGCGTCCCGAAGGTCCACGTCCAAAAGGTCCCAGTTGGTGAGGGCCGCCGCGGAGTAGATGTAGCGGAAGTCGCCCAGGATCACGCGGCTGTCCTCCTCCACGCGGACCTCCGTCTTCGGTCGTTCGAAGGTGCGCTGAAACGGCTTGCGGATGGCGACCTCGTCCAGTCCAGCCAGGCCGGCCGCGGGGTCTTGCACCACCCGCTCCCTGCCGATGGCCAGTACGCCGCCCCTCTTGCCGGTGAGGAGATAGAAGGGGAGATAGCTCCTTTGCCGCTGCACGAGGAGCGCCCTGCGGCTGAGGTCCGACGGGAGCCAGCGGCCGCGCAGCAGGGCCCGCGCCGCGGCCTGCAGCTCCTGCTCGCCCATGGAGGGCGGGAGCAGGTATCGCGGGAGAAAGCCCGGTTCGCGGTAGAAGAGCGGCTTGCCGCAGAATTCGCAGATCATCTTTCGGGCGGCCAGCGGCGGGCCGACCGTTCCCCCGCACGCGGGGCAGCTCAGCGCCCTCGGTCCACTCACGGCCCGCCCTCCTGGAAGAATCGTCGCACGGCGGGATAGGCGGCCGCCGCGCTCCCCGCCACCACCGCGAGGCTCCAGATGCCCCGCAGGAGGAAGGCCTCGGCGGTGAAGACCAGGAACAGGAGAGTCAACACCGCCCAGAAGCGCCGCGAAATCTGCGTGGTCTGAGGGGGCGGGCCCTCTCCCAAATGGACCTTGCCCGTGACCCCGTCGATCCAGGCCGAGTAGCTCTTGTCCGCACCGTAGGTCAGCCGGTAGAAGGGCACCATGACCAGGCTGAACCGGCCCGATGCCTCGCGCCCGTGCCACTGGGCCGAGGCGCTCTCCGCGCAGGGCAGCACCGCGAAGCCGCTCGCGGCCTCCTCGGAAAAGTAGGCGGCGCCGGCCGAAGGCAGGCTGAAGCCGTGCAGGGCGGGAGGCTGGGGGCTGAAGGCGGCGATGGTCCTCCGTCCGCCCTCCTCCTGAACGCTCCAAAACGGAAGGAGCTCCGGAGCCACGGACTGAACGGGAAGGGAGGGCATTTCCGCCTCCGCCAGGGCCTCTCCCAGGAGCAACTCCACCCTGGCCCGGGGCACGGCGGGCGGAATCAGAAACCGCTGGAAGGTCTGAGCCCGATCCAGGTAGAGGGTGGAACCGCAGAAGGGACAGCGGAGGAAGGGCTCGTCCCGTTCAAGCGCAATCTTCCCGGCGCAGTTCGCGCAGCGGACCTCCATCGTCCCTCTCCACGGCCCTGGAAACTTAAACCCCTCTCCCGATCATGGCACGCAGCTCGAATCGGACTCGAACGCCATCTTACCGCCCATTCCGTCTTCCTTCCAGCATCCCGGCCAGCCTCCGCGGCAGGTCGTAGAAACTCCCGCTGGAAAAGAAGGCCACGAGATCCCCGCCCTTCAGCCGACCGCCGAACCACTCCAAGTATTCCTCCGGCGAGGCCATGACCTCGGCCTCCTTTCCCGCCGCCCTCAGCGCGGAGGCCACGAGGACGAGGTCGAGCCGCTCCTCCGCTGGAATCTTCCCCGGGCCCGGCATGGGACCGAGAAGGACGGCCTGGGCCAGCGCAAAGGCCGTGGGCAGGGAATCCTGATGCTGCCGGGTCTGGCACGTGAAGGAGCGGGGCTCGAAACAGGCCACGATGCGGCGGCCCGAGAAGCGCTGCGCCAGTGCGCCGAGCGTCTCGCGGATGGCCGTCGGGTGATGCGCGAAGTCGTCCACGATGGTGATTCCGCCGCCGTCGAACACCACCTCCTGCCGACGGCGGACCCCCGGGAAACCGGCCAGCGCCTCGCGCAATGCCTCCAGGGGGGCGCCGGCTTCCAGGCATGCGCCGAGCGCGGCGATGGAGTTCCTGAGGTTGTGGGCGCCGCTCAAGGGGCTGGCGAAGGGGCCCAGCCGCACTCCCGCCCGGACCAGGTCGAATCGCGCGCCCGCCGGAGTGAAGGCCACCGCGGCCGCGGTCCACTCCTCCGTTCCGGTGAGGCCGAAGCTCTGGACCCGCCGCCCAGCGAGGGGCGCGAGTTTCCTCACCGACGGGCTCTCCACGCCGAGGAGGACCAGCCCCTCCGGGCGCACCGCGCCGAAGAGGCGCACGAAGGCCGTTTCGAGCTCGCCCAGGGTCCTGAAATTGTCCAGGTGGTCCATCTCGATGTTGTTCACGATCAGGAGGCTGGGAGCGTAATGCAGAAATTTCGGCCCCTTGTCGAAGTAGGCCGTCTCGTACTCGTCGCCCTCGAGGACGGTCCACTCCCCTCCGCCCCAGAGGAAGGAACTTTCCAGACCCCTCACGACGCCGCCCACGATGAGGTTGGGCGCGAGTCCGGCCCTCTCCAGCAGGTAGCCGCAGAGGGCCGTGGTCGTGGTCTTGCCGTGGGTTCCCGCCACCACGAGGCTCCTGCGCCCTTGTACCGCGAAGCGCCCGATCGCCTCGGCCATGGATAGGTAGTCGATGCCCTCGTCCACCGCGGCTCGGGCTTCAGGGTTGTCTGAATGAATCGCGTTGCCGATGACCACGAGATCCGGCCGAGGATGTAGGTGTGCCGGATCAAACCCCTGGGCCACGGGGATGCCGTAGCGCGCCACCATCTCGCTCATGGGCGGGTAGAGGGCCGTGTCGCACCCCGTCACCTCGTGTCCCTGCGCCTTCAGGAGCCCCGCGAGAGCCCCCATCCCCGTGCCGCCCACGGCCATCATGTGGATCCTCATCGCCCCTCCCTCACAACAGGCCCGAGCCGGCCCACTCGCCGTGCTCGCGGAATGAGCATGATAAACCAGGGACAACCAAAAATGCAGGGTGAGGGCCACCCGGGGCCGGCCTCCGCAACCCGGCGGGGACGAGAGATCGAGCTCGTCTTCCTTGAAATCGGCTGGGCTTCTTGCTACCTTGGCGCAGCGGAGGCCCCATGCGGGAAGCAGCGAGGATTGCGCTTGAAAACGGTGTGGTGGGCGCCGGCGGGGCCGGCTTTCCAACCCACGTCAAACTCTCGGCCTCCGCGGACACCTTCGCCGTCAACGCCGCCGAGTGCGAGCCCCTTCTCTACAAGGACCAACAAATCCTCGAGCGCTTCCTTCCGGAGTTCTCGGCGGGGCTTCTCCTTTGCGGCGAAGCCGTGGGCGCGCGGCGGCTGATCGTGGGGATCAAGGACAAACACCACGAACTCATGGAGAGGCTGCGCGACGAGCTCCCCCCTCAGGTGGAGGTCTGCCCCCTGCCCGACACCTACCCCTCCGGCGACGAGCACCTGCTGGTCTTTGACACCACCGGCCGCTCCATTCCCAAGGGCGGAATTCCTCTGGACGTAGGCGTCGTCGTCAACAACGTCGAGACGGTCTTGAACGTGGGCCTGCAAAGACCGGTCACCCATAAATTCCTCACCGTTTCGGGGGAGGTGCCCGAGGCCCTCACCTTTCGGGTGCCCATCGGGGTGAGCCTCCGAGAGCTGCTGCGTGCCGCCGGCGCCCCCATCGAGGGGATGGGCTTCATCGTCAACGGTCCGATGATGGGAAGGGTCACGGAGGACCTCGAACAGCCGGTCACCAAAACCACCTCGGGAGTGCTGGTTCTTCCCGCGGACCACTCGCTCATCCTCCGGAAGGGCCGCAGTACGCAGGACGTCCACAAGATCGCCTACACCTGCGACCAGTGCATGCGGTGTTCCGATTTGTGCCCGAGGGACCTCCTGGGCCACTTCGTCAAACCCCACAAGGCCATGATCTCCATCGGCTTCGCGGCGGAAGAGAAGTTGGCCTGGCAGCAGACGGCCCTCTACTGCTGCGAATGCGCCCTCTGCACACTCTACGCCTGCCCCGAGGACCTGGACCCCTTCCGCATGATGGTGGAGAGCAAGCGCGCCCTCATGGCCCAGGGAATCCGGCCTCCCAAGGTGGCGGTGGAGCCCACCCCGCTGTACGATTTCCGCCGCACGCCCACGAGCCTGCTCATCCGCCGGCTGGAGCTGGCGCCCTATCAGCATCCCCAGAAGTACGTGGAGATAGACCTGCATCCGAGCCGCCTTGAGCTGCCTCTCAAACAGCACACCGGAGCCCCCTCCACGCCCTCCGTCGGGAAGGGACGCTCGCTGCGCGGCGGGGAGCTGGTGGCGGACATCCCCGAGGGGAGCCTGGGCGCCAAGATCTTCACTCCCCTCGCGGGCCGCGTGGGCGAGGTTTCCCCGGAGCGCATCGTCGTGGAGGTCGCATGAGCCCCAAAATCCACCAAATCCGCGGGGCGGACCGCGGGCGCGGCCCCGCGCCGAAGAAGCCCAAGGCGGGCGCCGCTCCAATCCAGCCGCCGAAGGACAGCTACGGCGGCCAGAGGCGCGGACCCGCCGTCAAGGACGCCATCGGCCTTCTGGAGCTGACTTCCATCGCCAAGGGGATCGAGGCCACGGACCTGATGCTCAAGGCCTCCGACGTGGAACTCCTGGCCAGCCGGTCCATCTGCTCTGGCAAGTACATGGTTCTGGTGCGAGGCGACGTGGCCGCCTGCACCTCCTCCGTGGCCGCGGGCGAAGAGGTGGCTCGGGAGGCCGTGGCCGACTCCATCGTG
This sequence comes from Acidobacteriota bacterium, assembly GCA_049967655.1. Taxonomy (GTDB): domain Bacteria; phylum Acidobacteriota; class UBA4820; order UBA4820; family DSQY01; genus DTPS01. Next base: position 121,807 of record JBMFSH010000002.1, read on the forward strand.
ATCCCCCACCTCCATCCCGAGATCTTTCCGGCCATCGCGCAGGCCTCGCTTGTGGAGGAGGTGGCGGCGCTGGGCATCCTTGAATCCTTCAACGTGGCCAGCCTGATCGAGGGCGCCGACACCGCCGTGAAGTCCTCCGAGGTCCACCTGATCGAGATCCGCCTGGCCATGGCCCTGGGGGGCAAGGCTTTCTGCGTGCTCACGGGACAAGTGGCCGCCGTGCGCTCGGCCGTGGAGGCCGGCAAATCCGTGATCGGAGCCAAGGGCGCATTGACCAACTGGGCGGTCATCCCCTCCCCCGATCGCGCGCTCGTCAAGGAAATTCTGGGTGGCCGCCTGATCTAGGGCGGCCCAAGCCATGGGAGACACGAGATGAGATCGAGCACCGTCCCGAACGGACCAACGGCCGGGGAAGGCCGGGCCTTTCCCCTCCTCCTCGTAGCTCTGGCTCTTTTCTCGACCTGCGCCGCCGTTGCGGCCCAGACCCCTCCGCCCGCTCCTCCCGAGAAGCAGATCACGGGGGTCATCACATCGAGCGGCTTCACCCAGCTCTCCATCGCCATTCCGCCGAGCAAGACGGAGGCCACGACGGCCGTCCAGGCCCAGGAGATCCTCTCCACGGTGACGGGCGATCTCGAGTTCTCGGGCTACTTCCAGCTCGTGGACCCCTCCCTTTTCGCCGGGATGAATCCGAACGACACCAAGGTCGACTACGATGCATGGACGGGGATGAAGGCGGACTATCTCCTCCTCACCAACGTCTACGCCTCCGGGAACCAGCTCACCCTCGAAGGCCGGCTCTATGACATCAAGCGGAAGGAGATGGTGACGGGCAAGCGCATCAAGGGGCCCGCCCAGGACGTGCGGGTCCTGGCCCACAACCTCTCCTCCGTGATCCTCGACTACCTCTTCGGCGCTGGGAGCTTCCCCACCAGCCAGATCCTCTTCACGTCGCACCTGGCCACCACCGAGGACATCTTTCTCTGCGACTACGACGGGAAGAACATCCTCCGCCTCACGGCCATGGGCCAGCTCAACGTGACCCCCGACGTGAACCCCCAGGGCAACCTCATCGTCTTCACCTCCATCCTGAAAGACAGGCAGGAGATCTTCCTGCTGGACCGCCAGGGGCATCGGAGGAAGCTCTACGGCGACGGCGAGGGACTCAACTCCAACCCGCGGTTCTCCCACGACGGCAAGACCGTGGCCTTCTGCTCTTCCCGGTCAGGAAACCCCGACATCTGGACCATCGGCGTGGACGGCAAGAATTTGACCCGGCTCACCTTCTCCTACGCCATCGACACCGCGCCCTGCTGGTCGCCCGATGACCAGCACATCGCCTTTACCTCCGATCGCTCCGGCTCTCCCCAGATCTATATCATGGACAGGGACGGCGCCAACGTGCGGCGGTTGAGTCCACCGGGCAGCGGGCGTTGCGATCAGCCCATCTGGTCTCCCCGCGGCGACAAGATCGCCTACAGTTGCTTCAAGGACGGCCACTTCAACATCGCCGTGGCGGACCTGACCACCGGCGAGGTCACCTTTCTCACCCACGGGGAGGGAGACAACGAGGCGCCCTCCTGGTCGCCCGACGGGCGGTACCTGGCCTTCGCCAGCAACCGCTCCGGAAGCTATCAGATCTACATCATGCGTTGGGACGGGTCGGGAGTGACCCGAATCACAAACCAGCCGGACTGCTATTCGCCCTGCTGGTTCAAGGGCTAAAAAGGACCTGCGGGGGAGGGAATCATGCGCTCGCTGGGGAATCGGCGGATCGGGGCTGACAGGACAGTCCGCGGCCTTTCGGTTGAGCTGGCTGCGACGGTTCGGGTTCCCGGGCGAACCGGCCCTTCGGCCCTCCGGCCGGTACTGCGGTGATTACCAGCCTACGCCTGAAGGACTACGCCCTGGTAGAGGAGCTCGTGTTGGAGCCGGGGGGCGAGCTGTGCCTTCTCACCGGTGAGACGGGCGCGGGGAAATCCATCCTGGTGGATGCCGTGGGACTGCTCGCTGGCAACCGCGCCGAGACCGAGATGGTGAGAACCGGAGCCGAGGAGGCCGTGATCGAAGGCTCCTTCCGGCCCTCGCTGAAGGCCGCCGAGGTGGCCGCGCTCCTGCGGGGCTGGGATCTGGCCTTCGAGGGCGAGCTGGTGATCCGGCGCCGGATTCAACGCTCGGGAAGAAACACCGTGACCCTCAACGGCGCCGCCATCACGCTGGCGCAGCTCCGCGAACTGGGCGCCCTCCTCGTGGAGATCCACGGGCAGAACCAGAGCCAGACGCTCCTCGACGAGGAGACTCACCGCCGCATCCTCGACGCGTTGCCCTCGGTCTCCCCGGCGGCCGACGCGCTTCGCGCCGCGTCCACGGATCTCTCCCAGGCCCTGTCCCGGTGGCGGACGCTCAGCCGCAGCGAGGCGGAGAGGGCCCAGCGGCTGGACCTCCTCCGCTTTCAGATGGAGGAGATCGACCGGGTGGCCCCGAGGGCGGGCGAAGAGGAGGAGCTGCTGGCCTCCAAGAGTCGGCTGCAGAACGTGGAGCGCATCGCCGAGGCGGTCGGCTCGCTTCACCAGCTCCTCGCCGAGGGCGACCCCTGTGTGCGGGTGCTGCTGTCGGAGGCGACCCGATGGATCGAGGCACTGAAGGAGGTGGATCCGGATTGGGGGGGCTACCTCGCCGACCTCCGCCAGGCCTCCGGCGTGCTCTCCAGCATCGCCTCGGAGGCGGAGCGGACCGCCTCTACCATCTCGTTTGATCCCGAAGCCCTGGAGAGAACCCTTCAGCGCCTCGCCGACCTGGACCGCCTCAAACGCAAGTACGGCCCGACCCTCGATGACCTCCTCGCTCACCGGGCGAGCATAGGAGAAGAGGCGGCCCAGCTCTCCGGCGGCGAAGCCACCGCCGACGGGGCTCGCGAGCGAATCGAGGCCTCCTTCGCGGAGTACATGAGGCGCGCCCTGGAGCTCAGCTCCGCCCGCAAAGTCGCCGCCCTCGAGTTCGGCGGCGCCGTCGAAGCGGAGCTCAAGCCCCTGGCCATGGAGCGGGCTCGCTTCCTGGTTGAACTGGTCCCGCGTCCCGTGGGCCGAGCGGAGGAGGCTACGGAGGCAGGCCTGGAAGAGGTCCGGTTCCTCTTTTCGAGCAACCCCGGCGTGCCCCCCAAGCCTCTGGCCAAGATCGCTTCGGGCGGAGAGCTGAGCCGGACGCTCCTCGCCCTCCTCACGGCTACGAGGCAATGGATGGGTACCGACACGATCATCTTCGACGAGGTGGACGCGGGCATCGGAGGGCGGCCCGCCGAACGGGTAGGCAGGCGGCTTCGCAGGCTGGCCGAGCACCACCAGGTGCTCTGCATCACCCACCTGCCGCAGATTGCCGCGTTCGCCCACCAGCACATCATCATCGAGAAGGTTCAAACATCCAGGCGCACTTGTGTCACCGCCAGGACCCTCGGACCCGAAGATCGAGAGAGGGAACTGGCCCGGATGCTCGCCGGGGAGAGGATCCAGGAGACCGCCCTGCGCCACGCCAGAACCCTGCTCGCCTCGGCCTCCGCTGCGGAGTAGACCGCGGCGCATTCCAGGAGACAGGGAACGTGAGGGCCATCACAAAAGCCCCTTCCAGCAAGCTTCCAGGCTTGCATCGCTGGAAACGCCGCAATACACTGTATTTGAATGTCATTTTTCCGCCACGAGAGGAGTCTGCTCGCAATTCCCCGGGAGGCGGCATGAGGAAGGCCCATGGATCAAAGACCATCCCCATCAACCCGTGACCCGGCCTTGCACCGTGAGCGGAGACCCGGACCGATAAAACGCAAGCCGGGCTCGGAGGAAATCATGGAACAGATCAAAGGACGAGCGGGCACGGAGTTTCGGTGTCTGCTGCTGGCGTTGGCTTGCCTTCCCCTTCTGCACGCCATTCCCGCGCGCGCCTCGGGGTCAACGCCCCTTTCCGCCCAGGCGGGCCCGCGGCTGGAGAAGGCCTTTGGAGCTATCCCGCTGCATTTCGAGCCCAACCGGGGGCAGAGCGATCCTCGGGTCGAGTATCTCGCCCGCGGGCGCGGCTTCGGCCTCTACCTCACCAGGAGGGGGGCGACCCTCGTCCTGAGCGCGCCGACAGGCGAGTCGGCGCGGGGCTCCCGGCGGCCTCCCCGGGATACCCGCCCGCATGTCCGCTCCACGATCCGCATCTCTCTGGAGGGCGGCAATGCGGCTCCCGCGCTGGTGGGCCTCGACCGCCTCGCCGGCACCTCCAGCTACTTCCTGGGGAACGACCCCTCGCGGTGGATTAGGGCCATCCCCACCTTCGGGCGCGTCGCCTGCAAGCAGGTCTACCCGGGCGTGGACGTGGTTTACTACGGGGCCGGAAGGGCCCTGGAATACGATTTCCAGCTTGCCGCGGGGACGAATCCCCGAACGATCAGGCTCCGGTACGACGACGGGGCGGGGAACCCCGTCCCCTTGCGGGTCAGCCCCAGCGGTGATCTCCTCCTCTCGACTCCCTTCGGTCGGCTCGTCCAGCACGCCCCCGCCGTCTTCCAAATGCGGAACGGGGAGAAGAACATGCTCTCCGGCCACTACGAGATCCTGGGACCGGGGCGCGTGGGACTGGTCGTGGCCAGTTACGACGCCTCTCGCCCGCTGACCATTGATCCAATTCTTAGCTACTCCACCTACCTGGGCGGCAGCGGCCAGGATCAGGCGGCGGGCATTGCGGTGGATTCCAACGGGAACGCCTACGTGACCGGCTCCACGCAGTCCACCGATTTCCCCCAGGCCAGCGATGCGCCGAGCGGAGGATGGGACGCCTTCGTGACCAAGTTCTCTCCGGACGGCAAGAGCCTCCTCTACTCCATCTACTTCGGGGGGAAGGGGGATGACCTGGCCCACGCCATCGCCGTGGACTCCTCAGGTGACGTGACCATCGCCGGCCAGACCACCTCCTACGACCTGCCCGTCCTCAAAGCGTTCCAGCCCACCCACGCGGGGACCGCGAGCTCTGCTAACGAGGATGCCTTCATCGCCGAGTTCGGCCCCTCCGGCACGGCGCTTCTCTATTCTTCTTACCTGGGCGGCTTCGGGGATGACGTGGCCACGGCCGTAGCCCTCGATGCCGCAGGCGATGCTTTCGTGACGGGGTACACCTATTCACCCGATTTCCCCGCCTCTTCGAACGCCGACCAGCCGGCCTACGGTGGCGCCGGCGACGGGTTCCTTTCCGAGGTGGCAGCGGGCGGGAACAAGCTCCTCTACTCCAGCTTCCTGGGGGGCGAAGCCTACGACGAGGGGCGGGGCATCGCGGTGAGCACCGACGGCCACGTGTTCGTCACGGGCGACACCTCGTCGGTCGCCTTCCCCATTCTCAACGCCTATCAGGCCCAGCTCGCTGGAGCCAGCGACGCCTTCGTCAGCGCCTTCGATTTCAGCGGTGCCACCGGCACCAGCCCCGGTCAGGTGATCTACTCCACCTACTTGGGGGGCGCCGGCAGCGACGCCGGCCTGGCCGTCGCCGCCGACGCGAGCGGGGACGCTTACGTAACGGGCTACACCTATTCGACTCACTTTCCAACCAGCCCCGGCGCCTACCAGAGGGCCCTCACCGCCGGCCAATCGGCCGACGCCTTCGTAACGGAGTTTTCGCCGACGGGCGGCTCCCTGGTCTACTCCACCTACCTCGGGGGTTCGGCCTTTGATGCCGCCTACGCCATTGCCTTGGCCAGCGACGGAAGCGCCTGCGTGGCCGGGGATACCTATTCCACCGACTTCCCGGTGGCATTCCCCGTCCAGGCGGCCAACGCCAGCGCCTCCGCCGGCAACAGCGACACCTTCGTGAGCAAGTTGTCGCCTTCTGGCTCGGCCCTCTCCTTCTCGACCTATCTAGGCGGAAGCGACACGGACCAGGGCCGCGCCATCGCCCTGGATTCCTCCAACAACATTTACGTGGCAGGGACCACCTACTCCAGCAACTTCCCGATGCAGAACGCCTTTCAGAGCGTCTCCCACGGAGCGGGGGACGCCTTCGTTTCCAAGATCCTTCTGGCCGGCTGTACCCTCACCTGCACCGCCGTGGCCTCACCCGGCACCGGTGCTGCCCCTCTCCCCGTCACCTTTTCGGCTACCGCTACCCCGAGTAGCTGCGGAAGCGGCACCGTGGCCTACGACTGGAATTTCGGCGACGGCACACCCCACGCAAGCGCGCCGAATACCAGCCACACCTACCTCCAGCCGGGGAGCTATACCTGGACGCTGACCGTGAGCCTCGACGGCACCACTTGCACCCAGAGCGGCTCCATCGTGGTCACCCCCGGCTGCACCGTGAGCTGCTCGGCCAACGCCACCCCCACGGCGGGTCCGGCGCCGCTGGCCGTGGCTCTCACCGCTTCCGCCTCCTCCTCGGACTGCGGAGGGGCCGCCACCTACCTCTGGAACTTCGGTGACGGCTCGGCCGCTTCCACGGCGCAGAACCCGAGCCACACCTACCTTCAGCCGGGCACCTACACCTGGGCCGTGACGGCCACCATCGCCGGCAGCACCTGCACCCAGAGCGGCTCGGTGACGGCGCTGGCGACCCCGGGAAGCCTTTCGGGCATGGTGGCCATCTCCGCGGGAGACCAGTTCTTCTCCCTCGACGGGCCCGGCATCGTCTCGGGCACGGTCACGGCGGTGGACTCCGCGGGCAACGCGACGACGGCGCCTCTGTCGGGAGGCCACTTCTCCTTCTCGGGGCTCGCCCAGGGGAGCTACCAGCTCACCGCCACGGTGACCTACACGGACAACGTCCTCTACGACGCCGATCTGCTGAGCTACGGTTGTACGGCGCCTTCGGGCATGCAGATTCAGAAGACGGCCATCTCTGCGCCGGTCGCCGTGGACACCTCCAATACCGCCTACGTGGTGGTCTCCTTCCCGCCGCCGCTGGTCATGATTCACGGCATGTTCGACTGCTACCAGAAGTGGTACGACCCCAACGCCTCGGACTCCAACGCCGCCCTTTACTGGGACAACGACGCGAGGGCCCACGGCCTCATCAGCTTCACGCCGAACTACGCCTGGTGGGGAGGGATCTCGAGCTGGCCCACCATGGCCGACGAGGTGGCCCAGCAGATCGGGCAGGACCTCTCGGGACTGAGCTCCAGCGGCGCGGGAACGGGCTCCGCAGTCCCGCCCATCCCCACCGTCTGGATCGCCCACGACATGGGGGGCCTCGTGGCACGGGTGCTGGCCTCGGGGGACCACCGGAACGACGTGCTGGTGCAAAACGTCTGGAAGATTTACCTGCTCGGCGTGCCCAACAGCGGCACGAACCTCCAGCTGGCGGGGAGCGACAACGGCACCCTGAGCACCGACACCATCCTGCGGCGCTTCAACGCCGTCTATCCCGACTTCGGGAGCCTTCAGGGCCGGGTCTACGCCATCGCCGGGGACAGCGGCCTGTGGGGGCTCCAGAACGATGACGGGCTGGTCTCTCTGGCCTCGGCCTTCACCATCTCGCGGGAGCTGTGCACCACGACCTTCGGCTACCCCGTCTGCCAGCAGTACCCCGCCGTCAGCTTCGCCGCCGGGACCGGCCACATCTTCGGTTACAGCCACGCCGATCTGGGCGGCCCCGCCTCGGCGAAGGCCATCCTGGAGGGGGTCATCCTGCCCGGCGTCGCGGCGCTGGCCAAGAGCGGGCCGCTTCCGGAACACGTGCCGGAGAGTCCCGCGGGCACTACGGTCTGGGGCACCACCAGCCGCACGTCGGGAACCAAGAGAGGGCGCATCAAGGCCACCCTCAGCCGCTCGGAGGCGGGCCAGTCCTTCTCCTACCCGTTTACCATCGGAGAGACCGACGGCATGGCCCTGCTGGCCACGGTCACCGACGGCTCCGCCGCTTTCCAACTGCTCGACCCCACGGGCCAGGTGGCGCAGAGCAGCCCCTCGGTGGACGGCCTCTTCTCCTTCTCCACCCTCAACCCGGCCCCGGGCGCCTGGACGCTCGTCGTAACCCCCGGCGGCTCGGGGGTCTCCTTCACCGCCACGGCGCAGGAGGACAGCCCCTTCGGCATCCGCGGGAGCCTGGATGAGAGTGCCTATCTCCCCAACTCCACGGCGGTCCTGAGGGTGGACCTCGAGGGCAGCCTCAAGGTGGTGCCCGCCTCGGTGACGGCCAGCATCTACGACGGCTACGACAACCTGATCGAGACCGTTCCTCTTTATGACGACGGCCAGCACGACGACGGCGCTCCGGGCGACGGCGCCTACGGTGCCCTCCTCGCCGCCTTCACGTCGCCCGGCTCTTACCCCGTCGTCTTCACCGCCACCGGCTCCTACCAGGGCGAGGCCTTCTCCCGTCTCGCCTTCGCCACCCTGACGGTGGTGCCCTCCACCCACCTGCTGACGGGCGCCTTCGCCCTTTCGCCCGTGAGCCAGAGCGGCGGGGGCCCCACGGACGCCATCCAGATGACCGCCGGCGTCAACCTGCCGGCGGCGGGGAGCTACGCCCTCTCGGCGGACCTGCTGGATGCGGGGGGCCTCTTCGTGGCCCACGCCTCCACGGCGCTCACGGCCACGGCGGCGGGCCTCACAACCGCGACCCTGGTCTTCCCGCTGGACGGCGCCACGTGCAGCCAGCTCGATGCCCCGCTGACGGTGGCCGGCCTTCAGGTCCTGGATGGAACCACCCTGACGCCCGAGGACGTCTGGGGTTCTCCCATCTACACCCCTGCCTACCCCTCCGGCACCTTCTCCTGCCAGAGCGGTACCCCCGAGCCCACGCCCACGGCTCTCCAGCCCTCCCAGGCCGTGACGGGCACCTCCATCAGCCTGCTGGTGGCGGGCACCGGCTTCCAGGGCGGCGCCACGCTCACCTTCGATTCGGGCATTCAGGTCAACAAGGTCATCGAGCTCTCGCAGAACCTCCTTTCGGCCTCCGTCACCGTCCTTTCGAACGCGGCTGCGGGCGGCCACACGCTGACCGTCACCAACCCCAACGGCACTTCGGGGAACCTGGTCTCGGCCCTGACGGTCACGCCGAACCAGCCGCCCGCCGTCACCCTCTTGACCCCCGCCAGCGGAACGAGCTACTTCAGCTCCTCCCCCACCCAGGTGAGCGTCTCGGCCTCCGCGAGCGACGACATCGGAGTCACCCAGGTGGTCTTCCTGCTGGACGGAGCGCCCGAGGCCAGCGTGAGCCAGTTCCCGTTCATCTGGAGCTTTCCCTCCTCCGTTCTGACCCACGGCGCCCATACCCTGACGGCCGTGGCCTACGACACCAGCGGCCTGACCGCCCAGGCCTCCGTGACCATCTACAAGGACCCGCCCACCGTCACGGCCATCAGCAAGCTGATCAACCCCTTCCGCCTGAAGGTCACGGGGACCAACTTCCTCCCGGGCCTCTCGGTCACCATCGGGAGTGACACAACCCCCTGGCCCGGCGTGACCGTCAAATCGGACACCAAGCTGATCCTCAAGAAGGGGGCCCGCCTCAAGGCGCTCTTCCCGAAGGGGCAGGCCGTGTCCATCCGCATCGCCTACCCCGATGGCACGCAAGGAACGGCCAGCTACACCAGGCCCTGAGTCTTCGTAATCTCACCGATGCAGAGGGGCGGCCTCCAGGCCGCCCCCCTTCTTCATCCCCCCGAAGGTGTCACCCTGAGATCACCCCCCAGAGGGCTCCCCGGAAAGGGCCTCAGGCGTGGAACCCGCAGAAACCGCCGTGAAGGCTCCGCTGGCGTTTTGCCTAGACCAGCGCCTGAGGTCCTTCAGGGGCACTGCTTCGAAGGGGCCTTCAGGATGACGGGAAAGCGGACGGGCGGATCGGGAGCGGATCTCCCTTGACAAGACGTGGGGGGGGGGGGGGGTGGTAGCCTGGAGCCGTCTTGAAAGGAGGTGTTCGATGGGCACGATCCTCTTCCTCATCACGGTCCTGGTCTGTTCTCCTGCCGGCGGCACTATCTGGGGCACGACGACCTGAACGGCACCGGGATCCGAAGCCCAGGGGGGCCCAGGCCGGGTTTCCCTGGGGCTCTTCCCTCCCGTGTCATCCCGCAGGCCCCTCGGCCCGAAGCGCCCGCACCTCCGGGAGAGCGGCCAGGGCTTTTCGGATGGCTGGGTCGCTGTTTCGCGCTTCCACCTCTTTCAACAGATCCAGCGCGGCTTTCCGCCAAAAAGCGGCGCTTCTCGCCTTTCCGCTGTTCATCGCGGCTAGCCGCCGGAGCATGCGGTACCTGATTCCCATGAGGCCCCGGTCCAGTTTGGGACCATAGGGCCTCAGGAGAGCCATCAGAGAGGCAAGGTACTCTTTGTCGTTGCTGGCGATGGCGACTTGGGCCACCGTGAGCAAGAGCGGGGCGACTTTCAAGACCGAGCGATGCTTCGCTACCTCTGGTAGGAGCCGCCGTGCGATCGCGGCAGCAACTTCATGGCGGCCTGCCTCCCATAGAGAGCGAACCAGGGTCTCCCCCACCTCGGCCGTGAGCCAGAGGGTCCCGGTCAGGGAGGCCTCCTCCAGACATCGCTCCAGGGCCTCCCTCGCATCTTCGAAGCCAGTGTCTCCCATGAGATGGAGCCAGAGAGCCCGTTGCGCGCGAAAGCCGATGGACCAGGCCTTTTCAGTGTGAACGAGCTCCGCCGCCACGACCGGGCTGCCCTCCTCCATGGCGGCAAGGGCCAGCTCTGGCCGATGCAGGTGGTTCGCCAGCGCCACGATTTCATTGAGGCAGGCGAGAGCCTCTCCCGTGTTGCCTCCCTGCACGTGAAGGCGCATGGAATCGGTCTGATTCTCCAGGGCCATTTGCAGATGCCCGCTCACAGCGTGAAGAATGCCTGAAGTATGGAGGTTCGCGGCACAATAATGCTGCATACCGAAATGAAGCGCTGTTGCGAAAGCCAATCTGCTCGCCTCCATAGCTTCATCCCACTGGCCGAGCATGGTCTGGTAGAGAGCGCGGTTCGACAGCAGAACCACATACAACTGACGGTAGCCAAACTGTCTGGCAATTACTGTAGCTTCCTCTACCATACCGAGCGCCTTCCGGTAGCGCCCCTCCTCGAAATGAACCTGGGCAAGGTTGATCGAAAGGGAGACCAGGTTCGGCCGAAGGGCGTAGCGCTCCGCCGTCCGGCGCGCTTTCCGGTAGGCGGAAGCCGCCGCCCCGAGATTGCCCCAACCATGGTAGTGGCACATGCCTTGGTTCATCAGCGCGTACACCAAGGAGCTACCCTCAGCCAGCTTCCTAGCGAGACGCTCCGCCTGTTTGAACTGCTCCATGGCCTCGTCCATGCGGCCTGACATGGCCAACGGAACGGCCGAATCCAAGAGGATCCGGCATCGAAGCTGGTCGTCCCCCAGCTTCTTCGCTAGGCTCATGGCCCGGTCATATTCCTGGATGGACGCATTGAGCTCGCCACGGCTTCGATGACATCCTGCCACGTGCATGCGTGCATCCACGAGCTCGGGGCATAGTGTGCCGGTCTCCTGGATGATCTGGCGGCATCTGGCTTCGGTCTCGTCCAATCTTCCCAAGTCCTTGCTTGTCTTGGCGAGCTCCATTAGGCCTCGACGATACTGTTCGTCCTCGCCGGCCGAGACGCCGTGCTTCTCTCGCAGTCGGATGTATCGCTCCAATAGGTTGAACGCCGCGCCGTTGTCGTAGCGGTTGCGGGCGTCCTGGGCGGCGAGCCAGAGGTAGTGGGCGGCTTTCACGTCGTCGCCGGCGGCCTCGAAGTGGTGGGCTAGGTAGGGCCACGTCCGGCGGTCGCCGGCGGCCTGCTCCTCCAGGAAAGCGGCGACCTGGGCGTGCACGGCCCGCTTGACCGAGAAGGTGAGCGACTCGTAGAGGGCATCGCGCAGGAGCGAGTCGGAGAAGGTGGCGTAAGGGCGGCGCCCCGAGGCGTCCAGGCGCAGGAGCCCCTTCTCCGAGAGGGCCCTCACCCGCCCCTCGACGTCAAGCGCCTTCAGCCCCAGGACCCTGGCCAGCAGGCTGACGGAGAAGGAGGCGCCTAGCACGGAAGCCGTCTTCAGAAGCTGGCGCTCCTGATCGGGAAGGCCCTCGACCTGGGTCAGGAGCACGCCCTCGAGGGTGTCCGGGAAGGCCGAGGCCGTCAGGCGGTCCTCGTCCGCCTCGAGGAGCCCGGAGGGGCCCCGGGCCAGAAGACCCTGGTGGGCCAGCACGGCCAGCACCTGCTGGATGAACTTGGGGTTGCCCCGCGTCTTCTCCATGACGAAGCGGGTGAAGGCCTCGGGGGGCGCGGCCATGCCGCCGGCCCGCATCAGGAACTCGCGCGCCTCCTCCTCGCTCAGCGGTTCGAGGCGGACCGTCCGAAGGCCGGCCACCGCCTCTCCCACCGACGCGGGGGCGCTGGTGCGAAAGGCCAGGAGAAGCTTGAGAGGGGCCTGCTCCAACTCGGCCAGAAGGGCCGCCAGGAACTCCAGCGAGGCGGGATCGGCGTGCTCCAGGTGGTCCACGAAGAGGCCGTACGGCTCCTGCGCGGCCTGACGCAGGAAGAGCCGGGCCAGCATGGCGAAGGCGGCCTCCTTGCGCTCCTTGGCAGAGAGGGCCTTGACGGCGGCCGTCTCCTCCATGGCGACACCCAGGAGGGGCGCCAGGAGGCAGAGGAAATCCGGGTCCTCGTGAGCCATCCCCTGCCGGAGGGCCTCGAGGCGCAGGGCCTCGCCGGAGGTGCGGCTCACGCCCAGAGAGGAGAAGAGCACCGGCGTCCAGGCCGAGAGGTAGCTCTCGCTGCTGTAGGGGACGAGCGGCACCGTGATGTGGCGGATTCCCGCCGCATCCAGCCCCAGCCCGAGCCGGTGCAGGAGGGCGCTCTTCCCGACCCCGGCCTCCCCCGTCACGGCCAGCGCCAGAGGCTTCGACGGATCGGCCAGGAGCGGTCCCAGCTCCTTGAGCAGCTCCTCCCGCCCCACGTACTCCGCCAAGCGCTCCTCCTCCGCCTGCCGCTCGCCCTCGGGCCTGAAGACGCGCACCCGCTCGCCGATGCCCTTGACGAAGACGGGGTCCAGCTCTCGGAAGACAAGCGCCCCGTCGGCCTCTGCGGCCACCTCCCTGGCGACCAGGACCCGCCAGGCGTGGGCGTTCTGCATCAGTCGGGCCGCCAGGTTGATGCCGGCGCCCATGACCGTGTACTCCCGCCGCTCCTCGCAGCCCACGAAGGCCGCGAAGAGCCCGGAGACGGTGATCCCGATGCGGACCTCGGTGAGGAGTTCTCGCAGAGCGGCAGAGCCGACCAGCTCCAGGGCCGCCCGGCAGGCCATCTCCTCCTGGCGCTCCAGGGCGTAGGGAACGCCGAAGCAGCAGATCGCCTTGCTCCCCTTGTCGCCCATGTCCAGCTTGTTCACGTGGCCGCCGTACTTTCGAACCGTTTCGGCGATGATCCGGTAGACCCGGCGGCAGCGGTCCACCGCTTCGGAGTCGAGGTCGTAGTCGATGCCCCGGAAGGCGAGGAACAGGACCGCCGTCCGCCGGTGTTCGGCGACGGTCTGGCTGCGGCCTGTCCCAGCCCTGGCTCGGACGAAGGCTGGGAGGAAGGCTTCGAGACTCTCCCGGCTGGGTAACGGCGGGCTGGCGTTGGCGGAAGGTTCGGGAGGCCGGTGAAGCCCATCGAAGCCCGCGAGAAGCAGGAAGCCGTCGCCGGCCTCCTCCACCCGGCAGCCGATCGGGAGGCCGGCCCGGCAGGAAGGCCCCAGGAGGATCCGCCCCCGCGAGGCGCGGTGCTCCGCCTCCGCCGCCTCGTCCAGGGCCGTGCCGGCGGCGAAGTAGTCGCGTCCGACCTCCTGGTCACCCACCGTACCGATCAGGAGGGAGCCGATGGAGATGCCCGTCTTCATGGCGAGCGAGAACTCGCCCCCGCGGGTGGGAATGGACTGGAAACGGCCGATCTCCTCGTGCATCCGGAGTGCGGCCCGCAGCGCCCCCGACAGGTCCGGAGGGAAGAATAGCGTCATCGCATCGCCACCGAATCGGAGAACGTCTCCGCCCTCCTCGTGGACGATCGCGATCATGGCCGCGAAGAAGTCGTTCAGAACGCGGGTGAGCTCCTCCGCCCCCTCCCTCCCGATGGCCGCCAGCCGCTCGGTCATGGCCGTAAAGCCGGCCAGGTCAGCGAAGAGCAGGCATCCCTCCGTCCGCTGGGCACCCCCCGTGGAGCCCAGGAGAGGCCACAGACTCCTCGGCACGAAGGCGGTCAGATCCCGTCTGAAATTGCTCATGAGCGCCCCCGAAGCAGTCCTAATCAGGTTCCGACGGCCCGCGCCGCCGGCTTCAGGGCCTCAGGATGGACCAGGAAGCGCCCCACTGTCCACGGTGGTGTGCACGGGCCACGCAAAGTTGGGTGGACCTCGTGGAACCCGGTCAGGGATTGGGCGGCGGAGGGGATCCCGAGACCGATTGCGTGTAGGCCAGCAGGAACCGCCTGGCCTCGGGGTTCATTTCCAGAAAGACGATTCCGTAACCGGCCCTGGTCTTCCGCACCACGCGGGCCTTGAATTCCACGACCTTGAGCGGTACCGTTCCCGGCATCCCCACGCGCAGGCTGACCATGGCCTTGTGCGGAAGCTCTTCAACCAGCGCCACTTGGGCTCCGGTCAAAGAGATGTCGCGGAGCACCCCGCGCAGCTTCTGCCCTCCGCCCGACAGCAGGCATGCGGCCTGGAGGTTGCGCCGCGGCGCCCTTCGCAGGTCCCAGCTCGCGGAGCCTTCATCGGTCTGGCTTTCTACCAAGCCCGGGGGAGGCGGCCCCGGGGGCGGCTTGCGGGGGGTTTCCGCATGGAGGTTGCCCAGGAGATGGACCAGCGAGCTTTCCAGCTGGTTCCTCCGGACGGGCTTGGTCAGGACGATGGTGTGGCACCCCGTCGACGCCTCCACGTTCATCCCCTCTTCCGTGAGAATGAGGACGGAGAGGTCACCAAAGGCGGCCTCGGAGCGGAGCGCGCTCAGCATCCGAAAGCCCCCGACGGTGGGAAGCGAGAAGTCGATCACCAGAAGGTCGGGGGGGCCCGAGAGATACATGGCCTGGATGGCCGACATGTCGCTCGCGAAGACCTGGCAATTCAGGCGCGCGCCGCCCAGCCCCTCGAAGGGATCGGTGAAAAGCGACAACTCCGCTTCGGCCAGAACGGCCGACACTCGGTACGACATCTGTCCCCGCCCTGCTGGGCCGCCCATCTAGACGATGCGGCAACCCATCCGTTCCTTAATGCCGTCTTATTTTATCACGGGCGGCGCGGGGAGGGAACGGGACGAGGCCGGCCGGCAAAACCCGATGTCAGGCCGTCTGCTCGGGGGCGGGCTTCCGCCGGAAGAGGTAGGAGATGAGAATGCCCAGGCCATAGAGCACGATGATCGGCACGGCCACGATGGTCTGGTTCACCGGGTCGCCGGAGGGGGTGATGACCGCGGCGATAATGAAGGCGATCAGGACGGCCCACTTGAACTTCCTCAGCAAAAACCCCGGGCTGACGATGCCCAGCCGTGTCAGGAACAGGATGAGGATGGGGGTCTCGAAGGTCAGGCCGATGCCCAGAAGGAACTTCATTTCGAAGTCCCAGAAATAGGAGACCGTCACCACGTTGGTGAACCCCTCGTTGAACTGGAAGAAGAACCGGAAGGTGTAGGGCAGAACGACGTAGTAGCAGAAAGCCACGCCGGCCAGAAAGAAGAGGGAGGTTCCCAGCACGAAGGGGAGGGCCATCCGCTTCTCCCTCGATTTGAGGCCGGGAGCGATAAAGCGCCAGAGCTGGTAGAAGATCCAGGGAGCCGAGATTACAAGGCCCACCACGAAGGCCACCTTCATGTAGAGGAAGAAGACCTCCGTGATCTCCGTATAGGCTAGGCTCTGCTGGCCCTTGGGCAGGTATTTGAAGTAGGGGGCTACCAGAAACTTCATGATCTTGTCCAGGAACAGGGTGGCCACCCCGAAGGCTACGACCAATCCGACGAGTGCGAAGTAGATGCGCCGCCGGAGCTCCTCGAAGTGCTCGAGGAAGCTCATCTCTCCCGTTCCTTGACTCCCCTTCCTGGCCATCAGCGTGGCTCCGCCGGCGGGGGCGGTTCGTTACGGCGCTCCAGTTCGCCAGTACCGGGCGAGGGGGACTGCGGCGGCGCCACCGGCGGTTGGGAGCCGGTTGCGGGGAGGGCATCGCGCCGCTCCTGATCCGCGGGAGAGGAGACCGGAGCGGTCGCCGTTTCGGCGGGCGGCCGATAGGAGGGCGCGGGAAGGGCGCCGCTGGGACGCTCGGCGGGCGGCTCCACCGTGGCCGTGCGCTTGATGTCCTCCACCTCCCGCTCGATGGTCTCCTGCAACTCCTGTGTGGCGCGCTTGAACTCGCGTATGGCCCGTCCCAGTGACTTGCCCAGCTCGGGAAGCTTCTGGGGCCCGAAGAGGAGGAGGGCAACGACCAGGATGAGTAGGAGTTCGCCGGAGCCGATGTCAAACATGGCGTTCCTCCAGAGGTCCATGGCTCAAGCTTCCGGAGCGGAAGCCCTCCAGGTCCAGCGTGATGAAGCGAAATCCCAACTCCTTCATGTGGCGGCAGAGGGCCGCCCTGAAAGCCGGTTCCAGGAGCTGGTTCATCCCCTCTTCTTCCACCTCGATACGGGCCGCGTCGTCCAGCAGGCGGACGCGAGCCTGGCGCAATCCGTGGGCCTTCAGAAACTGCTCGGCCCTCTCCACGCGCGACAGGTCCCCCAAAAGGATGGGCCGGCCCGCCGGGAATCGCGAGGAGAGGCACGCCGCAGCCGGCTTGTCCCAGGTCTCCAGTCCGAGCTGTTTGGATCGCTCCCGCACCTCCGCCTTGGTGAGGCCCGCCTCCATGAGCGGTGCCCGCATCCCCCGCTCCTCGGCGGCCTTCATGCCGGGCCTCCAGTCCCCCACGTCGTCGGCGATGGCCCCGAACAGGAGCCAGCTCAACCCCTGCCCCGACGCCAGCTCCTCCATCCGGGCAAAGAGTTCGCTCTTGCAGTGGTAGCATCGGAAGGTGTCGTTGGCCACGAAGGCGGGATTGTCCATCTCCCGGGTTTGGACCACCTGATGCCGGATCCCCCGCCGCCGGGCGAAGACAACGGCGGCCTCCAGCTCGTCGCGGGGAAGGGTGGGCGAGTCGGCCGTGACGCCCATGCAACGCTCACCCAGGACGCCGGCGGCCTCCACGAGGAGCAGGGCCGAATCGGCGCCACCGGAAAAGGCCACGAGCGCCCCCTCCCTGAACTGCTCCAGGATCGCGCGAAGCCGGGCCACCTTCTCTTCCAGCGCATTCACGGGGGGCTCACCTCGATTCTCCAGACAGTTGTCCACTGTAGTCCAGATGAGGCGGGAGGACAACGCTTGCCCGCCCAAAGCTCAGGTGCGCTCTCCCTCTTGCCGGTCCGGTTTCCTTCGGTCCACGACGGTGAGGAGCGCCACGAGCACGGTGAGGGTGCCGATCATGCAGAACAGGCTGCCCAGGAGGCTCACGTAGCCCATGCTGCGGAGGCCGGGGTAGGACGACAGGGACATGGAGCCGAAGCCCGCGATGGTGGTGAGCGCGGCGATGGCGATGGGGTTGCCCGTCTCTTGAATAACCCGGACCATGTTGTGTCCGTCCTCCTCCAGGTACCTGTGAACGAGATAGATGCCGTAATCCGAGCCGATGCCGAGTATCATCGTGGTCACGAAGATGTTCATCATGTTGAGCGACTCTCCCATCAGGCGGAGGCTCCCCAGCATCCAGACGAGGCCCACCGACAGCGGAACGAGAGAGTACACGGCGGGCCAGAAGGCCCGAAAATCGAACACGATGATCAGGAAGACCAGGAGGGTTCCCACGAGGAAGGCGAGGAGGGCGTCGTGGCGCACCTGCCTCCGCAGCACCTTGCTGAGGATGTTGATGCCCACCACCTTTGCCTCCGGGTCGGCCGCGTGCACCGTCCGGATCAGCCCCTGGGGCTCAAACCGCTTGAATTCGTCCGGGATGTAGAGATAGGCCACTCCCCGGTAATGGTCGGGACCCTTCTGGACGATGTATTTTTTGAGGATGGGGGCCAGTGAGCCCTTCATGAGCTGGTCATAGGTCACCGGCCCGGTGGGATTCAGCATGCGGTGGAGGGTCTTGAGGTAGGGATCGAAGTAGGCCTGATTGAAGTTGTTGGCCTGGCAGGCGGAATCGAAGACGGACCGGATCCGGTCGTAGGAGAAGGCTCCGCCCTTGTCCTCGTGAAGCACTCGAAGCACCGCTTCCTGGCTCTTCTCGGTCGGGAGGTAGGTGGAGATGCTGTCGGTGAAGAGGATGTCCCCCGCCTTCACGAACGGCTGCACGGCCTCGACGACCTTCTTGGAAGCCCGGACCACCCCGTCGGGCGTGGTGGCATCCACGACCACCATCATATAGGTGAGGGAAGCTCCGAACTTCTTCGCCACCTCGGTGCTCACGTTCATCCCCTCGTTCTTGGGGCTCCTGAGGTTCTGGACGTTGTCGTCCAGGCGAACCCCCAGCGCCAGCACGCCCATCGCCACCGTCACGATGGCCGCCACCGAGAGGGTCCACCTGGGATGGCGGTGGGCCCACCGCGCCATTCCCTCGAACCCGAAGCTGTGCATGTGAAAGGTGGGTTCGATCCCCTTGCGCGCCTTGTGGACCTGGTGGAAGTAGAGCATGGCCGGAAGCAGAACGAACACACTGGCGCAGCAGAACAGGATACCCACGGCCGTGTAGATGCCCACTTGGCGCATGCCGTTGAACTTGGTCAGAATCATGGCGCCGAAGGTGCAGGCCGTGGTGGCGGCTCCGACCATGACCCCCTTGCCCGTATTGCCCATGATGGAGGCCAGACTCTCCTCGGCGGTCAGGCCCCGGTTGCGCTCCTCGATGTAGCGCCCGTACATGACGGTCGAGAAGTCGATCCCGAGTCCCACCAGGAGAGCCCCGAAGCCCGCGGTGGCGCTGTTGAGCGTCACCCCCAGCAGGTGCGCGATGCCGAAGGTGAGAACGAGACCCAGAAGGAGCGGAGCCCATCCGTAGACCAGGGCGCTCTTGCGCCGGAAGGCCCACAGGAACACGAACATGACGAGGACCACCGAGGTCACCGTGTTGACGAGGGCATCGTGCTTGATCAGGTTGGCGTCGTCCTGGGCGATGGGATAGCCGCCGCCGTAGCTCACCTTGAGGTACTTGACCTCCCCCGGGTTCTCCTCGCCCCACTGGGCGCGCACCTTGGCCTCCAGGGAGCGGACGGTGCTCATCAGCTTCTTTCCGTAGGTGATGTTCTGAGCGGGGTGATCGGGGCGCACGATCATGAGGAGGGAGCTGCCGTCCTTGGAGAGGTAGTAGCCGTCGGAGAGGTCCACGTTGAGCTGCCGCGTCTTCCCCATGAAGTGGCGCTTGAGAACCGAGAACAGCCCGAACGGATCGTACTGGATCAGCTCCTTGGTCATCAGCGATGCCGGATTGGAAAGGAACCGCCGGTTATCCGCCACCTGCTTGCGGATCTGGGCGTCCGTGAACCGCGAGCCCACCTCGGGAAGGTCCGACTGGTTCAGATAAAGGAGCGTGTAGGGAAGCATCTCCTGGATGACGCCCTCGTAATCCTGAAGGCGGTACTCCACGCCCTCCACCATGCCGCTCTTCCGCAAAGCCGCGGCCATTTCGTCGGCGAATTCCTCGTAGTTGTCGATGGGGTGACCCTTGGGATCCTTGGTCTGCACAAGGATGAACAGGTAGTCGAGGCTCTTGAAGTCGTGCGTGGCCTCCCGGAAGTTCTCGACGGTAGGATTGTGGCGCGGCAGGAGGTCGAGGATGTCGGAGTCGATCCGGGGAGGCTTGACGATAAAAAAGACCACCACGGACACCACGAGAAGCAGGGCGATGCTAAACACCCACCGATAGTGCACGGCGCAACCGCTGGCCAGTTTGCGTAGCAAGGTCTCTCTCATGAACCTCTCCTGTTGTGGCTCCCAGGCTTCATAAGAGGGCCTCTCCCTTGATGCGCATGGGCGTGTTCACCGCGCCCGCCGACATGATGAAGGTGAGCCCCTCCTCCACGCTGATATCCAGCGGAAGGACCTCATCGGCCGGCAGGATCACGAGGTATCCGGAGGTGGGATTGGGGGTCGTGGGGACGAACACGTTGTAGTGCTCCCGCTGGCAGCGGGCGTTGAGGTCCCCCTGGGTTGCGCTGGTGATGAAGCCCATGGTCCAGCACCCCTTTCTCGGGAATTCTACCAGGGCGACCCGCTGGAAGCCCTTCTCCCGCTGGAAGGTTTCGAGCAGTTGCTTGGTGGCCGAATAGATGGGCCTGGCCACCGGCAGGCTCATGAGAAGGCGTTCGAACCCCTGCCACATCCTCTTGCCCAGATAGGAGCGCACCATCAGGCCGAGGAGCACGAGCAGGGCGACGGTTATGACCAGGGAAGCGGTCTCCGTCACTCCCGCCACGGGCTCATGTCCGATCCACTGAAAGCCCAGCTTCACGAAGGGGGCGCTCACGGAGACGAGCAACTTGAAGCCGGTGTAGAGGATCCAAGCGGTGACGGCCAGCGGCAAAACCAGGACCAGCCCCGTCAGAAAAGAGCGCCGAAGGGCGATCCAGAAACCTCTCACGCCTGGTCCCCGCGGAAGAGGTCAATGCGGCGGGCGAACTTCACGAAGTACTCCACCATGGAGACGATGGCGATGAAGGCGACGAAATAGAGAAGTCCCACGCCCGCGAACTTGACCCACTCCCAGTCCCGCTGGTTGCCCCAGATGATGAAGGAGATGGCCAGGACCTCCACCACCATCTTCCACTTGCCCAGAACCCCCGCGGGGATGGCCACCTGGTGAATGGCCGCGATCATCCTGAGGCCCGTCACCGTAAACTCGCGACCGATGATGATCACAACCACCCAGGCCTGCGCCAGGTGCAGCTCCACGAGCGAGATGAGGACCGAGGCTATGAGGAGCTTGTCGGCAATGGGATCGAGGAGCTGCCCCAGGGTGGTCACCTGATTGCGCTTGCGGGCCAGGTAGCCGTCCAGCAGGTCCGTGAGGGAGGCCAGCACGAAGATCCCGACGGCCAGTTCCTCGCGGTTGAAGAAGAACCACTTCTCGAAGTGAAATTCGGTGAGCAGGACGACGACCACCAGGGGCACCAGAAAAATCCGGAACCCCGTGAGGGTGTTGGGGAGATTGAGGGCTGGATTGTTCTTCATGGCCGACCGCCGATCCCGCCCATCTCCGAGGGCACATCCCCCTCCTCGAAAGGCCTTCGCCGGCCGCGGTTGCGGCGGCTCTTTCGCCCGAACGGCGGGGTATTCACGACGCTACCTCGGCCGCTTCCGGCGGTCCAGGTCGAACCGCTCGATCATCTTGATCAGCCCTCGGCGCGTGATACCCAGGTCCTCCGCGGCGCGGGTCTTGTTCCAGCGGTACTTCTGGAGGGCCTCAAGCAGCATCTTCCGCTGGATGGCGTCCAGGGACTCCTTCAGGCGGTTGCCACCGGCGGCGTTGGAGAGGAGCGCGGCCTGCTGAATGACCTCCGAGAGGTGGTGGGCCGTCACCATCTCGCCGTCGTTCAGGAGGATGGCCAGGCGCTCCATCTCGTTCTTGAGCTGGCGCACGTTCCCGGGCCAGTGATAGGCCGTGAGCACGTCCACGGCGTCCTTCTCGAACCCCACGTGCCTCCTGCCCAGCTTGCCCGCGAAGAGGGTCAGGAAGTGTCTGGCCAGCAGCGGGATGTCCTCCTTGCGGTCCCTCATGGGCGGAAGCTTGATGGTGACCACGTTGAGGCGGTAGAAGAGGTCCTCTCGGAACAGACCGCGCTGGATCTGGTCCTGGAGGTCCTTGTTGGTGGCCGACAGAATGCGCACGTCCACCTTCCGCAACTGGTTGTCCCCTATCCGTCGGATCTCGCCCTCCTGAAGTGCCCGAAGGATCTTGGCCTGGGAGGAGAGGGAGAGGTCTCCGATCTCGTCCAGGAGCAGGGTCCCCCCGTCGGCCACCTCGAAGAGGCCCGGCTTGTCGTGGGTTGCCCCCGTGTAGGAGCCCTTCTTATAGCCGAACAGCTCGCTTTCGAGAAGGGTTTCCGGAAGGGAGGCGCAATTCTGGGTGATGAACTTCTTGTCCCGCCGTGGAGACTTGTAGTGGATGGCCCTGGCGATGAGCTCCTTGCCCGTGCCGCTCTCGCCCATGATCAGGACGGAGACGTTGCTGGCGGCCACCAGCTCCACGGTTTCGAGGATGGAGATGATCTTCGGCGAGTTGGAGATGATCTCAGGGAACCCCTGTTCCGCCGAGACGATCTGGCGGAGGTAGCTGTTCTCCAGGCGGAAGCTCTCGCGCTCCTGCGCGGTCTGGACGGCCGAGGAGGAGAGGTCGACGAAGGACTTCAGGAAGAGGTAGTCCCTCTCGGTGAAGGCTCCCGGGAGCTTGCCGTGGTCCACGTACAGCGCGCCCAGGAGCGCATCCCCGTGGATCAGCGGCAGGCAGAGCACGGAGAGGATGTTGTAGTGGATCGCGCTCTCGCTCTGGAAGCGGGGATCGGTCTGGGCGTTGGCGGCGAGGATGCCCTCCTTCCTGTTGATGGCGGATTGCACCACCGACAGGGCCACCTTCTGGGCGTCCACCAGCTCGTCGGGATACAGGGACCGAGCCACCGTCGGATAGAGATCCCCGTGCCGGTCCCGCAGGAACACCACCCCCCTCTCGGCGTGAAGGTGCTGGATGGCCAGGTCGACCAGGTTCTGGAGGAGGGGCTCCAATTCGGTGAAGGAGTGGACCACGTAGGCCAGACGGTAGAGCGTTTCCAGATCCTGGCGGCCTTCTGGAATGGGCGGCTCTTCCGCTGTCTGGCCCAGGATCTCCTCAGTCATGCCTTCGCCTTGAGGTCCTGCAGTTTGGCCTCCACCCGCTTGACCAGCGGGTCGTCCTTGGCCTTGTCGCCCGTCACGGTCTTCTGGACCATTTGATAGGCCTCTATGGCTTTCGCCTTCTCCGAGCGCCGCTCGTAAAACTGACCCAACTCCCAATACCCCTCGCCCTTCGGCCACGTGGGGTTGTTCAGGGTGGCCAGCGTCTTCCAGTCCTGCTCCGCCTTGTCCCACTGCTTAGAGGACTCGTAGAGGCGCGCGCGCAGGTTCAGCGCCAGCGGGGCCAGGTTGCCTTGCGTGAGAGGAGAGACCGTGGCGATGGCCTCGGGAAGGTTTCCCGAATCGGCCTGGACCAAAGCCTTGTAATAGGTGGCCAGCCCATCGGTCGCCCCGAAGCCCACCTGACTCCGAAGGGCCTGGAGGCGCGCCTGGACCTCTTGGAGCTTCTGGGCCTCGGAGGTGAAGGAGAGCTGGCCCGCGGGGGCGCTCTTGCCCTTCTCCTCGATGGGCGCCGTGTAGGCCTCCATCACCCGAGCCATGAGGTAGGAGGCTTTGGCCTGCCGGCTCTCGTGACGGGACCAGAGCGCGAAGGCTCCCAAACCCACCACCAGGAGCGCGAGGAGGGCCGCCGCGTAAACCTTCCAGTGCCGTTCCATGTTGGCGATGGTGCCGAAATAGAACTCCGACAGCAGGTCGCGGAATTCGTCCTCTCTCATGTCCCGTTTGGTGAGTTTCTTGCTGACCATTTCTTCTCCTCTGAGTGTGTTGGTGTGCCTGGCGGGAGTTGAACCCACGACCCCCTGCTTAGGAGGCAGGTGCTCTATCCAACTGAGCTACAGGCACATACCAGGCCAAAAGGCCGCTCAGTATTGTATAGTAAAGCTCCCGGCCTTTTCAAGGGATTTTGAGGGAGGGAAGGCCTCCAGCCGGTCCACCCTGGCGTGGCCGGGACCCGCGCGCAGGGCGGTCTCCAACGCCGCGACGGCGGACCACGGGCCCCGCGCCTGCACTTCCACCGTCCCGTCCATGAGGTTGCGGGTCCAGCCCGTGAGGCCCAGGGAGAGAGCCGTGCGCGCAACGAAATAGCGGA
Organism: Acidobacteriota bacterium; assembly: GCA_049967655.1. Classification (GTDB taxonomy): domain Bacteria; phylum Acidobacteriota; class UBA4820; order UBA4820; family DSQY01; genus DTPS01. Next base: position 145,708 of record JBMFSH010000002.1, read on the forward strand.
AGCCCACCCCCTGAACCCTGCCGTGCACGTACCAGGCCGCCGAACGCCACTGCTCGTCCATGGCACGATTGTAGGATCCCGCCTTACGAGGAGGCAACGGCACGCCGCCTTTCCCGGTCGGTGGAGTGATATAATGTCTCTGGGAGGTCCAGTACCGTGCGGAATCGGCTCTTTGCCTTCATCCTACTGGTGATCTTCGCCATGCTGCTCTCCTCCTGCGGACGAAAGGGGGATCCGAGCCCCAGGCGGGACCTGCACCGCCAGGTGAACCCGCCCTCACCCGCCGCTCCGCCGGACAACCCTTCCCATGGCTGAGGACCTCGAGTTCTACAAGATCACGGGAGCCGGCAACGACTTCATCGTGGGCGACAACCGCCACGGGCGGTGGGCTGCTCATCCCCTCGAACGGCTCTCCCGAGGGCTGTGCCGCCGCGCTCTGTCGGTGGGCGCGGACGGCTTGATCCTCATCGAGAACTCCAACCGTGCCCGCTTCCGGATCCGGATCTTCAACAGCGACGGCACGCAGACTCGCATGTGCGGGAACGGCGCCCGCTGCGCGGCCCGGTTCGCCTTTCTCAAAGTCATCGCCGGCCGCCAAATGACCATGGAGACTCCATCGGGCGTCCTGGAGGCCGAAATTCTCTCTAACGGAGCCGTTCGCGTGGAGATCCCGGGCTTGGCGGAGAACCCTCGCAGGCTGGAGATCACCGGCGGCGGGCGGCGAATCCCTTGCCTCTTGACCCACACGGGCGTCCCTCACGCCGTGGTGTTCGTGAAAGACGTGGAGAAGGTCCCGGTGGCGAACCTGGGAGCGATGCTTCGACGGGCCCCCGAATTGGGCGCCGAGGGCGCCAACGTGGACTTCGTTTCCGTTGAAGGCGGCCCTCCCTTCCCCTTGCGGACCTTCGAGCGGGGAGTGGAGGGCGAGACGCTGGCCTGCGGCACGGGCGTCACTGCGGCGGCCTGGGTCCTGCGGCACCTCGGCAAAGCTGGGGACCGGGTGGAGATGAGGGTTCGCTCGGGCCAGGTGCTCGTCGTGGAGATCGACCCATCCAGGGTGGGCAAGCCCCTGTTCCGGCTCACCGGGGAGGCGCGCGTGGTCTACCGGGGCTACCTCTCGCAAGAATCCCTCTTGGAGGCGCTGGCATGACGTTCGGACGGGTGTTCTGGCTCGGGCGTGAACTGGACGTGACGCGGGACGAGGGAGGTAGGGTCTGGACGGTGGATCACCGGGAGGTGCCGCTCTCCGAGGCCGAACTTCTGGCGCCCGTGGTTCCAAGCAAGATCGTGTGCGTCGGCCGCAACTACCGCGAGCACGCCAAGGAGCTGGGCAATCCGATGCCCGCGGAGCCCCTTCTCTTTCTCAAGGCCCCCTCATCGGTCCTCGCACCCAACGGGACCATCGAACTCCCTCCCGAGTCCGGCCAGGTGGAATACGAAGGCGAGATAGCCCTGGTCATGGCCCGCGCCTGCCGGAGGCTTGGCCCCCAGGAGGACCCCCTGGCCTACGTCGCGGGAGTGACCCCATTGAACGACGTCACCGCCAGAGACCTCCAGAAGAGGGACGTGCAGTTCACCCGGGCGAAATCCTTCGACACCTTCTGCCCCTTCGGCCCGTGGGTGGTGCCCATCGGTGATCCGCAGGAGCTCTCGGTCCGGACCACCCTCAACGGGGCCGTGGTTCAGGAGGGGTGGGCGCGGGACATGGCTTTCCCCATTCCTTTCTTGATCCGCGCGATCTCCCAGGTGATGACGCTGTTTCCGGGCGACGTGATCGCCACCGGAACTCCCTCGGGAGTCGGCAGGCTGGCCCCGCGGGATCGGATCTGCGTGGAGGTCGCCGGTGTCCGTCTGGAGAACGTCGTGGGGGAGTGAGCCATTATGCGCGACAGAACCGACCCCCACGGCACCACCGACCCATACGCCCATCTCCAGGCTCTCGCGGACGCCTGCGATTGCGCCGTCCTCGCCTGCCTGGGTGACGGGAAGGTCGCGGCCGCCAACGGCGAGGCGGAGAGGCTTCTGGGTTGGACCCGACACGAGCTGATCGGCCGCCGCCTAGCCTCGGAACTGGCTCTCCTGGCGGAGGAGCCTTCCCACCCGGGCGGCACCGCCGCCCCTACCGAGGAGCGCCTCCCGCTGAAGCTGAGAGACGGGAGCCGCAGGATCTTCTCGGTCCGAATCGCCTCCCTGCCCCCGAGGGCCCCGGGAGACTCGGCCACGCTCTGGATCGGCCTTCGGGATCCCGACACGGCGGGGTTGAAGGAGCGGTTGCGGGACCTCAACGGCCAGCTCGGCGTCTTTCTGGACCACGCAACGGACGTGATCTTCCGGCTGGATGCCCGCGGGCGCCTGACCTTCGCCAATCCGGCCGCACGAACCGTCCTCGGCCATGAGCCGGCACAGTGGATAGGACGTGAGCTTGAGCTCGCGCAGTTTCTCCCCCCCGAGGAAATCGACCGACTCAATCTGGGCGGGGCCGTCCGGCTTTTTCGGGAGGGATTCAAGAACCGCCTCCTCCGGGTTCGTCGGAAGGACGGGAGCACCTTCTGGGGGCTTCTCACCCTGGCTCCCACGCGCTATAGAAACCGCCGCTCCCTTCTGGGCGTACTCCGGGACGTCAGCGAGTTCTACCAGACCCGGGAGGCCCTCGTGCAGCAGCACTTGGAGCTCCAGCAGACGGTCGCCCAGCTCGAGGAGGCGGGCCGCCTCCAGGAGCAGTTCGTGGCGAACATCACTCACGAGCTGCGCACGCCGGTCACGGCGATCCTCATGGCCTGCGAGCTCCTCCAGCGGGATGCCCGCGAACTTTCGAGGGACCAGGAGGTACGCCACCTCGCCCTCATTCACCGAAACGCCACCACCCTCCTGGGCACCATCAACGGCCTGCTGGATCTGGCCAAGCTCAAGAGAAACGCCTTCCTGCCCAGGCCCCGTCCCTTTCCGCTGCGAGCCTTCCTCGAAGGGGTGACCGAGGAGGTGGAACCGCTCTTCGTGCAGAAGGGGCTGACGCTCAGCCGCGATTTTCCGTTCGATCTGCCCGAGCAGATCTCGTCCGACCCGGAACTGCTGCACAAGGTGCTGGCCAATCTGCTGAGCAACGCCTTCAAGTTCACCCAACAGGGTGGAGCCGCCTTCTCCGCGCGTTGCAGCGACCGCCTCCTCCGCGTAAGCGTGGCCGATTCGGGGCCGGGCATCCCCCGGGACCAGCTCGGTCTCATCTTCCAGGAATTTCGCCAGGTGGACGGATCCGACTCCAGGGTCTACCCGGGAAGCGGCCTGGGGCTCGCCATCGCGGATCGCCTGACGCGGCTGCTGGGCGGGAGCATCGAGGTGACCTCCGTTCCGGGCGAGGGGTCCGTCTTCACGGTCGTCCTGCCGCTGGAGCCTCCGGCCCGGAGGCGCCGGGCCCAGGGGAGCGCATGATGCACCTCCTTCTGGAATTGCTGAAGTGGTAGGCGCGTTTGTTGCCGACGGAGGGCTGGCGTGGCCGAAGAGCGAAGGGTGACGGCGGTGGAGGTGGCGGGGGAGGCCGGCCCCTCTGAGGGCGGCTTTCTGACGCTCGTGCGGCTGAAGTACCGGAATCGCTACGACGACGGTACCCACTCCAGGCCCTATCTTTACGAATACATCCACCGGCGTGGCTTTGACGCCGTGGCCATGGCGCTCTACCACGAACTGGGCGGGCAGCCCCAGATGGCCTACCGGCCTGGCATCCGCGTGCCGGTCTACTTCCGGAAGGACCTTCCCCTTCCCCTGCCCGACCGGCGCAGCTACCTCTTCATCCCCGAGGCCGTGGCCGGTAGCCTCGAACCGCAGGACCGGGGAGTGGATGGCTTTTTGGCGCGGGTGGTGGCCGAGGTATGGGAGGAGGCCGGGCTTCGCATCTCGCCCGGCCAGGTCGAGCCGCTGGGCGGGGGCTTCTTTCCCTCGCACGGGCAGTCCTCGGAGAAGATCCACCTCTGCGCCGTCCGAGTCGATCCAGACGCGGCCACTGTGCCCGAAGGCGACGGCTCGGTGAACGAAAGCGACGCGCCGCCCATCCGCTTCGAGCCGGTCCGCGAGATCCTTCTAGGGTGCGCCAGGGGGGAGATCGAAGACCCCAAGGTGGAGGTGCTCGCGTGGCGCCTCTGCCTGAGGCTGGGGTACCTGCCCGTGGAGGGGCGCTACGCGAATGCGGCGGAGCGATCCTCTGTGGTAGGATTCCAGGACGCGATCCGCGACGGCGGTTGGTCGGGGGGCCCGCCTGAGGAAAGAGAATCTGGGGCTTGACTGGGAAAGGGCGCCCATGAAGGAGAACGTCTTCTGCCGATTGCTCAAGATCCGCTATCCCATCCTCGTGGGAGGGATGACCTGGGTCTCGGAGGCCGTCCTCGCGGCCGCCGTTTCCGAGGCCGGCGGGCTCGGGACCATCGCCACCGGCAACATGCCGGGGGAGCTCCTCCGCGATGAGGTGCGCAAGCTGCGCACGCTCACGGACAGACCGTTCGCGGTCAACCTGATCATGCTCTCCCCCAATTTCCGCGACTGTCTGGAGGTGGTCAAGCAGGAGAGGGTACCCGTCATCACCCTGGGCGCAGGCAACTCCGGGCCCTTCATCGCCGATCTGAAGAGGGCGGGCGTCATCGTGATCCCCGTCGTCAACTCGGTGGCCCTGGCCAGGCGACTGGAGCGCTCCGGCGCCGATGCGATCGTGGCCGAGGGCGAGGAGGCGGGTGGACACATCGGCGACACCTCGACCATGCCCCTCATCCCCCAGATGGTGGACGCCCTCTCCATTCCGGTGGCGGCGGCGGGGGGCATCGCCGACGGGCGGGGCATGGCCGCGGCCTTCGCCCTCGGGGCCCAGGGCATCCAACTGGGCACGGCCCTCGTTGTGGCCCACGAATCCAGGGCTCACGACAACTACAAGGAGGCCATCGTCAAGGCCTCCGACCGCGCCACGGCCGTGACGGGCCGCTCCATCAACAAGCCAGTTCGCGCCCTCAAGAACATGCTCACCCAGGAGTTCCACGAGATGGAGGGCCAGGGGGCGCCGTGGGAGGAGATCGAGGGCCTGGCCGTGGGCAGGCTGCGCGCCGCCGTCATGGAGGGAGACGTCACGCGCGGCTCCGTGATGATGGGCCAGGTGGCCGGACTCGTGAAGCGCCGTGCGAGCGCAAAGGAGATCCTCGACGGTGTAGTGAAGGAGTTCAACGAGGTCATGGAGAAGATCGGGGGCTACCGAATCCCGCCCGGCGGCTTTCCAGTCGATTCTTGATCGAGATCTAAAACCGTCCACCCGCCATCAAAGGCATGCGCCATGGCTCCCTACCCCTCCTATTTGAACCTCCTCTCGACCGGAGAACTGGACAGGCGCGTGGGGCTGCTGCTGGGCCGCCTGGGCCAGTGCGTCGTCTGCCCGCGCCACTGCCGGGTGAAGCGGCTGAGGGACATGAAGGCCGTCTGTAGCACGGGACGCTGGGCGGAGGTAGCCTCTTGGTGCGTTCACCGGGGTGAGGAGCCCTGTATCAGCGGGCTTAGGGGCTCAGGCACGGTCTTCTTTGCCCACTGCAACCTCTCCTGCCTCTTCTGCCAGAACTGGCAGATCAGCCAGGCCTGGGAGCCAGGCGAGCAGGCCAAGAACGCCGAGGAGTTGGCGGAGATCTACCTTGACCTCCAGGCGCAGGGGGTCCACAACCTCAACTGGGTGAGCCCCAGCCACGTCGTCCCCCAGGCCGTGGAGGCTCTGGCCGTGGCGGCGAGGCGGGGCCTGCGGCTGCCGGTGGTCTACAACTCCAACGGCTACGACGACGTGGACACCCTTCGCCTGCTGGACGGAATCGTGGACCTCTACCTTCCGGACCTGAAGTACGCTGACGACGCGGCCGCCGACGAGCTCTCCCGCGCCGTGGGCTATGCGGCCAACGCCCAGGCGGCCATGGCCGAAATGTGGCGGCAGGTCGGCCCGCTGGAACTGGACGAGGAGGGCCAGGCCGTCCGTGGGCTGCTGGTGCGCCACCTCGTCCTGCCCAACGGCCTCAGCCAGACGCGCGAGGTGTTGAGGTTTCTCGCTTCGCTCGGCCCGGAGGTGGCGGTAAGCCTCATGGCCCAATACTCCCCGCAGGGGCGGGCGTTCGACCACCCCCTCCTGGCGCGCCCGCTCCAAATGGGCGAATACGCAAGGGCCGTGGAGGCGCTCGAAGAGAGCGGGATCACAGACGGCTACGTTCAGGAGCTGACGGCCCAGTCCAACTACCTACCCGACTTCTCCTCGGACGGGCACCCCTTCGAGCGGTAGGCCCCAACCTCACCCGCCCTTTTCGGTCACGTGGCGGAACGAGTTCTTGCCCTCCCGCTTGGCTTCGTACATCAGCTGGTCCACCCGTTTGAGCATGGCCGTGTAGGAAGAAGGGGGGCCCTCGAAGGTGACCGCTCCCACGCTCAGCGTCACCGGCCAGCCCTGAGCCTGCACCGCCTCCTGAAGGTGGCGGTGGAGGCGCGTGAGGACGAAGGGGGCCGCGCTGCCACCGCACTCGGGAAGCAGGAGCGCGAATTCGTCCCCGCCCAGTCTCGCGAAGGCGTCGCTGGAGCGCACGTTTTGCATCACCGCTCGGGCCACCGTCTGCAGGACCGCGTCTCCGGTGGCGTGGCCAAAGCGGTCGTTGACCGCCTTGAAGTTGTCCAGGTCGGCGAAGGCCACGGTGAACGGCCGCCCGTTGCGGCCGGTGCGCCCTATCTCTCTCTCGGCCACCTCCTCGAAGGCGCGGGCGTTGAGGGCGCCGGTGAGGTGGTCGGTGCGCGCGTAGCTCCGCTCCCTCTCCAGGGTCTTCCTCAGACTGGTGGTGAGGGCCACCGCGGCGAGGAATACCAGCAGCTCTAGGGCTGCGTTCAGGAGGGGCAGGAGGCTGTGGTGGCCGGGTGCGAGGGCCAGGAACTCCCATACGAACAGGTCCAGAACCGTGAGCACCAGGGCCAGTAGGCCCGCCCAGAGGCCGACGAACCAGGAGAGCAGGACGATGGGGACCAGGTAGAGGGCCGAGAGGGAGAGGAGGGAACCCATCGCGTAGTCCACGAAACCGAGGGCCAGCAGGATGAGGAGCCCCACGATCAACCATACGGCCTTGGCGCGCTTTCGCAGCGCCTTCCTAAGGTTCACGCTCTTCCCCCAAGTGGCCCCAGGTCACTTCCGCGGCCGCGAAGCGCGCCATGAGATCCGCCATCCTTCCGGCCGCCGCCTTCGCCTCCGCGGCGAGCGCGCGCGGCGCATAAACGATCCCCAGGGCGCGCCGGGTCCCGGCGTGGGTCTTCGTGGCCTGGCTGTCCTTCACCGGCGACGCGCAGGGAAGATCCGACGGCAGCCGGGCCACCAGCAACAGATCGCGCAGGTCGATCACCTGTCCCGAAGCATTGAAGGCGTACGACTCGGCCTCGCGCCCCCGCCGAACCCTGAAGGCGCATCCGCCCGCTGCCTCCACGTCCACGAGGGAGATGGGGAGCAGGGTCTCCAGGGAGACCAGGTTGTTGATGTCGGCGAGGGTGTTGATCCTCGGAAACCGCCCCTCCACCGCCTCCCGCAGGAGATACTCGCTCGCCGGCTTGGCCCGACCCGTCGGCTTGTAAGCGCCGAAGCGCAGGAGATCCCTGACCGCCGCCTTGCGGGCGCGGTTCGACGACCGAGCCTCCTCCTCGACCGCTGCCGCAACGGCGCGGTCAATCTGAGAGAGAAGGGGCGAGGGCGAGGGGCCGGCGCGGCACCCCCTGGCCTCCACCCAACCAATTGCTACACCCTGTTCCGTAAGACCTAAGGACAGCTCATCCATTCCGTTACGATTGTACGGCCTCTTCCGCCGCCAGGGAATGGACGCCCCCAAAAACCACAGGGGGGGCCTAGAGCTCCCGCAGCGCAACGGCGACGGGTAGGCGGGCCGCCCGAAGGGCCGGCACGAGCCCGCCCACAAACCCCATGGCCAGTGCGAAGAGGAGGCCCCTCGCCAAGAGGCTTGGGGCAACGCGAAAGGCGAAGGCCACTTGGGAAAAGCTCTGCCAGTTGAGTGTGGACGTGGTGAGGCCGTTGACGGGCCACACGGCCAAGCAGCCCACGATGCCTCCCGCGAAGGCCACGAGAAGGGACTCGGTGACGAAGGAGAGCGCCACGGCAACCCCGCCGAACCCCATGGCCCTCAGCGTCGCGATCTCCCGCGCCCGGGCGGCCACGGAGGCATAGAGGGTGTTGAAGGCCCCGAAAACGGCCCCCACGCCCATCACCGAGGCAACGAGAAAACCGAGAACCGTAATGACCTTCGAGACGGCCCTGGACTGATCCGCGTAGTAAGTCGTCTCCCGCTGCGCTCGGACCGTCAGCCTGGGGTCGCTCTCAAGGGCCCGTTTGAATGGGGTGAGGGCCGAAGGAGAGGCAAGACGCACGGTGACCGACGAGAAGAGGTCTGCGGGACGCTTGTAGGTCTGGCTCAAGATGGGTTCGTCGGCCCAGACCTCCGAATCGAAAGCGCTCCCCCCTGAATTCATGATGCCGACAACCCGCCAGGTCCGCCCGCCAAAGCGTGGCTCGTCTCCCAACCGGAGCCCCGAGTAAATATTCTCTGCATTTCTTCCCACGACCAACTCCGGAAGGCCAGGCCGAAAAAAGCGTCCCTGCACGATGCGCACACCGCGATGCACTCGCAGAGCCTCGGCAGAGACACCCCGCACCGGTGCAAGCGCAGCCGCGTCGCTGGCGCGGTGGTGGAACGGGGCTATGACGAACAGTTCGCCGCTCACCATGGGGCGACCTTGGGCATCGTGAGCCACACCGGGGGCGTCGGCGATGACCTCCATTTGGTCTCTCGTGATAACCGACTCCATCTCGGTCGTAGCTCCTCCTCTGAGCACGATGGCATTGGTTGGCGAACCCGATTGCACGAGCGTCTGCCGAAACCCCTTGGCCAAAGAGAGCATGGCTACGAACACGGCCACCACGCCGGCTATCCCCAAAACCGCAACCAGGTTGCTACGCCAGCGCACCCTGACGCTTCGCAAGTTATAAATCAGCGGGATGGCGCTCACGTCGCTGCTTCTCCCCAGGATCGAATGGATGGAACCAAGCCTGCCTCCTCCTTAGCCGCCTCATACCACCCGGCGCGCCCCAGTACTGCCTCATCCTCTCTTCCTCGCCGGTCCATGCTCACACCCTTCGCAGGGCCTCCACGATCTTCAGGCGTCCGGCCGCTAGTGCGGGCAGAATTCCCGCCGCCACCCCCACCACCGCCGCCAGCAAGAACCCGAGGAGCATTCTCCCCGGCCCCAGGTAGAAAACGGGCAGCAGACCGCCCGTGGGGTCGCCTCGGAGGGTGAAGAGTTTGGCCCCGAGCAGCCCTAGCGCCCCGCCCGAGAGGGCGTAGAAAAGTGCCTCCGCCAGCACGAGCCAGAGCACCTCTCCGTCTCCGAAGCCGACCGTCTTGAGCACGGCCAGCTCGGCCGTCCGCTCCCTGACAGCCAGGGCCATGGCGTTGCCCGTCACGAGCAGGAGGGTGAAGAATACCACCCCGCCGACCACAAGGATCAGGAGCTGAATGTCCCCCACCTGTTTTACGAAACCAGCGGCAAAGGCCTTTTCGCTCTCGGCCGCCGTCTCCCACGGGGAGTTAGCGAATCGGCGGTCGATGGCCTCGGCCACGGCTGCCGCCCGGTCGGGGTTCCGAACCTGCACCACGTACCAGCCCACGGTCCCTTTGCCCCACACGCGGCGCTCGTCCAAGTAGTCGTTGCGCAACCATAGCTGGCTCGTATCGTCCTCCCGGCGCGTGCCGTCATAGATGCCGCACACGTCGAAATCCCAATCCCCGCCGAAGATGCCGGCCATGAGTGGGATACGGTCGCCTACCTTGAAACCAAAGCGCTCCGCAGTCTTGCGCCCGACGATGCAGCCCTGGCGGTCCCTAAGGAAGGCCTGCCACTCCTTGGGCGGAACGCGGTATTCGGGGTAGACCCGCAGCCAGGTGGCCGCGTCTACGGCGAAGTTGGGAAAGAAATTTTTGGGGTCCCGGTAGTACCCTCCGAACCAAGTGGCGTAGGTCACCGCCTTGACGCCGGGTAGCTGCACCATCTGGTCCTTGTAAGCGAGAGGCAGGGGCAGGATGAGGGAGACTTTGTTGCGGACGATGAGCCGGTCCACACCAGCCACCTGGACCCCCTGCGTGAAGGCTGTCTGAATGGCCGCCAGGAGGCCGAAGAGGAAGAGGGCCACGGCGAAGGACCCCATGGTGAGAGCCGAGCGAACCCTCTTTCGCTTCACGTTGGCCCAAACGAGACGAAGAAACTTCACGCTCTTCTCCCTTAGGGTCCTGGTAATGAGCCCCTGCTCTCCACGAGGACTCCCTTCTCGAGATGGAGGAGGACGCCCGCCCGCTCGGCCGCCTTGGGATCGTGCGTTACCATGAGGATGGTCTTTTCGTAACGCACCGATAGGGTCGTGAGGAGGTCGAGCACGCCGTCCGCGCTTGCCCGGTCCAAATCGCCCGTCGGCTCGTCGCAGAGCAGGAAGGTGGGATCGGCCACGATGGCTCTTGCGATGGCCACGCGCTGTTCCTGGCCCCCTGAGAGCTGGCGGGGGTAGAAGTCTAGGCGGTCCGAAAGGCCCACCAGCGACAAGGCCGCCTCCACGTGGCCCCGGCGCTCGGCCTTGGAAAGTCGCGTAAGCAATAATGGGAGCTCTACGTTCTGGAAGGCCGTGAGGACGGGGAGCAGGTTGTACATTTGGAAAACAAAGCCCACGTGGCGGGCCCGCCAGGCAGCCAAGCGCGAAGCCGAGAGGCGCGTAATCTCATCCCCCGCCACCGTAATGCTACCCGAGGTGGGCACGTCCAGTCCGCCCAAGAGGTTCAGGAGCGTCGTCTTGCCCGAGCCGCTCGGCCCCATGAAGGCTACGAATTCCCCCTCGTCCACGCTCAGGTTCAGGCCCTGCAGGACGTGCACCTCCTGGCCGCCCCGCCGGTAGCTCTTGTCGAGGTTGCGAACCCGGATGAGCGCCTCGCCATTATCGTCGAGCCTGACCATCGAAGCGGCCCCCTCGTTGCTTCCATGGGAAGAGAATCTGGGACGGGACGGGAAGAGATCGCGCCGCCCGCGGTTCGAACCTTCTCCAGACCCCTTATTCGGCCCCGCTCAGGAGCCCTTCACCTTGACGCGCTGGCCGTCCCTCAAGCGATCCAGCTCAGAAACGGCAACCACCTCTCCCGGGGAGAGGCCATCGAGGATCTCCACCTCGGAGCCCCGCTTCTCGCCCAGTACCACCGGCGTCATCCGGAGCCTGCCGCCGACCACCCTGAACGCCACCGGGCCTCCCTTCCCGGAGCGCACCGCGGCGTCCGGCACGAGCGCCTTGGCCTTGCTAGGCTTCAGGGCTTCGGGACTCAGGAAGGCCACCCGTACCCCCATATCCGGCAGGATGCGCGGATCGAGGTGGTCGAAGGCAACGCGGACCTTCACCGTGGCCTTCTGCCGGTCGGCCGTGGGGATGATGGTGCGAACCTTGCCTGGAATCCGCCAGGACGGGTAGGCGTCCAGCGTGGCCTCCACCGGCATACCCGGGTGGACCTCGGCGATGAAGGACTCGTTCACGTCCACTTCGATCTCCAGGGAGGACATGTCCACAACCGTGCAAATGCCCGTCCGTGTGAACCCTCCTCCCGCCGAGATGGGCGACACGATTTCACCTGGCTGGGCGTCCTTGGATACTACGGTCCCCGCGAAGGGAGCTCGAATGACGCAATTCTCGAGATCCCTGTTGGCCACCTCCACTTGCGCCTCGGCGGCCTTCACCTGCTCCCGTTGAAGATGGAGCTGCGCCCTCAAGTCTTCCACGGCGGTGCGGGCCCGATCCAGGCTCTGCTGGTCGGCGTAGCCACTCTCCGAGAGCGCTCGGGTGCGGGAAAGCTCCCTGCCGGCCTCCGCCAAATCCGCGCGCAGCTTGGGCAGCGCCGCCATGGCCACAGCCCGGCCAGCCTCCGCCAACCGGTAGGCCGCCAGCGCATCCAAATCGTCCAGGCGGGCCAGCACCTGCCCCTTCTCCACGTGCATGCCCTCCTCCACGGGGACCTCTTTAACCCGGCCCGTGACCTTGGCCGCCACCGTGGCCCTGAGCCTTGGTGCAACATAGCCGCTCGCGTTGAGAACCGTAGCCGCCTCGATTCCCCAAGCGGGGCGCGCGGTGGCCGTCTCCACCACCAGCGGCCTGCTCCAGAACCAGAGGAACCAGAGCACCAGTGCGAGAAGAAGCACCCCTCCGCCCCAGAGCCAACGGCCCCGGCGAGGGCCTCCCCCTCTGCGATCAGGGTCTATCTTCAAAGCGGACAGGTCAACATCCCTGGCCGAATGGTCCTCGTTCATTGATTCCCCCTTCACCTAGGCCTGCGACAACCGTAAAGTCCGGCGGCCTGAACCCTTTCGCAAGGTCACGCCAGCGAATAGGACTCCCAGCCGCCCCTGAGGGTGCGCACCCTCAAGAGACACTCCGGCAGGTCGAAACGGAGGGTCCGGCCCTGGCTTCCCCCCGTCAGTTCAAGCGCCAGCGGCACGGCGCCTCCGGCAAGCAGGGCCTTGAGGCGCTCCACGTTTCTGGCCCCGATGCCCGTGTCCAGAAGTTCCGCTCCCTGGAAGAGCCGGGCCCCGCCCACCAGGGCCGCCCTCATTCGAGCCGGTTTTGCTCCCACGCCCACCAGGGCTCTGGACAGGGAAGGCAGCGCCTCCACTCCGTACTTGGCCGGCAGGCCGGCCCGATCGGTGCCTGGGGGGGGCTCGCCGGGAAGCAGCACGTGGGCCAGACCGCCGACCCCCGCCTCGGGGTCGCACAGGAGCAGCGCCACGCAGGAACCGAGCCCATAGACCGCCAGCGAACAGGAGCCGGTCTGGACGCAGAGCTGGCCGATGAAGACGGTATGTACCGGCCTGTTATCCTCCAAGGAACTCCCTCACGTCCGGTTTCAGGAAGAGCTCCTCCAGGTCAGCGCCCGCCACCTCTCTGCGAACGAGCTCGGCCTTCTCCTCGGCATCCAGGTACCGGTTCACGATCAGCACCTTTCGGCCCCTGACCACGCAGAGGGCGCCGGCGCTCTTTATCCGGGAGGTCTCGCGGAAGTCGATCCCCATCTTGCGAAGAGCCTCCTTGAGCTCCTCGAGAAACGCCTCCCACTCCTTTCGGTTCCAGCGGCGGCTCACGACTCCTCCATGCGCTGCAAGATGTCCAGGATCTCATCGTCCGAGAGCATGTGGTCGGATTCCTTCGCCGCCCGGCAGATCTGGGTCACCTTCTCCGGCTCTGGCTCCACGCCGTGCTGGTGGAGCCAGAAGACCACGTTGGACTCCCCCGACATGGGTCCCACCTCGATGGTCTGTTGTCGCCCCACCCACGAGGCGGGCACCGACGAGTAGACGAGGTCCACGAGCTCCTTGTCTCCCATGTTGAGGGCCTTAAGCAGGGCGGAGGCGTGCACCCCCGTGCCCGTACGGTAGGCGTCCCTGCCGAACACTGGGTAGTTCCAGGGGATAGATATACCCACCCAGCGAGCCACCCAGTCCACGTAATCAACCAGCGGAGTGAGCTCCCCTCCCCACAGGCCCATGAGCTTCAGGTTGACCAGGATGAGGTCCATGGGCGTGTTGCCCACTCGCTCCCCCATTCCAAGGGCCGATCCGTGCAGCCGGTCCGCCCCGGCCTCCAGCGCCGCCAGCGTGGAGATCAGCCCGAGGCCCCGGTCCATGTGACCGTGCCAGTCCACCTGGACGGGCTCCCCGCTCTCCTCGATCAGGCTCCTGAGGAACCGGACGATCCGGTAGGCGCCGTTGGGCGTCGCGAACCCCACCGTGTCGGCGACGCAGACCCTGCGGGCGCCACACTCGATGGCCGCCAGGTAGAGATCCCGGAGGATTTCGGGCCGGGCCCGGGTGGTGTCCTCCGTGACGTACATGACGGGCATCTTCTCCCGCGTCGCCAGCGAGACCGATTCGCGGGTGGCCTTGAGGAGGAAGGGAAGATCCCATCCCTCGGCGTAGTGGCGCACGGGGCTCGAACCGAGAAACACCGCCACCTCGATGGGCATCCCCACCTTCTGGGCGATGTCGAGAATGGGCCGGATGTCCTTCTCGAGGGTGCGCGCCGCACAGTTGGGTGCCAGCGGGAGCCCTCCGCGGTGCACCTCCCTGGCGAGAAAGAGGGTGTCCTCATAGGCCTGGGGGCCGGCCGCGGGCAGGCCGATGTTCAGGGAGTGAATGCCCAGGCGCACCAGGAGCTGGAGGAAGTCTCTCTTGGCCTGAAGCGGAGGAGCCTTGGCGGAGGGGCTCTGGAGGCCGTCCCGCAGGGTCTCGTCGTTCAGTTGGATCCTGGGGGGAAACTTCGCCGGATTTCCGCTGAAGCCGTCGCGGCCGTTCCAGTCGTAGATCCACTCCTCGTGCCTGCCCGGCATGCGACCAGTCCCTCCCTCCGGGGGGCTACCTCAGCGTCCCCGGAAGCTGGGCTTCCGCTTTTCCAGGAAGGCCTTGGTCCCCTCCTTCATGTCCTCGCTGGCGCAGCTCAGCGCGAAGAGGGTCGCCTCCAGGTAGCAGCCCTCTTCCATCGGCATCTCCACGCCTGCCTGGACCGCCTCGAGGATGTATCGCGCCGCGAGCGGAGCCTTGGAGGCCAGGCGCGCTCCGAGGGCGTGGGCCCTGGTCATTAGCTCCTCCTTCGGCACCACGGCGTTCACCAGCCCGATCTCGTAGGCCTTCTGGGCTGGGATGCGATCGCCCGACAGGAGGAGCTCCAGGGCCAGGCCCCGGCCCACGAGCCGGGACAGCCGCTGCGTCCCGCCGTAGCCGGGGATGATCCCGAGGTTGATCTCGGGCTGGCCGAACTGAGCCGTCTCCGAAGCCAGGCGCATGTGGCACGCCATGGCCAGTTCGCATCCCCCGCCGAGGGCGAAGCCGTTGATGGCCCCGATGACGGGCTTCGGGAAGGTCTCGATGCGCCTGAAGAGGGTTTGCCCGAAGAGGGCGAACCGGCGGCCGGCGGCGGCGTCCAGCTCGGCGATCTCCCGGATATCGGCGCCCGCGACGAAGGCCTTGTCTCCCGATCCGGTGATCACCAGCGCACCCACCGAGCCGTCCTGCTCGGCCTCGTCGAGGGCCAAGCCGATCTCCTCCAGGGTCGCCCTGTTCAGGGCATTGAGCTTGTCCGGACGGTTGATGGTCAGGAGGACCACGCCCTCCTTCACTTCGTAGGTCGTGTTGTGCAGGTCCATGCTCTCTCCTCTTTCGAACGGGCCGACGTCGGGGCCCACCGGCGGTGCGCCCCCGGACGGATCAGGCGCGTTCCAGCAGGAGCGCCATGCCCTGGCCTCCGCCGATGCAGGCCGACGCCACGCCGAATCGTACTCCGCGCCGGCGCATTTCGTACAGCAGGGTGATCACGAGCCGCGCTCCCGTGGCACCCAGCGGGTGGCCGAGGGCGATAGCCCCCCCGTTGACGTTCACCTTCTCGCGGTCCAGCTCCAGGGCCTTCTCGCAGGCGAGATACTGCGCCGCGAAGGCCTCGTTGATCTCGAAGAGATCCACCTGATCCTTCGTCAGCCCCTCGGCCTTGAGAAGCTTCTGGATGGCCGGAACGGGACCGAATCCCATGATGGAGGGCTCCACCGCCGAATAGGACCAGCCCCTCAGGAATCCCAGCACGGGCCATCCGTGGCGGGCCGCCGTCTCCTCCTTGGTGACGATGGTGGCCGCGGCGCCGTCCACGATCCCGGAGGCGTTGCCCCCCGTCACGCTCCCCTCCTTTCGGAAGACGGGCCGGAGCTTCGAAAGGGCCTCGAAGGTGCTCTCCGGTTTTCGATGGGTGTCCTCGCCGAAGAGGACCTCCCCCTTGCGCTTGTCTTTGAGCGGGACCGGCGCCACTTCGTCGGCCATCTTGCCCGCCCGGTGCGCCTCCTCGGCGCTCCTCTGGGAGCGGATGGCGAGGCGGTCCTGATCTTCTCTGGATATGGACCAGCGCTCGGCCAGGTTCTCTGCCGTGACGGCCATGGGGAGTTTGCAGTAGCTGTCGACCAGGGATTCCATGAGGGTATCCACGAAGGGTGCGTGGCCCAGGCGAAGCCCCTGCCTGGCTCCGCGCACCGCAAAAGGGGCCTGGCTCATGCTCTCGGTGCCGCCCGCGAGCACCACGGAGGCCTCGTCGAGCAGCAGCATGTGGGCCCCACTCACGATGGCCTGGAAGCCCGAACCGCAGAGGCGGTTCACGGTCAGGGCGGGAACCTCCACGGGGATCCCGGTCCTCAGCCCGATGTGTCGCGCCAGGTAGATGGCATCCTCGCAGGTCTGCAGGACGTTCCCGAAGACGACGTGGTCCACCTGGCCGGGCTCCACCCCCGTCTGGTCGAGGACGGCCCTGGAGGCGTGCACGCCGAGGTCCACGGCCGAGAGATGAGCTAGCTCCCCGTTGTATTCCGCCATGGGAGTCCGCCTGCCTCCCACCAAGACGAGTCCCTTTTTCATGCGTCACCCCCCTTTTTCTGGCTCGGCTCCACGAATTTCACCCGCAGCGTCCCGAAGCCCACGTGGCTGCCGGACTTGATCGGCGTGAGGATGCCGGTGGGGATCCTCTTGCCGTTCACGAAGGTCCCGTTGAGCGTCCCCACCTCTTCGACGATGTAGAACTGCCCGTTGCTGTGAATCAGCTTGGCGTGCCGACGGGAAACGCTTCGCTTCACGTCCTCGTCCGTGAGGTCCACGTCAGGGACCACCCCCGTCACGGGGTCGCGTCGCCCGATCAGGGAGATGTCCCTGTGGATGGGGAAGACCTTTAGCGATCCCTCCATCAGGAACTGGGCGATCACGGGGGGCCTCTCCTGCTCGCCGGCCGCCTGTTCGTGGGAGGCTGGCGCCACCTCGTCGCCCGCTGGGGGCATGGCCTTTCCCTCCTCCAGCAGGTGCTTCTGGAACTGGTCCGTGGTCTCCCTCAGCCGGGCCGAGAGCTTCCTCAGCATGCGGACCGCGATTTCGATGTTGCTCTTGATCATCTGGTCGAAGGTGGCGCCGTTGATGACGATGACCTCGGCGTCCTCCACCACCTCCGCCGTGGCGGTCCTGGGAATCCCTTCGAGGAGGCTCATCTCGCCGAAGAAGTCGCCCTTCTCCATGACCCGGAGAAACCGTTTCTCGCCGCCCACGAGCTTGTAGATCTCGACCCGGCCGGACTGGACGATGAACATCTCCGCCCCCGGCTCTTCCTCGTAGAAGATGATCTCTCCCTTGCGGTAGGGGACCATGAAATCCTTGAGAGGATGGGCCATGTGCACCCCCGTCTTGGACCCAATCTACTCCAGCGCCCGCCGGTTAATCAATTGCGAGGCGCTCACGGCCCCTTGAGCACGAGCTGGCCCGACTCGGCCTCGTCGATGGTCCGCAGGAACTGGGCGAAGGCTTGGTAGTGGTCGGGCCACACGATCTCGTAGGGAATCTCCACGCGCCGTTCGATCACTAGCCGGCCTCCCTCCATGCGGCCCTTCAAGAGGTAGCTACCGAACGGGGTCTTGAGGTCGAGATCCTGCACTCGGTAGTCCGTGCTGAATCCCGGCGGCAGGACGATGGTGATCTGCTGGTTGATGAAGACGGGGCCGCCCGTGGTCAGCGGGAGCGTGCGATCTTTCAGGCTTGCGAAGGCCTGCGCCAAGTGCAGCGCCGGAAGCGGGTCGGCCACGGCGAGGCGGCCGCCCACCTCATCGGCGTAGGCTCTCACGAGAAGCTTGTAGTCCCAGTGCAGAGGCTTCAGGATGTCGTCCAGCCCCTCCAGGTGATAGTCCTTCAGATCGATGTCCCCGTAGCGCTTGGATAGGGCCACTTGCATGACGCGCTGCCACTGGTCCTTGGCAATCTTGTTGAGGCTCGAGCGAAGGTTTTCCGAGACCTCGGGATCCAGGGAGGACCGATAATCCAGCTCCATGTCCCCGTTGGGCAAGAGGGTTCTCACCTCGGTCTCCTTGGCCGACTTCCAGGGAGAGAAGTCCGCGGGAATGGTCACGCGCTTCCAAGGCTCGTCGGAGGTGACGTCCAGCGCCCGTGCCCCCTGGAGGTACCACGGGAGCACGTCGGGAGCCCTGAAGGGGCTGGAGAGCACCATGTATCGTGGCGGCGCTCCCTTGAGATCCACCTCCAGGACGGGATAGCCGAACTGGCCGAGGCGAGGCAGGTTGTCCCCCGTCCGGTCCGGCACGGCCTCGGCTATGAGCACGCGGAAGGGAATACCCGCCAGCCGAAG
Source organism: Acidobacteriota bacterium (assembly GCA_049967655.1). Lineage (GTDB taxonomy): Bacteria > Acidobacteriota > UBA4820 > UBA4820 > DSQY01 > DTPS01. The sequence goes on from JBMFSH010000002.1 coordinate 163,967, forward strand.
GAATGCACACATCACGGGCAGGCGGCTTCCTTGCCGGGTCAGCAGGGTCTGCGTCGGGTCCTGCCACGAGGTCTGATTCTCGCCGTCGATGGCCTGGAGGAGGTACTTCACCATGCGGTCGAGTTTCTGCTCGGGGGTGGAGGCGTCGCCCACGGCCTCCCTGTATCGCTGCTCCAATTCGGGGGTCACTTGAAAGGCGCCGGTGATTCCGTCCTTGAGGAAGAGCCCCACGTCCTTCCAGTCGATGCCCCCCACCGCCTCCACCATGGGCAGGAAGAGCATGCGGTTGGGCGTGTCGGGCTCGCGCGGCGCCCGCGGCATGTCCCGGTAATCCCAGTCCCTGTAGAGAAGGTTCCCGACGGTTCCCGAAGTCCCCGGCGAAGGCAGGTGCTTCTCCGCGAACTGCATGGGGATGGACTTGGGGTACTCGATGAACCACTGGGTCCTGTGGAACGGCTTGTCGATGTCCTGGAAGAGCCACACCTGCGAGGTGACGTAGGCGTTTTTCTTCACGAAGGTGGGGGGCTTTAGGGTGATGTACTCGTACTCCACCAAGTCGCCCGGCTCGAGCCCCTGAAGGCTGATGGTGCTCTTGTCGGGGATCTGCTCGGGCTCCAGGATCCTGCCGTCGGGCTTGATGGTGCGGATGGAGAGGATCACCTGTCCCGGAAGCGACTGCTCGCCCTCCCGGTCCACCCCCTCCTTGTCGTTGATCCGGAGAATGCCGTGGTAGCGTTCGAGGGAGGAGCCGTCCGGTTCGACCCGCGTGAACATCTGGTCCAGGAGCATGGATGAGGGGGCCTTGTCGGGCGCGGAGGACTTGTCCTCCTTCAGGACCTGCTCCAGAGAGACGTGCTTGTCCTGAAACGGCCACGGCTGGCCGAGGGCCATGCGCGCCAGGTCCACCTGGAAGGCGTCGGGCTTGGCCTTCTTCAGCTCGTCCCACACCTTGAACCCCGCCGCGCGGTCCCCCATGAGGAAATCGCACCGTGCGAGCTGGAGGGCCACGTCCACGTCCGACGGGTCGAGGGCCAGGAGCCCCTCCAGACGGGTTTTGGCGGCCGCATACCGGCCCATACGCACGTCCACTCCGGCGAGCCTGTAGTCGAACTGGCGGTCCCGGTCCCCGAAGCGCTTGGCCTCCTCCAGCAGGAGCGCGTGGAGCTGGGGCCACTGATGGGTGCCCGAGTAGAACTCCTCGAGCTCGGGGTCGGCGTCGCGAAGCTTTTCCAGCCGGCGGATCGCCTCCATCTGCCCCCTAGGATCCGGAAGCTGCTGGAAATAGGAGATCCACGCCGTCTCCACGCTCTCGCACTCGGGATGGTAGGAGGAGGCCTCCTCCAGGACCTTGCGCGCATCCACGATCCAGCCGCGCCCTTCGAGCCTCTGAGCGAGGGCCACAAACCACCGGGGATCGTTGGGCGCGTCGTGTACGAGCTTCCGCAAGGCGATCAGGTCGTCGTCCGAATCCGAATTGGCCCCCTGAAGAACGGCCTTGAAGTAGGCCGCCATGGGGGAGTCCGGCGCAAGCTCCAGGCACCGGTCCACGAACCGCTCGGCCCTGCTCTGCGCGATCTTCTGCGGAAGGTCGTCGGCTTCAAGCAGGTAGAATCGGGCCGCCAGAAGGTTCCACAGGAAGCACTTGGGGGCCTCGTCGGCGGCCGCCTCCATGGTGAGGCGCCCGCTGGCCACGTCGCCCTGCCACCGCTGCCAGAGGGACAGGAAGGCCTGGCGGCGGGGATCATCCTTCGGAAAGGCGGCCGGGAAGGCGCCCTGCCAGTCCCCTTCGTCCTTGAATCTTGCCGTCGGACCCTCGGGAGGCTGGGCTCCCTGTGGAAACACGACGGCGAGCGGGTCGCCCTCAGGGTCGAGGAGCGCCAGGTGGATCCCTTGGTCGCCGCCCGTGGCGTGAACCTTGATGAGCAGCCGATGCGCCCCGGTGGAGAGAGCCACCCGGCGCACCACCGTCGGGTTCTCCTGAATGTTGAACACGTCCTTAGTCAGGAGGACCTTGTCGTCCAGAATGACGCGGAAGCTCTTGGAAGCATTGAAATAGAGTAGTGCCTGCTGGGGCTTGTCCACGGTGAACGGCACGAGAATGTAGTAGTTGGACTCTCGGTTGCGCACCGTGGCGTAGAGCGGCGGACGCACGTCCACCGTACGGAAGGTGGTCCGGGTCCACTTCTCCGAATCGAGCTTGCCCTGCTCCGCCGGCGAAGCCTTGTAGAAGTCGATCCGGCTCAGCGTCGTTTCAGGGCGGGAGTAGTAGGCAGCCGAAACGAATCCGGCCTCGGCCATGGCCCTCCTGGTCGACTCCGGATCGCCCGAGCGGGCGGCGAGTTGGAAGCTCAGCCAGCGCAGGTTGAAGCGCACCAGCGGGTCCAATCCCTTCTCCTCGGCCAACTGCGGGATGGAATCCCTCACGAGGCGGGTGGTGACCTGGTCGAAGGTGGCGTCGTCGCTGATGAAATCCTGGAGCAGGAAAGTCAAGGGGCTGGAGGGGGCGTTGCGGAGCCCCTCCACGGCCGTCACCAGAGACTTCTCGCGCTCTCCCTTGGCCTCCTCCAGGAGGGCCAGGGCGTAGCTGGCGGAAGCATCGCTGTGGTCGCGCTCCAGGTCCCGCCTCAGGGCCGCCTCCGCCTCGGAGGGGGGCTTCCCCGCCAGCAGGGCCTGCCAGCCGGGGGTCAGCGCGGAGCCCCAGACGGCCGGGGAGAGGAAGATCCCGATGGTCAGTGCGACGGCCCAGAAGCTCGGACGGATACGGCGGCGCGTCATGGCTTGCCTCCTGCCAGCTGGACCCGCAAGCGCTCTCCCGCGGCCTTGTCGGCCGACTGGCAGAAGGCCCTGAAGGCCGGATAGTCCTGGGGACTCACCTCGCGGACGGCGAGTTCCACCGTGAGCTTCACCGACACCTGCCCCTCTCCCCCGCTAAAGGTCCTGGTGACCGACCCGAAGGGCGTGTGGATGGATACCGGCGCCATGGTCTTGGCGGTGGCTCCCTGGGGCAGCGCGAAGGTGACGTCGTACTCCTGCACCCAGGGGTAGTCGATCTCGAGCGGATAGTGCCGCTGGGCCAACGCGGCGAAGCCGGCGAAGAGGTTGAGCTGGCCCATCCAAACCGGAAGCGAGACCTCGCGCTCCCCGTCGGGGCTGACCACCTGGCCCAGCGTGCCATCGAAGGAGAAGGTCACGGGCGAGGAGAGGTCCGCCAGGTCGCTCGCGGTGGCGCTCGAAAGGTGCGTCCCTGGGAAGGCGCCCGAGATGTCCTTTTCGAGCTGCTCCCTCAACTTGTCCTTGTCCTGAAAGCGCTGCCGGAGCCAGGCGCACTGCTGTCCGATCACGGTGACCGCGCCCCGCGCCTGGGCCGAGGTCCCCGAGGCGGGGACATCCACCCGGTAGACGGCGCGGTATTGATTGTCGGCCGCCTTGTCCACCGGCGTCTCCATCCGCTTGGTGCGACCGTCGGGCCATACGAGCTGTACCCAGACGCCCTGATCCTGGTAGGGCAGCTCATGGAGCCCCGAGTACTCGGCGGTCCCATCGAGAAAGAGGTTCAGCTCCGGCACGTAGGTGATGGCGTGATTGAAGATCGCCAGGGACGCCGGTGTTGGGTAGATGCTCCCCAGGTCCCGCGTCCGGACGAGCACCATGCAGGCGTCCAACCCGGCCTGGCGGAGCATGGCCGCCATCAAGATGGCCTTGTCCTTGCAGTCGCCAAACCGGCGCTCGAAGATCTGGCCCACCTTGTAGGGACGGAACCCGTGGACTCCGAACTCCAGGCCGACGTAGTGCGTCTGCTGAACCACCCAGCGGTGGATGGCTGACACCTTGGCCTCCATGGTGGTGGCGCCTTGAATCAGCTCGGCCACCTTGGCCTTCACCTCGGGCGTCATCTGCCACTGGTCGCTGATGAACTTGGCGTACCAGGCCCCCATCGCATCCCAATCCTGGAAGGTGGAAACGTGCAGGTAGGGCAGGACGTCCGTGAAGCCGGGCATATCCGGCTCCTGCTCCACCTGCGGGATGTCCCGCACCACCCACCGGTAGATCTTCTCCGAACTGCGGGTCACGACCATGGGCTCGGTATTCATCCGCTCGGCGTGAACGTAGAGGGGCAGGTCGGACGGCATGATCAGGGTGTACTGCTTCAAGAGGATGGGGCTCTGCCCGGCGAAGGTCTCGATGTCACCGAAGTAGCGTCCGTACTCGTTGCGCTCACCGATGTCCGAGATCTTGTATTCGATCCAGAGGCGGTCTCCGGCGCTGAGCGAGGGGAAGGAGAGCACCATGTTCCGGTTGCGGTAGTAAAGGCGGTACCGCGGATCGGAGAGGGCGTCCGTCACCATGACGTCGGCGTGGACCTTCGTCCCGTCGGGCTTGAGGATGGAGGCATCCAGGATGCGCACCTCCTGCCGGTCGGGGTCGAAGGTGATGGGCCAGGTCTGGAGCTGCTGCGCGGCCGCGGGTTGGAGGATCTGGATGACCATCTGCACGTAGCGGCTCGAAAGTCCGCTGGGTTGGACCTTGATGGCCGTGTTGTCCAAAAGCACCACCGCCTGCTGCCCGGAGAAGGCGCCGAGGTCCGTGGGGAGGTCCTTCGGCTCGACCCTGTACTGGCTCTCGAACCCCTCCCCCTGCGGACTCAAAAAGGACACCTTGCGCTTGACGGATTCCATCTGCGGCCGCAGGGTCAGCGCCACCTGGTACTCGGCGAGCGCCTTGGAGGATTCGCCCAGGGCCCGCATCAGATCGCCCTGCAGATCATGCCCCTCGGGCCAGTCGGGACACCATTTCAGGGCAGAGGCCACGATGCCTTCGGCCTCCTTGGGCCGATTCTGCGCGAGGAGGTAGGAGGCATGCCGGTAGATCAGCATGCGGTCCAGGGGAAACCGGGCCTCCATCTGCGAGAAGAGTTCGAGGACCCGGCCCGTGTGTCCCGTCCGAACCTCATCGGCGATGGCGTCGTACCAGGCGCCCGTGTCTCCTTGATGGGTCTCGCGGTAACGCTCCATCGTCTCCGTTTCCTGCGCCGGGTCGCCCAGCTTTCTGAGGGAGGCCAGGTAGGCCAGCTGGACCACGGCGCAGCCCGGATGGGCAGAATAGAGCGCCTGAAGGTCGGCGGCTCCGATGCCGTCGCTGGCGAACTGTAGCCGGACCTGGCACTGCAATGCCCTGGTGAGAAGGCAATCGGGTTCGGCTGCCACGGCGCGGTCCAGGTATTGGAGGGCCGGAAAGGGCATGCCCCTGTCCAGGTAGTGGTGGGCCATCCTCTCCAGCGCCAGGGGGTTCTTGGGAGCGATGTCCAGGGCCTTCTGGTAATCGGCCCTGCGCTTGTTGTGGTCCCGTTCAGCGTCTCCCAGCACCAGCCAGGGCATGGGGTCGCCCGAGGAGGCCTCGGCCGCCTTGCGCAGGATCTCGAGGTGGGAGGTATCGCCTCGGTCGTACGTTCTCATGGTCAGGAGGTACTGGCCGTAGTCCTCCAGGCTTGCGGCATCGGGGTGGGACTCCGAACAGGCCTTTAGGGCCTTGCCCGGATCGTTCACCTCCATGCCCTTGGGAGGCAGGCCGTTCTTGGCCAGAACCTTGTCCAGCGGCTCCCTCACCGCCGCCGGGTCGGACGTGGAGGTCCATCCGGCGAGCGCCCTCCCCTTTTCATCCGTGAGGCGAAGCTCGAAGTTCCATGCCCCGTCGCTGTTGCAAACCTTCACCAACAAGGTATTCCAGCCCCTGCGAAGGGTGCAGCCGTCGGCGAATTGGTCGAAGGCCCTTCCGTTGTAGCGCTTCCTGCTCGCGACCAGGTCGCCGTCCACCCACAGCTTGTAGGCCTCGTTGTAGCCGCCTCGAATGACGCACGGCGTGTCCTTCTGCACTCGGATGAAGGTGAGGGCGTAGCCCGCCACGTTCTCCGTGGGGTCCATGACCTGGTCCAGGGGTACTACTCCGTTTACCAGGTGTTCGGGGACCGCCCTCCAGCTCACGGGGTGCGACTTGGCCACGTAGGAGGCCGCCATGTCGAGCTTGGTCTCGGGGGGATAGACGGCGTCGAAGCCCTGCTTGTTCTCGTCGTCGAAGGGGCCGATGACCCGCCAGGAGAGGATGTAGCCCATTTGCGCCTCCAGGCGTTCCGCCTCCTGGACCTTTCCGAGGTCCCGGTCCTCCCGGGCGAGAAGGTACGCCGCCTGGGCTTGCACCTCGGGCGCCGCATCGGCGGCATTCAGCACCTGCTGGAGCGTCTTTTCGAAGGCCGCTGGCGAATCCGTCGCATCCAGGTAGCCATAGGCGCGATAGAGGGCCACGATGGCCCGGGCTTGGCCTCGCCAGGCCCACAGGTCCGCCAGGGCAGATCGCTGGAGCTCTTGAACGGTGTCGGCCCGGGCGACCAACCCCAGCGCGAGCGCGAGGAGAAACATGACGGGGACGCTACGACGGCGCATCAAACACCCCTCAGATAGGCGGGCCGCAGCGGGAGCAATCCCCGCTCGGCGGCCCCGATGGCGGAAAGAATCTTGACTGTGTCACGCGAGAGACGGCCGCCAATGGGAAGCGGGTTGGAGGCGTGGTTCGCCCTGAATACCGTGTCCTTGAGGTCCAGCGCCCCCACCAACATCCCGAGCTCGCGGATGAGGGCCAGGTCGCCGGGCAGCGAGAACTTCCCGGCGGCCATCTGACGGAAGAGCGGCGCCTCGGGAACGGGGAACCAGGCCAGCACGGAGAGGTAGTGAGGTTGAATGGCGTTCACCGCGCGGGCCGTCGCCAGGGCGTGTTCCTCCGATCCCTCGCTCCCGCCCAACCCCAGCAGGACCATCACCGAGGATCGCAGCCCCGCCTCCTGTCCGCTGCGAATGGCCTCCACCGCGGAGGCAGCATCTATCCCCTTGGCCACGCGGCGGAGAACCGCATCGCTGCCCGATTCCAGCCCCACGTAGAAGAGGGTCAACCCGGCGCTCGCAAGTGCCCTCAGCTCCTCCGGAGCCTTGGAGAGGAGGTTCAGGGGCGTGGCGTAGAGGCTCACCCGCCTCAGCTTCGGGAAGGCCGCGGAGAGAGCACGCAGGATCTCCATCAGGTGTTCGGTGGGCGCCGCCAGGGCGTCTCCGTCCGCCAGGAAAACCCTCGACGTCTCGGGCCAGAGACCTCCCGCTTCGGCGATTTCATCCAGCATCTCATCCAGGGGCCGTACCTCGAAGCGCTTGTTGCGGTACATGGCGCAGAAGGTGCACGCGTTGTGGGAGCAGCCGACGGTGGCCTGGAGAATAAGGCTGTCGGCCTCGGAGGGGGGTCTGAAGACCGGTTCTCGGTAGCGCATCGTCCCTCGGCGACAGTTTTTAGTGTAGCCCCCCAACCCCGGACGGTCAAACTTCCGCCGGAAGACGCACGTCGGGAGGACGGATATACGTGGGCAGGAGCCTCGCGGCGGGCCGGCCCGAAGCCATGGCGGCCAGCGCTTCCCTAGCCGCTGGAACGGCGAGGTTCGGGACTTCGCCGATGAGCCGGCACTCCCCAGGCCAACCTCGCACCAGCGCTACCCCGTCTCCTGCCGCCCACATCGGCGACGGCATCTCATCGAGCACGCGTTCCGTCGCCAGGGCCCGTGCCTCCCCCAGGGAAACCACCTCCCCCTCTCTCCTGAGAAACCGCTGGCAGTAAACCTGGGAGCGGCGCGCGTCCATGACCGCCAGTCCCCTCCCCTCGGCCGGCGCGGCGAGGGCGATGGCCCTGAGGCTCTGAAGGCCGTATGCCGGAATGGAGAGGGCGCGGGAGAGGCCCAGGGCGGAGGCCAGGCCGATGCGCAGGCCGGTAAAGGAGCCAGGGCCCGTGACGGCGCCGATGGCGCACAGGTCTTCCCGTTCGGCTCCGCAGCCGGCGAGAAGGGATTCGAGGGCGGGGACGAGCCGCGTGGCATGGGTCGCGGTGGCCTCTTCGCTGGCCGCGACCACCGCCCCACCCTCATCCACGAGGGCCAGGCCTAGCCTGCGGGTACTCGTGTCCAGTCCCAGCGCCAACCGTGGGTTCATTCCAGCACCTCTCCCCGAGATTCTCTCCGCCGGATCAAAACGAAAAGGGGGCCTGACCAGCAGGCCCCCGCTATTCTACCCTTTCGGGCCTTCTCAGTTGAACATCTGAGCGATCTTGGAAATGCCGGGCATCTCCCACTTCTCGCCGCCGAACGCCTTCACCCAGCCCATGATCATCATGACCAGGACCAGGACCCACCACGCGCAAAGAATCAATCCCACCAGGATATTGAGGAACGGGATGAACATGCCCACCATGCCGCAAATCCAGACGATCACGGCCACGATGGTCAACCCGAGGCCCTGGCGCGAATGCCAGTAGACGTACTCCTTCTGGGGATCGGAGCGCTTATCCCGATACATGAAAAAGGGGACCAACGAAAAGATCCCAAAGTACGCCAAGAAGAGGAATATCTTGTCGTCGTCGGCATAGGGTTTTCCGCCGCCCACAGACCCGGTTTCGCTCATGCACGGCCTCCCTTGTTTTCCTGCTAACCATTATACCCCACGCCTTGCAAAATGCAACACACCTTCCCGCAAGGCCCTCGAAGGCCCCCTACACCTCCTGAAAAATGAAGGGCCTCAGGCACTCCATGCGCTTCTCGTAGTCCTCCGGGTTCAAGAGCCAGGCCGCCGCCGCCACGCTGGACAGGAGGGAGTTGCCATCCTGGGGCGTGTAGCAGAAGCCGGTGATCTCGGTGCCCCTGTGGACCGCCAGGGAGTGGACGGGAAGCACGGTCTGGCTGAGGATCCGCCCGAAGTGGCCGTGGTCCCTTCCGAAGGAAAAGACCGTGTTGGCGGATTTCTTATAGGTCACCGCTACCCGCCGGTTTTCATCCACGGCGGCCAGGAGTTTCTCGCGGGTCACGGGCTTCCTCACCTTGAGCTGGAACCAGATGATGTGCATGTACTGCGTGTTGAGCTTGATGGCGGAAGAGAAGAGGTCCAGGTCGAGATCAAGGGTCTTGAAGAGGTGCCAGGCGTCCCGGGCGTGGTGGGTGCCAAAGTCTGGGTCCTCGTGCTTCCCAGCCTGCGGCGAGGGCACGTAGGAGGAGTCCTGGCTGATGTCGTTGGCCCTGCGCATGCAGACGAAACGTCCCTCTACCAGGTTCTGAGGGCTGTTCCCGTTGTCCATCCCGAGGGTGTGCAGGATCACGGCGATGTTGTGCGTGTTGCAGGAGACCACCTGGATGAAGCGGTCCTCGCCAGGGACGAGCGCTCGGTCGTTGATGCCCCGGGCGTACATCTTTCCGAAGCCGAACTCGCTTCCCTGGGCGATGAAGCCCTTGACCATCCGGCCGATGGGAAGGTAGAGCTTCTCCTTCGTCTCGTTACCCACGGGCGTGCAGTCGATCACCACGGAGGCCCGCTGGACCGCCTCCTCCTGGCTCATGGAAGGCTCCAACCCCATCTTTCTGAATCCCACCATGGCGGGCGGGTCCGTGGCTAGCTGCGCCCCTCGCTCCACGAGGGCACGGACCTTGGAGCGCTCTTCCAGGAGGGGCGACCGCTTGTGGAAGGTGACCTCGTCGATGCCCAGCGGCTCGCGCATGTCGCACAAGAGTCCGATGAGCGGTTCGCCGATCGTCCCGGTACCCACGACGTGAACGACCTTCTTGGCCATGGACCTCACCTCCCCGGAGCCGCAGGGCCTCCAAAAGATGACGGGCGGTCCCCCGTCTTGGGAAACCGGCGCCAGACGCACAGCGGGGGGCACCTTCGCGCCCCCGCTGATATTCACGCTCTGCAAGCTTTCCCCGGCGCCGTCACCCGAACAATTCTTCAGGTACGTTCAGTATAAGCCCTCCCCGAAGGCTGGGCCATGAGGGGCCCTCTCAGCCGAATTTCGCGATGCAAACGCGGGTGCCTCCGGCTACCGCTCGGGTTCACGGGAGAAAGGCGTTGTCTCCTGGACGGGGAGGGCCATTCCCTCCCCGCCCCACGGGCAAAGCCCGATGGGGTCCCACCTCTTCCTTGGTGCCCTCTTCGCCTTCGGCTCGATGGCCCCCAATCCCTCAGTGGGTATGACACCCTTTTCCACTGTGCATGATCTGTCCCGCCTTCCACGGCTATTCCCCTCCTCCATCGCGGGATTGGGGCTCTCACGTCCCCTCCTGCCAGGAGGCGAGGTAGCGCTGTTGCTCCTCGGTGAGGGTGTCCATCCGGTATCCGAGGGTGCCGAGCTTGATTCGGGCGATCTCCACGTCGATCTCCTCCGGGATCACGTGGACCGACTTGCCCAGGGAGGCGCGGTGCTGGAGAATCCATTCGGCGGAAAGGGCCTGGTTGGCGAAGGACATATCCATGACCACGGCCGGATGGCCCTCCGCGGCCGAGAGGTTCACCAGGCGACCCTCGGCGAGGAGGTAGATCTTCCTGCCGTTGGGCAGCGCAAACTCCTCGACGAAGTCGCGTACCGCCGTCTTGGCCAAGGCGATCTCGTAGAGGCCGCCTTCGAGCTGGAGCTCCACGTTGAAGTGGCCGCTGTTGCAGACTATGGCCCCGTCCTTCATGGCGAGGAAGTGTTCCGTCCGGATGACGTGCTTGTTGCCCGTGACGGTGATGAAGAGGTCGCCCACCCCGGCCGCCTCGGCCATGGGCTGGACCATGAAGCCGTCCATGATGGCCTCGATGGCCCTCACGGGGTTCACCTCGGTGATGATGACGTGGGCGCCCATCCCCTTGGCCCGCATGGCCACGCCCTTTCCGCACCAGCCGTACCCGGCAACCACCACCGTGGCTCCCGCGAGCAGGATGTTGGTGGCGCGGATGACGCCGTCCAGCGTGGACTGGCCGGTGCCGTAACGGTTGTCGAAGAAGTGTTTGGTCATGGCCTCGTTGACGGCCACGATGGGGTAAGCCAGTACGCCGTGCTTGGCCATGCTCTGGAGGCGGATGACCCCCGTGGTCGTCTCCTCGGTGCCGGCCAGGATGGTCTGAAGCGCATCCCGCCGATCGCCGTGGGCGAGGGAGACCAGGTCGGCCCCGTCGTCCATGGTGATCATGGGCTTGGTGTCGAGCACGGAGGCCAGGTGCTTGTAATAGGTGGCGTTGTCCTCCCCCTTGATGGCGAACACGGACACGCCGAAATCCCGCGCCAGGCTGGCGGCCACATCGTCCTGCGTGGAGAGGGGGTTGCTGGCGCAGAGAGCCACTTCGGCCCCTCCGGCCACCAGCGTTCGCATCAGGTTGGCCGTCTCCGTGGTGACGTGGAGGCAGGCTCCCATCCGGATGCCCTTGAGGGGCTTGTCCCGTTCAAAGCGGCTGCGGATGCTCGCCAAGACCGGCATGTGCCGGTCAGCCCATAGAATCCTAGCCCTGCCATGATCCGCCAGTGCCGAGTCCTTGATGTCACACTCCATTACTTGCTCCCCCGCCGCGGCACCGTCCGGCCGCAACTCGCCTTCAGGGCCTCGACCTTATGGATGAACTCCCACGTGAATTCAGGCAGCTCTCTTCCAAAATGACCGTAGGCTGCCGTCTTCTTGAAGATGGGTCGCCTGAGGTCCAGGTACTTGATGATCCCTCCCGGCGTCAGGGGGAACACCTCCCGGATGGCCCCCTCGAGCACCTTCTCCTCCACGAGTCCGCTACCGAAGGTGTCCACCATCACGGAGACGGGCTCGGCAACGCCGATGGCGTAGGCCAGCTGGACCTCGGCACGCCTGGCCAGACCGGCCGCCACGATGTTCTTCGCGATGTGCCGGGCCATGTAGCAGGCGGAGCGGTCCACCTTCGTGGGATCTTTCCCGGAGAAGGCCCCTCCGCCGTGGCGTCCCATCCCGCCGTAGGTGTCCACGATGATCTTGCGGCCCGTGAGGCCGGTGTCGCCCTGCGGGCCACCGATGACGAACAGGCCCGTGGGATTGATGTGGAACGCGGTCTGGGCATCCAGCATGTCCGGAGGGATGACCTCGCGGATCACCGCCTCCTCCACCTCCTTCCGGAGGGTCGTCTGGGCGACGCTCTCGTCGTGCTGAACCGCGAGCACCACGGCCTTGACCTTCTTGGGAACGCCCTCCTCGTAATAGACGCTCACCTGGCTCTTGCCGTCCGGCCGCAGATACGGCAGAACCTTCTCCTTCCGCAGTTTGGCGAGGCGCTCCGTGAGCCGGTGCGCGGTGTAGATGGGGAACGGCATCAGGGTCGGGGTCTCGTCGCAGGCGAAGCCGAACATGAGTCCCTGGTCTCCGGCGCCGCCGGCGTCCACCCCCATGGCGATGTTGGGCGACTGCGGATCGATGGAGGAGATCACGGAGCAGGTCTTGTAATCCATACCAAAGGCGCCGTCCACGTAACCAATATCGCGGATAGTGCTCCGGACGACCGTAGGAAGATCGACGTAAGCTTTGGTGGTGATCTCACCGGCCACGAGCGCCAGCCCCGTGGTGACCAGCGTCTCGCAGGCCACCCGGCCGAGGGGATCCTGATCGAGGACGGCGTCGAGGACGGCATCGCTGATCTGGTCGGCAATCTTGTCGGGGTGCCCCTCGGTCACTGACTCGGAGCTAAAGAGGTAGTTTTTCAGCATTGTATCCTTTCTCCACTGGCTTGGAAAAACCAGGTGCGGTTATAGCATCTGCCCCGTGCAGGGTCAAGGGATAGGGCACTCCCCAATCCCGCGATGGAACGGGGGAAAGAGCATGGAAAACGGGCGGAACACCCTTATCACCTATCAAGGGATTGGGGCGCCCTCGAGCCAAGGGCGAGAGGGCGCCAAGGGTGGGGTGAGGCTCCAC
>JBMFSH010000003.1:0-142936 GCA_049967655.1 Acidobacteriota bacterium
GCTCGTTTACTGGGGAGCCAAGGAGGATGGAGTCAATGCGGCGCTCGTCTTCGCGCAAAATCGGCGGGGTCTGGATCTCAAACGATTGCGGAAGAGGGCGAAAGATGAGGATGTGGGGGAAGCCCTTTCCAAGTTGGAGAGGCTGTTCCATCGCCGGCCCAATCCCACGCGAGAAGAAATGAGCCGCTTCCTGAAGGAATCGGTTGGAGGTGTGAGCCATGGGTGAAGGGCGTCCCGAGTGGGCCCAGCTCGATCCTAGCGATCTTTCTCCCGGCAAGCCCCGTACCTTCCTTGAATGGAGGATGCTGCGCTGCTGGGGCAAACTGCCTGAGTGGGAGCGTGACGTCCCCGGCTACTTGCTCCGGGATCTTAGGGAGCAGAGCGGGCTGACCCAGGTACAGCTCGCTCAGCGCCTCGGTACGAGCCAGCAGGCCGTGTCCAGTGCCGAGCGATGGAATGCGAACCCCACGCTCAGGCTCGTCTTTGCGTGGCAACGGGTGTGCAACAGCCCAGTTGGACTTGCGGGAAAGAGGCCGAGAGGGTCCCAGAAACACCATGCCGCAAAGGATTCAATACGTAGTATATGGTGAGGCGCCGAAGAGTTTAAGAGTGGTGCGGCCTGCTGTTGATCAGCGTTCGACGGTGCGTTCTTTCACGAAAACGTTCGGCGAAGAAAGCGCCTGAGTTGGACCCCAAACCAGAAGGGCAGCACGATCACAAAACCGATCCGCATCCCCCGATACAATCCCATCGTGTCCTCCAATGCTCGGAGCAAGGGCCGGCGTGCGGCGCAGCCCTTTATTCGGCAGCGTCCTCGGGGATAGGGGGCACGTCCTTACCCGCAAGGTATTGCCCAAAGGCCTCCTCCACGACTCTCTTCAGCTCCTTGCGATCCCAATACGCCACCGCCTTAAGCTGTTGGACCGTCTCTTCCTTGACGATGAAGGTGGCGCGGGTCCAGCCGGGGCGGAGGCCTTTGGAGGTGGTGGAGCCTCGGGGAGGCCTGGCGGGTGTACTGGGATGATCGGAGCTACCCGGTGAACTCGGTAAATCCCGTTTACTCGGCTTACCGGTCTTACTCAGGCCACCCTGAGTACTGGGCTTATCAGGCTTACTCGGTTTCTCAGGGTTACTGGGTTGACTGGGTGGACTGAATACACCCTCCGTCTGTTCGGTCTCCTCGGCCTGGGCACCGCTGATCCATCCGAGCGGGTCCTTCTTCTGGAACGGGTCGGAGCCCATGCGGGGTTTGCGAGCCATGCCTTACCTCCTCGCGACGGCTTCTTGGGACAGGGCCAGATAGTCCTGAGCGCCCCGGCAGTCGGGCCGGTACTCGAAGATGGTCTGGCCGTAGCTCGGGGCCTCGGCCAGGGCCACGTTGTCGTGGATCAGGGTTGCGAAGAGCTTGTCGGCGAAGTACTCGCGGATCTTCTCCACGACCTCCCGGTTGAGGTTCTTCCGGGCGTCGAACTGGGTGCCGATGATGCCCGAGATGGTCAGGTCGGGGTTGAGCCGCCGTTTCACGACGTTCACCGTCTCGATGAGCTTGCTCATGCCCTGGAGGGCGAGGTACTCGGTCTGGAGGGGGATGAAGAGCTCCTGGGCGGCCGTGAGGGCGTTCAGGGTGAGAAGGCCGAGGCTCGGAGGGCAGTCCAGCAGGACGAAGTCGCGCGCCGGCAGGCCGGCCAGGGCCTCCTTGAGCAGGAACTCTCTCCCCGCCATGCCCGAGAGCTCGATCTCGGCCGCGGACAAGCTCAGAGAGGAGGGGAGGACCTCGAACTGGTCCCGCCGGACAATGGCCTCAACAGCGGGGACCTCTCCCTTGAGCACCTCGTAGACCGTGGTTTCCAGCTCGTGGGCCTGGATGCCCAGCCCGTAGGTCAGGTGGGCCTGCGGGTCCAGGTCCACCAGCAGGACCGACTTCCCCAGCATGCTCAGCCCCGCTCCCAGATTGATCGTGGACGTGGTTTTGCCCACGCCCCCCTTTTGGTTGATCAACGCAATCGTCGTCACGGCTTTCCTCCTGGCAAGGAATATAGGTTACTCAGTAATCTCAATCAACTTTAATTACTTAGTAAACAGTGTAATCCAATCATACTTTGTCGAACGATGAGCTGGTATCCCGCCCCCTAACGGGGGAGGGGTGCCGGGTACTTGACAAGATGAGTCGCCGTAGGGGATTATTTCCCCCATAGTGACGCGGAGGGTAAAGTGACGACGGCTGAGTTCTTTGCTGCGCATGCGGTTTTTTCGCTCGATGAGGCGGTCCAGGCCCTGGCCCCGAAGAGTGCCCGCTCCAGCGTCGTGGAGCGGCTGAAGCATCATCTAAAAGTGGGCCGCCTTCAGCTAGTAACGAGGGAAATCTACGCGGTGGTTCCACCGTCCTCCCGAGCCGCCGCGTTCAAGGCGGATCCCTACCTCGTCGCATCCGCCGTCAGATCAGATGGGATCTACTCTTACCACAGCGCCCTGGAGTTGCTGGGAGCGGCCCATTCGACGTGGAACCAGTTGACGCTCTATACCGACCATCGCCGCCGGCCCTTGCGCGTGAAGGGTGTCATCCTTCGATTTCTGGAGCATCCTAGCCCTTTCCGCGTGGGATCAGCCAGGGAGCTTGGGACACGCCAGGCTGAGCGGCAGGGGGGGCTCCTCAGGACGACAGGGCCAGAACGGACCTTAGTGGAAGGGTTTCATCGACCTGGACTCGTCGGGGGCCTGGAAGAGCTCGTGTTGTCGGTCGGGGGCGTTGCGGTCCTGGACCTGGATCTGCTGTGCGGGGTGCTCGAACGCTACGATATCCGCAAGCTCTGGGCCGCAGCCGGATGGTTCCTGGAGCGCCACGAAAAGACATTCCATGTGCCTAGTGCGATCCTCAGCCGTTGTGAGAAGAGGCGGCCCCCCTCGCCGCACTACTTGGATCGAAACAGCAGGGGAGGGACCCTTTCATCGCGCTGGAACGTGGTCGTACCTGAACAGTTGAGGAGAGTTGGAGGGCCCGATGAGTCCTAGCCGGGAGTTGCTCCAGCGCTACTCCGACGAGACCGGCTATGCCATTAGTCCTCTCGAGAAAGTCGCCCGGCTGGGCGAATTTGCGGCCAACATGGGGCGCCATCCTCTCCTTGGGCGAGTCCTGGCACTCAAGGGAGGCACTGCCCTCAACTTGTGTTTTGGGCCTCCGACGCGGCTCTCCGTTGACCTCGACTACAACTACCTAGGGCAGCTGGAACGAGGGAAGATGCTTGAGGAGCGGTCCAACGTTGAGGAGGCACTCGCGGGCTTGGCGGCACGAATGCGGTACCAGATTCAGTGGTCCGCGGACGCCTTCGCTGGCCGCAAACTCTATCTACAGTACCGCTCCGCCCTGGGTGTTCCAGACCGGATTGAAGTGGACGTGAACTATCTCTTCAGGTTGCCCCTTGCAGGAACGGTCACCAAGGAGCTCTGGCAACCGGGCGACATGGACCGTCCGACCATCCCCCTGGTCAGCCTGGACGAGATACTCGTTGGAAAACTCCTGGCCTTCTTCGACCGATGCGCGCCGCGCGATCTCTGGGATCTTGCCCACCTGCCCAAGCCTGCCCGATCAGTGGGGAGTTCATCTTCCTTCAGGGCTCTCTTTCTTGCGATGTCCGCAATCCTCGATCATCAGGTGAACACTTATGGTCCCGACCGGATTGGAAGAATGGTGACGGAGCGAGCTATGGCAGAGCAGCTGGTCCCCATGCTCATCGCCGGCGAAGCACCGGACAGAACCGTTTTGATCGAGGCAGCATGGGGCTTCGCAGCAAGGTTTGTCACGCTGGCCCCCAACGAGGAAGCCTACGTGGCGGCTGTCGGACGAGGGGAGCTCGCCCTCGAACACCTCTTCCCGTCCGCGCCTCAAGAGGCTGCAAGGCTGGCTCAACATCCCGCGTTGCTCTGGAAGATCGCCAACGTTAGGGAGCATCTCAAACGCAGCGTCTAAAAATGCGAGGCCGGGCAGGTCGCCCGGCCTCCAAATACCCTCGTTCGGTCCCCAAAAAATCGCAACTAAATCGCAACTTTGAAATCGGCCCGGGCTCGACTTGTGAAAAGCCCGTTAGAGAGATCCGATTCAGTTCCGCCATACCCAATATGACTAACTCGCACTCCTGGAGAATTGAGCTAAGTCGTTTAAAATCAGCCACATGCATTTTCGGGACCAAGGGGTCGGTGGTTCAAATCCACTCGCCCCGACCAGATAAATCCTCCAGAATCAGGTGGTTACGGAAGCCTCCGAAGCCGGGCTGAGGTTGGAGTCCGCCCGATTGCAGCGGAGCCCGGCCCCTGGAAGCCCCGCCGTCACCCGTCTGCCGCGTGGGGCGATGGCTTCTCCACCGCCTCTCCCCGCATGTGGACGCCGCGCGCCTCGGCGCCCAGGCCGACCAGGAGCGCGATCAGCAGTGCGGCGCCGCCGGCCACCACCGCGAGCGCCCAACTGTAGTTCTGGTGCATGTGCCGACCGATGGCCGCCTGCAGGGTGGCGTTGGAGGAGGCCAGCAAATTGCCGAGCTGGTAGACGACCCCCGGGAAGGTGGCGCGCAACTCCGGCGGCGACAGCTCGTTGAGGTGGGCCGGGATGACGCCCCAGGCGCCCTGCACGCACACCTGCATCAGGAACGCGCCGATCGCCAGCGTCAGAGGCGAGCGGGAGAAGGCCCAGAGCGGGAGCACGGGGAGGGCGAGGAGGCTCGCGAGCACGATCGCCGCGCGGCGGCCCATGCGCTGCGAGAGGGCGCCGAAAACGATGCCGCCGATGATCGCCCCCGCGCTGTAGATGAGCGCAATCGTGGTGATGGTGCCGTGCGAGAAGTGGAGCTGCCGGCCGAGGAAGGCGCTCGGATAGAGGTCCTGCGTGCCGTGGCTGAAGAAGTTGAAGGCGGTCATCATGACAACGGCCCAGAGCAGGAGGCCCAGGTGGTCGCGGAAGATGCGTCGGAAGGCGGGGCGCGGGGCGTCGCGGCGCGCGAGCCAGTCCGGGCTCTCGGGGACCGAGCGGCGGACGTAGAGGACGAGAAGGGCCGAGAGCCCGCCGATCATGAACATGCCGCGCCAGCCCACGAGCGGGTAGAAGAGGCCGAAGGCGGCGGAGGCGACGAAGTAGCCGGCCGGGTAGCCGCTCTGGAGCAGCCCCGAGACCCAGCCGCGCCATCGCGCCGGCACGGTCTCCATGGCGAGCGAGGCGCCGATCCCCCATTCGCCGCCCATGGCAATGCCAAACAGTGTGCGCAGAACGAGAAAGGTGATCAGGTTGGGCGCGAACCCCGACAGGAACTCGAGGCCGGCAAAGCAGAGGACGTCGATGACGAGGACCGGCCGGCGGCCGTACCGGTCGGCCAGGCGCCCGAAGAGCAACGCCCCCACGGGGCGCATGGCCAGAGTGAGGGTGATGGCGAGCGTGAGCGTGGTGAGCGAGGTGGAGTAGCTTCGGGCGACGTCGCGAAGGACGAAGATCAGGATGAAGAAGTCGAAGGCGTCGAGCATCCAGCCCAGAAACGCAGCGACGACAACGTGCCGTTGCAGGCCCGTGGGAGCGCTCACGATCTCATCCTTCACATCCTCCTAGGACTCCTCGCGGGCCCGTCGGCCGGCCGGTCCGGCCCACGGCCTCCTCCGCCCCGGGCAGGCCCCGGCGCCGAGCCGGAAGCAGCCGCACACCGGGAGTCCTGCCTCTTCCCACCCTACCCCCACCCACAACTCTCCACAAGTGCCCGCATCTCGCCCCCGTGTCCAGAATTCAGCCCGCAAGGACGGTGGCCCGACCGCGATGGCGGGGCGGGCTATCGCACCTCGGGGAGGTTGGAGCGCCGCCAGGCGAGCATGCCCCCGGCGAGCTGGACGGCGCCGGTATAGCCGTGAAGCATCAGGAGGCGAACGGCCGGCACGCTGCGGTGGCCCTGAGGCAGACGGCCACGAGGGGGCGGGCCGGATCCAGCGAGAGACCGCCGATGCGACCTCGGAAATCCGATAGGGGAACGTGCATGGCCCCTGCGATGTGGCCCTGGCGCCACTCGTGGTCCGTGCGCACGTCCAGGATCTGCGGGCGTTGGGCCCCGCGCTTGAGCCGCTTGGCCAGCTCCTGCGGGGCGATCTCCGGAGCCGTGCCGAAGGGCAGCCACCAGAAGAGCCTGAGGAAGAGCGATGCCTGCTGAGTTCGATCCATCTTCACCCCGCGCGCTCCTCCGGCACCGTCAGCGGAGGTCCGGTAGTATACCCGATGCCATCGGTTGTCCAAAATAAATTCGACTCGCCTTAATTCCGCGATGTAGGCATAAAGCCTTTGCAGGAGCGTCGCCTCGCCGCGGCCTCGGGTGAGCGCGAGACCGTGGGGAGATGGTCCGGAACGGCCCCTCGCGCCTGGGGCGGCGCTCCTACGCGCGAAACTCGATCGCGGAATCGGGGGTGCCCGAAGGCTTTCGCTCGGCCGGCCGTTATGGTAAGTAGGACTCGGTGAATGTGCTGGAGACCAAGAGGAGGTGCCATGCGAACACTCAAGATCATGACGGCAATGCTGGCCGTTTCGGTCGTTCTGGCTGGAGGCCAGGCCTTACGCGCCCAGGAACCGATGGCCTACTCGGTGGGGCAGATTGACCAGATGGTGGCGCCCATCGCCCTGTACCCGGACGCGCTCGTCTCGCAGGTTCTCATGGCCGCCACTTTCCCGGACCAGGTGGCCGACGCGGACCAGTGGCTTCAGGCCAATCCGGGTCTTTCGGGCGCCGAGCTCGACGACGCGCTCTCCACGGCGAGCTGGGATCCGAGCGTGATCTCCCTCTGCAAGTTCCCCAATCTTCTGCACCGGATGGGGAGCAACATGCAGTGGACGACCGATCTCGGCTACGCCTTTCTGGGACAGAGAGACCAGGTGTTCGATTCCGTTCAGAGGCTCCGAAGGGTCGCCTATCAGAACGGGTACCTCCGCTCCTCGCCCCAGCAGACGGTCGTCGTGGAGCCGCAGTACATCGTGATCCAACCCTACAACCCGAACGTCGTCTACGTCCCGGTCTATGAGCCCACGGTGGTCTACGGGCCGGCCTGGAACTACCCGATCTACTACTACCGTTCGGTTTGGACGCCCTCGCCCGGGCTCTCCTTCGTGAACGGATTCGCGTGGGGCATCGGGTTCGCGGCGGCGCAGGCGCTCTTCGGGGGCTGCGACTGGAACCACCACAACGTGGTCGTGAACAACACGGTGGTCATCAACAACACCATCTACCGGACGAGCTACGACCGCTATCGGAGCTACTACGGAAGAGAGGGGCGGCGCGGCTGGGTCCGCCCCGCCCTGGTCCCGCACGGCAACGAGGGCCGCAGGGGCGCCCCCTACGGCGGGGAGAACCACGGCGCCGTCCGCGGGATCTCCCACCTGCCTCCGGCCTACCACGCCCCGACGCCGCGTCGCCCTTACTCGGGCGAGCCTTACCGGAGAGAGGGTACGGTGAGCCATCCACCCACGACGGTGCCTCGCGAGAGCTACCCGCGGAAGGTCGAACCTCCCAAGGGGGAGCCTTATCGGAGGGAGGGTACGGTGAGCCATCCACCTACGGTGGTGCCTCGCGAAACCTACCCGAGGAAGGTCGAACCTCCCAGGAGCGAACCGTACCGCAGGGAGGGCATGGTGAACCGTCCGCCCACGACGGTGCCGCGCGAGCCCCGCGAGGGGACCCTTCGAGCTCCCGTTAGAACCCAGGCCGGACCGCATGTCGAGCAGATGCGCAAGAACCCGGCGCACCCTGCCGAACCGGCCCGCGTGCAGGAGCCCAAGAAGGAGGAGAAGGAAAACAAGCACAACTGATCCTCGCCTCCCCAATTCCGCGATGGAAGCGCGGGTGGCTTCGGCCAGGTCTCGGACACACGGGGGAAAGGCATTGTCTCTTGGACGGGGAGGGCCATTCCCTCCCCGCCCCACGGGCAAAGCCCGTGGGGCCCCACCCCGCCCTTGGGGCTTTCTCGCCCGGCCTGGGCCGGGCGAGAAAGCGACCCAAACCCCTTGGTGGGTGAAGACCGGCTTTCGTGGAAACCTCTGTCCATCTGCCTTTCCTCGCCACTGCCATGTCCGATCGCGGGATTTGGGTGCCTCTTAAACGCCTGATCCTCCGAGCGGGAAGGGGTCGCCCCTTCCCGCTCGCCGTTCCAGGCCGGAGGGAAGCGCGCTCGGCCCCGCCCGGCCTGAAGCTCCAGCCCCTCCGAATGAGCGGCCGTGGCCGTGAGCCCTCTGCCCTCCCGCCCCCGCCCCCATTGAGCGCCGCGGAAGCGGCCACTTTGCCGGACGCCCGAGATCGAGTCCCTCTCCGCGGCTTGACGGGCATGATCGAAGACCTTATTCTTAGCTCTGCTGATATTTAGTGGAGCTAAGAAATGGGACGTGAGACCAGAAAGAGGCAGGGCAGCCCGAGGGGAACCAGGGAGGCGTGCGCCCGGCAGATCCTGGAGGTCGTTCCTCAGGCCATGTGGCTCGTGCGGCGGGAGATGCGCGAGGTGGCGGGCCGTGGGCTTTCCGTGCCCCAGCTCCGCGTGCTCGCCTTTCTCAGTCGATCCCCCGGCGCCTCCCTGTCGGCGGTGGCCGACCTGGACGGCGTGGCCGACGCCACGGCCTCGGCCATGGTGGAGCGGCTGGTGCGCCGGGGGCTCGTGATCCGGCAGGCCGATCCTCAGGAGCGGAGGCGCGTCAAGCTGTCGCTCACGGAGGAGGGAGCGACCCTGCTCGAAGGGGCCCGCGCCCACGCCCGGGGGAGCGTGGCCGAACGCCTGCGCGGCTTCACCGATGAGGAGCTGGGGGCCCTGGCCGACGGCCTCCGGCTGCTCCGCGAACTGCTCGACCCGGCGAGGCAGCAAGAGGGTCAATCATGACGGAGAGGCCCGAGCAGCCGACGCCCGACCCCCATTCATCAGCCGGAACCCCTCTCGCCGTCATCGCGACCGATGGTTTGACGCGGGCCTTCGGCGCCCTCCTGGCGGTGGACGGCCTGACCCTCTCGGTTCCGCAAGGGAGCCTCTTCGGCCTCGTGGGACCGAACGGCGCGGGCAAGAGCACGACCCTCAAGATGCTCACGACCCTGCTCCCGCCGACCAGGGGTTCGGCCCGGGTGGCAGGCTTCGACGTGGCGAGGCGCCCCAGGGAGGTGCGGAGCCGCATCGGCTATGTTCCGCAGCTCCTCTCCGCCGACGGCGGCCTCACGGGCTACGAAAACCTGATGGTCTTCGCCAGGCTCTACAACGTCCCGCGCGGCGAGCGCCGGGAGCGCATCCGCCTGGGGCTGGAGATGATGGGCCTGAAGGAGGCGGCGAACACCCTCGTCAAGCGGTACTCGGGCGGCATGATCCGGAGGCTGGAGATCGCTCAGGCGGTCCTCCACAGGCCATCCGTCCTCTTTCTCGACGAGCCGACGGTGGGCCTCGACCCGGTGGCGCGGCGCGCCGTGTGGGAGCACGTTCGCGAGCTGCGAGACCGCTTCAACACCACGGTGCTGCTCACCACACACTACATGGAGGAGGCGGACGAGCTCTGCGACGGAGTGGCCATCATGCACCTGGGCCGGGTGGCCGCCCTGGGCTCTCCCTCCGATTTGAAGAGGCAGGTGGGGGAGGGCGCCACGCTGGACGACGCCTTCGTCCACTTTACGGGAAACACCATCGAAACGGGAGGGACATACCGTGACGCCGCGCGAACGCGCCGAACGGCCCGACGCCTCGGCTGACGTGGCTCGCGCCGGTGCGGGCCCGGGGAGGCACACGGCGGGGAGCGGCCTGGCGGCCCTCCTGGCCCGGTCCGTCCGGGACTTCAGCCGGCAGGTCCTGACCATCGCTTGGGCGGAGACGCGGAAGCTCCGCCGCGACCCCACCGAGCTCTTCACGCGCGCCGTGCAGCCGGCCCTGTGGCTCGGGGTGTTCGGTGTCGTGATGGCGAGGACGCGGGCCATCCCCACGGGCTCCGTCGGCTACCTCGACTTCATGGTGCCGGGGATCCTGGCCCAGAGCGTGCTCTTCGTCGCCATCTTCTACGGCATCCAGCTCATCTGGGAGCGGGATCTCGGCATCCTGCACAAGTTCTTGGCAAGCCCGGCCTTCCGGAGCGCCCTCGTGACCGGCAAGGCGGCTTCGGCCGGCGTGCGGGCCATCGCCCAGGCCGTGATCGTCGTCGTGCTGGGCCTCCTCATGGGGGCCCACCTGCGGCTCTCGCCGGGAGCCTTGGCCGGGGTGCTGATCTTCATCGTGCTGGGGGCGGCGGTCTTCTCCACCTTTTCTCTGGTGATCGCGTGCCTGGTCAAGACCCGCGAGCGATTCATGGGGATCGGCCAGGTGCTCACCATGCCCCTCTTCTTCGCCAGCAACGCCATCTACCCTCTCAGCCTCATGCCGCGCTGGCTGCAGCTCCTCTCCCGCGGCAACCCCCTCACCTACCAGGTGGACGCCCTGCGGGCCCTCATGATCAGGGGCGGAGCGAGCACCATGGGGCTCGGCGTGGATTTCGCCGTGGAGGCGGGGGTCCTGATCGCGCTGATCCTCGTCGCCGCCCGGCTCTATCCCTCGGCCGTCAACTAGCGGACCATGGGCAACAACGGCGAAGCCAACCGAGGGATGATCACCGTGGCCACCATGCTGGCCTCCATGATGCAGGCCGTGGACACCTCCGTGGCCAACGTGGCCCTGCCGCACATGCAGGGGAGCTTTTCGGCCAGCGTGGACGAAATCACGTGGGTCATCACCTCCTATCTCGTGGCCAACGCCATCGTCGTGCCGATCACGGGCTGGCTGGGGAACTTCTTCGGAAGGCGCCGCATCTACCTGCTCAGCGTGGTGGCCTTCACCCTCGCCTCCCTGGGCAGCGGCGCGGCCCCGAACCTCACCTTCATGGTCGTCATGCGGGTGCTCCAGGGGCTCTCGGGGGGGATCATCGTCCCCATGAGCCAGGCCATCTTGCTGGAGGCCTTCCCGCCCCGGGAGCGGGGCCGCGCCCTCTCCTATTTCGGTGTCGGGGTGGTTTTCGGCCCCATCATCGGCCCCATCCTCGGCGGCTGGATCACCGACAACTGGGGCTGGCGCTGGATCTTCTACATCAACATCCCGCTCGGAGTGCTGGCGGTGGTGCTCGCTCTCCTCTTCGTGCGGGACCCGGACTACATCCGCAAGCCTGAGGGGCGGGCGGACCTGTGGAGCTTCCTCTTCATCGTGCTTGGGCTGGGAGGGCTCGAGGTGGTGCTCAGCCGGGGCGAGCGGCTCGACTGGTTCAAGAGCCACTTCATCCAGGTCGCGGCCTTCGTGGCCGTATTCGGCATCGCCCTGCTCATCTGGCGCTCCTTCACGCACGACCACCCGCTGCTGGACCTGTCGGTTTTGAAGAACAAGGAGTTCGCGGCGGGCGTGTCGCTCTCCTTCTTCCAGTACTTCGTCCTCTACGCGACCCTTCTCCTGATTCCTCTCTACGTCCAGAACCTGCTCGGCTACACGGCCACCTGGGCGGGGCTCATCCTCGCCCCCGGCGGGGTGGCCTCGCTCCTCGCCATGATCGTCGCCGGCCGAATCGTGCACCGCATTGACGTGCGGTGGATCCTGCTCGCCGGAGTGGCCTGCATGCTGGGAGCCCTGCGAATGCTCTGGGACGTCGATCTGGCCTCGACCTTCGGATACCTGGCCGGGGCGCGTTTCCTGCAGGGCTTTGGTGCTGGATTCCTCTTCATCTCCGTGGCCGCCGCCGCCTACAGCACCATGCCCGCCGAGAAGATGGGACAGTCCACGGGCCTCTACAACCTCGTCCGCAACGAGGCCGGCTCCATCGGGATCGCCCTCTCCTCAACGCTTCTGGCCACGCGGGCGCAGTTCCACCAGTCTCGGCTCGTGGAGCGCCTCGACGCCTTCAACCCGATCTACGCCGATCGCCTTCAGAAGGTGGGCCGGACGATGCAGCCCATCGCCGGCCTGGACCCCCACTCGGTCAAATCCCTCTCCGTCGGCCTGCTCTTCCGCCAGGTCCAGGTGCAGGCGTCGGTCATGGCCTACGTGGACGTCTTCGCCCTCATGACCCTGGTCCTGCTGTTCTTCCTGCCCCTCATCCCCCTCCTGAGAGCCGGCGGGGCCAGGGCGTTGCCCCCCGCGGCCGAATGAGTCCGGCGGGTGGCGGAGGAAGCATCGGGCCGGGAGGCGGCACATCGGCCTCCCGATCGCCTGCCGATGGCTGAAGTGGAGAAGCGGCCGCGGTCCTAAGGATGAAAGAACTCGGCGAGCGCGGCGGCCATGCCGGGCTCCCGGTGGGGGTCGGAATGTCCGCGGCCGGGCAGGAGCCAGAGGCGGGCCCTGCCCGCCGCCGCGGCTTCGAGCCGCCGGGCGTGAGAGAGGGGGATCACGGAATCGGCCGCTCCGTGGATGAGCAGGAACCGGGCGGAGGTGCGGCCGATGTGGCGTTCCGGGGCGATATCGCGAAAGTGCAGGCCGATGCGCCTCTCCACCATGCGAAAGGCCAGCGGAAGGCCCGGCCCGAGAATCCACCACCAGCGGCCGAGGGTGGCCCTGGGGTCGGCGGGCGTCGCGAAGGCGCCCACCGTGGCCACGGCCTGGATGCGCTCGTCGTGGGCCGCCGCGTGAATGGCCGCGGACCCTCCCACCGACAGGCCCAGCACGCCGACCCCCTGGATCTCGGGCCGCCTGCGCCGGACCTCGTCGACGGCCGCCCGGATGTCCTCGGAGAACTTCGGCATGGAGGCGTAGCCGTCCGTGTCCGACTCCCCGTGGTGGCGCGCGTCGAAGGCGAGGAGGTCGTAGCCCGCCGGGTGCAGCATCTGGATGTAGGGGAGCATGCGCGCGGCGTTGCGGCCCCAGCCATGGACGAGCACGAGGACGGGCGCCGCCTCCCCGTTGTCCGAGGGAATCCACCAGCCGTGAAGGCTCTTCCCTCCGGCGGTGGGAAAGCGTACGGTCTCGAAGGTGAGGCCCAGAGAGGAGGGGTCCCGCTCGTTCTTCGCGCGCGGATTGCGCCAGCCGAGGCGCACGACGAGCAGAACGAGGGCCTGGTAGAGGATGGCCCCGGCGGCGATCCAGAGGAGCCACCTCACGAAAAAGGCCTCGCCGGGCCTGCGTCAGCCTTCGGCTGGGGTCCCTGGGCCGCGTTTCCGCGCGTTGTCATCCCGGCTTCTTCACCTTTTCCAGGAATCGGAGGTGGTGCTCGGAACCCTCCCGGACCATCGTAGCACCGCACTGGGGGCATTTGGTTTCCATGCACCGTGTGCCAGCCTGGTGGGGGACCTTGGTGCCGCACTTGAGGCAGATGCAGGCTCCCGAAGGGCCGCCGCCGCGTTTGTGTAGCTCTTTCATCGGGGGCTCCTTATTGGGGGCAAGGGACAGGGGACAGGGGCGGAGAGACGGGAGGCCCGCGGGTGGGGTCGCCCGCACTTCCACCTCTCCGTCCCTCGCCTGTCCGCTCAGTCTTCTTCTCCGTGATCCCCGCAGTGGTGCAGGTGGCCGCCGCTGCACGGTTCGCCTGTGGCGGCGAGGGTCCCCGCAAGGAAGTCCTTCACCACCGTTTCGGGGTTGTTGCCGGCCACGCCGGCCACCACCCGAATGCCGTAGTGCTCGAACATCTGGACCGCCCTTGGTCCCATGCCGCCCGCCAGGATGACGTCGGCGCCCTGTTCGCGGAGCCAGCGCGGGAAGGCTCCCCGCTCGTGTTCCGGGGCTGGGGAAAAGGTCTGGGACAGGATGGTCCGGTTGCTTTCGTCCACCTCGAAGAGCCCGAAGGCTTCCGCGCCGCCGAAGTGGTCCGAGAACTGTCCCTGAACGATGGGTATGGCAATCTTCATTTTGAGCTCCTCCTTGGGTGTCGTATGACTTCCTACTGTCCGATGAGACACAATCCGTATCCCGCAGCCAGTCCGGCTGCGAAGGTAATGGCCTTGACCTTCAGGAATTCCCGCCAGGATTCGGCGAGCAGAGGGAGCATGCCGTGGCCGTCCTGGACCACGGAAGAGGCCACCAGGGCGGAGAGGGGAAGAAGCCCCTGCGCGTAGCCGACGACGAAGAGCATGTGGGGGCCCGATTCCGGCAGAATGCCGATGAGGGCCGCGGCCAAAACTGCCCAACCCGGATGGGTCTGGATCCAGTTCTGCAGTGGCCCGCCCTGCACCTGGATCCAGGCCATCACGAACAGGGCTCCCAACGTCCATGCGAAGACGCGGGGCACGTGCTCGCGGGCCACGTGGTGGTAAAGGTGCTCCTCCAGAAAGTGGTCGGGTGCGAGGAAGACCAGCGTGAACGCGACGGCCGCGGCCAGAAGCAAGGTCACGCGGACCCAGTTCCACTCGCCCGGTCCCACGGCTCCGAAGGCCACGCCCAGGGCGAAGAGACCGAGGGCGACGCAGAGAACGGCCCTCGGGAAGGAACACTCCCGGAAGGAGGAGCGAACAGCCAGGCGGGGACGCTCCTCTTCGCGCGAGTGAACGGCCAGCCCCGTTTCGCACCGGCTCCCGCCATAACAGCGCCGGCCGTTGACCCTGTCCACCACAAAGGCAAGGGCGAGGCCGTAGAGGAAGAGCCCCGCGAACAGCAGGAGCGCGGTTTTCGGCATGAGCGCCAGCATGACGAAGGCCTCGTCACCCGAGGCGGCCACCATGCTCCCGGCGAGGGCGCCGAGGGAGATGACCCGGTGAATGTAGAGCGTCACGTCGGTGAAGGCCCCCAGGCAGCCCGGGAAGGTGCCCACGAGGACCACGGCCGCGTAGCCCAGGAGGCCCTGTTTTTCGAGCCACCGCGCCGCCAGTCCCGCCGTGGCCACGTTGAGGTACTCCACGAGGAGCATGATGGCGAAGACGAAGCCGGTAATCATGAGGGCGTCAGCGAGGACCCCCTTCAGGATGGGCAGGAGGGTCATGGGGCGCCTCCCTGGACCTGATAGAAGCGCCGCTGGCCGTGCATTCGGCTTCCGACGCGGCCGACGGCCTCCAGGACGGCGAGGGCCTTGACCACCTCGTTGGGGGCCGCGCCGAGGCCGGCGGCGGCGTCCTCCACCGTGCAGGGGCGCCTGGATAGGAGCTCCAGGAGCCCCTTCTGAAGGTCCTCCTCTCCACGGACCCGGGCGGATCGAGCGGGGGTGAAATCGGCCATGACCTCGGCGGCGGGGGTGAAGAGAGCACGCATCTTTTCAAGGCGCTCCCGCCGCACTATGGCCTCGGGGCCGAGTGCGGAGGGTCGCACGGGGGTGTTGAGGTGGATGCGGTCGGGCCGGATGCGGCGGGCCTGCTCGGCGATGAGGCGCAGGCGAGGCTCCCGGTCCGTGAATCCTGCCAGCACCATGACCTCCAGCCAGATGGGGCCGGCGTATTCACGGCGGAAGGCCTCAAGGCCCGCCACCACCGACTCAAGGGTGAGGCTTTCATGGGGCCGGTTGACGGTCCGGAAAAACTCCTCGTCTCCCGCGTCCAGGCTGGGGAGGACCCGGTCGGCCAGGGCCGCCTCGCGGCGGAGGGCCGGATCGCCGAAGAGGGCACCGTTGGTCAGCAGCACCACGGGGAGGTTGGTGATGGCCTTCAGGGCTTGGATCAGCTCGCCCAGGGGCGTATAAAGCGTGGGCTCCCCGGAACCGGCCAGGGTGATGACGTCTGGGCGCGGCCCGCGTTCCAGGGCGCGCCGCACCTCCTCCACGAGCCCTTCGACCGGGAAGAAGGCCTCCCGTTGCGTCGTGAGGCGCCGGGTGGAACCGAGCTGACAGTAAATGCAGTCGTAGGGGCAGGCCTTGAAGGGGACGAGGTCCACACCGAGGCTGAGGCCGAGGCGGCGGCTCGGAACGGGGCCGTAGACGCGGCGTCGCCCTGCCGAAGCCTTCGCGGGGTGCTTGCCGGGGAGCGGTCGGGTCATGGGGAGTCGCCTCCTTCCGCGGCCGCGCCTCTGTGAAGCAGGGCCCGATCCTGGAGATGCCCGGTGGAGCGGTCCAGCAGGCGGAAGCCGAGCCCCTCCAGGAACTGCAAGGCCCGGGCCATGGTGACGGCCCCTCGCGGGTGGATGTGCCCCTCCTCCGAGTGGATGCGCTCGACCAGGGCAAAGCCCTCCTCCGAGAAATCGGCCAGCACCAGGCGCCCGGAGGGTTTGAGGAGGCGGGCCATCTCGCGAAGGACGGGTTCGCCCGATTCGAAGTGGTGCAGTGCGTCCATGCAGGCCACCACGTCGAAGCGGCCGTCTGGGTAGGGGAGGCTCGATGCGTCGGCCCGATCGAAGGCGATCCGGCCGTCCACGTCCGCCTTGCGCGCCAGCACCGCCGCCAAAGCCTGTTCGTCTGGATCAACGTCCACCGAGGTGACGTGGAAGTCCCGCCGGGCCAGGGCGACGGCCAGCAGACCCTTGCCCGTTCCCACGTCGAGGCCCCGGCCTGGCCCCGTCCCCGCCGCTTCGGCCACGAAGGCCGCCGCGGCGAATCGGTCGTGGCCGTGGCCCAGGTATTGGGCCGTGCGCTTCCAAAATCGCTCCTGTCGAGAAGCGAGTTCATCCGCGGAAAGCGTCATGGTGTTCTCCCTCGGTGCTTTTTTGGAGGGGCTCCCGGTTCGCGCGCTTGGCCGCGGCCAGGACCACGAAGGCGCCCTCTCCGTACCCCGGCTTCACCGGGTCCGTTTCCCGCATGGAGTCCAGCGGACCGAAGAGCGTCTGGACTATGGCGGGCGCCGAAAATCCCCGCCGCATGAGCGCCGCCACCACCTCCGGAACGCTCCAGAACAGGGCCTCCCCGTAGAATCGGCTCTCGCCCCTCCGCTCCGCGTAGCGCCTTCCCAGCTCGCTGCGGGCATCCACGAAGCCCGCCACGAAGAGGCCCGAGGGCTTCAGGACGCGCCTGCACTCGTCGAGGGCGCGATCGGGGTCATCCAGGAAGCAGAGCGTGGTGACCATCAGCAGAGCGTCGAACCGCTCGTCTCCGAAGGGAAGGGCCTCGGCCACACCGTCGAGAGCCTCGATGCCCCTGTGTCCCGCCATGGCTCGCATGGCCGCCGAGGGCTCCACGCCCCAGCGGATTCCCAGCGCCTCGGCGAAGCGGCCCGTCCCGACGCCCACTTCGAGGCCCTCGCACGCCGCCGGCCAGAACCGGCGCACGGCCTCCACCTCCGATTGGAAGGCCCAGGGGTAGACGTCGAACCAGGCGTCGTAGGCCGCGGCAAAGCGCTCGAAGGGCTCGATCTTGGGCATGGCTCGCATCTCTCCCCATCGCTTTCGATCCGGCGTGCGGAGGGGAGGCGAGAACTGTCCCCCCTCCGTCTCCGGGCCGCGCCCGGCACCCGCCGGCCGTTGTCGTGTCAGAAGGCGTTCTCCACCTTCCACTGCTTCCAGACCTTGCCTGCCAGATCGGGGCTGGGCGTCAGGGTGGGCCTGCCCGGCTGCCAGCCCGAGGGGGTCACCTCGTCCGTTGCCCGCACGTGCTGGAAGGCCTTCACCTGGCGGATCAGCTCCGTCACGTTGCGCCCCACGGGCGGGGTGAGGACCTCCATCGCCTGGATGATGCCGTCGGGGTCTATGATGAAGCGCCCGCGGATGTCCACTCCCGCCGCCTCGTCGTAGATCCCGTAGATCCTGCCGATGGCTCCCGTCTGGTCGGAGAGCATGGGGAAGGGCACGCCGCCCGGGACCATCTTGGAGAGCTCCTCCTCCTGCCAGATCTTGTGGCTGAAGCGGCTGTCCGTGGAGACCGAGAGCACCTGCACCCCCAGCTTCGTCAGCTCACCGTACTGGGCGGCGACCGCCGCCAATTCGGTGGGTCAGACGAAGGTGAAATCGCCCGGATAAAAGCAGAGCAGGATCCACTTGCCTTTGAAGTCGGAGAGCTTGAAGTTCTTGAAGCCTCCGTCCAGATACCCGCTGGCCTCGAAGTCCGGCGCCACCTGTCCCACTCTCGCCACCATAGTCTTTCCTCCTTTTTCGCGGTCCTCCGCCGGACTTGCCTCCGGCTGTGCCGGGAGAATGGGCCCCCCGGCCGGTTGCACGCATCCGTCTTTCGCCTTGGCCATGCTTTTCTCCTCAGTAAGCGTGGGTTCCCAGCACCACCTTGATTCCGAATTTCCCTTCCAGCAAGGCCTTGGTGGCCTCGAAGTCGATGGGACAGGCGGCCGTCTCCATGGCCAGCTTGGCGCAGGTGCCGAAGTGGAGGACCTCGATCTTTTCGTCCAAGCGGCTGAGCACCTCGTTGAGCAGCTTGACCCTGGGCACGAGGACACCCGGGCAGTCGCCGCAGTCAGTCATGGCCACGAGCTGGATGTCGTCGTAGTCTTGAAAAGCCGCGTTCTTCTCGTACATGGCCTTGTAGCACTTGGCGCAGGCGATGCACGAGTAGTCCTTCACCTTCTTGCAGTAGAGAATCGCGATCTTGGCCATGACACCCCCCTTGGGACGCAAAACGTGAGACGCAAAGCGCGAGACGCCCGATTATGGCAAGTATCCTCACTCTCTCTCCTCATTTCCTCATCACGGCCCTCACACCGCGAGCCCCGCCTCGTAGCCCTCGCGAACGGCGCTCTCGACGTCTCGGGGCGCTTGGGCGTCGCCCACCACGTGGACCTCCGGGACCAGCGCCCGGAGAGATTCGGGCAGGGGTTCGGGCCGCAGTCCGGCGGCCAGGAGCACCGCCTCCACCGGCTCCAGGCTCCTGGGCCCGTCCGGCGTGCGCACTTCCAGGGCATCCTTACCGATCCGGAGGACCGTCGTGGAGGTGAGCAGCGTGAGACGGGAGAGGGCCTTCAGCCGGTTGAAGAGCAGGGCCTTGCCCACGGCCTCCATGCCGCCGCCCATTTCTGGGAGCATCTCCACCACCACCACCTCGCGGCCCTCCAGGGCCAGCTTCTCCGCCGCCTCCACGCCGACGAGGCCGCCGCCCAGGACGAGGACCCTCCGGCCAGGCAGCTCGCGGCCGCCCAGGTAGTACTCCTTCGAGGTGAGCACGGGCACCGTCTCCAGCCCGTCGATGGGCGGCCGGACCGCCTCGGCCCCCACGGCCCAGAGGAGGACCTCGGGGCGGACCTTCGCGAGGAAGGCCTCGTCCACCGTCTGGTTGAAGAGGAGGGGGATCTCCTGGAGCCGAACCGCCGCGAGAAGACCGTGTAGGGGGCGCTCCATGGACTCCTTGCCGGGAGAGAGGGGCGCGGCGCGGAAGGTGCCGCCCGCCGCCGGCCCGGCCTCGGCCACGATGACGCCGTGGCCGCGCTCCCAGAGCGCGAGCGCCGCGGAGAGGCCCGCCGGTCCCGCTCCCGCCACCAGCGTCCGTCGGCGCTGCGCGGCGGGAACCACGGGAGCTCGACCCACGGCGGGGTTCACGATGCAGGAGAGGCCTTCCCCCTTGGCCACCTTGGCGAGGCATCCCTGAAGGCAGGAACCGCAGGCCACCACCGCGTCGAAGGCACCGGCCTGCCACTTGGCGGGCAGCCCGGGGTCGGCCACGAGGGGCCGCCCGAGGGCGACGGCGTCGGCCAGCCCCTCCTCGACGATCCGGCTGGCCCTTTGGAAGTCGCCCATGCGTCCGGCGGCGATCAGGGGCAAGGGGGTCAGGTCCCGTATGGTCCTCAGTGCCGCCTCCTGCGGCGCGAAGGGGAGCGAGCCGTGGTGGTAGTACCAGGGCGGGTTGGCGCAGGCGTCGCCCATGCCCACGTGGATGGCCGCCACGCGGTGGGCGCGGGCCATCTCCAGGAGCATCCGGAGGCGCTCCGTCTGCCCCAGATCGTCAGGGTCGCCGAGGGTCACGCGGAGGCTTGCGGGAAGGGCGCAGGCGCCCGATACGGCTTCCAGCACCCTCCGCGCGAAGAGCAGGGGCTCCCGGCCAAAGGCATCGCTCCGCCGGTTCACGGAGGGTTCGAGAAACTGCTGCACGAGGTAGCCGTGCCCCGCCTGGATCTCGATCCAGTCGAAGCCCGCGGCCTGGGCCACGGCGGCGGCCTGGCCGAAGGCGGCGACGATGCCTTCGATCTCCTCGG
Organism: Acidobacteriota bacterium; assembly: GCA_049967655.1. Classification (GTDB taxonomy): domain Bacteria; phylum Acidobacteriota; class UBA4820; order UBA4820; family DSQY01; genus DTPS01. The sequence goes on from JBMFSH010000003.1 coordinate 19,941, forward strand.
GGAGAAGCTCTCGGGCCTGGGTTCCCCTGGCCGGGCAGGCGCAGGCCGACGGGGCGACGGGCTCCGTGCCGCTGGCCTTGGGGTTGGCGGCTCTGCCGGCGTGGTTGAGATTGAGCGCTGCCTTGGCGCCCCCATCGTGCAGCACCCGCACGATCTGGGCGAGATCGGTCGCCGAGTCGGGGAGAGTGACGGCGAGCTGTTTGGGGTGCTCGCGCCCCTCCCAGCGCACGGGAACCGGCTCGATGATCACCAGACCCGCGCCGCCCATGGCGATCCGCCGGTAGAAGTGGAGGTGCCTCTCGGTGACGCGGCCTTCGGGTGTTCCGAAGGCGGTCTTAATGGGAGCCATCCAGAGGCGGTTCCGCAAGGGGAGAGAGTCCAGCGTCCAGGGATCGAGTAGGGTGGTCATGATCCGCTCCTTTTGCCGCCGGGCTTCGCGGGGTCCCCTTGGGCGGCTCTTCTCCCAGCACCAGCAGACGGCGCCTGGCGAAGCGTCATTTTCTGCACACCATCACCTTGGACCGCCCCGTGGGAGAGAGGAGCTTTTCGACTTCGGCGAAATGGCTCTCCAGAATGGCGCGCTCCTGACGCAGGAATCCTCTGACGCGGCCGGCTCCGGCCACCGTCAGGCGGATGTAAAAGAGGAGGCGCGCCAGCGGGCTCCGGGGAAGGTCGTGTTCCATCATCAGAAAGAGTCCATGGGGCTTGAGCACCCTCTTGATCTCGCGGAGGGCCTCCTCGCGGGCCTGGCCCTTGAGCTCGTAGAAAGCGTGGGAGCAGGTGACGGCGCCGAAAGCGGCGTCGGCAAAGGGGAGCTTCTCGGCCGCCGCCTGAACCAGGAGGACGTTGGGTCGTCCGGCGGCCTTGCGGGCGGCCTGCCGCAGCATTCCCATCGAGAAGTCCAGCGCCGACACCTTTCCCGTCGGTCCCACCTTCTCGGCGAGGTAGGGGAGCAGCGCCCCCGTCCCCGTGCAGAGATCCAGCACGGAGCCTCCTTCCCCCAGCGGAAGCAGACCCGCCAGAAACTCGCGGACGCGCCGCTGGCCGTCGCCCGAATGGAGCGCCACGAAGCGATCGTAACCGCGCGAGAAGAGATCGTAGTAGAGCTGACGGACGCTCCGCATGGGACCTGGCTCCGTGGGCCAAGGATCGGCCGCGCTATTTCTTGGCCGCTGGCTGCTCGGTGCCTTGAAGCAGGGAATGGTGCAGGTCGGCGAGCAGGCTCCTGGCCTGTTGGTCCACCGACTCCACGAGCCACGGGTCCATTTTCGCCGTGCCGTCGGCCTTTAGGTAGTATTCCAGAGGCCGTTGGACGCTGCCGTCGAAGACGTAGAGAGCGCCCACGGTGGAGCAGAGCCTGGGTCCCTGGGCCTCGAAGGCCAGGGTATAGAAGACCGTATAAGGCATGCCTGCGTGGGGGACCTGGAAGGAGTCGCCCACCATGATGCAGTGGGGCTGTTCCCCCTTCTGAATGTCGGCCGGCGTGTTTGCGCGCTGAGCGAGCCAGAGGCGGGCGCGCCGCATGAGCTCGGAAGGCGCCGCCCCAGAGATCTCGACCGTATCCATGTACTGCACGCGGCCCGCCTTGTTTCTCGGCAAAGTTAGTGGAGTGGCGGCCAAGAGCGCCACCGTCAGCAAACTGAAAAAGATGATCCATCGCGCTTTCATCGTCAGCTCCTTGAACGACGACGGCTCCCTTCTCGCCCCGAATGGTAAGAAGCACGGCCGAGGTCTTCTCATCTCCATCCGGCCCTAGCGACGACCGGCGGGAGAGCGAAGGAGGTAGATGACCTGCCGGCAATATCCGTGTTGGACCGGCGCTCCGTCCTTCGCCCTCCGACGCTCCCCTCCGGATCCCCGAGGGGGCTATCTCCTTTCCCTTCGCCAGGCAGTTAAGGCGTGCCGGAAGAGTCTTTGGAAATCCGCTCTTCGAGAGTCTGAATCCTGCGTTGCAGCGACTCCAGAAGCTCGCCAAGGCCACTTCCGCGGGCCTGCACGGCGGAGTATCGCACCGATCGCTCCGCGACCGACCCATCCCGGGAACCACCCCAGCAGTGGCCAAAGCCGCCGCCCCAAGGTTGCCCGCCCTGGCCCACGCCTCGAGGATCCACCTCCTGCGCGGCCGAACGCCCACCGCGACCGAATCTTCCATTGCCGTTCATGTCGGACCTCCTTTCGCTTCTACGTCGTTGGGCAGATCGCACCGGCACGCCCGCCCCCGCCGTCTGGGACCTCCGTGGACGGGGCAGGCTCCATCGGCCCTGGGGCTGAAGCGGACGGGCCCCTCGCCGAGGACGACCGCCTTGTTCTCCAGGAGGGCTTCGGCCATCTTGGCGTGCGCCTTTTGAAGGATGCGGCCGAAAGTCACGCGAGAAATCCCCATCTGTTCCGCAGCCTGCTCCTGGTAGAGCCCCTCCTGATCGGCCAGCCGCAGCGCCTCCACCTCGTCCGGTCCGACGGCGATGACCTCCAGTTGGTCAAGGGGAATGCCGAGCGGCTTCAGCCCCAGGATGTTGGGTTTCCCTGATACGCGCCGCAGACGGTAGGGTCTAGGCATGCCGTTCGCTCCTACGGAGCCCGATGGGCCCCACGAAACGAACATATGTTCTTAACTCGCTTTTGTCAAGTCCACGGCCTCCGTTCCAGTACGCGAACTCGTGGCCGCGGGCCCGTGCGCTCCAAGGCTAGCTGCGATCCTCTCCGAAATAGTCGATGTGACAGCCGCACCCGTCCCACATGCGTTCGTAGGTGGCAAGCCGGCTCCGAACAAGCTGCTCCGCCGCCTCTTTGGAGGGCATCTGCCGGAGGAGGAGCTGCCGCTCGGGCGTCTCCTCCTGAAAGAGAAAGCGCCGGTTCCAGACGAGGAGGCGGATGGGGCCGGCCATGCCCGTGTTCTCCTCCATCACTATTTCACCTTCGCTCAGCAGGTGGGCAAGCTCCTGCTCGCCGATCCGCACGACGGGACTGCGGTCGAGTTGGGCCAGGAGTGATTCGTCCGTCACGGCGGTCTCCTCAGGAATTGCTCAGGGGAAGGGAGTTCACCACGCTCTGCAGCCGGGTGATGGCTTCAATGTAACGCCGAAAGTAGACGCTGGAAATGTAGCGCTGAACGGCGTAACCCAAGATCAGATCCTCGTCGAGAATTCTCTTGAGCGTCTCGGTGCGGATCCGCAGGAGCTTGCTTTTCTGGACGCAGACCGCGTGGAGAGCGTAAGTCGTCCTGTCCAAGCAGAGGCAGGTTCCGAAGACTTCGCCTGGCAGGACGTCGTCCACGTGAAGGGTAAAACCGGCGGTGGCGCTCCGGAGCGCGATCTGTCCCTCCCTGACGAGGAAGAAGAATTCGGCGGGCTCTCCCGCTTGGTACACCGGCGTCCCAGCCTCGAGAACCAGCTCCTCGGTGGCGTTGCTGATCTTTTCCACCTGCTTCGGCTGCAGCATCTGGAAAAGGCTATGCCCCCGTAGTTGCGATCGTTCCATGGTTACCTCCTGTCAGAACAATCGTCACTTTCACCTTTGCGCCTTCGGGCTACCACCTGCCCGCTGGACGGATCCGCCGTTCGAGACCATCACCCCCGGGCGCCGTGAAGCGCTGGCCGATGGCTCACTCCTCCTTTCCGCAGGGCCTGGCAGGGGGCCTATCGTCAGTCGTACGCCTCCATGACGCTCATGGCCTCATGGAGGAGCGGACCCACCAACTCCTCCATGCGTGCCCGTTCCCAGAAGGGGAGCTTTCGATGAACCTCGAAATACTTCTTGGGGACGGGGTGGGTGCCGATCACCACGGGCATCCCGAAGCGGGTTTCGATGTAGGACTTGAAGTCGTTCAGGTAGGGGCATGGTGGATAGCCGACCACGAGGCCCGTGGCGAGGTGGATCACCTCGGCGCCGTTCCGTTTCATCTCTTCGGGTGCCGATTCCACGTTGCCGCCTGGACAACCCCCACAGGACGAATAACCCACGATTTCAACGGACTCGGCCGCCGGGTAGCGCGAAAAGGCCCCCGCGCGCTCGCGCAAGGCGCGAAAGCACTTGCCGCCCCCACAGCTTCGGTAGCGATCGCAGATGAGAATACCGATCCTTTTCACGCCCTCTCCTCCTTCTGAGACGCCTCCAGCGCCTGGGTGATCAAGTCGGCGGCCCGCGCGCCCGAGCGGAGCATGCCCCCGAAGATGGGCCCCATGCGGGGTCCTCCGAGGGCCGAACAGACGCTCATGCCGGCGAGGTAGAGGCCGGGATAAACTTCCCCCGTCCTCTCGACCACGAACGCTTCTGCGGCGCGCGCATCCATGGGGCCCTCTCCTTGAGGGCGCCCCGAGAGAGCAAGCAATCCGCGGCGCTGGAGCAGAGCCGCCGCTACGGCCTCGTGACCCGTGGCGTCCAAAACGGCGCGGGCATCGAGGGTCAGCGGATCCACGGGCAGCCTTTCGCCTACCATGGTTCGGTTCACCACGGCGCCCCTGACGGCTCCCCCCTTCACCACGAGATCCTCCAGAAAGGTGAGGTTCAGCAGGAAGGCCCCGGCGCCAACGGCGCGAAAGACCAGCGCGGAGGCCAGCTCGGCGGCGTGTGAAACGAGGAGCTCCCCTCTCGATGCGGAGTGATAGCGCACCGAAAGCTCTTCCAGCAGGGGGCGCTCCTCGCTCTCCATGACCACCTCGCCCATCCCCATGCCGCCGCCCCAGAGGCCTCCTCCCGGCGCCAGCCGCTTTTCCAGGATGGCCACCGTGAATCCGCGCTGCGCGAGCTTCCAGGCGCACACGAGCCCTGACGGCCCGGCGCCGACGATAATCACGTGGCTCTGAAGGCACCGCTCGAACCCCTCAGTGAATCTAGTCAGAATCGTCCTCGATATCTCCGTTTCGTAGCTCACGCTCTCGTTCTCCTGAACAGACGGGACACTCCCGCTGAATCGCGTTCGACCGCGGCAGAAATGGTCCCCCCGGGGCAGGCTGGGCGAAAATCGGCGCCAGAGGTACCCCAAGCCGACCCTTCAGAGGCTAGTAATGAACATATGTCCTTCTCGATCGCGGGTCAAGCCGAGAGAGGCAGGAAGCGAAACCCCTGGAGAAAGGAAATTGGGAGAGACCCGTGGCCAGGAAGGTGCCGCGGCTTCCCTCCGCTTCTCAAGGTGGCCCCTTGGAGGCTCTCGCCCGCTTGGAGCGGCCGTCGCCGTCGGGCAGATCGAGGTGCAGGCGCTTCATCTTTCGGTGGAGGGTCGTTTTGTGAATGCCAAGCGCCGCCGCCGCCTGGGTGCGGCTCCAGCCGCAGCGGGCCAGGGTCTCCTTGAGAATCCGGGCCTCCGCCTGCTCGAAGGAGGGGGGCTGAGGCTCCACGGCCGAAAGGCGCTCGCGGAACCACTCGGGCAAATCCCGGCCCTCGATGAGCGGCCCGGAACAGAAAAGGCAGGCGTACTCCAGGATGTTCTCCAGCTCTCGAACATTGCCGGGAAAGTCGTAGCGCATGAGGAGGGCCAGTGCGTCTGGGGAGAGTCCGTCTATCCGCTTGCCCTTCTTGGCCGCCGTCCGGCGCACGAAGCGCTCGGCGATGAGGGCCGCGTCGGCCGGGCGGGCGCGCAAGGGCGGCATGGTGATGCGGATGACGTTGATGCGGTAGAAGAGGTCCTCGCGAAAGGAACCCTCTTCGACGAGCTTGGCCAGCTCCTTGTTGGTGGCCGCCACGATCCGGACGTCCGCCGGCTGGGTGGTGGTTCCACCGAGAGGCTCGTACACCTTCTCGTGCAGCAACCGAAGCATCTTGACCTGGACGGGGAGGGGCATGTCCCCGATCTCGTCGAGAAAGAGCGTTCCGCGGTCCGCCAGAGCCACGCGCCCGGGCTTGTCTTTCGTGGCACCCGTGAAGGCTCCCGCCTTGTAGCCGAAGAGCTCCGACTCGAAAAGGGTGTCGGGGAGCGCGCCGCAGTTCACCGTGACGAAGGGGCCCTCCTTCCGCGAGCTCAACAGGTGTATCGCCCGCGCGGCGAGCCCCTTGCCGGTGCCCGACTCGCCCTCGATGAGCACCGTGCTGTCCGAGGCGGCGATGGTAGGAAGCAGTTCGAGCGTCCTCTTGAGGGAGGGATCGGTGGTGACGATGGTGGTGAGGGGGTCGAGGGCCTCGACCTGGTGGAGCAGGGCCTGGACCTTGTTGAGGTCCCGGAAGGTTTCGACGCCGCCCATGATCCTCCCTTGGCCGTCCCTCAGTACGGCCGTGGAGATGGCGGCGGGGATGGGCCTCCCCTGGACATCGCGCAGGGTGACCGCCAAGTTAAGGACGGGTATGCCCGTTTCCATGGTGTACCGGAGGGGACAGGCGCCCTTGCAGACGTCGGCCCTCAGAACCTCATGGCAGGGGCGGCCTAGGGCCTGCTCGCGCGGAATACCGATGCTCTCGGAGGCGGCCCGGTTGAAGCAGGTGAGGCGCCACTCCCGGTCCACGGCGAAGACGCCGTCCGCGATGCTGTTGAGCACGAGCTGAAAACGCTCGGAGGCGCGCTCGGAACCGAGGCAGTCGGCCACCGGCCCCATCGGAGTTTTCGCCATGGTGAACTCCTTCCAGGGGAGGCTCGACCGGGTAAAGCCCGCGGGGTGGGTCCGCGCAGGTCTCTCCCCAGAGTCTTAAGGGTAGCAGCGGCGCTACTCTATGCCTGTAATAGAGTAGCATCTTCGCACCCATATTGCCACCCTTGAAAACAGGCAGCCCCCGGCGAAGGAAGGGGCCGCTCTCTGAGGCCGAAAGGGTTGAGGGCTGGCCTTGGCCGTCTCGAAACGGCCGCTGCCGCCGTGCGTCCACGCTTCGCCGCTTCCCATGCCGAACCGTGTTTAGCCGCGCGGCACCGGCCCCTTGATTGAGGAACGAGGGGCGCCATGGGACTTGGCACTAAAACTGCTATGAGAGGACCGCGTGGTGAAGGAGGTGAACCATGGCGAGCGGAGAGAAGAAACGGGAAGAGACGTCCGAACGGGAGGTTACTCAGGCCCCCCACGTGGCAGCCCGTCCCATGAAGGTCGTCATGGACGAGAAGGGTTGCCCTTGGCTCTGCGACGCCGACGCCAACCCGCACGAGAACTTGGCATCCCAGGGTTGTTGGCGTTGCAGCGAAGTGGCGTTCACCAGGAATGACTAGGCGGGCGAGGGCGGAGGAGATGGCGAGGCCGCTCCTCCGCCCCCCCTTTTTTTGTCCGAAGGAGACCGTTATGACACCCGAAGAGCTGAAAGCGTTGTCCGTCGCCAAACAGGTCGATGCCCGAGGAACCGCTTGCCCGGGGCCGCTGCTGGAGGCCAAGCGGGCCATGGCGGCCGTGCCCCTCAAGGGGATTCTCGAAGTGCTCTCGTCCGACGAGGGGACCAACCAGGACATCCCTCTCTGGTCCAAGAAGGTGGGCCACGAGTACCTCGGCAACATCGAAGAGGCCGGCTACTGGCGCGTCTTCGTCCGGAGAATGAAGTGATGAACGCTTCGCCGGGGGGCCACGCTTCGGGCCCCAAGATCCTGGTCTTCTCGACCAACACCATCTCCGACCCCGGGATCGACTTGGCGGGCAGCGCGCACATGCACTACCCCGCCTCGGCCGTTGTCGTCAGCGTGCCCTGCTCCAGCGGCGTGAAGCCTTCGTGGGTGCTTCACGCCCTGGAGAACGGCTTCGACGGCGTCTTCATCGCCGCCGACGGCAGTGACTGCGCCTACCTCTCGGACTGCACCGACAGGACGGGAAGGGTGGTTCAGGAGGCCCAGCGGCTGATTCTGGAGAAGGGTCTGGACCCGAGGCGCCTCAAGATGGCCGCCGTGTGTTCGGTCTGCGCCGAATCTTTTGCCTCTCATATGGAGAAGTTTCACGCCGCGCTGGCTAAGCTCGAACCCGCCGCGGCAGGAGCCAGCCATGGCTGAAACGGCGACGTTGACCCTCGCGCCCGATGTTCCGGCTCTGCGCCCCTCCTACGACGTTCTCGTGGTGGGGGGCGGCATCGCCGGCATGGAGTCGGCCCTCACGCTGGGCGACATGGGCTACAAAGTCCTATTGGTCGAAAAAGAGGCAAGCATCGGGGGGAAGATGATCTTGCTGAGCAAGGTCTTCCCCACCCTCGACTGCGCGAGCTGTATCTCGACCCCCAAAATGGCCTCCACCTCCCACCATCCCAACATCACGACGCTGCTCTACAGCGAGATCGAGGCCATCACCAAGGGCGAGGACGGTCTCTTCCGCGTGAAGCTTCGCAAGAAGCCCACCTTCGTGGACTGGGCCGCCTGCACGGGCTGCGGTGAGTGCGAGATCGTCTGCACGGTGGCCCTGCCCGACGAGTTCAACGCAGACCTGGTGGCCCGCCGGGCCACGCACATCGCCTTTCCCCAGGCCGTCCCGAAGAAGGCCGTGGTGGACCGCTTCGGCACCTCGCCCTGCTCCTTCACGTGCCCCGCCGGCGTCAAGGCCCACGGGTACGTGTCGCTGGTGCGCGCGGGCAAGTACGACGAAGCTTTTCACCTCCACATGGAGGACGCGCCCCTTCCCGGCAGCTTGAGCCGGGCCTGCTACGCGCCGTGCGAGGGGGAGTGCACCCGCGGCACCCTCGAAGGCACGGTGCCCATCCGCGCCATCAAGCGCTTCATGGTGGACCGGTACTACGCCGCCCACCCCGTCCCCGAATACGGCCCGCCCGAAACCGTGCGCTCCGAAAAGGTGGCCGTCGTAGGCTCGGGCCCGGCCGGCCTCTCCGCCGCCTATCACCTGGCTCGCAGGGGCTACCGCGTGACCGTCTTCGAGGCCGCTCCGAAGACGGGCGGCATGCTCCGGTACGCCATCCCGGCCTACCGCCTGCCCAAGGAGGTCGTGGACCGGGACATCCTCAATATCACTGCGCTGGGTGTGGATATTCGAACCGAAAGCCCGGTTCGCACCCTTGCTGACCTGAAGGCGCAAGGCTTTGATGCCGTCTTCTTGGCGGCGGGCACGATGCAGGGCTTCAAGCTCGGCGTTCCAGGCGAAGAGCTGGACGGCGTTACCGACTGCATGGGCTTTCTGAAGCGCGCCAACGGCGGCGAGGCCATGGACCTCAAGGGCAAGACCGTCATGGTGGTGGGCGGGGGCAACTCGGCCATCGACCCGGCGCGTATGGCTTTGAGGCTCGGGGCCAAGAAGGTCATCATCCAGTACCGCCGAAGCCGCAAGGAGATGCCTGCCCACGACTGGGAGATCGAGGCCGCCCTGGAAGAGGGCGTGGAGCTCCAGGTTCTTCACACGCCCAAGCGCTTCATCGGTGAAAGCGGGAAGCTGAAGGCCGTGGAGAGCCTCACCATGCGCCTCGGCGAACCGGACGCCAGCGGACGCCGCCGCCCCGTTCCCGTCGAAGGCTCGGAAGCCACGACGCCGGTGGATCTAATGGTTCTCGCCATCGGCCTCAAACCCAGTACCGCCCCCTTTGCGGCGGAAATTGCCCTGAACAAAAACGGCACCGTGAAAGCAGATAAGGAAACCCTTCAAACGTCGCTTCCCTACGTCTTCTCCGGTGGAGACGCGGTGACCGGCCCTTCGATGATCGTTCAGGCCATCGGCCAGGGCAAACGGGCCGCGTTTTACGTGGACCGCTTTCTCCGAGGCGAATCGCTGGACGGTGTGCGCTTCGAGGAGCCGCTGCCCGTGGTGGACAAGGGCGAGGTGGTGGCCCGGACGCCGAATCTGACCCCGCTGCCCGCCGCGCCCCGGCGCGAGCGCCCGGTGGCGGAGCGCCTTGCCTCCATGGCGGAGGTGGAGCTGCCCGTGAGCGAGGAAGAGGCGCGGAAAGGTGCCTCACGCTGCCTGGACTGCGGCGGCTGCTGCGAGTGCCACGAGTGCGTCCACGCCTGCCCGGCCGGAGCCTTCCACTTCGAGATGCGGGAGGAAAAAGCCGAGGAGGTGGTACGCTCCGTCATCGTCTCCACCGGTTTCAAGCTCTTCGATGGCAGGAGGAAGCCCCTCTTGGGCTACGGCCGTTTCCCCAATGTCATTGACGCCATGGAGATGGACCGCCTGCTGGCGCCGACCCGTCCCTACAACACGGTTCTCAGGCCCTCCGACGGAAAGATGCCCGACAACATCGCCTACGTGCTCTGCACCGGCTCCCGCGATTGCACGGTGGATCACCGCCTCTGCTCTCGAGTCTGCTGCATGTACTCGCTCAAGCAGGCGCAGCTCATCCTGGGCGCCCTGCCGCTCGCCGACGTGACCATCTACTACATGGACATCCGCGCCTTCGGCAAGGGCTACGAGGAGTTCTTCGAGCAGGCCAGGGGAATGGGCATTAGCTTCGTGAAGGGGAAGGTGGCCCAGATCGACGAGCAGCCGAACGGGAACCTCGTCGTCACCTACGAAGACATCGAGGGCGGCGGCGGTAAGAGGCGCATGGAGCACGACCTCGTGGTGCTCTCCGTGGGGCTGCTCCCCAACCGCGAGGCCTTGAGCCTCTTCCCGGGCGGGCTTTTGGAGTCGGACGCCTACGCTTACGTCCGCGAGGTGGACGAGGACCTCGATCCGGGCAAGACCAGCATCGATGGGGTCTTCGTGGCCGGAACCGCTTCGGCGGCGAGGGACATCCCCGACACGGTGCTTCACTCGGGCGCCGCCGCGGCCCAGACCGCCGCTTACCTGAAACGCATGGAGAAGGGCTCATGAGCGCTCCCAAGGACTCCGACCGGCGCATCGGCGTCTTCATCTGCCACTGCGGCGGCAACATCTCGGACTACGTGGACGTAGAAAAAGTGCGGGAGGCGGTGGCTGGCGAGCCCGGTGTGGTCACGGCGAAGACCACCATGTTTGCCTGCTCCGACGCCGCCCAGCAGGAGATGATCGAGGCGATCGGCCAGGAGAAGCTCGACGGCATTGTCGTCGCCTCCTGCTCCCCGAAGCTCCACCTCTTCACCTTCCGCGCCATGGCCCAGCGGGCCGGGCTGAACCCCTACCGCTACATCCAAGCCAACATCCGCGAGCAGTGCTCGTGGGCCCACCGTGGCCAGGTTCCCGAAGCCACTGAAAAGGCTACCTCCATCGTGCGCGCGGCCATCGCCAAGGCCCGCGCCAGCGCCCCCCTCTCGACGATGCGCATCAAGACCCAACCGCGCGTCCTGGTGGTGGGCGCCGGAGTGGCGGGGCTGCGAGCGGCCCTGGCCCTCTCGGACATGGGCCTCACGGTGTACATCGTCGAGCGGGAAGAGAGGGCCGGCGGATGGGCCGTCACCTTCGGCAAGACCTTCGCGCGCGATCGGTCCGGCTCGGACATGATCCAGATGCTGCTCCGGCAGGTGGCCCAGCGGGACAACATCGTGCTCTACACCCGCGCCGAAGTCACGCAAAAGACGGGCAGCGTGGGCGACTTCACGGTCGAACTCTCCATCGCGGGCCAGGAGAAGGTCACGCTCAACGTGGGAGCCATCGTGGTGGCCACCGGCTTCGAGAGCTACCAGCCGCGCGAGGGGGAATTCGGTTGGGGCCTCCCCGGCGTGGTGACCCTTCCGCAGTACAAGGTCATGCTGGATGCCGGAGAGGAGCTGCGCCTCGGTGACGGGAAACCCGTCCGTTCGGTGGCCTTCGTCTACTGCGTTGGCAGCCGGCAGGGTGAAGAGGCCCGGAGCCCGCACCGCTACTGCTCCCGCTTCTGCTGCAGCGCGGCCTGCCACGCGGCCGTCGTGGGGGCCCAAAGGGCCGTCGGCCTTCACCAGGTCCACCTCTACCGAGATATGCGCACCTACGGCAAGTACGAGACCCTCTACGAAGAGGCCCAGCGGCAAGGTTCGGTCTTTTTGCGCTGGGATCCCTCCGAGCCGCCCGTGGTCGAGCTGGACGAGGGTCACCTGTTGGTCCGCGTGAAGGACCATCTCCTTGGCGGAGAAGAGCTCGAGATCCCCGCGGACCTGGTGGTGCTCGTCACCGGCATGGTCCCGAGGGAAAACGCCACCCTCGTGAACGCCCTCAAGCTGCCCATCGGCGGCGACGGCTTCTTCAACGAGATCCACCCCAAGCTGAGACCCGTCGAGACCGTGGTGGACGGCGTTTTCATCGCCGGCGCCGCCCAGGGCCCCAAGACCATCGCCGAGAGCGTGGCCTCTTCGCTCGCCGCGGTCTCCAAGAGCGCCGCCCTTCTTCTCAAGGGTTACGTGGACCTGGAGCCCTTCGTGGCCGAGGTGGACGAGGCTCTCTGCACCTGGTGCGGAAAGTGCCTGGAAGCCTGCCCCTACGAGGCCATCGAGAAGGTGGCCGTGGGAGGCAAGGAGGTGGCTCGGGTCATCCCCTCGCTCTGCAAGGGGTGCGGCGCCTGCGCCGTGCCTTGCGCGGCCAACGCCATCAACGTGAGAGGGTACACCGACGAGCAGGTGCTCGGCATGATCGACGCCCTGCTGAAGGAGGCGGTGGGATGAGCACCTCGGCGCTGCGCGACAAGCGGGAGATCTTCCGTGATGAACTGGTGATGAGAGACAGCATCGCCGCCCTGCTCGCGGATGGCCCCAAGACGGTTCCCGATCTGGCCCGCGCCCTGGGGTGCCCCGCCTACGAAGTGATGGCCTGGGTGGCCGCCATGCGCCGGTACGGCCGCGTCGAGGAGCGGGGCAAGGCCGACGAGGAAGGCTACTTCGCTTACGCCCTGAAGGGCTGACGGCTTCGGCCGCGAAAGGAGACGACACCGTGGCGACGCGCGTCAATCTGGACCTGCACGACGAGCTCAAGGCCTTCGGCGCGAAGGACCTCGACCTCTGCTACAACTGCGGCAACTGCACCGCCGTCTGCTCCCTCGCCGACGAGGGAAGCGCCTTCCCTCGCCGGATCATGCACCTCATCCAGGTGGGAGCGTCGGACCGGCTCAAACAGAGCGTGGACCCCTGGCTCTGCTACTACTGCGGGGACTGCTCGGCGCAGTGCCCCCGGGGAGCCAACCCGGGCGAGGCCATGATGGCCGCCCGCCGCTACCTCACCTCCCGCTACGACTGGACGGGGCTCTCCAGGCGCATCTACCTCTCCAAGGCCTGGGACGTGGCGGCCGTCCTCGTGGTGGCCCTCTTCGTTATCGGCCTCTTCGCCCTCTTCCACGGCCCCGTGGTTCTTAGCCACGTGGAGCTGAACACCTTCGCCCCGGTCCGAGCCGTGGAGGCGGGCGACCTGTTCATGGCGGGCGTGCTCTCCTTCTTCCTGCTGACCAACGCAGCCCGTATGGCCTTCTGGATTCTCAAGGAGGATGGGGCGCCGCCTCTCCCGGTGGGAGCCTTCGCGAAAGCCCTCCCCGAGTTCGTGGTGAACTTTGCCACGCAGAAGCGCTGGCGCCGCTGCGGAACGGCGCAGGGTAAGCCGAAGGAGAATCGGCGCTGGCTCACACACCTGATCCTCGTTTCGGGCTACCTGACCATGCTCACCCTCATCGTCGTCTTCCTGCGCTGGTTCCAGACCGACGTGGTCCATCCCTTCTATCACCCCCAGCGGCTGCTCGGCTATTACGCCACCGCGGCGCTTCTGTATGGCACCGTGGCGTTCATGTTGGGACGCTGGAAGAAGCGGGACGAGATCCACAAGTTTTCCGAGGCCACCGACTGGATGTTCCTGGTCCTCCTCTTCTTGACCACCCTCACGGGGCTGTGCGTGAACGTCTTCCGGCTGGCCGATTGGCCTTTGGCCACGTACCTCATCTACGTCGTGCACCTGGCCGTGGCGGTGCCCATGCTCGTGGTGGAGGTGCCCTTTGGCAAGTGGTCCCACCTCTTCTACCGGCCCTGGGCGCTCTACCTCGTCAAGGTGAGAGAGATCGCCCAGAGGGCGGAACGGGTTCGGGCCGAAGGGATTCCCGCCACAGCCTGAGGCTTTCTTATTGGAAAGGACGATCGTATGACCTCGAATGCGGAACAACCCGTCGAAAAGTTGACCTTCATCGGCCTGCACGGGCCCGACGACCCCGAGATCGCCATCCTGCCCTTCATGCTGGGCGTGGCGGCGCTGGCGATGGAGGTGCAGGTGAGCATCCTCCTCCAGGGCCCCGCCGTCCTCTTGGCGCACAAGGGCATCGCCGAGCACGTCTTCTCGGGCTGCGAGGGTACCTCGCTGCGCAAGCTCATGGACCAGTTCTTCGAGCTCGGCGGCAAGCTCTACATCTGCACGCCCTGCGTCGAATCCCGCAAAATCAGTAAGAACATTCTTATCCAGGGCGCGCAACTGGTGAAAGCCGGCAAGGTCGTTTCGGACCTGCTGGAGTCCAAGACCGCGCTCACCTTCTGAGGCGCCGGAGACGGCGCTTGAGGAAACAGGCCATGAGTGAAGAGAAGCCCGAGAAGATCACGATCGTCTCGACCTACGGGGGCGAAGACCCGGAGCGCGCCACCTATCCCTTCTTGACGGGCAACGCGGCCCTGGCCATGGAGGTGGCCGCCACCATCGTCCTCCAGGGCAACGGCGTCACCGCCGCGACGAAGGGGATCTACGAACACGTCCACGCGCCCGGCCAGGCTCCCCTCAAGCAGCTCGTGGACCAATTCGTGGAGCTGGGCGGCACCCTGCTGGTGTGCATCCCCTGCATGGAGGCGCGAAGCATCACGAAAGACCATCTGGTGGAGGGCGCCCAGCCCGTGAAGTCGGCCCGGCTGGTCACGGAAATCCTGGAATCGCGGGGCTCGGTTACTTACTGAGCCCCAAGGAGGCGGCATGTCCGTCATCGCCATATCACGGGGTTCCCTGCGGGCCGCAACGCAGCTCGCCCAAGGCCTGGGGAGCCGGCTCGGCAGCAGGGTAGTGGACCGAGAGGAGATCCTCGCCGCGGCCGAACGCTACGGCATCGGCGAGACGGGTTTGGAGATGCGGCACATCCTGGCCAAACATCCGCCCGGCTTTTGGGAACGCTACGCCGAGGCCCGCCGCCACTACCTCGCCTGTTTCAAGGCGGCGCTGCTGGACGCGGTCCTGGAGGGGCCGCTCGTCTATCACGGGAACCTGGCCCACCTCCTCCTGAAGGACGTCCCCTTCGTCTTGCGCGTCCGGGTCAACGCCCCCATGGAAAACCGGGTGGAGGCCATGATGGCCGAGCAGGGGCTCTCGCGGTACGAGACGACCCGCCGAATCGAGGCCATCGACAACGAGCGGAAACGGTGGACGGAGTTCTTATACGACGCGGATATCATGAGTGCCTCCCAGTATGACGTGGTCTTGAACCTGAACCGGGTCAGCGTCGGCGACGGTATCGAGATGGTCGCGTCGGCAGTCCAGAAGGAGGCCTTTCAGCGCACGCCGGACGCCATCCGCCGGGTGCGGGACCTGCGCCTGGCCACCGTGGCGGAGGTGCTGCTGATGAGCCATCCGGACACCTACGGGTTGCCCGTCCAGATTTCCGCCGATGCCGAGGGGGGCAGGATAGCGATCGAGCTTTCCGTCGAAGCGGGCGACAAGCGGTTGATCGAGGGGCAGATCCAGTCGGCGCTTCAAGATCTGGATGGGGTTCGCCATCTCGACGTCTCGGTCACGGTTGGGTAGAAGACCGGCGAATAGGAGTCGGCCATGCGGCAGTGGACATCCCTAGAAGAAGTGTTGGACTTCGCCATAGGCGAAGAGGAGAAAGCAGCGGCCTTTTACGATGAATTGTCGGCCCTTGCGACGGGCTCCGACCGAAAAGCTATCTTCGCCGCCTTCGCCAACGAGGAAAGAGCCCACAAGGCCCGTCTTTTGGAAGTGAAGCGAGGCGGGGCCACGCTCGCCCCGCAAAAGCGAGTGGCTGACCTCAAGATCGGCGATTACCTGGTGGAGGTAGAACCCTCGCCGGAGATGGATTACCCCAATGCGCTCAGGGTAGCCATGGCTAAGGAGAGGGCTGCGTTCCAACTCTACAGCGACCTCGCCGCACAGATCGGCCGTAGAGAGCTTCGGGAGGTCTTTCAGGGGCTCGCTCAAGAGGAGGCCCAGCACAAGCTCCGCTTCGAATCGGAATACGACCAAGAGATTTTGAAGGAGAACTAGCTTGCCCTTCTGGATCATGCGGGCGCCAACAGCAGAGGGAGATGGTCATGGAATCCACTGAGAGAGCATCCTCGCTCGCGGGCCCGCCGGCCGCGGCGTTGCAGGAGCGCCTGAACGAACTGGAAGAGAGAGTGGCATTGCTGGCGGCCAACGCCGCGGAAGACAATCTTTCCATGGTGGTCATGAGCGGGGACCTGGACCACATCCTGGCCGCCTTCGTGATCGCCACGGGCGCCTCGGCCATGTACGAGAAGGTCACCATGTTTTTCACCTTCTGGTCCATCCAGGCCCTCCGCGATCCGAACAAGAGTTCGCCCCCCAAAGACCTGGTGGGACGGCTCTTTTCCAAGTTGCTCCCCAAAGGCGCTCCCGGTCTCAAGCTGTCGAGGATGAACATGGGCGGTCTGGGAACGGGAATGCTCAAGCGGTTGATGAAGAGGAACCATGTGCTGGGGCTGGAGGAACTGCTCCACCGCGCCGCCGACGCCGGAATCCAGATCTTCATCTGCCAGATGAGCATGGATCTCATGGGCTTCAAGCTCGAAGAGATGATCGATTACCCGAACCTCAAGCTCGCCGGGGTGGCCACCTTCTTGGCCGAAGCCGGCACGAGCAAGGTGTCACTCTTCATTTGACGGGAGGAAATCTCGCGTGGAGCGGCTCTTCAGACCCCTGGAGCTGGGTCCCCTCAAGCTCAAGAACCGCTTCGTCCTGGCCCCTATCCTGGCCGGTTTGGGGGAGGCCGGCGGAGGGGTGACGAGGCGGCAGCAGCGCTTCTACGAAGCCATCGCCGAGGGCGGCGCGGGCCTGCTCATCCTCGAACCGGTGGCCGTCGCCCCCGGAGGGCGTGAACACCCCAACCAGCTCCTGGCTACCAGCGATGAAAGCATGGAAGGGTTGAGCCGGCTGATACGGGCCATTCATGACCGCGGCGCGAAGGCCGCGGTCCAGATTACCCACGCTGGAGCCGCCGCCGATCCGAGAGCCGCGGGCTCTCAGCCCATCGCCCCGTCCGGCTGCCTCTGTCCCTCTCGGGGCACCTTCGCTGCGGAGATGCGAATCGAGGAGGCCGAGGCGCTCGTGCGGGCCTACGGACGGGCGGCGGCGAAAGCCGCGGCGGCGGGTGCCGACGCCGTGGAAATCCAGGCGGGGCAGGGCCACCTCGTGGCGCAGTTCCTCTGCCCTCAGACCAACCTCCGGACGGACGCCTACGGCAGCGACCGCCTTCTGTTCGTGCGACGAGTGGTTCACGAGGTGCTCGAGGCCACGGAACTCCCGATCATACTGAGGGTATCGTGCAGCCGGCCCGCAGAGGGCGACAAGCGGAGAGGGATCCTGAGTCTGGCCGAACTTGCCGGACAGACGGGTCTCGCGGCGCTGGACGTGGCCTTCGGTGACGCGTGCCATTCGCGTCCGTGGTTTTATCTCCACTCGAGTCTGCCTCGGGAGCCCCAGGAGGCGCTCTTCGCGACGCTCCGGCGCGCTACGAAGTTGCCCCTCCTGGTGGGAGGGCGCATGGGAAACCGTGCGGCCCTCCAGCGTCTCTTGGAGGAGGACTGGGGAGACGCCGTGACGCTCGCCCGGCCGCTCATTGCCGATCCGAACCTCGTCGAAAAATGGCGGCGGCACACGGACGGAGAGGTGAGGGAGTGCGGGGGCTGCCTCCAGGGGTGTCTGCGCCACCTGCCCGAGGGGAGGGGACTGCGCTGCACGCTCAACCCCTTCCTTGCGGAGGAGCCGCCGCCGCCCGCATCGAGCGCCAAGACCTTTCTCGTGGCGGGAGGTGGCCCGTCCGGTATGGCCGCGGCAGCCCTTCTCGCCGAGCGCGGCCACCGCGTGACGCTCGCCGATCCGGCTCCGAACCTGGGGGGCATGCTGCGCACTGCCGCCGAATTCAAACCCGCTCTCTTTCACCCCCTCCTGACACTGGTCCGCCGCCTGGATGCTTCGGGGGTCACCGTACTGCTGGGGCAGAAGGTGGATGAGGCCGCCCTCGCGCGGCTCTCGCCCGAGGTGCTGATCTGGGCCGTGGGAGCCGCTCAGGTTCTCCCTCCCATTCCCGGCCTGCGAGGGCAGAAGCGCTTGACGGCCGCGGAGTTCTTTTCCCGCCGCCCTTACCCGCAGGGGCGCCGTGTGCTCGTGCTAGGAGCCACGAGGCTGGGGCTGGAGGCGGCCGAGAGACTGGCCGACGGCGGATGCCGCGTCACCCTCATCGAGACGGGCAGCACGGCCGGGTGGGACATGGAAGGCGTCGGCCGTGAGGTGGCCTTGGCGCGGTTGGCTTCGCTAACGGGAATCACGCTCTTTGCCGGTACGCAGGTTGAACGGTTCGAAAGAGAGTGGGTTCTCCTCTCGGTGGGTGGGCAACCGGTGCGCGTCCCGCGCTTCGATTGGATCCTGATCGCCGGAGGTTTTCGCGCCAAGAGCGGCCCACCTCCCGTCCTGCGAAAGGCCGTACGCGCGGTGCACATCCTGGGCGGCCCGCAAGCGGCCACGGACCTTCTGGATGCGATCCACTCCGCCCAGGCCCTCGCCGCAAGACTCTAAGCCCACTCGCGACGCCCGAAGCCGAACATCGGCGTGGGAGAGGAACCATTCGTTCGACGGCGCCCTCGGCCCAGGGCCGATCCGGTGGCTGGACGCCGAATCCGAGAGCACTGCTTGGTTCTATCCCACGAGATTCTTGAGGAACTGGGCCTTCTCCATGCGGCGGAGGATGAGGCCCACGCGCCAGCGGTAGGTCCGGTTGGAGCTTCCTGGGTGCCAGGCGTCGGGCGCGGGGAGACCGGCGGCGAGCTGGGCGGCCTCCCATTCGGTCAGGACCGACGCGGGCTCGTGAAAATAGACCTCGCTGGCCGCCTCGGCGCCGAAGACCCCGGGGCCGAACTGGGCCACGTTCAGGTAGATCTCCAGGACTCTTCGCTTGTCCAGCTCCCGGTCGAGCTGCACCGTCAGCGCGGCCTCCTTCAGCTTGCGCAGGGGGTTGTAGGAGGGATTCAGCCAGAGGTTCTTGGCCACCTGCTGGGTGATGGTCGAGGCCCCTCTCGGCAGCCTCTTCTCCTGCCATGCCTCCTTGAGCGAGTCCTCGATCTCGCGGACGTCGAACCCGTTGTCCGAGAAGAAGTCGATGTTCTCCGAGACGAGGACGGCCCGCTTGAGGTTGGGCGAGATGGCGCTGTAGGGGACCCAGCGCCACGCCACCACGGGCGGCTTGCCCTCACGCCGGAGGCGCGCCTTGTACCGCTCGATGAAGGCCGTGGTGGCGGGATTGTGATGGGCCAGACGGGCCACGTCGGGCCAAGTCGCCAGTTCGAAGGCGGCGAAGGCCAGCAGGAGCAGGCCGCAGAGGAGAATCAGGGCGAGAAGCCGCAGGAAGAGACGGCGGCAGCCCGAGGGCCCCGCGGGTTCCCCTCGGACGGTCTCTTCTGGGGGCGCCGTCGCCCTCCCCTTGTCGGCATAAGCTACTCCCGTGGTTGGTGGCGACCCGGACGGCATGGCCCGGGACCCTCGGTTCGGTTCCAGGGCGAGGCTCACCAGAAAATGAAGTGGCGCCACCAAAGGGCTCCTTGGCCGGCCTTCGGTTGGGAACCGCCGGCGGTCATCCTCTCATGGGGCCGGCGCGGCCTCGCCGGCCAC
This sequence comes from Acidobacteriota bacterium, assembly GCA_049967655.1. GTDB lineage: Bacteria > Acidobacteriota > UBA4820 > UBA4820 > DSQY01 > DTPS01. The sequence continues at coordinate 39,518 of JBMFSH010000003.1, forward strand.
GTGGAGGGTTTCCGGGTCATCCTCCACAACCAGGACCAGGGGACGCGTCACGGACTCGGGGGATGGCTGGGCCCGGAGCTCAATCTGCGCCCCGTGGCGCTGCAGCGTCTTTCGGTGCCAGAGGCTGGCGGGGGCGGCGGTCCAAAAGGCCTTCTGATGCGTTTGCGGGGCCTTGCAGAAACACTGGCCGCAGTGGGGGCAGACGAAGGTGCGGGCCGGACTCAGGCAGGTGCAGAAGGGGGCCTGAAGGGCGTCGAAGGTCCGGCCGCAGTGGTTGCACGCAATCTCGTAGGTTTCTGGTGGGTCCTCTTTCAGGTTGGCCATCTCACGGCTCTCCGGCGATGAAGGGCGACGGTGTCTGATCCCATGGCAATAGAACTCCTCCATACGAAAATGTCAAGGGAAAGGTTCATCGCATGGGGAAGGCGGACACCTTCCCCGCCGCCTCGCCTTCCCGTCCGTGGGCCCTTATCGCCGCTCCGATCATCTGGGCCCACCGGGCTTTGGAGGTGGTCTGGTAGACCGTAGCCCCGCGGCGGGGGGAGCGGGCCTAAGCGGGCGCCCATTGTCGACAAAAGCTCTCTAAAGTGCTCCGTCATCCACCACTCCATCTCACTGGCGGGGACCGTCGCTCGCGGCCCCTGTAGAGACACACAGCGTTCGGGGGGCGGCTATTCCAGAACGCCAGGGCTGCAGAGGCCTTTGGAGCACGGCCTCCACCGTTCCTATTGCGCGGCTCTGCTCCGCTGTATAGCATGACTGGGGGCCACGCCGTAGGGTGGCGCCGATCAGGAGGAGCCAAGCCATGGAAATCTTGCGTCTGTGTTGGCTGGTGTGGGCGTGCGCCCTCGCCGGGCTGGTTCTGGGGCAGGACGTGCGGGGAGAGGGGCCCGCTGCCCCGGCCGGAGTACGCCCCGCCGCGGAGGGCCGCGGTTTCGCGACAACGGCCCAGCAGATGGAGGTGGTGGTCCCCTACTGCGAGAGGATGGCGGCCGAACACCCGGCCGGGCCCGGCGAGGGCAAGGGCGCGCGCCCCGACACCCGCTGGGTGGCCTCGATCTGCCCCCACGATGATTACGTCTACGCGGGGCCCGTTTACGCCGACGCGCTTCGCAACCTCAGGGCGAAGACGGTGATCCTGTTCGGCGTCTGCCACCAGGCCAAGAAGTGGGGCCTCAAGGACCAGCTCGTCTTCGACGACTTCACCTCGTGGCAGGAGCCCTTCGGCCCCGTCAAGGTGTCGTCACTGCGCGATGAGATCGTGAGAGAGCTTCCGAAAGGGGACGTCGTGGTCCACGACGAGGCCCAGGCCTCTGAGTGGTCCGTGGAGGGCATCGTGCCCTGGTTGCAGTACGCCGACCGCGACGTGGAGATCGTCTCCATCCTCGTGCCCTACATGGACTGGAACCGGACGGACGCCCTGGCCAGGGAGCTGGCCGATGTGCTGGCGGGCATCGTGAAGACCCGCCATCTAGAGCTGGGGAAGGACCTCGCCTTCGTCATGAGCTCCGACGGCGTCCACTACGGAGACCAGTGGGCCGACGGCTGGAGCTACGCCCCCTTCGGGGTGGGGGCCGACGGCTACCTCAAGGCCACGGCCCAGGATCAGTGCCTGATCCAGTGGTACCTCGACGGCAGGCTGGAGCGCGGGCGCATCGAGCGCCTGGCCGAAACGCTCGTGGATCAGAGGGACGTGACGCGCTACAAGGTCACCTGGTGCGGCCGGTTCTCCATCACCCTCGGCCTGGACGTGCTCTCCTACCTCACCGAGAAGCTGGCGCGGCCGGCGCTGGAGGGGCTTCAGGTCGGGTACGGAACGAGCATCGGAACGGGGTTCCTGCCCTTCGAGGAGGTGGGGCTCTCCGCCACGGCGCACGAGAACCTGCACCACTGGGTGAGCTACATCGCGGAGGGCTACCGCTAGTGTGCCCTCCCAACGACGGGTTCACGTGCAGACCCAAGGGGGGGGACGCAACCCCACTCCCCGGCGCCTGGGGGCCGCGAGCCGAGGCGGGAGATGGAGCGCAGGGAGCGCGGTGAGCGGCTGAAAGAGCTTCTGGAGGCCCGCGATTGGGTCGGCGTGGCGGCCTTCCCAGCTCCCTCCGGCTGGCTTCTGCGGCGGCTCCTGGGCTTCCTGCAGGGCACCTCGCCGGGCCTTCGTTGGCGGGCCGTTCTGGGGCTGGGGCACGTGGCGGCGGGGCTGCCGTCCGGAGATCCGGCCCTCGCCGAGTTCATCCGCACCCTCTTCTGGTCCATGAACGACGAATCGGGCAACCTCTGCCGCATGGCGCCGGAGGCCCTGGGAGAGATCCTGAAAGCCAGGCCCGACCTCCGTTCCGGCTACGCTCCCCTGCTGCCGCAATTCCTGGCCGAGGAGCCCTTCGAAACGGGGACCCTCTGGGCACTGTGCCGCCTCACCGAGGCCGGCTGGCCAGCCAACCCTGGCCTCCGCCATCTCCTGCAGGCCTCCCTCCGCCACCCAGACCCGCGCCGCCGCGGTCTCGCGCGAAGACTGGAGAGGCTGGCGAGCGCGGATCGGGTCCCTCGGCCAGAACACTGAACTCCTCAACGTGAAGGGCTCGGCGGATCTCTCCACCGGGCCCGTGTGCCGCTGCACTGCTTGCTCCCGTCAGTTTTTCACGGGGATGGGCTTGACCTTGACTTCCTTACTAGTAAAGCTTTATCACAGCTGGCGGGAGTGTGGGGGAGAGCCCGGGGGTGCAGGCTGCACCCCCAGGCCGATGGCGGGACCCGAGCCTACTGGAAGAGCGGGAAGGGTCTAGGCGTAAAGGGATCGTAGACCGGCGCCATGCTAAAGAAGTTGGGGTCGAAGGAGGGGTTGCCGGAGGCGTCCAATCCGATGAAGCCGGACTCGCCCAGCGGGAACATGCTTTCGATCCGGCTGGGACCGGTGGAATCGAACTCCACGCAGTGGGCGTAGGTCGAGCGGTTGGAGTAAGGGGCCTGGTGGATGAGGCCCAAAAAGTCGTCCGTGAAGTTGATGGTTCCGCGAGGTTGGTTCCAAGGGCCGGGCCCGAGCTGGTTCAGGGCCTGGTCCAGCGCCAGAACGATGAGCTGCTGAGGGTCAGTGGGCAGACCCTGCCCCGAGGTGTCCTGGAACCAGTTGTACTCATTCACGATGCCGGAGCTGCTTCCCTCCAGGGAGTGCAGGAGCACGTTGAAGAGCTGCATGGAGGGAGCGGCGCCAGTGGTGCCCAGCTTGTCCGCGAAGGTGAGCTGGAGCATCTGGTCGACCCATGCCTCCTCCAGCACCCAGGCGTCGGCGCGTGTTGTGCCCATGGCCCACTGGGTGGGGCCGCCCGCCACGAAGTGGCCGTCCCAGTTCTGGAGCATCTGGAGCGCGGCGGTGCGGGCAGGCGTGGGGTAGGCCTCTACGGCCGCGGTGAAGTAGGGGGCGACGAACTTCCACGGCACGCCGCCCGGCACGTCGAAGTCGGTCGTCGTGGTGGCGATGTTCACCGCCAGGTCGCGCACCTCCTCGAAGGTCAGGTTGTTGTGGGTGGAGAGGTAGTCGGCGATGACGTGGGCGCGGTCGAAGGGTCCGAAGCCGTAGCCGATGTTGTTCGGCGCGTTGTCGTAGTTCACGTTGGACTTGTTGTTCCAGCCGGCGTAGAAGCCCTGGGCAGTGTTGCGGTCGGTGGAGCGGGGCTTTAGGGTGACGGGAGTGGGCCAGTTGTGCTTGCCGTCGCCCGGGACGGGCAGGCGCGGGTCCACGTTGGAGGCCCGCACGGGGTCGCGGCCGGCCATCCAGTAGGCGATGTTGCCGTCCTTGTCCGCGTAACAGAAGTGCTGACACACGGCGACCTGTTCGATACCCTTGCCGAAGTCGTCCATGCTCTGGGCGCGGGCGAGCTGGAGAAAGCCGTCCAGGGTGTCCAGCTCGTAGCCGCGCTGGGCGTAGTCCCAGGTGATGACGGGGCCGGTGATGTTCTTGGGATCGTAGGGCATGGGATTGATGACGGGGCCGTGGCTGGTCTTGTAGAGCTTGAGCTTCACGTCTGCCTGCCCCGCGACCTTGATGATCGCGGTGCCATTTTTCTTGACGGCCCGGGGGCTCTCGACGAAGTAATCCAAGGTATGGCAGTGGCCCACCTGCATGGACCAGGCGTGGTGGGGTGTGCGGCCGATGATGATGCCCGGGACGCCGGGAACCGTCATGCCGGAGACGTCGTATCCGGGAACCTCGATGGAGCCCTCCAGCACGATCGAGGGGACGGAGAAGCCCATCTGGGGACCCGAGTAGAGGATGGGGTTGCCGTCCGCCGTCTTGCTCCCCGCCACCGCCCAGGCGTAGCTGCCCATGTGCACGTAGGCGTTGATCTTCTTCAGATTGTCGAGGACGCCCTGGATGGTATTGTGCACCGAGAGCGCCTGGGCGCGAAGGTCCGGCGGCAGCGCCCGCTGCTGGTCCGCCAGCCGGTTGGTGAGCGCCTGCTCGTCGACCTGGGGCGCCACGGCTCCCTGCGGCGCGGGAATGTAGGTGAGGGCCGAGGGGTCGTTGAGCCAGCGGAGGTCCTGGAACATGGCGAGGTAATCGTGGGGGAAGGTCGCTTGGAGCGTTTCGAGCAGGACCTCGTTGTCGAGCTGGCCCGTGGAGAGGGCCTCGGGGTCGAACTCCCGCTGCATCAGGGCCACCCAGGCCAGCACGTCGTACACGGTCCAGTGCTGGGGGCGCACCGTGGTTCCGAGCTGATGGCTGATGGCCAGGTACTCGAACGGCATGAGGGCGGGATTGGCGTTCACCTCATCCACGCGGCGGTTGAAGCCGGCGATGTAGGACTTGACCGCCGTCTGTCCGTCCTTGCTGAGCTTCTTGAACCCCTGCTTCAGCTCCTTCTTGCTGTAGCCGATCGTGCGCATGAACATGTCGGTGGGGAGCTGGCTGGGTCCGAAGATCTCGGCGAGGCGCCCCGTGGCCGAGCGGAAGTAGAGCTCGGTCTGCCACAGGCGGTCGGTGGCCACGGCGTAGCCCATGGCGTCGAAGGCATCGCCCAGGTTGTTGGCCGTGATGAACCAGACGTCGTTGTCCGCCCTCGTGGTCTGGGCCGTGGAGGCCTGCGCATTGGGAGGAGGGGAGGCCTGCCAGGGGAGCGCGGCCATCACCACGAGCGCGCACAACATCGAACCCAATCTCTTCATAGACCTCTCCTTCCAGAGCAAACCATGGCGTTTCAGGTGGCGTAGTCAGAAATCCTGTCCTGGGAATGCGTGGGTCAGTGCTTGTCGGCCGTCCTCCTCTAGAAATGGCAATTTGGCGTGTCGCAACCTCCCGGAGGGGAGGTCCCCGGTGACACGTCACTGCTCCGTGTCCCTCGATCCGTCGAAGGTGTAGGTTTTTGGCTGTCCCTGGAACACGGTTTGAAGATTCACGGGGCGGCGCCAGACTCGGTGGAGGGCGTGGAGGGTCTGGCGCGCTTCGCCGACTTTGAGGTCCACCCCGTCGTGCAGGTGCCTGAGCAGCAGCTCGGAACGGTTGGCGTGGTTGGCGTCCACCACCTCGAGAACGGGTTCGCCCCCGTTGGTCATGTGGGCCAGAAGCGTGTTCTTGACCTTCTGGAACTCCCGGCTCTCAAGGACATAGGCCCCCTGGCGGGGGTTGAGGCGGAAGGTGAAGAGGCGCGACTTGATCACGAACTCGGGGGTGAGGAAGGCATCGAGGAACTGGGCATCGTCAAAGGCGGAGCGGACCTCGAAGACCTTTTCCATGCCGTGCCGCTCGCGGGTGTCCCACCGTTCGCGCTTGGCCCTGTCCTGGCAAGTCTCCCACTCCGGGCCGTGGCGGCCCTTATCCCAGCGGTCCCGGATGTCCTCGAAAAGGAGGTAGCCGAGCCGGTAAGGATTGAGCCTGCCGGGCCAGGCGGCGATGATCTTGGAGTTCTCATCCGAGTACTCCACGAGCTCCGAGGGCCGGAGTCCCTTGGCCACCATGATCCGCGTGTGCCAGAAGACCGCCCACCCCTCGTTCATGATCTTGGTGAGGCGCTGCGGCAGGAAATAGTAGGCCTCCTCGCGTACAATCTCCAGGATGTCCCGCTCCCAGTCCTCCAGCGGGGCCTGGTCCACCAGGAAGTCCAGAACTCCCCGCAGGGGCCGTTCGGGAAAGGCCTTCAGAGGAGGGCTTTCGGGCTCCGCTTTGCGTTCCTTCGCCGCCGAGGGGGTCTTGGCGCTGCGGTAGTAGGAGGTGAGGTAGGTGCTCGAGAATCTCGGCCCGACCTGTCTCGCGGCGTCGCCACCCGGCGGTTCCAAGGGCTCCTTGTCCCGGGCCCGCCAGAACAGCAGGTTGGGATCCACGAGATTCTCCAGAGAGAGGCAGGTGTCCAGGAAGCGTTCCACCCGTTCGAATCCGTGCCTGTTCTGGTAGCGCTTCACGCGCGCCGCGTGGTTGGCCATCTCGTTCAGCATGTTTCTGTTGGTACCCAGAAAGAAGGCGTTGTGCCGGAAGAAGTCGCAGTGGCCCATGACGTGGGCCATCACCATTCGGACGACCACCGGCGTGGAGCCCTCCAGGAGGTAGGCGTAGGCCGGCTGGTTGTTGATCACCATTTCGTAGATCGTGGAGAGGCCCCAGCTCCGGCTCTTGTCGAGCTGGTCGAAGGCCATGCCGAACCGCCAGTGGGGGTACCGGCCCGGGAAGCCGTCGTAGGAGGCGGCCTCGCTGATCTGGGAGGGCGAGAGGAAGTCGAAGACGATCTCCCCGGGATCGAGGCCCATCTTGCGGGCGTAGGCCATGAACTCGCGCTTGACCTGCACGAGCTCCTCCGGGAAGGGGATGAAGTTGAGGCGCCTCAGCGCCTGCGCATCGGGATGCCTCATGGCTTGCCTTCGAAGGAGGCCGCTGGGGGCCGAGATGAGGAGATGAGGGGATGAGGGGATGGGGGCGGGGCCGTGCCTTCGCGGGAGGGGAGTCCCGCCGCCCGTGGCGGAAGTGGGAGGCCCCCCATCACTTCCTTTCTCTCTGCCTCGGTGCCTCTGTGGTTCATCGTCCTTTCCCCAGGAATTCGCGGATCGAGTCCAGGATGTGCTCCTTGTCGTCGATCTTGCTCAGCGCCACGTTCTCCTGCTCGGGGAAGGCCTTCTCCAGGATGGGGTAGAAGGCGCCGGAGCCGTAGGCGCTCTTGACCTGCCCGTAGGCGAAGAGGTTGGCCACCGGCAGGAGCCTCTGGTTCATGATGTCCACGCAGTGGGCCGAGTCCTCGTCGCTCCAGTTGTCCCCGTCCGAGAAGTGGAAGAGGTAGAGGTTCCAGTCGTCCGGCGGATAGTCCTGCTTGATCATGTCCGCCGCCAGGGTGTAGGCGGAGGAGATGAGGGTGCCGCCCGACTCCATGCTCTTGAAAAAGGTGTCCCGGTCCACCTCGCGCGCCTCCGCGTCGTGGGTGATGTAGCGGATCTGGAGGTTCTTGTAGTGAGAGCGCAGCCAGAGGTCGATCCAGAAGGCCTCGATCCGCACGATCTCCTTCTGCTCCTCCCCCATGCTGCCCGACACGTCCATCATGTACAGGATGGCCGCCGCGGACTGGGGCAGCAGCACCTCCTTCCGGGCCCGGTAGCGCTTGTCCTCCCTCACCGGCACCACCAGGGGGTCGCCGGGGTTGTACTCCCCGCTGGAGATGGTGCGTTTCAGGGCCGCCTTGAAGGTCCGTTTGAAGTGCACCAGGGATTCTGGGCCCGTCCTGCGGATGCCGGTGAAGCGGCCGGTGTAGCTCGTCAGGACCTTCTGGCCCCGGGGCTGGATGCGGGGGAGTTCGAGCTCCTCGCCCAGGATCTGGGCCAGCTCCTCCAGGGTAAGTTCAACCTCCAGGGCGTGCTCTCCCGGCTGGTCGCCCGCTTCGCCAGCGCCCTCTCCCTCGCCCGGCTGCCCCTTGCCCAGGACGTCCCCCTCCTTGCCCTCGCCTTGGCCCGCCTGGGACTGGTCCTCCCAGGAGTACTCGAACTTGGGCAGGCGGATCTCCTTGAGGGGGATGGCCACCTTCTTGCGGCCGTGCTGGGCCACGAGGTCTCCCTGCACAATGAAGCGCCGGAGGTTCTCGCGCACCCTCCCCTTCACGATGGAGCGAAATCTCGCGTGGTCGGAGTGGATCCTTAGGGGCATGTCATCTCACCACAGAGACACGGAGGCACAGAGGAACCTGGATTCGAAAGGAAAGAGAACGGGGGCTCCTTCTCCGATGGCCTTGCCTGTCTCTCCCACAAAGGGCTTCATTCTCAGCAGCCTCGACTATTTCTCGGCGCCTCTGCGCCTCTGTGGTTCATTCTTCTTTTTCGTCGCCGCGGGCGAAGACCGAGGAGATGTATTCCAGGATGTCCTTGGAGCAGACCTGGCAGTAGCCGTAGCTGTTGATGAGCCGGCCGCGGATCACCTCAATCTTCTCCTGCGTCTCCTTGTCGATGACGTTGGAGACCAGGGCGGAGAGCTTGATGGTGTCCTTCTGGTCCTCGAAGAGCTTCATCTCGAGTGCCTTGCGCAGGCGTTCGTCGGTCCGCCAGTCGAACTTCTTGCCCTCCACGGCGAGGGCCCCGATGTAGTTCATCACCTCGCGGCGGAAGTCGTCCTTGCGCGTCTCCGGGATGGCGATCTTCTCCTCGATGGAGCGCATGAGCCGCTCGTCCGGCTCGTCGAGCTTTCCGGTGAACTTGTTCCGTATCTTCTCGCCCTGGGTGTAGGCCTTCACGTTGTCGATGTAGTTGGCGGAGAGGGTGGCGATGGCCGATTCGTCGGAGGAGATGGCCCGCCGCACCTCGTTCTTGATGATCTCCTCGTACTCGTCTTTCACCACCGACAACAGCTCCCGGAAGCGGCTGCGCTGTTCGTCGCTCGAGATGAGGCTGTGGTGCTGGAGCCCCGCTTCGAGCTCGTTGAGCACCATGAAGGGGTTGATGCACTGCTCGTTCATGTCCGTGACGAGCGAGTTGCTGATCCTGTCCTGGATGTAGCGGGGAGAGATGCCGGCCATGCCCTCACGGGCCGCCTCCTGGCGCAGCTCCCGGACCGTGTCCTCGGTGTAGCCGGGGAGGGTCCGGCCGTCGTAGAGCTTCATCTTCTGCACCAGGGTCAGGTCCTGCTTCTTGGGCTCCTCGAGCCGGGTGAGCACGGACCACATGGAGGCCACCTCGATGGTGTGGGGGGCGATGTGTTTGCCCGTGATCTTCTTCTTGTTGAAGTCGCGCTCGTAGATGCGCATTTCGTCGCTCAGCCGCGTGATGTAGGGCACGTCGATCTTGATGGTGCGGTCCCTCAGGGCCTCCATGTACTCGTTGTTCTGCAGCTTGATGTACTCGGGCTCGTTGGTGTGGCCGATGATTACCTCGTCCACGTCCGTCTGCGGAAACTTCTTGGGCTTGATCTTGTGCTCCTGGGTGGCGCCCAGGAGGTCGTAGAGGAAGGCCACATCCAGCTTGAGGATCTCGATGAACTCGATGAGCCCGCGGTTGGCGATGTTGAGCTCCCCGTCGAAGTTGAAGGCCCTGGGGTCAGAGTCCGAGCCGTAGATGGCGATCTTGCGGTAGTTCACGTCGCCCGTCAGCTCGGTGGAGTCCTGGTTCTTTTCGTCCTTGGGTTGGAAGGTGCCGATGCCCACGCGGTCCTTCTCCGAGAGCAGCAGCCGGTACACCCGGACGTGGCTCAAGACCTTATCCAGGTCTCCCTCGTGCCTCTGCATCAGGTCCCAGAAGACCTTGCGGCAGGCCGGACAGAGATCTCCCTCCACCCTCAGCCGGTAGGGGACCTGTGCCTTGGCCTGAAGGTCCCGGAGCAGCTCGCCCCGGAATTCCGCAGGGATGAGTTTGAGGGGCTCCTCGTGCATGGGGCAGGCGAACTCGTCGCTCCCGCGGCTCTTCAGCTGGCCGGCCTCGTCCGCCTCCACCCGCCACCGGAAAGAGTAGAGGGCTCCCTCGGGCATGCGCGCGTAGTCCTCCAGCCCGCGCTTGAGCTGGCGCACGATGGTGGACTTGGCCGAGCCCACGGGCCCGTGCAAAAGGATGATCCGGCGCTCGGGGCCGTATCCGAAGGCGGCCGACTTGAAGATGTTCACGAGCTTGGCCAGCGTGGCGTCCAATCCGAAGACCGCGTCCTCACCCATGCCGAACGGGTCGGCGAAGAACTTGTAGCGGTAGGAGACTGCGCGGCCGTCGCTCACCTCCTCCCGGCCGTGGGAGAGGATCATGTCGTAGAGGCGCTGGTAGGACGTCCTAATGACCTCCGGCTGCTGGTGGGCGATGCCCAGGTAATCGGTGAAGGATCCCTCCCACCGGAGGTTGAGGAACTCGCTCTGGGTCCTCTCCTTGACCTGTTTGAGGAACCCCAAATCCGTATCGGTCATGGGAGCCTCCCTGCGGATGCATCTGAACTGAGTATAGGGTCCGCGCCCGCCGCGCGTCCACCACCGCGATCCACGCAAATTCCGCGATGCAATTCCCGCCGGTGTGGGAGCCTTCGCCTGACAGCGAATTCCCCATCGCGATTAAGCGAGTAAGCAATTAAGCCTAAGCGGGATGTGATGAAAGGCCGACCCCTTTCAGGTGAGCTGCCCTAGCTTGCGATCCATGGCTGGATTAGCCTTGCCCCGCCTTCTCTTTGCTGCATCGCGGAGTCTGGGAGCCACCTTCCTGCGGGCCCCGGCCCGATGCCGGGGGGCTTTTATCCCCCGGAGGATTCCTTTACACTAACGGCCGCGAGGAGGTTGGCATGCCCGAATCCAAGGGTCTGGAGGCCACGCGCAAGGCTCTCGAGGCCGACCTGAAGAAGTTGGACCACGAACTGCGGATCGACCTCCCCAAGGAGATCGATCGCGCCCGGCAGTTGGGTGACCTGAGCGAAAACGCCGAGTACCACATGGCTCTCCAGCGACAGCAGTACGTGAAGGCGCGGGTCATGGAGCTTCAGAAGCGGATCGCCGCTCTGGCCACCGTGAACCTCTCCTCCGTTCCGAAGGACAGGGCGGCCTACGGCAGCCTCCTCAAACTCTACGACGTGGAGAAGGAGGAGGAGTTGGAGGTCCGCCTTGTCACCCACGAGGAGGCGGACATCCAGAACGGCTGCTACTCCGTGCAGTCGCCCATCGGCAAGGCTCTCCTGGGCAAGCGGGAGGGGGATGAGGTGACCGTGGAGACCCCCGGCGGCCGCCGGACCTTCGAGGTCCTCAGCCTCAAGACCATCCACGACCTGTGAGGGCCTTGGGCGGAAGGCGGATAGCGGAAGGAAAGAAGACGCCACAGAGGCAGTGAGGCACAGAGGGGAATGGGGGACTTGGGGTTGTTACGTCTCACGACTAGCCCCTAACGTCTCGCTCCCCGCCGCCCTTCCCAATCCTCCCGCCGTGCCCTGATTCGCCGTCCCCGCGTGTCCCCGACTCCACTTCCTCCGTCCCCCTTTTCGGACGGGCTTCCGGCATGGAGCACAGAGACGGGCGCCCGTCCCAACCTGAACGCAGTAGACGCGGCCCTTTTGCCGGCCCTTTCTGTTGGCATCGGCCTTGCTGTCACCGTCCCTGGAGGGAATACCCATGAACCAGAGAATCCTGATCGTGAGCGCGATCCTCATGGTAGTGGCGGTGGCGGGCTGGCCGGCGGCGAGCGGTGGGCCCGCCACGGAGGTGGTGGTCTTCCCCAACCTCACCCCCGCCCAGGCCTCGACGGTCCTTTCGGCTGCCCAGCGCCTCGTCTGGGACCGCCAGACGGGTATCGCCGTGGCCGAGGTACCCACCGCCTGGGACACCAAGCTCGCGTCGGTGCGGCTGGAGGACCTCGGTCCCGTCACCGGCCCCCAGGACTTCGACGCGGCTCTTCGGATCTATCTTCCCGGCTACCTGAATGCCCCTCGCGAGGAGGCCTCCTCGGCGACTCCGCGCTACGCCGTCAAGGCGCCCGTGCATCTCGTGAAGCCCCCGGCGGAGGTGGCCAGAATGGCCCAAGCGCGAGCTTCGAGAAAGGAAGACGCGACCTGTCTGTATGAAGGGTTCGAAACGAACGAACTGCCGATCTGGTATGAGGATGGCGGCAATTGGTGGCATTACCAGGGTGGATATCCGAACGACCAAGGCGACTACTTCTGGCTCGACGACAACTGCGACGCCCACAGCGGACAGTGGGAGGCCAGCGCTACCCTGGGGGGCACCCTCGGGCAGTACCTCTCCTGCAACTCCACCTACGCCAGCAACACCGACTCCTGGATGGAATACGTGCCCGAGATCACCTGCGCGTCGGGCGTGCCGGAGGCCTCGCTCAACTTCTATCTCAAAGTGCAGAGTGAGCCGAACTACGACCTCTTCTACTACCTCGTCTCGGTGGACGGCACCAACTACTACGGGTACAGCCTCTCGGGAGACTGGTCCGACCAGTGGTACCTCAACGACCCGTACGACCTGAGGAACTGGACCGGCCTCGGCGACCTGACGCAGTACCCCTATTTCTACCTCGCCTTCGCCTTCCAGTCGGACAACCAGATCAACGAGGGCTTTGGGGCGGCGGTGGACGACATCTCCATCTCGGCCACCTCCTTCTCGGTGGCGGCGCAAGCCGATACCCAGTCGGGGCTGGTTCCCCTCACGGTCCACTTCACGGCTACTCCCCTGGGCGGACAGGCTCCCTTCACCTATGCGTGGGACTTCGGGGACGGCAGCCCGCGCTCGGCCGACCAGAACCCCGTCCATACCTATTCGGCCGCCGGGACTTATTCCGTCCAGCTAACGGCGCAGGATGCCACTGGCGCGGTGTCGACGGGAGGCCTGACGATCACCGTGAGCGTGCCCACTCCTCCGGTCATCAACTCCATGGCCAAGAAGGGCAATCCCTTCCGAATCGTGGCCTTCGGAACCAACTTCATGCAGAGCATCCAGGTCTACATCAACGGGAACCAGTGGCCCAACGTGAAGGTCAAGAGTTCCGGAAAGCTCGTGATCGCAGGCGGGGCCGGACTCAAGGCGGCGGTGCCCAGGGGCGTGCCGACCCTCTTTCTCTTCAAGAATCCCGACACGACGACGGCCACCTATACCTTCAGCTGGTAGCGTCAAATGCTCGGCTGGCCCTCCACCCTCCACCGCTCCCATCCGGACCTTTCGGACGGGAACAGGGCAGGATCACTCCGGCTAACAGATTTCCTTCTCTCACGGCCGGGGGCTTCGGCTCCCGGCCTCCTTTTCTTGAGGATGCCTGCAAAGCCGCCCTGAGCGAAACAGGCGGGGCGCCTCCGCCGGAGGCGCCCCAGGTAGAGCCGGCAGGAGAGAGCGGGTTAGGGAGCCGGCACTGGGTGCTTGCTCGGAAGAGCCGGAGCGGGCGCTGGAGGGGGCAACTCGGCGAGGGTGAAGCCCGCCACCCGCCCCAGCCGCGGTGCTTGGGCGGCTACCCGGATGGCCTCGATGTCGAGGAGAGAAGCGTCTCGGACAAGGTAAGGAGGGTCCACGTCCGCGCGGGAGAGGTCCTGGCCGGCGAAGCGCAGGGTCATCGTCCGTTCTCCCGCCTCCAGCGAGGCCTCCACCGAGGCGTAGGCCACCTCGACCTCCGCGCCCGAAGGCGACCGCCCCGTCAGGGTGGCCTGGAGCCGGTACGTTCCTGCCTTGGGCAGCTTGACGCGGACGGGCACCTCCACGGCCGAGACCCCCGTCGGATCGCGGAGGACCTGGCAAGGCCGGGCCCCGAGGATGCGGAAGCCACCCTCCGAAAGGGCCAGCGCGGCATGGCCGACGCGGTGGAGCGGTAGGCCATCGGCGGTGCCCGAAGCGTCCACCTTGACGTCCTCCATGCCGCCTCCCGGCTCCACCGGCAGGAAGCAGGAGTAAACGCCGTCACCGGCGGTGGCGTCGGGTGCAACGCCGTCATCGCGCAGGATCACGCGGACGGGCGAACCCGCCGAGGTGCTTCGGACCATGGCCGTCACGCGGAACCCGGGCAGGGGAGCCCCGCTATTCTGGTTGAACAGCTTGGCGTAGAGGACTGGATGGCCGCCGGGCGAGGAGACCATCTCCGAAAGGCTCACCCGCATCCGGTAGCCCGAGCCGTCCTGGACGGCCACCATGAAGGCCTTGGCTCCGCTCTGGGCGTGGCTGAAGTCGAGCGTGTAACGCCCCGGTGCGGCGGGGGAGATTTTCAGAAGGGTGGCCGTGGGCGGAAGATCCACAAGTCCCGACAGCTCAGCCGAAGAACCCGCTGCGAAAGCGGCCTCGGTCCGGCCGTCGGGCGCGAAGGGAGTCCCCTGCGGGTCCAGCAGTCGCAGGCCAGTTTCCGCCGTCGGGACGCCCACGGGCCACACCACGACCCTGGCGTCCGGGCCGCGGAGCACCACGGAGGCGCTGCTGTGGCGGGTGGCATCCACGACGAAGGCGTCGAGCGACGAGGTGCTGGCGAAGGGTCTCGGGGCCACGTAGGGAGTCTGGGGAGCGAAGCCCTGGCTCATCTGAGTGGCGGAGCCCGCGGCGAACAGGGAGAGCACGGGGAGGAGCGCCGCGAGGAGGACGGGTGTGCGATGGCTCTTGAACGGTCTCATGGGTTCCCCCCTCAAAAGTCGTACGACAGATAGGTGCCGATCGGCCGAAAATCGTTGCGGCGGTTGTGGTGGTGGTTGGCATCGGTCTCGAACCAGAGGGTACCCACCGCCTCCGCCGAATACTGGGCCACCATGCCGTCGTTGGCGCCGGGGAAGCCGCTCACCGAGGCGAGCGCCGCCAGGCCGTAGTCTTCCGCGTGGGCCCAGTCGTTGAAGATGGCCAGCCCGGTGTCCACCCCGGCGATGCAGTAGAAGCTCTTGGGGAGGGCGGGCCTGCCCGCCGTGCCGAAGAGCCAGTACTGGTTGTAATAGGCCATCCAGTCGGTGCGGCAATTATAGGTGGAGTTCGTGTTCTCGCCCACGAGGTCCACCAGCCAGCCCGTGAGCCAGGAGCCCGACAGCGTGCCTGCGAGGTCGGCCGCCTCGGAGCCGTCCTGCGGGGCGGCGATGGTGTTCACCCACCGCGTGGCGTTCACCACCGTCTGGTAGTCCGAGTTCCGGTTCGGGTTCGAGAAGATCCACCGCACAACCACTCCGCCGAAGGAGTGGGTGTCGATGACGAGGTCCGTAATTCCCTGCGTATTGACGAAGGAGGCGATCTGAGAGGCCACCTGGTCGCCCGCCACCCACATGTACTGGGTGCCGTCGTAGTGGCAGACGATGTAGGGCACGCTGTAGTTCTTGGTGACCGCCGCGATCATGGGCGAAGTCCAGTAGGCGAGCGCCGTGGAGACATTCTGGAGATCCGCCCCACCCTTGCCGTGAACTAGGGCCACCCCCGTTTTGGCCCAGAGGTTCAGGGCGCACAACAGTAAAACCGAGACCAACAGGACGGTACGAGCTCTTCTTCTCATCCCGCTCCTCCTTGAGAGATCCATCCTTTAGCAATGATCGTACCAACGCCCGCGTGCAGAGGGTGGAAACACCGCTGCAACGGGCATTGCGAGGAGGCCCTCCGGGGCGGCCCTCGCCGCCAAAACGTGAACCAAGTATCATGAAATGGCATGGAGACTTGTCTAGTATCCAGTAAATAAAATAGATAGGCAATGCATTCTCGGTTCACGGCGGTTCGTGAACGCAAGCCTCACTCTAGAGCCACAATCCCGCGATGGAACGGGGGAAAGAGCATGGAAAGCGGGCGGAACAAGCCATTGAAGAAGAGGCCCTTGTCACCTATCAAGGGATTGGGGCGCCCTCGAGCCGAAGGCGAAGAGGGCGCCAAGGGAGAGGTGGGGCCCCATCGGGCTTTGCCCGTGGGGCGGGGAGGAAATGGCCCTCCCCGTCCAGGAGACAACGCCTTTCCCCCGTGAACCCGAGCCGTAGCCGAAGGCACCCGCGTCTCCATCGCGGAATTTGGGCGGAGCGGACCCCTTGACCGAGGCCCGTACCGGAGGGTATGCTCGGGGAGAACCTGGAGGGAGCTGAAGGTGGATGACGGGTCGGACCGGATGAACAGGATCGGGCGCTGGGGCGTCGCGTACGCCTACTATTACGCCTTCGACCCGTCGTGTCCGGCGCCCTGAGGGTCCCGTTGGATCGCGATCAGGCCCGCCGGAGACGGCGGGCCTTTTTCATGCCCCGAGGAGCATCCGCACCTGACGATGGAGGAGATCATGCCGAAACGGCCCAAACCGAAGGCGAAGGCGGCGATGGCGGAGGCGGCGCCGACGGGAGACCTGGAGCAGCACCGGCGCACCATCGAGGAGTTGGATGCCCGCATCCTCGACCTCGCCGCGCAGCGGATGGAGACGGCCCAGAAGATCGCCCGCTTCAAGATCGCGCGGCGCATCCCGCTGCGCAACTTCGAGGTGGAGGCCCAGGTGCGCTCACGCATGGAGCGGCGATGCCTGGAGCGGGGGATTGATCCCGCTCTCGGACGGGAGCTGGCCTTGCTCCTCATCGGACATTCGCTCCTGGCCCAATCTCCCATTGTGGAGAGCAGCTACGAGGGCTCACTCCTTCGGGTCCTGGTGGTGGGCGGCATGGGCGGCATGGGCGGCTGGATGGCCCGCTTCCTGTCAGGACAAGGACATCAAGTGACCATCTTTGACATAGCCGGCGGCGACTCGTCCTTCCCTCGCGCCCAGAGCTTTGAGGATGGCCTGGAGAACGCCGATCTCGTCGTCCTGGCCGTCCCCATGAGCGCCTGCGCGGAGCTCCTGCGCCGACTCGGGCGCCTGCCCGCCCGCCCGGTCGTTGCCGAACTGTGCAGCCTCAAGCTCCACCTGCGCCCGGCCCTGGAGGCGGCCCGGTCCGTGGGGCTGCGCGTGGTCTCCTTCCACCCCATGTGGGGCCCGGAGGCGAGGCTCCTGAGCGGCAAGCGGCTCCTTCTGGTGCGTTCGGGCAACGAACGGGAGGAGGAGCTCGTAAGGGGCCTCTTCGCGCCCACCAGCGTGACCATCCATGATCTCTCGCTGGAGGAGCACGACCGGAGGATGGCCGTGGTGCTGGGGCTTGCGCACTTGGTCAACCTCGGTTTCGCCAGGGCCCTGGCCCTGTGCGGATTGTCCCCGGAGGCGCTCCGGGAGGCTGCCGGCGTGACCTTCGGCAAGCAGCTCCGGACCACGCTGGAGGTGGTTTCGGAGAACCCCGATCTCTACTTCGAGATTCAGCGCCTGAGCGGTTCCACGTCGGAGCCCTTGGAGCGGCTTCATGAGGCCCTTGGAGACTTCAAGAGAGCGGTGGAGGCCGGCGACGCCGCGGCCTTTTCCGCCTACATGGAGGAGGCAAAGGCCCGACTGTCCCATGCGGGGGCGTTCGAGGAGTGGGTCTGAACGGCGAAGCAGACCGAGGAGCACAAAAGAGCCCGGGCGGAGGTGGCGCCCGCCCGGGTAAGGGGGAAGGAAAGGAAGCTGGTGCTGAGAAGGCTCTTCAGGGAGCGGGCTGGTCCTGCGGGGGCGGGGCGTCCGGGCCCTGACCGTAGCCGTCGGGAGGAGGGGCCAAGGGCCGTCCCATCCCCTGTCCGCGGCCCTGGCGCCAGGCCCCGCGGCCCTGCCCCATCCGGTGGGCGCGGCGTTCCATCATGCGCTCGCGGAAGAGCTGGCGGGCCTGCTGCCACTGCTCCGGGGTGAGGATCTTGCGGACCTGCTGCATGTGGCCGAAGCGGAGCTTCGCCACCTGGGCCTTGGCCAGGGCCAAGTCATCGATGGCCTTGTCCACTTTGGCCGGGTCTGGGTTGTCCTTGCTCATCTCTTCGCGCAGGGAGAGCTGCTGAAGCTCCACGTTTCTTCGCAGATCGATCATCTTTCGCGCCTGCTCGAAGCGGAGCTGCCGGAGCTGGTCCTGTTGCTGCTGCGTCAGGTTGAGCTCCTGGGCCATCCTCATGGGGTTGCCGGGCATTTGGGCGAAGAGGGCGGCGCCGGCGGCGATCACCCCAGCGGCCAGTGCAACTTTTGTCCACGTCTTCATGGGTGTTCCTCCTTCAGGTTGCATGGACAGAGTGCGCACCGGGGTGGTTTAGTCCTTTCGGGAAGGCGCGCCGTCGCCGTCCGCCGACGGCCGTCGGGAGGAGAGGAGCCCTTCCAGGTCCAGGGTCCTGATGGCGTCCATGGCGGCCTCCCAGGCCCCCTCGTGACAGAGGCCGGCGGTGGCCGCATCCTCGTAGGCCCGCACGGCGGTTTCCCGGCAGAGGTCGCGAACCCGCTCCGCCAGGCTCCGCAACTCCTCGGGAAGAGACCTAAAACCCGAATTCTCCATCATGCTCATGAAACACCCCACATCCCATGAACCGCATGCATTGGGCAGGTATTGCGCGTTCAGCCGGGAAAGCCAAGCGGTGCCCTGCCCCGACAGCCATCCGTGCGCTTGGCGGTACAGTGGGGCCGTGGTATGGTTCCCTCCTGGAGGAGCCATGGAGCCCTTCGTTCGAGAGTATGAAGCCTGCGAGAGGGGTCTGGCGGAAGCCCTTCCGGCCCACCTCGGCCGGGAAGGGCGTCTGCGGGCCTGCGTGGAGCTTCTCTGGGAGCACCTGCGGAGCCGCGGTGTGGACTGGCTGGGCGTCTACCTCATCAACGATGCACGGGACGCCATGCTTCTTCACGAGTGCCGGCCCAGACCCGCCTGCTCGCCCATTCCCCTGCACGGCGTCTGCGGACGGGCCTGGAAGGAGGGGAGGCCCCAGGTAGTGCCGGATGTGACCGCGCTGGGCGAAGCGCACATCGTCTGCGACCCCGCCAACCTCTCCGAGGTGGTGGTGCCCCTTTTCGAGCCGGACGGCACCTGTTACGGAGTGCTCGATCTCGACAGCCGCACGAAGGCAGCCTTCACCGATGCCGACGCCGAGGGTCTCCGCCGCGCCTTGCAAGCCGCCGGCCTCACCGCGCGATGATGGATGAAAGGCGCGGCTCCACCACCGCCCCTAGCGTCCCGCGTCCCGCCTCTCGCTCTCATTCAGATGCGGCAGGAAGAAGATCAGCGCCATGCCTGGAATGGTGGCGATGAAGGTGAAGCCGAAGAAGGCGGCGTAGCCGAGCCAGTGGGCGAGGAAGCCCGAGAGGACGCCGGAGAGGCTGGAGGCCACGTTCATGACGCTCGTGGCGAGGGACATGTGGGCCGCCTTGTAGGCCGGCTTGCAGGTCCGCATGATGAAGACCAGGAAGACCGCCGTGCCGTTCCCCGCGCCGAAGGCCTCCAAGACCACGAAGAGCGCCACCACCGTGAGGTTGGCCGTGCCCCGCTCGGGATGGCCGATGATCCCCCCGTAGATCAGCGCGAGCAGCATGTAGAAGAGGTTCGGCAGGTTCTGGGCGAGGACCAGCGGCCAAATCACCCGCTTGAGCCCGAAGCGTCCGATGAGGTGGCCGCCGAGAATCCCCCCCGCGATGGAGGCGCCGATGCCGAGGGTCCCGTAGATGAGCCCGTACTGGGCCCTGTCCACGCCGATGTCCTTCAGCATGGGGTAGACCATGGCCAGCAGGAAGGCCTCCCCCGAGCGGTAGAGAACCAGGAAGGCCAGGATGACGCCGATGCGCGGCTGGTCCAGGTAGTCGATGAAGGCCCTGGCGTAGAAGGAATCGGAGGCGGCCAGGTGGCGGCGAAGGCGCGGCAGGTTGGCCAGGAGCAGCAGAAGCGCGGATAAAAGGCCGAGGGTGATCCAGCCGGGAACCCCCACCCTGGCCAGGTAGGGCTGGAGGTCCTTCCTGGCCGCCGCCACCGGCGCCAGTAGCCACAGCGCCCGGAGGGCCAGGAGGAGCAGGGCCGTTCCGGCCACCCAAAGCAGTCGCCTGGGCGAGGCCGCCCACCGGGCCAGATCGGAGATGGGCCGCCTGGGCTCCTCCACCTTCGGAAGGAAGAGGAGGTGGTAGACCATGAGGCCGGCCAGCAGCGCCGCCGAGAGGAGGAAGGCAGGGCTCCAGCCGGCGACCCCAGAGAGCCAGACGATGCCGCCGCCGCCCGCGATGAGGGCCAGGCGGTAGGCCATGGCCTGGTAGCCGACGTACCGGGCCTGCCCCTCCCGGTCCAGCGCCTCCAGGTAGTAACCGTCGATGGCGATGTCGTGGCTGGCCGAGAGGAAGGCCGTGATCAGGAAGAGCACCGAGGCCACCGCCAGGGGGTCGGCGAGGGCGGAGCCGGCGGCCAGGGCCAGCGCCGCCGCCGCGAGCGCGGCCTCCGCCGCCAGGAGCCACCTCCGCTTGGTGGCGAAGGCGTCGGCCAGGGGCGCCCAGAGGAACTTGAGGACCCACGGCAGGCCGTAGAGCGAGGTCATGCCCACGGCCTCCAGGCTGGCGCCGTGGTCCCTGAAGAAGACGGTGGAGATCTGGCGGACGAGGCTGTAGGGGAAGCCTTCGGCGAAGTAGGTCGAGAGCACCCAGAAGGGAGGGGCCTTCTTGCGGGGGGCCGTTTCCGCGTTCATGGGAGCTGCCGGCCCGCGCCGAAAACCGGGCGCGGCGGGGGGCGGCGCCGTCCACCGCTCTGATCGGGGAGGCCGAGACCCCCCTTACTCCTCACTCGCCACTCCCGCCTCCTCGGCTTGCGCCATGACGGCGAGCCACTCCTCCTCGGCCGCCGCCAGCTCCCGCTTGAGCTTTTCGTAGCGGCGGTTGAGGGCGTGCCAGTCCTCGGTCACGACCGAGTCGGGGCTCGCGAAGCGGGCCTCCATCCGGGCCTTCTCCTTGGTCAGGGCGGCCACCGCCGTCTCAGCCTCCCGGCGCCGCCGCTGCAGGCGGAAGATCTCGTTCTTGGAGAGCGTTGGTTTGGGGGCGCCCTGCTCCCGGCTGTTGCGCGCCGGCCCCTCCTCGCGAGCGGCCGGCCCCCGCTCCCTGGCCTCGGCCAGATCGGGCGCGAAGCCCGCCGCCGAGCGGAGGGTCTCCCCCGCCACGGCCCACGTGTGGTGGGTCACGGAGCGCAGAAACTCCTCGTCGTGGCTCACGACGACGAGGGTCCCCTTGAAGGCCGCGAGCGCCTCCTGGAGCATGGCCACCATGGCCTCGTCGAGGTGGTTGGTGGGCTCGTCTAGAAAGATGACGTTGGCCCGCGCCAGCAGGACCCCCAGCAGGTGGAGCCGGGCGCGCTCGCCGCCCGAGAGGCTCCCGACCGACTGGTCGGCGCGCGGGCCGCCGAAGCCGAAGGCCCCCAGGTAGGAGTAGATCATCTCCTTGTTGAAGCTCTTCAGGAGGCCGCCGACGGTGTCGAAGAGGGTCCCCTGAAAATCGAACCGCCGCTGATGCTGGTCGTAGTGGGCCAAGCGGACGTTGGTCCCCCAGCGCACCGAGCCCGACAGGAGCTCCACCTCGCCGAGGAGGGCTCGCAGTAGGGTCGTCTTCCCGGCGCCGTTGGCCCCCACGAGAGCCACCTTCTGCCCGCGCTTGAGGTGGAGCTTGGGCACGCGGAGCCGGCGCTCCCCCAGCGCCAAGAGGAGATCCTCGGCATTCAGCACGTCCTCACCGGGGATGTCATCGAAGGCCAGTTGGAGCCGGAACCCCTCGGCGCTCCGAACGGGGGCCTCCACCCGCTCCAGCCGGGAGAGCACCTTCTCCCGCCCCCGCGCCTGCTTGCTCCGCTGGCCCGCCTTGTAGCGGCGGATGAACTCCTGCGTCCGCTCGATGTAGGCCTGCTGGTTCTCCCAGGCGCGCTCCCTCGTCTTCTGCATCTCCTCGAACTGGACCTGGAAGGAGGCGAAGTCGCCGCGGAAGGTGTAGAGCTTGCCGTCCATCAGGTAGGCCACGTGGTCCACGGCCGACTCCAGGATCTCGGGGTCGTGGGTGACGACGACGAAGGAGCGGGGCGAGGTTCTCAGAAAATCCCCGAGCCACACCCGCTGGGCCTCGTCCAGGTGGTTGCCCGGCTCGTCCAGAAGGAGCAGGTCCGCCGGGTCCAAGAGGGCCCGGCCCAGCTTGAGGCGCATCTGCTCGCCGCCCGAGAAGGAGGAGCAGGACCGGTCGGCGTCGTCGAGGGAGAAACCCAGGCCCAGGAGCGTGCGCTCCAGCTCCACCTCGTAGGTGTAGCCGCCGTGGTGGAGAAGCCACTCCTGGATTTCGGCGGCGGCGTGGAAGGTGCCCTGGCTCGTGTCGCCGTCCGACATCTTGCGGTGCAGGCGGGAGAGCTCCGCCTCCTTCTCCAGGACCTCGGAGAAGGCCCGCAGGAGGTAGGCCCGCGCGGTGATCCTCACTCCCGCCAGGTCGTCCTGCGGCACCGTGGCCACGCGCAGGCCCCGCACCCGCCGCACCTCGCCCGAGTCCCCCTCGTCCTTGCCCGCCAGGAAGCGCAGGAGCGTGGTCTTGCCCGAGCCGTTGGGCCCCACCAGCGCCCACCGCTCCCCGGCGTGGATCTGCCAGTCCACGCCGCGCAGGACCTCGTGTTCACCGAACCGCCTCGTGATGCCGCTCAACCCGATGAGCACCCGCAACCTCCTCCGGAGCGGGATTGTAACGGAGAAAGGCGGGATGCGAAAGGCGGAGGGCGGAAGAAGAGGGGCAAACCACAGAGCCACAGAGACACAAAGGAGTGACGAAGGGCTAAAGAAGGGGCCAAACCACAGAGGCGCAGAGACACGGAGGAACGATGAAGGGCTGAGGGAGGATGCGGCCGCCGACCGCCGTCTCGCTTTTCGCCTCTCACGCCTCGCGGCTAAATTTCCGCCGCCTTGCCGCTCCGGCGGCCGCGTGCCATGCTGGGGGCTGACTCGGCGGAGGTGGATCATGAGGCTCCTGCACACGATGCTGAGGGTGCGAGATCTCGAGAAAAGCCTGGCCTTCTACTGCGGCTTCATCGGCCTGCACGAGGTCCGGCGCACGCCCGTGGGCGATGAGGCCACCCTCGTCTTCCTCACGGACGAGGAGGAGCGGTACTTCCTGGAGCTGACCTACAACCACGACAACCCGGACTACACGCTGGGGGACCAGTACGGCCACCTCGCCTTCGGGACGCCCGACCTGGATGCGGTGGAGGCGGAGGTGAAGCGCCGCGGCTGGGAGTTCTGGCCGAGCCGGCCCGAGCTGAAGAGCCGCTACCTCTTCGTCTGCGACCCCGACGGGTACGACGTGGAGATCATTGAGACGAGGGGGCGTGGTTAGGTAATTAGGCGATTCAGCGATTAAGCGAGTAAGCGATTAGGCAAGTAAGCGATTCGGCGAGTGGGCTGTTAGGCGAATGGGGCAAGAGATCGGGTCAGCATCTCGCGTCTCACGTTTCGCTTTGCGGAGGTTGTCATGCCGCACCTGAAAGAGTTCCGCGAATTCCGCGAAAAGATGAACGGGCGCATCCTGGCCGAGGGCCACAAGGGGATCCAGCGCTTCTTCGCGCTGGATTCGCAGGCCTACGCCGAAGGGGCCCTGCCGCCCAAGACCAAGGAGCTCATGGGGCTGACGGCCTCCATGGTGCTCCGCTGCGACGACTGCATCGCCTACCACGTGATCCGGTGCAGGGAGGAGGGGTGCAGCCGGGCCGAGCTCTTCGAGGCCTTCAACGTGGCCCTCGTGGTGGGCGGCTCCATCGTCATTCCCCACCTCCGTCGGGCCGTGGCCCTCCTGGATGAAATGGAGGCGCAGGGAGGGGAGGCGCCGTGAACCGCTTCGCCGCCGTGGGTTGGGCCGAGGGAGGCCCGGCCGGAAGCGCCGGGAGGAGGTGAGCTGTGCTTGGCCGGCGATGGTTTCCGGGACTCTTGTGGGGCGGCGCGGCGGCTTCGGGCGCGGCGGCCTGGCTCTTCGAGGGCTGGCGCTGGGAGGGACGCCTCACGGCTCTGCTGCTCCTGGGAGGGGCCGTGGTCGTGGGCTACCTTCGCCCCCGGATCATGTGGGCGGCCGCCGGCCTGGTTCTGGCCTCGGTTCTGGCCGCGCGCTGGCTGGGCGGGCTGGTGGGGTTCACGCCCTCGCCGGCCTTCTCGCCGTGGACCGTTCTGGTGCCCCTCGTTCCCCTGCTGGCCGGCGCGTGGCTGGGCGCCTCGCTGAGGCCGCGGGGAAAGCCCCGAAAGTCAGCCTCTTAACGAACCTGAAAAAATGAGGGCCCCGTCGCCGGGGCCCGTGGCTGGACTGCCTGCCGTGTGGTGTGGCGGTTCGGGATCAGCCGCGCGCCTTCTGGTAGCGCTGGTTGATGACGTCCCACCGGAGCGTGTTCCACCACGCCTTGATGTAATCGGCGCGACGGTTCTGGTACTTGAGGTAGTAGGCGTGCTCCCAGACGTCCACGCCCATCACGGGGAACTTGCCCTGCATGAAGGGGCTGTCCTGGTTGGGGGTGGAGATGACCTCCAGCTTGCCGTCGCTCAAGACGAGCCAACCCCACCCAGAGCCGAAGTGGCCGCCGGCGATGGCGTTGAGCCTCTCCTGGAAGGCGGTGAAGCTGCCGAAGGTCTTGTCGATGGCGCCGGCCAGATCGCCGGTGGGAGTGCCGCCGGCGTTGGGGCCCATGATCTCCCAGAACATGGTGTGGTTGGCGTGACCGCCGCCGTGGTTGCGGACGGCCGTGCGGATGGCCTCGGGCACCTTGTCGATGGCACGAAGAAGATCCTGAACCGGCTTGCCCTGCAAGTCGGGGTGCCCCTCCAGGGCCTTGTTCAGGTTGGCGACGTAGCCGCCGTGGTGCTTGTCGTGGTGGATCTCCATGGTCGTGGCGTCGATGTGGGGCTCCAACGCGCTGAGGGCGTAGGGAAGCTTGGGAAGCTCGTACATCTTTTGTTCCTCCTTGCAAGTGGCGCCCAATGAGAGACAGGCGCCGTTTCTCCCCGCCTGGCCAACCGGGCGGGACCTCGGTTCGAGTCGTTCACAGGGACTGATTAACGAAGGCGGAGAGGGCTTTATTGCGGCAGGCCGCCGGCCGTGGCGGGGGAACCCGCCGGTTGGAGCCCAAAGCGGCGGCCCTGCCAGCTCCGCCGCCGGGCGAGCTCCTTCCGGATGGCGCCGAGGGTGGCCCGCTTGTCGGCGCACCAGTCGGGGGCCAGGAGGAGTCCGCCGGGCCGTTCGCCGGTGAGCCGGTGGATGGTCACCTCGGGGGACAGCGCCTCGATGGCGTCGGCGGCCAGGCCGGCGTAGGCCTCCCTGGAGAGGAGGGGGAGCCCGCCGGCCTTCCACGGCCCCTCCAGCGCCGAGCCCCTGACCACGTGCAGGGGGTGCAGCTTCACCCCCCAGGGCCTCAGCCGCGCGGCCTCGGCCAGCGATTCCCGCACGGCGCCTTCGCCCTCGCCCGGAAGGCCCAGAATGAGGTGGAGGACCACCGGGACACGGCGCGCCCGCAGGGCCTCCACGGCGGCGACCGTGGAGGCGTGGTCGTGGCCCCGGTTCAGCGCGCGAAGCGTGGCGTCGTGGCGGCTCTGCATGCCCAACTCCACCCAGAGCAGGCGCCCCCCCGCCCACCGTTCGAGAACGGCCAGGAGCTCCGCCGGGAGGCAGTCGGGCCGAGCGCCCAGGGCGAGGCCGATCACCCCCGGCACGGCGAAGGCCGCCGCGAGCATAGCCTCCAGCTTCCCGGCCGCCACGCCGTAGGTGGCGGTGTAGGCCTGGAAGTAGGCGATGACGCCCCTCTCGCCGCGGGCGAGGCCCCGAGCGGCCAGCCGGCGAAGCCTGTGGGCCCAGGGTTCGCCCGGGAGGAGGTCGCCCGGGCCGCTCCCGCTCGGGTCGCAGTAGGCGCAGCCGCCCACGCCGAGCGTGCCGTCACGGTTGGGGCAGGTGGCCCCGGTGTCCAGGCTGGCTTTGCGGACACGGCCGCCGAATCGGGCCTTCAGCTCCTTCGAGATCCAGTGGATGGGGTCGGCGGCGTTCGGAAGAAAAGGGGGGGCGGAAATGGTGGATTGGGGACTTGGGATCAGGGAATTCGGCCTGCCCATCCTTCATCCCTCATCATGCCTGTCCAAAATAGATCGCCCTGCCGGCTCCGGACCACGGCTGGGTCTAGGCCGCGCCTTCAGCGCGGCGCTGGGGGCTTGGTCCGGGCGCGTCCACGCGAGCGTGGCCGCGCTCCGGCCGCAGGCCCTCAGCCGCCCTTCGGGCGCCAGCCCCAGCTGATCTAATACGAACCGTCCCCCCACCCTCCACGGGTGCGCCGGCGGCGACGGACCTCCTGCTGCGTCAAGCTTCGGCGTCCGCATCCTCAGCGTACAGGGAGTACGCTTGCGGTGCGGCCGCCTCGCTTTCCTGGCATGAGGCCCATCGGCGCCGGGACGCCGCTTTTCGCTTCCAGCGAAAAGCGAAGCCAACTGCTCAACCGTAAGCTGAAATTATTTTGGACAGCCATGATCCCTCATCTATCACCCCTCATCCTTGAAGACAATCGGCGTGGCATCGACGCCTGAGGGCGGGGCGTCGTCGATGTGCCGGATCCCCTGGGCGTCGATGTACATGTAGAGGACCCGCAGGACGGGCTTCTGGAAGCGCCGGGCCAGGTAGTAGCGGTCGTAGTCTCCGGGCGAGGCCAGAAGGGTCTTGGCTTCCTGCACCAGGTGCGGCCGGCCGTAGTCGGCGAGGATCTGGAAGACGTAGCGGACCGTCTCGGCGTAGGGGGGGATCTTCATGCCGTACTGCTGCACCGCGTTCTCGCCCGAATTGTAGGCCGCCAGCATGAGGGGCAGGTTGTCGCCGAAGAGCCCCTTGAGGTAGGCCAGGTAGGCCGTTCCGCCCTTGATGTTCTGGTCTAGATCCCAGGGGTTGTTCACGCCGAACCGCTTGGCCGTGGCGGGCATGAGCTGCATGAGGCCCACGGCCCCCTTCTTGGAGAGAACGTTGGGCCGGAAGTCCGACTCGGCCCGCACGAGGGAGGCCACGAGGTTGTAGTCCAGCCCCTCGCTGCGGCAGGCGCTTTCGAGCTTGGTTCTGATCTCGCGGCGCTCCCTGCTGCTGATGGGAGGCAGCGGCGCCGAGCGCGAGGGGGAGCCGCGAAGGGCCTCCGCCGAGGCCGAACCGCGGTTGGTGATGACGATCTGCCCGTTGCTGTCGTGCTCGATGCGGATCTGGGCGCGGGCCGGCAGGGCCGCGCCCGCCAGGGCGGCGCAGAGTAGCAGGAGGGACGCCGGGTGCCTCATGCGTCGCCTCCCGGCCAGTTGTTTCGGGCGAGCTGGCCGCAGGCCGCCAGGATGTCCCGCCCCCGGCTCTTGCGGATGCTCGTGGGCACGCCGTGGCGCAGGAGCACCGCCTGGAACGTGCGGGTCCTCTCCCCGTCCGAGGGTACGAAGGGGAGGCCCTCCGCTGCGTTGAACTGGATCAGGTTGACCTTCACCTTCAGCCCCTTGGCGAACCGAGCCACTCCCTCCGCATCCTCAGGTCCGTCGTTCACGCCTCCGAGCAGGACGTATTCCAGCGAGATGCGCTCCCGGTTCCGCCGCGAGAGGTCCTGCAGGAGGGCGCGCAAGCGCTTGAGGTCGTACCGGGCGTTGATCGGCATGAGGCGCGTGCGCAGGCCGTCCAACGGGGCATTGAGCGAGAGGGAGAGCCTCGGGCAGACGGTGCTCTTGGCGAAGGCCTCCATCTGGTCCGCGAGGCCGGAGGTGGAGACGGTGATCCGCCGCCAGGAGATGGCCAGACCCTCCTCGTCCTCCAGGATGGCTAGGGCCGCCTCCAGGTTGGCCCGGTTGGCCATGGGCTCGCCCATGCCCATGAAGACGACGTTGTATCCCACCTCGCGGATGTCGGTGCGCTCCTCGAGGACGAAGAACTGGCCAAGAATCTCGCCGGGGGTGAGGTTCCGCCGGAAGCCCATGCGGGCCGTGAGGCAGAAGGCGCAGCCCACGGCACAGCCGACCTGCGAGCTGACGCAGACGGTCCTTCGGTTCCCGTCGGGGATGAAGACGGCCTCGATGGCCTGGCCGTCCGAGAGGCGGAGCAGGAACTTCCGCGTGCCGTCGGATGAGAGCTGTTCGCCCGTCACCTCCGGCAGGTCGGCGCTCGTCCGGGCGGCCAGGGCGGCGCGGGCCTCCTTGGGGAGGTTGGTCCAGGCGAGGGGATCGAGCACCCGCCGGCCGTAGATCCAGCGGTAGATCTCGGAGAGCTGAAAGGGCTTGAGGCCCAGGCCGTCGCAGAGGGAGGCCAGCCCCTCCCGGTCGAGTCCGACCAGGGGCACCCTTCCCTCCTGCTCGCGGGTCGCCAGCGACAGGCTCAAAGGCGCCTCCTCACCTTCCCATGTATAGCGGATGTTGACCCGGCATGGCAACGGCGAAGCCCGCTCACGCCCCTCACCTTCCGCCGCCGGCGCCTCCCCCCGTGCGGGGGCGCATGCGGATCTCGGTGCCGCGGCGGTTGAAGGAGACCTCGCCCATGAGATGATTGATCAGGAAGATGCCCCGGCCCCGGTCGCGGAAGAGCTGCTCGCCCACGACGGGGCTTGGGACCTTGCTCGGGTCGAAGCCGGCGCCGGGATCCCGCACGACGATGAGCATGCCCCTCTCCGGATCGCACTCGACGCCGATCTGGACGCACTGGTTCGGATCGCCGTGGCAACCGTGCAGGACAGCGTTGGCCAGGGCCTCCGAGAGGGCAAGGCGGATCTCGTACTCCTGGTCGCGCGCGCAGCCCAGCTCCGCCACCACCTTCATGATGCGCTCCACCACCGGAGGGATGGCCGACGGCACGCCCTGGATCGTCATATCGAGCCTGAGCCTCAGCGCATCCGCGTCGAACTCGCAGGCCGGACGAGGGCTGGGTTCACCGCTTCCTTTTTTCCGTGCCATGGAGCTCGCTCCTTCCTCTCATCTTAGCGCGAAGAGCGACAGCCATGAAGAGGCCCCGGCGCCTGAAGAGAGGCGAGGTGTGGGCGGGGGAGAAGAGCCGTCGCTAAGGGAGGTCGAGAACCGGGTCAAGGCCGGACTCGGCGGCGAGGAGGCGGTCGAGCAGGGCCGAAAGGCGCCCCTGGCCCACGAGCCTGGGCGGGGCGGCGGGCGGCTGCGCCGCCGGATTGGCAACCCACCAGGCCGGACATCCCAGGCCGGTGGCGGGCCGGATGTCGGCTCCCCAGTCGTCGCCGGCCATGAGGCACTCCTCCGGCTCCCGGCCGAGAAGGCTGAAAATCTCCCTGTAATAGGCCGGGTGCGGTTTGCAGGCGTGCATGGTCTCGTAGGTGGTGACCAGGGCGTATGGAAACCGCTGGACGCCCACGCCGGCCCACTCCAGCCGCTGTTCGATGGCGGTGCGCGGGAAGAGGGGGTTGGTGGCGATGGCCACCTGGAGGCCCCGGCCGAAGGCCCACTCCACGAGCCGAGGGGCTTCGGGCACGGGGCGGGTGAGGGGGCGGAGCTTGGGGAACTCCTCGGCGTAGAAGCGCCGGATGACCGGTTCGAGCTGGGCGCGCTCCCGGCCGACGGCGGGGTAGAAGGCGGAGGCGAACAGCTCCTCGTTGGTGGCCCCGGTGCCGTCGTTGGCGGCCATGACGCGGGTGGCGTTCAGCAGCTCGTTGACCAGGCGCCTGGGCGGGACGTGGTTCGAGAGGAAGCCTCCGAGCGCCTCTAGGTAGGCCGGGACGAAGAGTTCCATGCTGTTGCCGAGAAGGGTCCCATCCAGATCCAGCAGGAGGACTTTCAGCACGATGCGCCTTCCTCCGTCCGATGGACGGTCTCGTGGCGTGGCCGCCATGGTCTGCCGTGAGCCAAGTCCGCGGGCTCTCCGGGAAGGATATCCCGAAGGGCCCTCCGCCGCCAGGCCAGCCGGGGGCCCAATCCCGCGATGGAGTGAGGAGAAGGCGGGGCAAGGCTCATCCGGCCATGGATCGCGAGCTAGGGCAGCTTACCTGAAAGGGGCCGGCCTTTCATCCCGTCCCACTCAATTGCTTACTCGCTTAATCGCTTAATTGCTTAATCGCCTAATTGCTTACTCGCTTAATCGCGATGGGGAAGTCGCCGTCAGGGGACAGCTCCCACATCGACGGGAATTGCATTGCGGAATTTGGGGGGCAATGTGGCACGATTGGGAGAGAAGACTCGCATTTGGTCCACCGCGGCGTGAAGGCTTAAAATCATTCCCATCCGGAAAGTCCGGATGGGCGAGGTGGAGGGTTGAGCGTGGAGGGCGGAGTGCCAGCCAAGCGTTTGATTCTGCGCGGGCTGCTTTCCCCCTCCGCCCTCCATCCTCAAACGGCTTTTCTGGATGGACACTAAACTATTTCTCCGCTTGGGAGGAGACCATGCGCCGTAAGACCCGTTTCCCCCGGTTCGCCCCCTTGCGTTGGGGCCTCGTCCTGGCCGCCTTTGCCGTTCTGGCCTCGGGGCCCGCGCCTTCGGCCTGCACCACCGCGGTCGTCACGGGCGCCGCCACGGCCAACGGTCGGCCCCTGCTCTGGAAGAACCGCGACTCGGACGACCTTCATAACCAGGTGGTCTACTGCGACGACGGGCGGTATCCCTACGTCGGGCTGGTGGACACGGGAGACGCGGCGGGCATGCAGATCTGGGCGGGGATCAACTCGCAGGGCTTCGCCGTCATGAACTCGGCCTCCTACAACCTGGGCAAGGGCGAGACCAACGGCGAGGGCGCCTTCATGAAGCTGGCCCTCCAATCCTGCGCCACGGTGCAGGACTTCCAGGCGCTCCTGGAGAAGACCAACCCGGGCGGCCGGGACGTCTCGGCCAATTTTGGCGTGATCGACGCCAAGGGCGGCGCCGCCTACTTCGAGACGGGCAAGACGAGCTACAAGCGCTTCAACGCCGACGACCCGGCCATCGCTCCGCAGGGCTTCCTGGTCCGAACCAACTACAGCGAGTCGGGCGACCCCGAATCGGGCACGGGCTTCCTCCGCCACGACAGGGCGGTGAGCCTGCTGGGCGAGCTGGCGAGGGAGAGGAAGCTCGACGCCCAGTCGCTGCTGGCGACGGTGGCCCGCGACACGGCCAACGTGCGGCTGGACTCCTTCCCCGCCGAGAAGCGCAGGCGCGGGGCTCCGGAGTGGGCTTACGTGGGCGACAGCATCAACCGCGCCATCACCTCGGCCGCCGTGGTCTTCGAGGGGGTCCGGCCGGGACAGGACCCCCGGCTGGCTACGGCGTGGGTGATCCTCGGCCAGCCCGTCACCGGCGTGGCGGTTCCCCTCTGGGTGGCGGCGGGCGGCGTCCCCTCCGAGCTGGGCGTCTCGCCCGAGGCGGCCTCCCTCAACGAGGCCTTCGGCGACGTGGGCGACGTGCTCTATCCGGACCAGAGAGGGGAGCTGAAGAACTACCTCTCCGTGGATGCCCTCTCTAATCCCAAGACGGGGCTGCTGGCTGGCCTGGTCGCCACGGAGGCCCTGAACTTCCGGCAGGAGGGTGAGGCGGTGGGGCGGTGGGCCGCGAACTTCCCGGCGCCCTCCGAGGTTCTGGGCCTGGAGAAGGCCATAGCCCGCGAGAGCCTTCAGGCGGTGAAGAAGCTGCTCCAGGAGCGGCAGGAGAAGGTCCCCACCCAGCCCAGGCCCAGGCATCGCCAGCCGCCCCCGAAGCCGGCCCTCAGCGTTGCTCCGCTGGCATCGTGAAGGGATGGAAACAGAGAGACAGGGAAACAGGGAAGAACTTCTTGCTTCTTCCCGCCCCATCTGTCTTGGTGCCTTGGTGTCTTGGTGGTGAGTCTTCTCTT
Organism: Acidobacteriota bacterium; assembly: GCA_049967655.1. Taxonomy (GTDB): domain Bacteria; phylum Acidobacteriota; class UBA4820; order UBA4820; family DSQY01; genus DTPS01. Next base: position 70,961 of record JBMFSH010000003.1, read on the forward strand.
TTCAGGCGGCTCTAGAACCCCAGGGGCTCCCGCTGCCTGGTCTTGAGGAGGCTGAGGAACTCCTTGCGGCGACGCTCGTCGCGCTGGAAATCCCCCGTGAAGGCGGTGGTGGTGGTCTGGCTGGCCTGCTTCTCGACGCCCCTCATGGCCATGCAGAGGTGGAAGCCCGTGGCCAGAACGGCCACGCCCCTGGGGCTGATGATCTCCTCCAGGCTGTCCGCGATCTGCTTGGTGAAGCGCTCCTGCACCTGAAGGCGCCGGGCGAAGGCGTCCACGAGCCTGGGGATCTTGGAGAGGCCGATGATCTTCTCCCCCGGGAGGTAGGCCACGGAGACCTTGCCGAAGAAGGGCAGCAGGTGGTGCTCGCAGAGCGAGTAGAACTCCACGTCCCGCACCAGCACCAGCTCGCGGTAGTCCTCCGCGTCGAACACGGCTCCGTTGACGATGTCGGCCAGGTCCGCGTCGTAGCCCGAGGTCAGGAAGCGCATGGACTTCGCCACGCGCTTGGGCGTCTGAACCAGCCCCTCTCGGGAGGGGTCCTCGCCCAGCTCTTCGAGCATGCCCCGACTGAGGGCCTCCAGGCGGTCCGTGTACCCCTCCGTGAGGGGAAGCCCTCCCGCCAGGGAGAGGGCCGCGGCCCCGAGCGACCGGTGTTGCGCCGCGACGTCCTCAGCGGCGAACGATGGCCGTGTTGCGATCGGTTTCTTGAAGTCGGATTTCATAGAGTCTCCCGGCGGAAATCTTGGGGTCCAAGACCTCCCAAAAGGCCACGGCCAGATTCTCGGCCGTGGGGATGACCCCCTCCAGAAAGGGGACGTCCATGTTGAGGTTCTTGTGGTCCACGCGCTCGATGATCTCCCTCTCGATCAGGGCCTTCAGCTCCTTCATGTCGAGGATCATTCCGGTCTCCGGGTCCACGGGCCCCTCCACCGTCACCTCCAACAGGTAGTTGTGTCCGTGCCCGTTGAGGTTGGAACAGAGACCGAAGATCTCCCGGTTGCGGGCAAGGGACCACTCGGGCCGGTGGAGCCTGTGGGCGGCCGAGAAGTGGCTCTTGACGGTCAACAGCGTCCGCATGACGACCTCCATCCGCGTAGGCGAGCAAGACACATACCAACGGCCCCACCCTGGGCTCCGGGCATTCTCCCCTTGTAACAAAGTACCGGGGGTCAGGCAAGGCGTGCGCGTTTCAGCGGGGGAGGAGAGGCCTGCGCCCGCTGCCTCCTCGGGTTCCCGCGTGCAACCTCGCCGCCTCCTGGTTTCAAGCCCGCAACGCGGAGGGGGCGGAAATCCAGCGGATGCGGGCTCCTAGCCCTGGCACATCGCTTGCTTTGAGTTAGGCGGGGGTGGTCCCCAAGCGTACCCAAGGTCGCAACGACAGCAAGGAGGAGATGGAATGAGTCTGGTTGGACAAAAAGCTCCCGAATTTACTCTGGATGCGGTGGTCAACGGCGATTTCGCCCAGGTGAAGCTCTCGGATTTCAAAGGCAAATACGTGGTCCTCTTCTTCTACCCGCTCGACTACACCTTCGTCTGCCCCACGGAGATCACGGCCTTTGCGGATAGCTACGAGGAGTTCAAGAAGCTCGGAGCCGAGGTGCTGGCCGCATCGGTGGACAGCAAGTTCGTCCACCTGGCCTGGCAGAAGACGCCTCGCAAGCAGGGCGGCCTCGGGCCCGTGCCCTTCCCGCACCTCTCCGATCTGAACAAGAGCCTGGCGAGGGACTACGGCGTGCTGCTCGACCCCGCGGGCGTGGCTCTGCGCGGCCTCTTCGTGATCGACGAGGAGGGCGTCGTCCAGCACGCCACCGTCAACCACCTGGGCGTGGGGCGCAACGTGGAGGAGACCCTGCGCACGCTTCAGGCCATTCAGACCGTCAAGAAGACGGGCGAGGTCTGCCCGGCCAACTGGAAGCCCGGCGGCGAAACCATGAAGGGCGACGTGAAGGGCTCCCTCGAGTACTTCGAGAAGCACTCCAAGTAACCGACCGGGCGGGAGGGGAGCGCCCTTTCCGCCCGGAGCCTGCCCCCGCTGGGTTGATGAGGGGCAATGGATGATCGGTGATGGGCGAGGCTTTCTCTCCACCTTTCTCGCTCTGACCCCTCCGGCACCCACGGAGTTGGTTCTCGGCGAAGGGCGTTAACTCCAGCTGCAGCAAGGGTTCAGGCCTTCGAGACGGGTCTCCGAGGGGGCACCGGACTCAACCGAAAGTATGAGTGTCGGACTCATACTCGAGACTGAAGACAACGGCTCGGGCGCGCCCTAATGTGATCTCATCGCCTTCGGGCGGCGGCCGGAGAGAGCCGGGGTTCTGGTGGGGTTCCCCGCTGGGTTCGGCCGAGGTGGTTTTCGCGGCGCGGGTCAAGGCTCCACCCCTCTCTCCCTGGGGACCTCCCGCACCAGCGAAAGCCGCCGCGAAGCAGGGGGACCTTTTCGGAGGTCCCCCGAGCGCGTTTAGGGGGATCTCTCCCGCAATCGCGCGCCTGCGCGCCGTGGCGGCCGCCGTCAGACGACGACCAAGCCCGCAGGACTCTCGTCCCCGGGGGTGCGGCGCGCTCTCACGATGTGTTTCGAACCCGACGAAGAGGCTAGGAGCTCTTCAGGGAGGGAGGCTCGGCGATGATGGCGCCCGCTTCCTGGCGGAGCGTCCAGCCGGGGCCTAGATTCAGGGTCCAGCCTTTACCCACCAGGTGAAGGGGATGGTCCAGGCTTCCGGGGGTCACCGCCTCCCGGCCGAGCGGAAGCCACAGCTCGTGCCAGTCGGAAGTCACCAGCACCGCGCCATCGGAGGTCAGGCTGCCGTCCGGCGACTGCCACGAGAAAGCGCCCGTATAGCAGGTCCCCAGCTTGCCCATGGCGATCTGGTGGTTGGGGTCGAAGACGATGCGCATGTCGCGGGGGCAGATGCGCAGGGTAGTTCCGGCCGTGAACTGCTTCTGAAGCGCCTCCCGCTCGGCGCTCATGCGGGCCCATCGCGCCTCCTCCTCCTTCTGGATCCCCTGGATGCCGAAAGAGACACCCAGCTCATCGGCCCTCGATGTCAGGGCCTCCTTCTCCCGGGCGGTGAGGTTGCCTCCGGCCAGGGCCCTCGAGACCAGCGCCTTGGCGCCCATGATCTGGTCCGCGGCGAGGAGCTGGAGATCGGGCTCCGGCATGAGGAGGAGGCTCTGCCGCCAGCCCTTGGCCAGATCGTCCATGAGAAAGCCATAGGCCGGTCCCGTCATGTAGGCGAAGCTCCTGACGTAGGATTGGTTCGTGTCCAGCCGACCGCGAATCGTGGCCGCCAGATCGGCGCTGGGGTCCTCGATGGGGGGCAGCTTCCAGGCCATGTACTCCGCGACTCCCTCGCGCACGTCGAGAGTCCGCTCCCACTGGCGCTCGTCGGGGTCGGCGATCTGGTAGCGCTCGGCCCGGAAGGTGAGGGCGGCCTCGAAGTCCTCCCGGCGCTGCTCTCCCGTGTGGCCGAGTCCGCGGACGAGGGCCTCCACCTCCAGCCGGAGCCACAGGCGCCCCTCGGGCTCGTCCAGCAGCTCCGTCGGCTCTCCCTGCGGGATGGAGGAGGGGAGCACCCTGTCTTCGATGCTATGCCAGCCTTCGCGGAGAAGCAGGCGCAGAGCCCGTGCCGCCTGGTGGGGAAAGTCGGATGCCAGAATCATGGCCCACGTTTTGCCGGCGAATTGGGTGGCGGTGGTGGCCACGGCCAGGGAGTGGGGCCGCGGCCCCACCCACAACCCCTTCGTACTGTGGAAGGCGGAAAGTTTGGGATCCTCGGTCAGGATGAGGTCGTTCCTCTCCACGGCCATCCAGCGGACGGCCGGCAGGGGCCGGCCCCAGAGCGCGCTTCCCTGCTCGTCGTAAAGGCTCGACGCCTGCCGCGTCAGGTCCCTGAAGTTGAAGAGAAACATCTGGGCCGACGGATTTTTGGGCCACAGGAGCGAGGCCCACAGCAGCCCAAGCACGACGAGAGCCGCTCGCTTCAAGCCAATCCCCTCCGGACCCGCGGCCCCGTCTTGGATAGGCCCTGGCTCTACGCCCGGCGGCCCCGGTCCAGGCGGCCCGTGACCCACCGGAAGACCAGCAGGGCCGCGAAGGCCGCGAATCCAATCCCGGCGAAGGTATACCACAGATGGGGGGTGTGCGCATAGGCCCGCTCCATGGCGGCGGAGGAAGAGCCGCAGGCAGAAGGCTTGTGCACAAGCTGCAATCCTGGCAGGCGGAGCGCGACCAGGACCCGGAATGATGGACCGGAACCGTGGGGCAGGCACCGAAGGGCCCCCCATGCCGTCATTCTGGCGAGCGGAGCGAGTCCAGAATCGCAGAGGGCCAAGGGCGACGGTGCGGCGCTCTGCCCTGTGCCCTCCCGGTCATCCTTCTCAGGAGCGACCCTTCGAAGCTTCCGCCAGCGGCAGTCTGACCGTGAAGGTGGCCCCCGGCGGCGGGTCGTTATTTGCGGCCTCCACGGTGCCTCCGTGGGCGGTGGCGATCTGGCGGACGATGGCGAGCCCGAGGCCGGTGCCGCCCTTGCGCCCCGTCTGGAAGGGCTGGAAGAGGCGGGGGAGCAGGTCGGCGGGAATGCCGGGACCGGCGTCGGTGACGGTGACGAGCGCTTGGGTCCCCTCGCGGCGCGCAAGCACCTGCACCACGCCGCCCGGCGGCGTGAAGGAGAGGGCGTTCTGACCCAGGTTGGCGAAGAGTTGCTGGAGCTTTACCGCAATGCCCATCACCTCCAGGGGCTCCTGCCCGAGGTCCAAGAGGCACGCGCCGGTATCCGCTCCCCCCGCCGAGACGACCTCCTTGGCTTCCCGCAGGACCGCCCGCAGATCGAGGGGGACGAACTCCTCCGGGTTGATGGGCCGTCCCAGGGTGAGCAGGTCGTTCATCAGGGCGTTGAGCCGACGGGTCTGCTCCTGGATGTGCATGACGTACTCACCGAATTCCGGCTTATCCTTGAGCTTGCGTTCGAGGGCCGTGACGATGGTCGTGATGGCGAAGAGGGGGTTGCGCACCTCGTGGGCCACCCCACCCGCGATCATGCCCACGGTCTCCAGCCTCTTGGCCTGTTCCAGCTTCCGCTGCAGCTCGATCTCCTGGGTCACGTCGCGCTTGGCCGCCACGAAGGCGGTAATGGTCCCGGAGGCATCGCGCACGGGCGAGAGGATGGACTCTTCCACAAAGAGCGAGCCGTCCTTGCGCCGGTTGGTAAACCGGCCCCTCCAGGGCTGTCCGGCGAGGAGGGTGCTCCACATCCGTTCGTAGAAGGCCTTGTCGTGGAGCCCGCTCTTGAGGATTCGGGGATTCTGGCCCACGGCCTCCTGCGGCGAGTACCCGGTGATGTGTTCGAAGGCCGGGTTCACGTAGAGGATGGTCCCCTGGAGGTCGGTCATCACGATGCTCTCGTGGCTCTGTTCGATGGCGGCCGCGAGGCGGGCGCCCTCCTCCTCGGCGCGCCTCTGCTCCGTGACGTCGATGATGGTCCCCTCGATGGTCTCCTCGCCGCTCCTTCTGTCCGGGATGAGGGAGGCGTTCTCCAGAACCCAGACCGGGCTGCCGTCCTTGCGGCGCCCTTCGGAGATGAGGTTCTTCAACAGCCGCTCGCGCCTCAGGCGCTCGACGAAGGCGGCCCTGGACTCCGGGTTCGGGTGGAAGACCTGGGCGGGCTGGGCCAGCGCCTCCTCCCGGGAGTCGTACCCGTAGATCGCCGCCAGGGCGTCGTTGCAATCCAGCAGGCGGCCGTCGGTGGTGGAGCGGTACACGCCCGCGAGGTTCCGCTCGAAGAGGAGGCGGTAGCTCTCCTCGCTCTCGCGCAGCTCCACCTCGGCCTGCCGCCTCTCGGCCAGCAGCCGCCGCTTCTCCATGGCCCCGCGAATGGCGGGCACGAGGCGCGCCAGGCGGTCCTTGAGGATGTAGTCGTCGGCGCCGGCCTTCATGCACTCCACGGCCGTCTCCTCGTTGAGGGAGCCAGTGATGATGATGAAGGGAACCTCGGGGGCGCGCTCGCCCGCGAGGCGCAGCGCCGACAGGCCGTCGAATTGGGGCAGGTTGTAGTCGGAGAGGATGAGATCGGGCTCGAACTCCTCCAGGGCGGCGAGGAACTCCTCGCGGGTTTCGACGCGCCGGGAGACGAAGTCGAGGTCCTCCTTCCGGATCTCCCGCTCCACCAGAGCCGCGTCCGTGGGCACGTCTTCCACCAGGAGAATGCGCAGGGGTTGGCTCATGGTGTCCTCCTCCGCTGTCGGTTCGCGCGGCTCCGCAAGGGCGCGGTCACGGGGGGCGGCTCCTACCGGGGCGGCTGGTTCAACAGGAGCCAGTAGAGGCCGAGGTGGGAGACGGCCTGCACGAAGTTCTCGAAGCCCACCGGCTTGACGATGTAGCTGTTCACGCCCAGGCGGTAGCTCTCGATCACATCGCGCTCTTCGCGGGAGGAGGTGAGGACCACCACGGGAATGATCTTCGTCCGCTCGTCGCCCTTCACCCGCCGCAGGACCTCCAGGCCGTCCACCTTGGGGAGCTTGAGGTCCAGGAGGATGACCTTGGGGATCGGGACCGTCTCCCGCCCCTCGTAGGCGCCCTCGCCGAAGAGGAAATCCAGCGCCTCGGCGCCGTCCGAAACCGAGTAGATGGGATTGACGATGTTGCCCTTCCTGAGCGCCCTGAGCGCCAGCTCCAGGTCGTTCGGGTCGTCCTCGACGATCAGGATATCCACCGGCTCATGTGCCTCCATCGTGCTCCCCCTCGGCCTCCGGCAGGCTGAAGAAGAAGGTGGCGCCCTCTCCCAGCCGGCTCTCGGCCCAGACGCGCCCGCCGTGGCGGGTGACGATGCGCTTGACGATGGACAGCCCCACGCCCGTGCCCGGGAACTCCGCCTTGCCGTGCAGGCGCTGGAAGATTCCGAAGAGCTTGTGGGCGTACCTCTCGTCGAAGCCCACGCCGTTGTCTCTCACCCAGTATACCACCTGTGCGCCGTCCCGCCGTCCTCCCACCTCGATGACCGCCGGCCTTCGGCCGGCCGAGAACTTGAGCGCGTTGCTCATGAGGTTGACCCAGACCTGCCGGAGGAGGGAGGGATCGCCGGTGGCCCTCTCCAGGGGCGCCAGGTGGAGGGTGAGGCCGGGGCGGGGCTGGACGCCGGCGAGCTCCTCGAAGGCCAGACGCGCCAGCGCCGTCATGTCCACCGGGGCACGCCGCAGCTCGTGGCGCCCCGCGCGGGAGAGGTTCAGCAGGTCGTCGATGAGCTGGCCCATCTGCCGGGTGCTGGAGCGGATGACCCCCAACAGGCGCCGGCCCTCGTCGTCGAGCCGCTCTCCGTAGTCCTCGTCCAGCGCCCGCGAAAAGCCGTCGATGGCCCTGAGGGGCGCCCGCAGGTCGTGGGAGACGGAATAGGAAAAGGCCTCCAGCTCCTCGTTGGAGGCCTTCAGCTCGGCGGTGCGCTCTTGGACGCGCCGCTCCAGCTCCTCGTAGAGCTGCACGTTTTCGATGGCACGCGCCGTGGCGCCCGCGAGGGCCTGGAGAATGGCCACCTCGTCGTCCGTGGCCCTCCTCTTCTCGGCCCAGTAGGCGCCGATGGCACCCATGGGCTCCTCCCGCCGGACGGGCACCACGGCGAGGCTTTTGACGAAGGTGGTGCGGTAGGCGTCGTGGGGGATGCGCGGATCGGCGTAGATGTCCTCGATGACGGCCGTCTCCCCGCGCAGCATGGCCCACCCGCTGATGCACTCCTCCAGGGGAAAGCGCGTGCCCTTCCAGAGGGGGCCGATGGCGTCCTCCTCCACGTAGCGGCACTGGTCCCCCTCTCGCAGCACGAAGGTCACGCCGTCCGCTCCCACCAGCCAGCGGGCCGACCGGCGGACCACCTCCGTCACGTCCGAAAGGCTCCGCGCCGCGGCCAGCTCCTGGACGGCCACGGCCAGCAGGCGAAGGCGCTCGTTGAGCCGGCGGACCTCCTCCTCGGCGCGCAGGCGCTCCGTGACGTCCAGGGAGACCCCGCCGAGGAGCGTCCCCGACGGACTCGGAATGGGAAATTTGATGGAGCTGAAGAGGCGCTGATCGCCGTGCAGGGGCAGCCCCTCTTGCCACCGGGTCGGCCCATTTTTCGAGAGAGCCTCGGTGTCGTGGCCACGCAGGGAGGCCCCAACCTCGGCGCCGTAGATCTCTTCGGGCGTACGGCCGATGCACTCCTCGACGGGCCGGCCCAGCGTGGAGGCCATGTACTCGTTCAAGTAGAGGTAGCGGCTCTCGGCGTCCTTGATGAAGACGCGCGCCGGGATTGCCTGCATGAAGAGCCGGAAACGCTCCTCGCTCTCCCGAAGCGCCTCCTGCGCCTTGAGGCGCTCGGCCCTCACTTCGAGGACCTCGAGGGCGTACCCCAAGTCCCCCGCCAGCTCGTCCAGGAGGGCCACCTCCTCCTCGCCGAAGGCGTGGGGCCGCTCGGCGTAGACGGTGAGCGCGCCCACGACGGCCTCGCGCACGCGGATGGGAAAGGCCGCCGAGGAGCGGTAGCCGGCCCGAAGGGCCGCTTCCCTCCAGGGGGCCATGGCCGGGTTGGTGGTCACGTCCAGGTTGAGGACGTGGCGGTTCTCCCGGATGGCCGTGCCCGTGGGGCCGCGCCCGGCGGGGGAGTGGTCCCAGCGCACCGTCACCCCCTCGAGATAGGCCCTGGCGCCCTCGCTGGAAGCAACGGGAGCCACCGTTCCCGTGGATTCGCCCTTGAATCCGATCCAGGCCATGCGGAACAGGCCTTGCTCCGCGAGGATGCGGCAGGCCCCGGAGAGCAGGCGCTGGCGCTCCTGCTCGCGCACGATGAGCTGGTTGATCTCCGAGAGGGTCCTGAGCAGTCGGTTGAGCTGGAGGATGCGCCCCTCGGAGCGCTCCCGCTCCGCGAGGACCGCCTTCAAGGCCCCCAGCCGCTGGCGGCGCCAGAGGCCGTACCCCGCGCCCGCCAGGATCATCAGGAGAGCCAGAAGCAGCAGTCCCTGCTGGATCATGTCCCGGTGGTAGGAGGCCAGCGCCTCCGAGCGGTCCACCTTCACCACCAGGCCCCAGTTCGTCCCCCGGATTGGCCGGGTGGCCGCGAAAACCGGCACGCCGCGGTAGTCGGTGAACGCGCCGAAGGTCTTCCGGCCCTCCGCGGCGAAACGGGCGGCGAGGCCGGGGGTACTGAGCGGCAGGCGAAGCGGGAGTGGTTTGGCCGGCCAGAACCGGAGCGGGCTGATGAAGAGGATGCTCCCATCCTCTACCTCGGCCAGGACCGTCTCGCCCGTCCGGGTTGGGACGGGTTGGTGCTGGAGCAGCGGGAAGAGCCACCGGGCGGGGTCCATGATGAGCAGGACCCACCCCCTCGCCGGCACGCCCCCCTGCTGGCCCGGTGCCCTCACGAGCGCGAGAAATCCCATCCGCGTGTCACCCGTCCTCACGCCCCGATAGATCAACGCCCCCTGGTTTTGTCCGGCGCGGGCCGCACGCGCCGCCGCGGCACACGGGGGTGCGAGAGGGGGAGCGCCCTCCGTTGCGGCCACCTCCTCGCCGCTTGCGTTCAGGACGTATGCGGCCAGGTACCCGGCGTTGGTTACGAAGCTGTCGAGGACCTGATCGACGTGCCGTTTCACCAGGGGCAGAGCGCCTCGGCCGGCCAACAGCTCATCGACGCTCGGGAAGGAGGCGATCTCGCGAGCGTCGCCCCAGCGCTCGGTGAGCCACGCTTCCAGCGCCTTCTCCCGGTCGTCCGCCATGGCCGTGAGGCGTCCCCCCCACGCCTCCACGGCCTGCTCCCGCTCGGCGAGGGCGTAACGGCGGGCCCCCAGGCCGATGAGCGCGAGCAGCGCCAGGCAGAGAGCCAGGCCCAGGGCGCGGCGAAGCGAGAGGTGCCCCGGTTTCTCGGAATCGGTTGGAGCCGGGAAGCCCATTCTGGTTCCCCCTCCGCGCCGCCCAACGATGATTATCCCGTTGGGTCCGCCGCCAGCTTGCTCGCGCTGATGCCACTGTAGGCCCCCCGCACCGGCCGGTCAAGCCCTCCCGCCATCCCAAATTCCGCGATGCAATTCCCGCCGGCGTGGGAGCCCTCGCCTGACGGCGACTACTCCTCGCGATTAGGCAATTAAGCGATTAGGCGAGATGGGATGAAAGGTCGGCCCCCTTTCAGGCAAACTACCCTAGCTCGCAACCCATGGCTGGATGAGCCTTGCCTCGCCATCTCCTCGCTCAATCGCGGAATCTGGGGCCATCCCCTCGTTCCCCGTCATTCCGGCTTGTCCGGAATCAGGTTCTGGACTCGCTCCGCTCGCCAGAATGACGGCATAGGAGATGTCATGGGCGAGCGCCCTTGGTCATCCTGACCCCTCGCTCCCCGCCGTGCCCTCCACGATCGGCAGCTTCACGGTGAAGGTGGCCCCGGGCGGGGGGGCGTTGTCGGCGGCCTCGAGGGTGCCGCCGCTGCTCTCGACGTAGTGGCGGGCGAGGGCGAGGCCGAGCCCCCTGCGGTTCGAGCTGGCGGTAACGAAGGGTTCGAAGAGGCGGTCCCGGATGGAGGGGGGCAGGCCCGGCCCCTGGTCGGAGATGCTGATGGCGCAGAGGCCATCCTTGCACACGCAGGCCAGTGTGACGGTGCCCTCGGGCGGGGAGACCTGGGCGGCGTTGTCGAGAAGGTGCAGGAGGGCCTTGACGATCTTTTGGGGGTCCGCTGCGAACGGCTGCGGGCGGTCGCAGAAGGCGGTCGCGACGCGGCCCCGGAGGCGGGGGTTGTTCTGCTCCGCCAGGGCCAGGGCCTCGGCCACGATCTGGCGCGGGTCGTTCACGAGGATCGCTTCGTGGCTGGAAACCTGGCCCAGCTCCAAAAGGCTCTGCATGAGAGAATTGAGCCGCCCGGCGTGTTCGAGCACGTTGTCCAGGAAGCTCCGGGTCTCGGCGCTGGGGCTGAAGCGCCGCGCCAGGGCCTCGAGGTTGACCTGGATGGCGAAGAGGGGGTTGCGCACCTCGTGGGCCACGCCGGCGGCGATGGTGCCGATGATCTCCAGGCCCCTGGCGCGCAGGCGCTCGCGGGCGAGGGCCTCGTGCTCGGAGAGGTCCATGAGCGTGCCCTCGATGAGCTGTTCGCCTTGCGGTCCCCTGATGAGGGCGACATTCTCAATGGCCTGAAAGAGCGAGCCGTCCTTTCGCCGGGCCATGACTTCGTGTCGCGTGAGTGCTCCCTCGCGCAGGAGCCTCTGGAGAAATCCGCCATATTGCGACGGGTCGGCCGAGAAGTGGTGGTCCCTCGCTTCCATGGCTTCCGCCGAGGAGCCAAAGCCGAACATGGCCGCAAAGGCGTGGTTGCACTCGAGGAGCCTGCCTTCCAGTGTCGTCAGATAGACCCCGGCCAGATTGTGCTCGAAGAGGGCGCGGTAGCGCTCCTCGCTTTCCGCCAGCGCCTTCTCGGCGCGCTTGCGGTCGGTGATCTCGATGGAGATCCCGCCCACCAGCGTGGTTCGGCCCTCGGCGTCTCGGACGGGGAATTTGGAGGCGATCCACCAGGTCTCACGGTCGTTGACGACCAGCCTCTCCTGATCCCAGAGGAGCTCCTCTCCCCCCAGGATCCGCGCGTCCTCCTCGAGGATGGCCTGGGCCTCGGCCGGGGGGAGGAGCTCATCCACGGGCCGCCCCAGGGCCTCCTGCGCCGTCTTGCCGGTCAGCCTTTCCCACGCCTCGTTGACGTAGACGTAGCGTCCCTCGGCGTCCCGGAGAAAGGCCAAGGCGGGAAGATAGCGCATGAAGGAGGCGAAGCGGGTCTCCGACTCCTGCCGGGCCCACAGCTCCGCCCGGAGCTCCTCGTTGAGGCGCGTGATGGTCGAGGTCTTCTCGCGGATGCCGTCTCGCAGGCGCTCGCGCCGGTTCACCAGGAGGTAGGTGAAGCAGAAGAGGAGGAGGGCGATGATCCCGCCGATGGCCCAGTGGAAGGCACTGCTTGCCTCCGTGTCTGCTCCCCAGCCGGCCGCGGGGGCGGCCCCGAACTCCCACCGGCCTCCTCCCAGCTCCAGCGACTTCAGGACCGGCCGGTCCGAGAAGAGCGAGGAGGGGCCGTAGACCACCTTGCCGTCCGGCCCGCGCACGGCGATGAGGAGGGGTGATCCCTTGGCGTCGAATCCCGCCTCCTCGAGGAGGCCGGGAAAATCCACACAGACTCCGGCAATCCACCGGCCGCCGTCCGGGCCCTCCGCCGCCAACCTGGCCGTGATGTCCGTGCCGCCCTGGATGAGCGGGTGGGGAGGGGTGATGATGACCTGGCCCGTCCGGAGGGTCCGATCCACCGCGCCTCTCTCCTCGGGCCAGGCGTCGTGCCCCAGGTCCAGGCCGACGATCGCCTGGTTGCCCTTCTCGGGGTAGATGTAGGTGATCACTCCGTCGGGCGCGGCCCAAACGGCCTTCAGGCGGGGCGTCCGCTCGTAGATCTGTCGGAGGAAGGGGGGGAGATCGGCGGGCAGGTCGGCGGCGGGGGTCACGCGGAGGAATGCGGCCAGGCTCTCCGCGGCCGCCAATCGCTTTTCGATGGTCAGTCGGAGCGCCAGGACACGATCGCCTAGCCGGTCGGCCGTCTGAGCCCGCTGCAGCGCGATGACGCCCGTTCGGTGGAAGCGCGCCACCTGGGCCCAGAGGAGCACAAACAGGCCCGCGGCCAGAAGGCCGAAGGCCAGCGACCTTCGCCGCGGCTTCGTGAGGCGCCTCGCCCAGGATTCGAACATGCCCTAGCCCCTTATCCTTGGGATGCCCGATGGCATCCCCGCCACAGCGCGAACCGTATCGCGGCGGTTCGTTATGGACCGCATTGTTGCAAGAATAGGGCCAGTGTCCTTTCCCCTGCCGGCCCGCCCTCGGCATTGCCCCAGCTCAGGCTGGACGGGCGCTTGGGGTTGTCTCAAGGATGAGTGAGGATTCCGCGGGGGGATGGGGGGTCCTGGCCGGGTGACTAGGCTGTATAAGAACGGTGACAAAAGAGGCGGGAGGCGGCTACGCAGCTTGCTCCGGCGCCCTGTCTGCATTAGGCTGAGCCCATGGAGAGGAGCGCCCCCCCCTGCGAAGGTCGGCCACGCGTGCTGCGCGAGGTTTTTCGCCAGACTATCGCCACGTGGTTTCTCGTGGGGGCCTGCGTGGCCCCATGGTGCTGCGCTATGGGAGGCCAAGCGAGGAGCGGCCGGGCCGCGCGAGGCTCGCGCACGGCCTTCTACGACCACGCCGCCTATGCGCGGGGGCGGTCGCTCTGGGCCAAGGGCGATCTGGGCGGAGCGGCGCGGGCCTTTGCCGCCATGGTCCAGACCTCCGCGGGCGCGGAGACCTGGACGTGGAGCATCGCTCTCTTGTGCGAAACCCACAGCGTGGCGGGGATGAGGGACGCCGTGCGCGCTCCGTCGCCCATCTTCATCTCCTCAATGACCTTCCAAGGGCGGACTTGCTACCGGCTCTGCGCGGGACTGGCCCCGAGCCGTGCGGCCCTGCTCAGGCAGGGGAGGCCGAGGCCGAAAGATCCGGCCCTTCGCCCCTTCCCCGTCCGGCTCGCGGCCTTTGCCGCCGGGCCGCCGCCGGCGGCGGCCGGAGCGAGTTTGGATTCCTCCGGCGCTTCGCCGCCAACCTCATCTCCTGAAGAGGTGCCGCTTCAGAAACCCTCCCCGGTGGAACAGAGCCCCTCTAACGGTGTGAAAGCGGGCCAGGGCCTGGTGGCGGCTTCGGGCGAGGCGGCGGGCCGTTCAGCGAATGCCGGCGCCGAGGCCGCTCCACGGCGGGGCGCGGTCCATCAGCCCGAAGGGGAGGTCTGGTTCCAGAAGGGGCTCCAGGCCTATCAGAACGGGCGAAGGAGCGAGGCCGACGAGGACTTCGAGCGGGCCCTCGCGGCCGACCCCGAAAGACCGGAGGTCCTGAACAACCTGGGGATCCTCCGGCTGGAAGAGAAGCGCTACGCGGAGGCCGAGGCCCTCTTCCGCAAGGCCCTGGCCGTCGATCCCGAGTACGCTCGGGCCCACCTGAACCTGGCCGGCGCCCTGTGGGGGCAGAAAAAGCAGGCGGAGGCCGTGGCCGAGGCCCGGAAGGCCGCCGAGCTCGATCCATCGGACGTCCACGCGCACCTCAGCCTGGCCTCCTTCTACCTGGCCCTGGGGCAGCGCCCGGAGGCGGAGACGGAGGCGAAGCGGGTTTTGCTGCTGGATCCTGGCAACATGCAGGCGAAGGCCTTCCTGGCTGGGGTACCGAGCCCGTAGGGAGCGAGACGGGAGACGCGAGGCGCGAGGTGATGACCGGGGCGTCTCCTCCCCGCCCCGTCATTCTGGCGAGCGGAGCGAGTCCAGAATCGGATCCCTTCAACCCGCGCCCTGAACGGCCCGCGCTCTCAGCTCCCGGGCTTGGGAGCCCGCACGAGGTGGACGTCGTCGATCCAGACGGTGCCCTGGCCGTTGGCCACGAGGTTGAGCTTCACCACGTCGGGTTTCTGGCCGGCCTGAATGACCGTGGAGGTCTCCATGTCCACCCACCCGGTGGTGCCCCCGATGGCCTTCTGGTAGTCCATGGTGCTGAGCGAGCCGCCGTTGGCGAAGTGGACCACCATCTGCAGGTAGGCGTCACCGCCGAAATCCTTGGTCTTGACCTTGGCCTTGTAGATCAGCGACGAGCCCTCCGCGCCCGGGAAGGGGACGTCGAAGAGGGCGACGGTGGTGGGCTGATCGGCGGTGATCTTGAGGGAGCCCTTGCCGTCCGCCGAGACGGAGGGATCAAAGGTCACCAGGCCCGGCGTCTGAACGCCGTCCATGTTGTCGCAGGGGAAATACTGGATGTCCTTGGGAGGCTGCGGTCCCTTCGAACAGGCCAAGACCGCCACCATGAGCGCGGCCAGCCCCACCAGGGCGATAGTGCGAACGTCTTTCATCGGTTCCTCCTCGGTACCTCCCATCGGAGGGATGGGCGGATCCCCTCAATCCAGGTCGATGTCCCGCTTGAAGGGCCCTTGCGGCCCCTCCTTGGCTTTTTCGAACAGCTCCTTGAACTTCTTTTCCAGAATGTCCTTCTTGCCCTTTTCCGACCGGATGCTCTCCTTGAACTTCTCCTCGGCCGCTCGCTTCTCCTCGTCCAGCGTCTTGAGCCTGGCCTCGAAGGAGGTCTTCTCGTGCTGGTCGGGTGGAGGCTGGTGATCGCAGACCACCCGAGATTCGCCGTCGATGGTCAGGAGCGCTCCGCAGCAGGGGCAGGTCACCGTGAAGCTGTCGCCGTCGCTCACCGCAAGGTCCTCCCATCCAGAGCATAGCAAGATGGAGGGGCCACCGCCAGGGGGGAAGCGCCGATCCCGATACCCGCCTCGCCATCTCGCTCCATCGCTTAATTGCTCCATCGCTCAATTGCTCAATCGCTCAATCGCCCAATTGCTCAATCGCCCAATTGCTCAATCGCCCAATCGCCCAATCGCTCAATCGCTTCATCACCTCATCCCCTCATCACCTCATCCCGTCCCACCCCCCGCCCGTGCTATCCTCCCCGCCATGGGACTGGGGGAGCGCGGCATCCTCAGGCACACCGCGAACGTGGCGGCGCTCACGCTGGTGAGCCGGATCCTGGGCTACGTGCGGGACCGGCTGCTGGCCTCGCTCCTGGGCACCTCCACCTGGGCGGACGCCTTCTACATCGCTTTCCGGATTCCCAACACCTTCCGCCGCTTCGTGGCCGAGGGGGCCATGACGGCGGCTCTCGTGCCGGTGATAACGCGCTCCATGAGGGAGGACCCCCCGGAGTCGGCCTGGCTCTTCGCCCGCCGGTTCCTGTACGGCTTCGCCCTCCTCCTGCTCCTCCTGACGGCGGCGGGAACCCTGGCGGCGCCGGTCATCGCGCGGCTCATGGCCTGGCGGTACGCCCAGGAGGCGCCCGCCGTCTTCGCCCTGACCGAGCGGTTGACGGCCCACCTCTTCCCGTACCTGCTCTTCGTCTCGCTGGCGGCCGTGGCCATGGGCATACTGAACGCGCGGGAGATCTTCGCCCCGTCGGCCCTGGCGCCGGCTCTCCTGAACGTGGCCATCATCACGGCCGCCCTGCTCTGGGGCCACCGGAGCGGCAACCCGACGGGCATGCTGGCGTGGGCCGTCCTCGCGGGAGGGGCGCTCCAGTTCCTGATTCAGGTGCCCTTCCTGCTGAGGGAGGGGATGTCCTTCGCTCCGGCCTTCTCGCTCACGGACCCCCGCGTCCGCCGGGTCTTCCAGCTCATGGTGCCCGCGGCCATGGGAGCTGGGGTCGGGCAGATCACGCTGCTCGTGGGGACGGCGCTGGCCGGCCTGGCGGGCGAGGGGGCCGTGGCCGCCCTCTACTACGCCAACCGCGTGACCGAGCTGGCCTTCGGGATTCTGGCGGCCTCCCTGGCCACGGTGATTTTTCCCCGCCTCTCCAGCCTCGTGGCCATGGGAGACCGGAAGGAGCTGGAGGGGACCCTCTCCCGGGCGCTGGAGGCGGTCCTCTACTTCCTCCTGCCCGCCACCGCCGGCATCCTGGCCCTCTCCTCGCCCATCGTCCGCGTGCTGTTCGAGACGGGCCGCTTCTCGGCGCACTCGGTCTCCCTGACCTCGGGACCGCTCACGGCCTATGCCGCGGGCCTGGTGCTCTGGGGAGCGGCCGCGGTGCTGGTGCGGGCCTGCCACGCCCACCAGGACATGCTCTCGCCCTTCCGGGCGGGGCTCCTCAGCCTGGCCGTCTTCGTGGCGGCGGCCCTCGGCCTGTTGAGGCACTTCGGGGCCGCGGGCATCGCGGCGGCCTCCTCCACCGCGGCGCTGGCCAACCTCCTCGCGCTCGCCCTGGCGGTCGCGCGCAGGCACCGGGTCCGCCTGCCGTGGAAGGCGCTCGCCCTGGCCCTGGCGAGGGACGGGGGTCTGGCGGCCGTCATGGGGCTGCTCTCCTTCGAAATCTGGCGCGCGCTGCCCCACGCAGGAAGGCTCGCCGCGGCGGGAGCCCTCGGCGCCGCCGTGGCCGGCGGGGCGGCGCTCTACCTCGGAGGCTCATGGCTCCTCGGCTTCCCCGAGGCCAGGCGTGTGCGGGAGATCTTTGGTAGGATGAGGCCATGATCGTGGTGCTGCAGCGGGTGAGCCGGGCTTCGGTGAGCGTTGACGGCGAGAGGGTCGGCGCCGTGGGCCCGGGTCTCCTTTCCCTGGTGGCGGTGGAGGCGGGGGACACGGAGGCCGAGGTGGACTGGTGCGGGCGGAAGACCGCCGAGGTCCGCATCTTCTCGGACCCGGAGGGGAAGATGAACCTGGACGTCCGTCAGGCGGGCGGGTCGGTGCTGGCGGTCAGCCAGTTCACGCTCGTGGGCGATCTGAAGAAGGGGACGCGTCCCTCCTTTTCTCACGCGGCGCCGCCCCGGGAAGCCATCGTGCTTTTCGAGCGTTACGTCGAAGGCGTGCGGTCCATGGGCCTCAAGGTGGCCACCGGGGTCTTCGGGGCGATGATGGCGGTGGAGCTCGTGAACGACGGCCCCGTGACGATCATCCTCCAGCGCCGGCCCCGGGCGCTGGAACTGGAGAAAGAAAAGAGCACCACGGAGGCACAGAGGTACAGAGAAATTGCGGATGAAGGGACACGTTAAGGGGCAGAGGACCAGAGGTGGGGCCGCGGAAATGGGGCGCCATGAGGGTTCTGGCTAATGCGTGGCGCTCCTGCCCTCCCTTCCTTCTTGCCCCTTCCTCCTGGTCGCCGCTTCTTTTAGAGGAGTCTCACCTTGCCAGCACCCGAGTTGAATGCGCGCGTGGCCCAGCGCAGCGAGGTGGCCCCGGGGCTCTGCATCCTGAGGGTGGTTCCCGAGGGGTGGGAGCTGTCGGATTTCCTGCCGGGCCAGTTCGCGGTGCTGGGGCTTCCCGCCTCGGCGCCCAGGGATCCCTTCGCCGACATCGAGGAGCCGCCCAAGGAGCCGGACAAGCTCATCCGGCGCTCCTACTCCATCGCCTCCTCATCGAAGGCTAGGGAGTACCTGGAGTTCTACGTGGCCCTGGTTCATTCGGGCTCCCTGAGCCCCCGCCTCTTCATGTTGAGGCCCGGCGACCCCCTGTGGCTCGGGAAGAAGTTCACGGGCCTATTCACCCTGGCGGAGGTCCCGCCGGAGCGGAACGTGCTCCTCATCGCCACGGGCACGGGGATCGCGCCCTACATGAGCATGCTGCGCACGCACGCGCCGGGCGGAGGGGCGCGCCGCTCCGCCGTCCTGCACGGCGCCCGACACTCGTGGGATCTGGGCTACCGCTCCGAACTGCTGGCGCTCCAGAAGAGCACCGATCGCTTCACCTACCTGCCCGTGATCAGCAAGCCCGAGGAGGAGTTCGACCCCTGGCGGCAGCACACGGGCTACGTGCAGGATCTGTGGCGGTCGGGAGCCCTGGACGCGGCGTGGGGCTTCCATCCCGGGCCGGAGGACACGCACGTCTTCCTCTGCGGAAACCCCGCCATGGTGGACCAGATGTCGGCGCTCCTGCAGGCCGAGGGCTTCAGCGAGCACAGCCGGAAGGCGCCGGGCCAGATCCACGTGGAGCGGTATTGGTGAAGTGAGGAGTGAGGAGTGAGGAGTGAGGAGGAGAAAAGGGGGAAGTTCCCGGAGGAGTTGGCGCTCTTCTTCGACCACCTGACCGTGGAGCGGGGGCTCTCACCCAAGACGGTGGAGGCCTACCGCAGCGACCTGCTCCGCTTCTTCGATGCGTGCCGGAAGGCCCCGGAAAAGGTGGGCCGGGAGGACGTCAGGGCCTTCCTGGGGCGGGAGCGCACCGAGGGGCACTCGGCCAGCACGGCGGCCCGGCGCCTCGTGGCCCTGCGGACCTTCTACCGCTTCCTGATCCTGGAGCGGAAGGTGGGGGGCGATCCCACCGAGAACGTGGACGCGCCGCGCACCCTCAAGCGGCTTCCCGAGTACCTCACCCCTGAGGAGGTGGAGCGGCTGCTGGAGGCGCCCGACGCGGGGAGCGCTACGGGGCTCCGGAACCGGGCCATGCTGGAGGTGCTCTACGCCACCGGCATCCGGGTCTCCGAGCTGACGGGACTCACGCAGGAGCGGTACAACCCCCAGGCGGGCTTCGTCCTGGTCATGGGGAAGGGGAGCAAGGAGCGCGTGGTGCCCCTCGGCGAGGTGGCGCAGGACTGGGTGGAGCGATACCGCTCCGAGTCTCGGCCCAGCCTCCTGAAGAACCGCGTCTCGTCCGCCCTCTTCGTGACGGCCAGGGGCGGGCCGCTCAGCCGGCAGATGGTCTGGATCTTGATCACCGGTTACGCCCGCCAGGCGGGCATCACCAAGCACATGAGCCCGCACACGCTCAGGCACTCCTTCGCCACGCACCTCCTGGAGCACGGCGCCGACCTCCGGGCCGTCCAGCTCCTCCTGGGCCACGCCGACATCTCGACCACTCAGATCTACACCCACGTGGAGCAGGAGAGGCTGAAGCGCATCTACCGCCAGTTCCACCCTAGGGCGTAGGGCCGCTCGCCGGATGGTCCGTCCCTCTCGATGGGTGCGCCGAGGGCGGCTGGGGGTGGCAGGCAGGTTGGGGGAGCGATCGCCAGATCGAGAGACCCGGGCGGGGCCGTAGGAGGCCTCTCCAGAGGCCGATGCGCCGTGCCGCCTTCCCTACCCTCAAGCCCCCGGACGCAACTTGGAGAAAATAGGCGCTAGAAAGGTTGCCCCCGTAAGGCCCGCAATCAATCCAACCAGGATTAGAAGGATGATGATAAGCAAGTAGAGGCCTCCCCCGATGATGCCTGTCCAGGCGTATCCCTTTCCGCCGAGCATTCCATCGGAATGGCCGATGCGGGAGAGGGAGACTACGCCCAAAATGACGGCAAGCAGGGCCATCAGCATAAAGCAGCACGAAAGAACCGCGCTGATGGCTTGATAGCCCGCCATCTTTGCCATAGTCCCTTGGAAGGAGCCGCCGGCACCGGTTGCAAGGGTGAGGATCATCAAAGCGGCACTCGTTCCGCAGCAGCAAAACCAGGGGGCTATGCCAAAAGCCATGGAAGCCTTCGCCATGCCACTGACTTGTGGAGGCGAAGCGGGAACCGGTTGAGCCTGATAGACGTCACTCATGGCAATCCTCCCTTCCCACCTTCAGTCGGTCCGTGAGCCCGTGGAATGAGAAGAGCCTACACCCGATCGGCCAGCGGGGCAACGGGTTGGGAGCCTGCATGGCAACGCTAGGGAGTGAAGGAAGGTGAGCTCCCCCTCCCGCCCCGCTTTTCCCTCCACCCTCCACTCTCTACCCTCCACCGCCCCTAAGCCAGCAGCCGCCAGACCCAGACCACGAGGATGAGCACGATGAGGGCGACGACCGTGGGCAGGAAGACGGGCAGGTCGAAGAGGTGCTCGAAGGGGCGCCTCTTCTTCCAGGCCACCGGGAGGTAGATCCAGGCGCAGAGGGCGGCGAGGAAGACGCCGACCCCGGCCGGCTGCGTCTCGATGGCCGTGATGGCGTGTCCGTGAAGCATCCACGCGAAGGAGGTGGTCATGCCGCAGGAGGGGCAGGGCTTGTGAAAGGCCTCGTAGAAGCCGCAGGGGGGAAGGTCCAGCTCCGTGTGGGTGCCCAGCCCGGCGGGGTCCGGGCGGAGCCAGCGGGCGATCCCCAGGACGGCCAGGAAGGAGAACCAGCAGAAGCCGTACAGGAGGTGGTCCAGGAAGGCGAAGGGCCTGGGTTTCGGCGCGCCGCGGTCGGCCGCGCGGGTCGGGCCGGCGCCGGCCGGCGCTCCGGGTGGGGCTCCGGGCCCGCTGGCGGGGGGGCTCCTCTTCACCGGTGTCGCAGCTTCTCGATGGCGGCCAGCAGCGTCTCGATGGAGCGCGGATCGGGCAGGAAGAAGAAGTGGCCGGAGAAGGAGTGGTCGCGGGAGGCGAAATCGGTCTGGATCACGAGCGCCTGGTCGGTGACCTCGGCCAGTTCGATCAGGAGGAGGTCCACCACGGCCTGCGCCATGTCCATGGCGAAGGCCGGGATGGAGGGGATGAGCGCGATGTTCAGCAGGGCGCTGACGGCGGTCAGGTAGGAGGAAGTGAGGATGTTCCCTACCTCCTTGAGCGCCGAGATCTCCATTTCGCCGAGGGCGCGGCGCGGCGTGGAGCCGTTGAAGAGCAGGGCCAGGAGCCCCTCCGCGGAGGACCGGGGCAGGACGAGGAGCATGTTGCCCCGGGAACCCCCGTAGATGCGGAAGAAGAGGCCGAGGACCTCTTCCTCCGGGCCGCCCAGGGCCTCCACGACGCTAGAGAAGGGCAGCACGTCGACGGCGGGCACCTCCAGGGTGACCACGCGGTGGGTCATCTGGTGGAGGGCCGTGACGGCGTTCCCTGCCCCTATGTTGCTGATCTCCTTGAGCGCGTCCAGGTCCTCATCCGTCATCTGCTTGAACATGCGCGTCCTCTCCGTCGCGCTTCACCAGCGCGCGTCCGTCCAGAATGTAGGCCAGATCCCCGGTGGAGAGAAGCGCTCCCCCCATCCACTCGGGAACCATCTCCAGGGGTGGGCCCCAGGGGAGGATCACCACCCGCTCGCTCTGGTACACCCGCGAGACGATCAGGACGCGGTCGCGCTGGGGAGCGCCGATCCGAAGGGCGTAGCCCCCGCCGTCCTGGGGGCCGGGTCCCCAGCGCAGGACGGGAAGCAGGTCGCCGTTGTCCTCGAGGTAGCGCCTCGACCCCTGTCGGACCAGGGGATGGGCGGCCAGGTCGAGGATGGCCTGAACCTGCGAGGAGGGGAGGCCGTAACGGAGCTCGTCCCCCCATCCGAAGACCAGGACCCGGGTCAGGGTGACGGCGGAGGGGAGCACGAGGGAGAAGCGGCTGCCTGCCCCGGTCTCGGTGGCCATTTCGATGTGGCCGCCCAGGGACTCCACGGCCGCGCGGACCACGTCCAGGCCCACGCCGCGCCCGCTCACTTCGGAGACCTCCTTCCGGGTGGTGAAGGCCGGCAGGGTGAGGAGTTCGAGCAGGCGGTCCCGATCGAGCAGGGCCGCCTCCTGGGGGCTGTACAGCCCGCGCTCCGCGGCGGCCTGGCGCACCGCCTCGAGGTCGATGCCCCGGCCGTCGTCCTCCAGGGTCACGAAGAGCGCCTCCCCCTCCCGGGTGATGGAGAGCTTCAGTAGACCCACCGCCGGCTTGCCCGCCGCCGCCCGCTCCGCTGGGGCTTCGATGCCGTGGTCCACGGCGTTGCGGGCGAGGTGCATGAGCGGATCCAGCAGCTTCTCCAGCACCGAGCGGTCCACCTGCTGGTCCGCACCCGCGTGCTCGAACCGCACGGGCTTGCCCAGGCGCCCAGAGAGCTCCCGGACGGCCCGCCCCAAGCGGTCCACCAGGGAGTCGAAGGGGACCAGGCGCACCGCCAGGACCTGATCGAAGAGTCGGTTCAGGCTGCTGCGGTGGCTTTCGAGCCAGAAGCGGTGGCGGCGGCGCTCCCGATCCGGAAGGCCGGACTGGAAGGCGTTGAGCTGGAACAGCAGGTCGGAGGTCTGGGCGAGCAGGGCGTCGAGATCTGCCGACTGGACCCGCAGGCTGCCCACCAGAACCTGGTCGGGGCGGGCGGCGGCCGGGGAGGCCTCGCGCTCCAGGCTCACACCGGACACCTCCGAGAGCCCCTGGATGCTCTTGGCCAGCTCCTTGACCTGCGGCGAATCGGGCAGGAGGAAGGCGGCGGAGCGCAGGTTGCCGGCCTGGACCTCCGCCAGTCCAGGCTCCATGACGAAATCCGGGAAGGCCCCCCGCACCTTGTTCATCACCACCGCCAGGCGCGCGGCCGGCAGCGGGGAGGCCGGATCGATGGTCACCGTGACCCTCAGGGAGGGGGCGGCCCGGCCGGAAGGTGGCACGGCGGGCGGTTGGCTGGCCGGAGGGGGCGGAGCGGGGCGGTCGGACGGCGAGGCGGGGAGGGCGGCCGGCCCCTCCGGTCCCGCGTCGAGGCCCCGGATGGCGCGCTCGACGGCGGCTTCGAGCCCCTGGTCCGCGCCCGTCGCCTGGGCCTGGTCCACGAGGGAATCGAGGGCGTCCAGGGCCGCCAGGAGGGCGGAGGATTGGCCGGCCGTCGGGGCCTCTCCGTCCCGCCAGCGGCCCAGCAGGGTCTCCATCCGGTGGGCCAGGGAGCTCGTGGCCTCGAAGCCCATGGAGGCCGCCATGCCCTTGAGCGAGTGGGCGCTGCGGAACAGCTCGGCGAGGGCGGACCTCTGCACCTCCTCTCCGGAGGGGATGCCCCGCCGCATCCGGGCGAGGTGCTCCCTGCACTCGGAGACGTACAGGTCGAGATACTTGGAGGTGTCCATGAGCGCCGCCCGCGGCCCGGCCCGACGGGTCAACCGACCATGACGGAGTCGAGCACCTTGAGCACCTTCTCCGCGGAGAAGGGCTTGACGATGAAGTCCTTGGCCCCCGCGGCGATGGATTCGATGACCAGGGCCTCCTGGCCGAGTGCGGAGCACATGATGATCCTGGCCTTGGGCGAGGTCTTGAGGATCTCCCGGCACGCCTCGATGCCGTCCATCTGCGGCATGACGATGTCCATCGTGACCAGGTCGGGAGCGAGGGCGCGGAACTGCTCCACCGCCTCCTGGCCGTTCGAGGCCTCGCCCACCACTTCGTACCGGCCCGAGTTGACGAGGATGTCCCGGATCATGGCCCTCATGAACATGGCGTCGTCGACAATGAGAACCCTATGAGGCATGGTCTCTCCCAGCGGTTTGGTAGTGCACGGACAGGGCCATGGCCCGACTCAGTTCGGCGGCCACGGCGGAGGGGTTGATCACGCCCACCCACTCCTGGTTCCATGGATAGAGGCCGCCCCAGATCCCCTCGTTCTTCTCCTCTCGCAGGGCGAGTTCGTCGTATGCAACCACGTCCTCCACCGTGCCCACGGTGAGCGCCAGGTGCCCCAGCGGCGAGGCGAGCCGGAGCAGAAGCTCCTGCCCCTCCGCGGCTGGAGGCTCGTCCACGAGGGCTGGCGTGTCCAGCACGGTCACGAGCTGGCCCTTGAGGAAGGCGGCGGCCCGCAGATAGGGATAGGAGGCCGGGAGCGGGTAGAGCCTGGGAAGGGGAGAGATCTCCGCCAGGTGGTCCGTCAGAAATCCCACCGGCCGGTCCGCCACCCGTGCCACCAGCAGCTTGCGCATTCCTCTCCCCATCCAACTCCCGGGACCTGCTCCACGGGGGCCCTTGGAAGGCCCGGGAGCCTCCCGGCTACAGCTTGAACCTCTCCACGAGGGACCGGAGGCGGTTCGCCTCCTCCAGCAGAGCCTTGGCCTGCTGGTCGATCTCTTCCATGCTGGCGGTGGTCTCCTGAGTGGCGGCCGAAGCCTCCTGCGTGCCCGCGGCGTTGTCCGTGGCCACGGAGCGGATCTCCTCCATGGACTTGCTCAGGGCCGCGGCGCCCTGGGCCTGAATGGCCGCCTCTCGGGCGATGGCGCGGATGGACTCGCGCGTCTGCTCGGCGCCCGCGCTGATCCCCTCCAGGGCCCGCGCGGCCGTTTCGGTGACCTTCTGCCCCAGGCGGGCCGCGGCGCGCGTCTCCTCCATACGGCCGGCCACCTCCTGGGTGCGTCCGGTGATCTCCTGCGCGAGCCTGGCGATCTGGGCGGCGAGCTCGCGGGTGTTTTCGGCCAGCCGGCGGACCTCCTCTGCCACCACCGCGAAGCCCCGTCCCGCATCGCCCGCCCGCGCCGCCTCGATGGTGGCGTTGAGGGCGAGGATGTGGGTCTGGTGGCTGAGGGTGGTGATGGTTTCCACGAGGTTGTGAATCTCCCCGGCCTGCTCGCGGAAAGTGCCCACCAAGCCGGCGGAGCGCTCCACGTGACCCAGGATGCCGTCCATCGCCTGGGCGGCCTCGGTAGAGGCGGCCTTGCCCTCCCGGGCCTTCTCGGCCGATACCACGGCCTGCTCCTCCGTGGACCGGCTCCTCTCAGCGATGGCCGAAGCGGAGGCAGCCACGTTGTCGGTCACGCCGGCGGCCTCCTCCAGGCTGGCGGCCTGGGTTTCGGCCCCCTTGGCGATGTTCTGGATGTTGCTGGCCACCTCCGCGGTGGAGCCCGTGACCTGGGCGGTGGAGACGGTGAGGTTCTGGGCCGCGTCGTACATCATGCCCGAGCTGGTCTGGACCTGCCGGACGAGCTCGCGGAGGCTGGTGACCATGGCGTCCAGGGACTTGGCGAGGGAGCCCACCTCGTCCCGGGAGTCCACGGGGATCTCGGCCGAGAGGTCGCCCGCTGCGAGGCGGGTGCTGATCTGCACCAGCCGCGTGAGCCTCCGGGTGAGCAGGCCCGCCCAGACGAAGGCCGCGAACCCGGCCACCAGAAGCCCGAAGAAGATCTTCAGCCACGCGTTCTGAGCGGCGTTGATGGGATTCACGTGGTCCAGAACGAGGCCGAAGAGGATAGGGACGAAGACCACCAGGATAAAGGCCAGCCCGATCTTCACCTTCATGCGCCACCCCACGCTTTGGCGTATACCTTACATCCCGCGTCAACGGCTGCCAAGCCCTCCGGGCGCTTCCGGCCCACCGATTCGGCCCTGCCGAGCACCAGCAGCCCGCCCGGAACGAGCGCCTGAACGGCCCGCCGGAGCAGTCTCTCCTGGGCCTCCTCCGTCAGGTAAATGAAGAGGTTACGCAACAACAGCACGTGAAGGCCCCTTCCCGGAAAGCCCCGAGTCAAATCACAGCACAGAGGCAAGATCCTGTCCGCCACCGCGGGAACGACCCTGGCTTCCGCCACCTCGTCCTTAAAATACCGCTCTCTCAGCCGATTGTCCAACTTGGCCAGGGATTTGGCGGCCAGCCGGCCCCGTCGCAGCCCGTGCAGCGCCCGCCGCGAACGGTCCACCGCCAGAATCCGCCCTTCCAGGCCCATCTCGCTGAAGAGGATGGCCAGGCTCACGGCCTCCTCACCCGTGGAGCAGGGGGCGCTCATGGCCCGGAGGGGCGTCCAGCCCGGCAGCCCGGCCCTCTCCCGAAGGGCCGAGCGGAGCACGGCGAAGACCTCGGGGTTGCGGAAGAGCTCGGTGGTCGGGACCAGGAGCTTCTGAGCCAGGATGCGCGCCTCTCCGCGGTGCTCCTCCAGGTAGGCCAGGTAGCTCGCCGCGTCGGCACACCCCGTGGCCCGCAACCGTGGAGTCAGGCGGCGCTCCAGGAAGGTGGGGCGGTAGTCCTCGCCGCAAAGGCCCGTGGCGCGGTTGATCCAGCTCCGGAGAGCCGTGAGGTCAGCTTCGGATAATAAACTCATGCCCGACCTCGCGCAGGGTGCGCAAGAGCGTTCTCCAGCGCCCGACGGTTGGAGAGGGCACGACGCATCGGCCTCTGGAGAGGCCTCCCACAGACCTTCGGCGTCCCGGTGTCTCGCGCCTGGCGTCTCACTCCTCACTTCTCACTTCCCACTTATCCCCTGACCGCCCTCGCGACCGCTCCCTCCAGCCAACCGGCCGCATCGGGTTCCGGGGCGCTCAGGCACCCCACGACGGTCCCCTCGCCGCCCCGCAGG
This sequence comes from Acidobacteriota bacterium, assembly GCA_049967655.1. GTDB lineage: Bacteria > Acidobacteriota > UBA4820 > UBA4820 > DSQY01 > DTPS01. The sequence goes on from JBMFSH010000003.1 coordinate 97,410, forward strand.
CGACCCGGCGGCGGGGCGTAGGCGCACAGGGCCTGCGCGAGCGTCAGCCGCTCGGCGGCAGGCTCCCTCGTGAGCAAGGCGTAGAGGTTGCGCAGCGGATCGTGGTCCTCGATGGGGAAGTCGCTCCCCAGGAGCAGCGCGAGGCCCGCCCGCGCGAGGCTTCCCCAGGGATACGCGGCCGCCATGCGGGCGCCCAGGCGCTCGGCGGCCCAGGAGCGGTCCGATAGGTAGTGGCACGGCTGGATCGAGGCGGTGACGCCTCCCGCCCGCATGCGCCCGATGGAGGTCTGCGGAAGCAATTGGGCGTGCTCGATACGCGAACCCTTGGGCCAGCCCGCCGCCTGGAGCGAGTCCAGCGCGATCCGAGCGGCGCGGTCCCCGATGGCGTGGATGGCGGGCGGCAGGCCGAGGAGGGCGAGGCGGCGGACCGTCTCGTTCAGCACCTCAGGCTCCCAGATCAGCAAGCCCCTTTCACCCGGCGCGTCGTCGTAGTCCGCCTCCAGACAGGCCCCCCGGCTCCCCAGAGCGCCGTCGGCGTACAGCTTTGCCCCGGCGACCCGGAAGCTCGAGCCCCGATGCACGGGGAGATCGTCAAGGCCCGTGCGGGCCACGTCGAGATAGCCGTCCAGGGGGATGGGGAGCTCCCCCTCCGCCTCCATCTGCCGCAGGGTCTCCACGTGGGCGCGCTCCAGCCCCATGTCCGTGGCGCCGCACAGCCCCTTGGCTCTCAGGGAGCCGAGCCCCGAGCGCAGCCATCGGCGCAGCTCCTGCCGTGCGGGTGGGGGAACCCTTCGGGCGACGAGCTCCATGGCCGCGTCCACGAGGAGGCCTGTGGGGACTCCGTTCTCCCTGAAGATGAAACCGCCCGGAGGATCGGGCGTGGACTCGCCGACCTCTCCCTCCCGCAGGGCGGCCGAGTTGACCCAGGCGGCGTGGCCGTCGATGCGCCGGAGGAACACGGGGCGCTCCGGGAAGGCGTCGTCTAAGAGTCTCCGGTGGGGGAAACCGCCTTCCCAGAGGTTCTGGTCCCAGCCGAAGCCCTCCAGCCAGGCGTCCGCCGGCAGGGAGGAGGCCGGCCCCGCGAGCCTCGCCACGGCCTCCTCCGGCGAGCGGGCGCCGCGGAGGTCCGCCTGGCAGAGGAGCGCACCCAGCGCGGCCACGTGGCCGTGGTGGTCCCACAGGGGCGGAAGGAGGACCAGGAAGGGGGCCCCGTCGAGGGCCGGATCGGTCCGCGCCGCCTCGGTCAGGCCTCCCGGAAGAGGGGCGGGGACAAAAACGCCCTCAGCCCGCCAACTTAAAATCTGCTGCACCGGGCCTCCTTGCGTGAGACGTGAGACGCTAGACGCGAGAGGCGGGTGGCATACTGGGAGGGCCTCTCCAGAGGCCGATTCGCCGTTCGCTTCCCGCCTAGCGCGCCCTGGAGAGCGTTCCCACGTGCCCTTACAGCCGTCAGCCATTTTTCCCGATTCGTATGTCGTGCTTCCCCAACCCCTTGGTGTCTTGGTGGTGGATCTCTATCTTTATCTTTTGCCCTACAACGTCGCCAGGGCGTCGTCGAGGTCTCCCATGATGTCCTCGGCGGCCTCCAGTCCGATGCTGATGCGGATCCCTCCCGGATCGATGCCCGCCTCCACCTGCGCCTCCAGCGGCAGGGGGGCGTGGGTCATGGAGGAGGGGTGCTCGATGAGCGTCCGAACCTGCCCCAGGGAAACCGCCAGGGTCAGCGTGAGGGCGTTCTCGGCCAGGTGGTTCATGAGCTTGCGGCCGCGCTCCCTGGCCTCCTCGGGGCTTCCCTTGAGGACGAAGTAGATCATGATGCCGGGGGCGAAGGCGCCGTCCTGGTCGAGCATCTGCTTGCGCGCCAGGACGTGCTGGGGATGGCTGGGCAGGCCGGGGTAGAGGACGCGCTCCACGGCGGGATGGCCCTCCAGGAAGCGGGCCACCTTGAGGGCCGTCTCGTTCTGGCGCCGCGATCTCAGGGCCAGGGTCGGGAGTCCGTAGACGAGGGCCGGCCATGCGGCCTTGGGCGCCAGGGGTGCGCCGAAGTCCTTCCGGAAGAGGAGGATGTCCGGCTCCAGGAGCTGGGGCCCTACCCAGACACCGCCCATGTCGGTGCCGAAGCCCCCCACGTTCTTGGTGATGGACTGTACCGCCACGTCCGCGCCGAGGGTGATGGGACGCTGGCTGAAGGGGGTGGCGAAGGTGTTGTCCACGACGATGAAGATGCGCCGCTTCTTGGGGTTCCGCACGGCGTTGGCCCGGTCCACCGCGGCCCTGACGGCCGCGATGTCCACCAGCTCCAGCACGGGGTTGGTGGGGGTCTCGAAGTAGACCGCCACCACCTCGTCGGTCATCATGGCCTCCACCGCCTCCACGTCCTTCATGTCCACCATCTTCACCGTGATGCCGAAGCGCGGGAGCCAGTTCTTCATGAGCGAGTAGGTGCAGCCGTAGAGGGTGTGGTGGACGAGGATGGTATCCCCCGACTTGGCCAGCACCCCCAGGCTTGCGGTGATGGCCGCCATGCCCGTGGAGAAGGCCACCGCGCACTCGCCCTCCTCGGCCGCGGCGAGATTGTCCTCCAGCATGGAGCGGCTCGGCTCGTCCAGGCGGTCGTAAATGTAGATGGGAGGGAGGACGTGGCGGTTGAACTCGGGGTTGGCGAAGGCCTGGAAGCCCCGGGCCCCCCGCTCGACGCTCTCGAGCCGGTAGGCCGCGGAGGCCGAGATGGGCGGGACGATGTGGTCGCTGTAATCCCAGTGGGGCGAGTGAAAATCGCCGTGGATGAGGCGGGTCTCCTTGTGGTACCGCCGCTTTCTCTCCTTCTTGTCGGTCATGGGTCTGCCCTCCTCGCGGCCATTGTACAACAGTGAGATTCATGCCTGTCCAAAATAGAGCGCCTTGTCGGCTCCGGACCACGGCTGGGCCTGGGCCGCGCCTTGGGCGCGGCGCTGGGGGCCTGGTCCGGGCGCGTCCACGCCAGCGTGGCCGCGCTCCGGCCGCAGTCCCCCAGCCGCCCTTCGAGCGCCAGCCCCAGCCTCGTCCAATACGAACAGTCCCCCCACCCTCCACAGGTGCGCCGGCGGCGACGGACCTCCTGCTGCGTCACGCTTCGGCGTCCGCATCCTCAGCGTACAGGGAGTACGCTTGCGGTGCGGCCGCCTCGCTTTCCTTACATGAGGCCCATCGGCGCCGGGACGCGCCTTCCTCCGCTTCGCTCCGGAAGGCAGACCGCACCGGTGCGAGCTGAAATTATTTTGGACAGCTATGAGTGAGATTGGGAGGCCGGGGTCCGGAATTGGAAAAAGTAATCACCACAGAGGCGCAGAGACGCAGAGGGATTGCGAAGGGCAAAGGGCGGCAGGCCGATTGGAAACGGGCACCGTGGGAAGGTGTCACCTGCTCGCCCCTTTCGATCACTAAGTTCGCTTCTGTGGCTCGGAAGGATTCCAGCGCCCACATTGTTGCGGGAGAGCGAGGTGAGCGATGGCGGTTCCCGTTCCTGCACTGCGAGTCAGAAGCCTCACCCCGGCTCCCGTCAACGGAGACGGCGAGTGGGTTCTCTACTGGATGGTCGGGGCGCGCAGGACGCGCTACAACTTCGCCCTCCAGAGGGCCGCCTTCTGGGCCGCCGAGCTGGGCCGGCCGCTGCTGGTCCTGGAGGCCCTCCGGTGCGACTATCCCTGGGCGAGCGACCGCCTCCACCGGTTCATCCTCGACGGCATGGCCGAGAACCGGCGCGCCTTCGGACGGGCTGGAGTGACCTACCACCCGTACGTGGAGCCCGCCGTCGGCGCCGGGCGTGGACTCCTGGAAGCGCTCGCCGCCGGGGCCGGCGTCGTCGTCACGGACGACTCTCCCGCCTTCTTTCTGCCGCGCATGGTGGCCTCCGCTGCGGCCCGGGTGCCCGTGCTCGTGGAGGCGGTGGACGGCAACGGCCTGCTGCCGGTGCGGGCGGCCGACCGGGCCTTCCCCACCGCCCACGCCTTCCGTCGGTTTCTCCAGGGCGCCCTCGTGACCCATCTCTCCGAGCTTCCCCAGCCCGATCCCCTCCCGCCGAAGGGAGCGGGAAGGGGCGCCGCCCTTCCCGAGGAGGTCCTGCGCCGCTGGCCGCCGGCTGATCGTGGGCTGCTCGACGGCCAGCCCGGCGCGCTGGCCGCGCTCCCCCTGGACCACGCGGTGAACCCCTCTCCGCTCCGAGGGGGAGGCGAGGCGGCCCGCGCGGCCTTGGCCACCTTTCTCTCGGAGCGGCTGGAGGGCTACGCCGAGGGACGCAACCGGATCGAGGCCTGCGCCGCCAGCGGCCTCTCTCCTTATCTCCATTTTGGCCACCTCTCGGCGCACGAGGTGGCCGCCGCGGTGCTGGAGAGAGAGAACTGGAATCCAGGGCGGCTGGCGCCCAAGGTTACCGGCTCCCGGCAGGGCTGGTGGGGGGCCTCCGCTTCGGCCGAGGCGTTCCTCGACCAGCTCGTCACCTGGAGGGAGCTGGGCCTCAACGCCGCCGTCCACCTTCCGGCCTACCAGGAGTTCGAGGCCCTGCCCGGCTGGGCCAGGGCCTCGCTTCTCAAGCACGCGCCGGATCCCCGGCCCCATTGCTACACGCTGGGCGAGCTGGAGGCCGCCGCCACGCACGATCCCCTCTGGAACGCCGCCCAGCGCCAGTTGGCGAGGGAGGGGATCCTCCACAACTACCTCCGCATGCTCTGGGGCAAGAAGATCCTGGAGTGGACTGGCCATCCCCGGGAGGCGCTGGAGGTCATGACCGAGCTGAACAACCGCTTCGCGCTGGACGGCAGGGACCCCAATTCGGTGGCGGGCATCTTTTGGACCCTCGGCCGGTACGACCGTCCGTGGGGACCCGAGCGGCCCATCTTCGGCACGGTGCGTTTCATGAGCTCCCGGAACACCGCCCGGAAGATGGACGTGACCGGCTATCTCCGGCGCTACGGCTCCGAGGGGGCAGCCCATGGGCGCTGACGCCTCCCCCCTGCGCGTTCTCTACGACGGGGAGTGCGGCCTCTGCCGGGCCCAGGCCCTCTGGCTGCGCAGGCTGGACTGGCGCCGCCGGCTGCGGTGGGAAGATTTTCACGAATCGGCGGCGCGGGGAACCTGCCCGGCCGGTCTTGGCCGGGAGGCCCTGGAGCGGTCCCTGCACGTGGTGGCCGCCGACGGGCGGCTCTTCCGGGGCTTCCTCGCCCTGCGCCGACTGGCCCTGTGCCTGCCGGCGCTGTGGCCCTTTGTCCCCCTTCTCTACCTCCCGGGTGCCGCGAGCCTGGGAGAGCCCCTGTACCGCCTGGTGGCCCGAAACCGCCACCGGCTGGACCGCGATCGGTGATGGCGATGGGATGGGGACAAGGGACAGGGCTGTCCAAAAGGATTGCAGCACTCCCTCTCCTCCGCGTCGCTCCGGAGGGTAATCCGCGCAAGAACGAGCTGAAGTTATCTCAAAAAACCGTGAAATCCCGTTCTTGTGCTTTCTGGGATCGCGCGTCCGCCATCCCTTTCTCGACGCTATGTTCCCTCCCTCTGCTCTTGGTGGTTTAATAGTCGTCCCGGGGAGGGAGAGCGGATGGATCTCGGTTTCATCGCGCGTGTGGCCAAGCCCACGCGCTACACGGGCGGCGAGGTCAACGAGGTGGTCAAAGAGGAGCGCCCCGGCCTCCTGCACGTGGCCTTCGCCTTCCCCGACGGCTACGAGATCGCCATGAGCACCATGGGCCTGCGGATCCTCTACGGCCTCCTCAACCAGCGGGAGGACGTCTGGATGGAGCGGGTCTTCATGCCCATGCCCGACATGATCGAGGAGATGGAGAAGCGGGGAATCCCCCTCTTCTCGCTGGAGTCCAAGCGGCCCCTTTCCGCCTTTGACGTGGTGGGCTTCACGCTCCAGTTCGAGCTGACCTACACCAACATCCTCCACATGCTGCGCATGGGAGGGATCGCCCGCCGAGCCGACCAGCGGGGCCCCGGCGATCCCGTGGTTTTGGCTGGGGGCCCGTGCGCCTGCAACCCCGAGCCCCTGGCCCCCTTCATGGACGCCTTCCTGATCGGCGATGGCGAGGAGGCCGCCGGGGAGCTCTGCGAGGTCGTGCGCGCCTTCAAGGATGCGCCGAGGCCGGTGCTCTGGCGGGAGCTCGCCAAGGTGCCCGGAACCTACGTGCCGGCCCTCTACCGGACGGAGGTGGACCCGGCCACCGGCATGGAGGTGGTGGTCGGCTCCGAGGCCCCCGAGGCCCCCTTCCCGGTCCCGCGGCGGATCCTCCCCGACATCGACCGCTACCCCTTCCCCACCCGGGTCATCGTGCCGCACCACCAGGTGGTGCACGACCGCTTCGCCGTGGAGATCGCCAGGGGCTGTAGCGTGGGCTGCCGCTTCTGCCAGGCCGGCTTCACCTACCGCCCGGAGCGGGAGCGCTCGTCGGAGGCTGTCCGGGAGGCCGCCGCGGAAGGGCTGGCGGCCACGGGCTACCAAGAGGTCACGCTCCTGAGCCTGAACACGGGCGACTACAAGGGGCTGGAGCCCCTCATCCGGGCCGTGGCGGCGGACGGCGCCCTCCAGCAGGTGGGGGTCTTCATGCCGAGCCTGCGCGTGAGCGCCCTGACGCAGGAGCTGGCCGAGGCCCTCGCCGCCGGCCGCAAGACTGGCTTCACCCTGGCGCCCGAGGCGGGCACGCAGCGCCTGCGCGACGTGGTCAACAAGCAGATCACGGACCTCGAACTGGAGGAGGCCGCCTCCGCCCTCTTCAGCTACGGCTGGAACGTGCTCAAGCTCTACTTCATGATCGGCCTCCCCACGGAGACCGAGGAGGACGTGGCCGCCATCGATGACCTGGCGCGGCGGGTGGTGCGCCGGGCCCGCCAGGCGGGCTGCGCCAACCCGCAGGTGACGGTCTCCACCTCCTCCTTCGTCCCCAAGCCCTTCACCCCCTTCCAGTTCTGCCCCATGGAGCCGCCCGCCTCCCTGGCGGCCAAGCAGGATGCCCTCAAGCGCACCCTCCGCAGGCCCGTCACCTACAAGTGGCACGACGTGGAGGCCAGCCAGGTCGAGGCCCTCCTCTCGCTGGGAGACCGGCGCGTGGCGGCCGTGGTGGAGGCGGCGGCGGAGCTGGGCTGTCGGCTGGACGGCTGGAGCGAGCACTTCGACGCGCAGAGGTGGCACAGGGCCATGGAGCAGGTCGGCCTGGACCTGGGGCCCTACCTCTACCGCTCCAGGCACCGAAAGGAGCGGCTGCCGTGGGATGTCCTGGACATGGGCATACAGAAGGAGTTCCTCTGGCGCGAATGGGTCAGGGCACAGGCGGGGCAGGTGACGGAGCCGTGTGGCCCCGAGGCCTGCCACGGCTGCGCCTCCTTCGCCAAGGCCTGCACGGAGGGCGCCTTCCTCCGGCGTGCCGAGGAGCCGGCGCAGCCGCCGCTCCCCGGCGGCACCGACCTGGCCGCGGTCCAAAGCGGCAAGTACCGGCTGCGCTATAGGAAAGAGGGCACGGCCCGTTTTCTGGGCCACCTGGACCTGATGCACACGCTCGTGCGGGCGCTGCGGCGGTCAGGGGTCCACCTGGCCTACTCCAAGGGGCACCACCCCATGCCCAAGATCGAGTTCCCAGCTCCCCTGCCCCTGGGGGTGGAGGGGGCTGCCGAATGGATGGAATTCTCCGCCGCCTGCCTCGACATCGAGGAGACCCTGGAGCGGCTCAGGCGCCTCCTGCCGGCGGGATTAACGGCGGAGCGGCTGTTCCGCGTGCCGTCCAACTCCCTGCCCCTCTCCTCCCTCACGGAACAGCGGTACGCCATCCACCTGAGCGGGCTTGCGGAGGAGGATGCCCGCGCGGTCCGGCGGAACGTGGAGGCCTTCCTGGCCGCCCCCTCGTGGACGGTGAGGCGGGCCGGCAAGGAGGAGAGGAAACCGCTGGAGCTGAAGAGCCGGGTGAGCGGCATGAAGTGGGACGGCGACACCCTCCACCTCAGCATCAGCAGCGGGGGCTTCATGGACCTGGTCCGCTCCCTCTGCCCCCCTGAGATCCCGGAGCTCCCGCGGCTGGTGCGCCTCGGCCTCGAACACGGAGCCGACGAAGGGGCCGAGGCCCGCGAGGCGGGCGAGCACGCCGCCGCCGCTGAGGCGAGATAACCGTCCGGGCCCGAGGCACTGGCGCGGGGACCTGAACGCGTCAGCACCAGGCGCCGGGGTCCGTCCTCTTCCTCTTCACCGGAAGGTATCTCTCCTCTCCGACTTGCGCGCGCACTTTAGTATTGTTCCCTCCAATTCCGCGATGGAGCGAGGAGAAGGCGGGGCGAGGCTCATCCAGCCATGGACCGCGAGCTAGGACAGCTTACCTGAAAGGGGCCGGCCTTCCATCACATCCCGCTTACTCGCTTACTCGCTTACTCGCTTAATCGCTTAATCGCTTAATCGCTTAATCGCGATGGGGAAGTCGCCGTCAGGCGACGGCTCCCACACCGGCGGGAATTGCATCGCGGGATCTGGGTGTCCCCACCTCATTTGTGGCGGAGAGCCCATAAGCGGTACAATGCGCCTCTGCCGGAATATCAGCCCGGCAGGGACCGAGGGCCCATGCACCCATGAAGCAGGAGCTGCTGGTCACCAGGGACCGCTGGCAGACGCGCATCGCGGTGATCGAGGACGGACGCCTCACGGAGTTCCAGCAAGAGCCGAGCCATCTGGACGGACTGGTGGGCAACCTCTACGTCGGAAAGGTGAGCCGGATTCTCCCCGGCATGGAGAGCGCCTTCGTCTCCATCGGCCTGGACCGGGACGGCTTCCTCTTCGAAGGCGACATGGGTCCCCTCAAGCTGTTCGACGAGGAGCTCTCCGACCCCTCCAAGTTCCGGAACCCGACGGTCAAGAACCTCCGCGAGGGTGAGCGGATCCTTGTTCAGGTCACGAAGGAGCCCATGGGGCCCAAGGGGGCCCGGCTCTCCACTCAGATCTCGCTGCCGGGCCACTACATGGTCTACATGCCCTTCCTCGACCACGTGGGGGTTTCGCGGCGCATCTCGGGGGATGAGCGCCGGCGACTCAAGGAGACGGTGCGCCGCTACAAGGGGGGGTTCCCGGGCGGCTTCATCGTCCGGACGGCCGCCGAGGGCGCCGACGAGTCCGACCTGGGCGCGGAGATGCAGGCCCTGACCGACCTGTGGTCCCTCATCTGGCTGAAGAGCGCCCACTGCGAGGCTCCCTTCCTCGTTCACCAGGAGGCAGACCTGGTGGGCCGCTCCGTCCGGGAGATCCTCCTCAAGGGAGACGGGACGGTCCTGACCGACGATCCCGACGTGGCCACGCGCTGCCGGGAGCTGCTCTCCAGCCTCGGAGACAATCCGGGGCGGGTGCGGTCGTGGGATGACCGCCGCCTCTCCCTCTTCGAGCACTACCACGTCCAGGAGGAGATCGAGAAGGCGCTCAGGCCCCGCGTCTGGCTGCCCTCCGGCGGCTGCATCGTGCTTCAGTCCACGGAGGCGCTGGTGGCCATTGACGTCAACTCCGGCCGCTTCACGGGGAAGCGCTCGCTCGAAGACACGGCCTTCGCCATCAACATGGAGGCGGCGGAGGAGATCGTCCGGCAGATCCGGCTGCGGAGCCTGGGCGGGATCATCGTGATCGACTTCATCGACATGACCAAGAAATCCCACCGGGAGGCACTCGTGGCCAAGCTCAACGAGGCCCTCAAGCGCGACCGGGCCAAGTCGCGGATCCTGGCCATCTCCGAGTTCGGACTCGTGGAGATGACGCGCAAGCGGAGCCATCGGAACCTGGAGCGGGTCATGACCTCGGTCTGTCCCTGCTGCGAGGGCCGCGGCCGGGTGCAGGCCCCGTGGATCATCGCGCAAAGGATCGTCGAGGCCGTGGATGCGCTCCCGCCCCCCAAAAACGTGCTGGTCACGGCTGCTCAGGAGGTAGTGCGGTACATCAAAGAGAACGACGAGGTCCTGCGGCTTCCCGAAGGCGTCCAGCTGGAGGCCATGACCTTGGCCAACCCCAGCTCATTTTCCCTCAGGCCCCTCCGCAAGGGCGAGCGCTGACCCTCCCCGCCGGACCGACTCACGCCCGTCCGGCCCTTCATATTGACCAGCAGGTGTTCTCTGTTCCCAGGCCACGCCTCGCGCGGGTGAGCCGCCTATTCCTCGATTCCGCTCTGGCGGCGGTTCTTCCAGAAGAGGTAGGCGGCGACGATGACCAGCCACGCCACGAGGATGAGCCCGAGCCAGAACTGGTAGAGGTGGTACAGCGAGGCGATCCGATCCACGCGCTGGCCGGCGGTGTAGGCGATGGCGGTCAGGAAGATCCCGAAGAGGAGGTTGCCCGCCGCCGAGGCCGCCGCTACCCTTCCCGCGCGCATGCGGAGCATCCCCGCGGCGGGATAGAGGAGGACCCGCACGTAGGGTAGGAAGCGGTTCAGGAACAGGGGCCAGGCGCCCCAGCGCCCCAGCATCCCCTCCACCCGCACAACCAGGGTCCGCAGGCGGGGCCGCTTCAGCAGCACACTCCCGAAGGCCCTTCCCCAGGCGAAGGCGCCGAGGGAGCCTAGGGTTCCGCCGATCGTGATGAGGATGATCCCGGCGAGCCACGAGCCGTCCTTGGCTCCGATCCAGAAGAGGCCCGCCACCAGCGCCAGATCGCCCGGCACGATGGGCACGAGGTACTTCAGGCAGGCGAAGAGCAGGAGCGAGAGGTAGACCGGCCAAAGGCCCTGGCCGGGGTTCAGCGCCTGGGCGAGGGTCTGGCTCATGAGGTCAGCTCGGGAAGGAGCCGGAGGAAAGCCGGATAGTCGGTGCAGGCCAGGAACTTGTTTGCCGCCAGCTCCTCTCCCAGGCTCCGGCTCTCCACGCTCCCGTAATGGTGACCGGGGTGGATGGCAAGCTCGCGCGGCAGGGCTCTGAGCCGCGCCAGGCTCCGGAACATGGCGGCGGGATCGCCTCCGGGGAGGTCGGTCCGCCCGATCCAATCCACGAAGAGGACGTCTCCCGTGAAGAGGGCGCCTCCCACCCGGTAGCAGACCCCTCCCGGCGTGTGGCCCGGCGTATGGATGGCCTCCACGCCGCCGAGGGCGGGAAGCGGACCGTCGCCGGGAAGCGGAGCGGCCCCCCCGATGCGAGCCGCCTCCAGCGGGTGGACCCAGACCCGGAGGTCTCGCCCGGCCCGCAGGCCGTCGAGCGAGGCCACGTGATCGCCGTGGGTGTGGGTTAGGAGGACCTCGGTGAGCCTTCTTCCGTCGCGCGAACAGGCATCGAGGATGGCCTGGCCGGCGTAGGAGGGGTCCACGCACCAAGCCTCCGAGGCATGCTCGGGATAGATCAGGTAGGAGCGGTTGGCATCGCCGCCGGCGTCCATGGTCACGATGTGAAACATGGCGCTAGTCCCGACCGCCGGGAAGCTCCCGACGCTGTGCGTCCGGGGCCGGACTCGTGCTGGAAAGCCGGCGCCGGACGAGTGGAAGAGGGCTAGAAGGGAATGTCGTCGTCGTTGTACTCGGGGGCCTTGTCCGAGGCACCGCGGCCGCCTTCGCCCTTGCCTTCGGCCCTGCCTTCGCCGCCGCCCTCGCCCTTGCCGAGCATGACCAGATTGTCGGCGCGGACCTCGGTGACGCTCTTTTCCACGCCGTCCCGGTCCTTGTAAGTGCGGGAGCGGATGGCCCCCTCAATGTAGATCTGCCGGCCCTTGTGCAGGTATTCCCCGCAGATCTCGGCCAGCTTGCCCCACACGACGATGCGGTGCCACTCGGTGTGCTCCTGCTTCTGGCCGTCCTTGTCCTTCCAGGTCTCGTTGGTGGCCAGAGTGAAGGTGGCCACCGGGGCCCCGTTGGGGGTGTACCTGAGTTCGGGGTCGCGGCCCAGGTTGCCGACCAGAATCACCTTATTGACGCTGCCCATGGAACCCTCCTTCCGTTCGCCCGTGCAAGGCTTCGTAGCTATCTCGGTTCCGCTATAATACGTGGCCTGGCCGGAGGTGTCAAACGTGCGGATCGTAGGCGGTTCGCTGAGGGGGCGGAAACTGGCGGCGCCCAAGGGGGACGCCACGCGGCCCACGCTGGAGCGGGTCCGCGAGGCCCTCTTCGACATCCTTCAGCAAAAGATAGCCGGCGCGGCCTTCCTGGACCTCTTCGCGGGCAGCGGCGCGGTGGGGATCGAGGCCTGGAGTCGAGGCGCCCGCCCGGTGGTCTTCGTGGAGGAGCGCGCGCAGGCCGTCGCCGCCTTGCGGCGGAACATGAAGTCGCTGGGCGTGGCCGATATGGCCCGGGTCCTGCCCCTGCCCGCCGCCAGGGCCCTCGGGCTTCTGGGCGCCGAAGGGTTCGGCGCCGAGGTGATCTTCGCCGACCCGCCCTACGCCGACCCTCGCTGGCCCGATCTCCTGGCGGGCCTGGGGGAGGCGGGGCTGCTGGCGCCTGGAGGTGTTCTCGTGGTGGAGCACGCCCTCAAGGCCCCGCCTGAAACGCCTGCGGGCTTGGAGCGAGGCCGCTCCTACAAGTACGGCGACACGGGCCTCACGCTGTTTTGGAACGGGGAGGGTTAGGGCGGGTGGTTGGGTGATGAAGCGATTGGGTGATTAGGTGATTAAGCGATTAAGTGATTGGGTGATTAAGTGATTAGGTGATTAAGCGATTAAGTGATTGGGTGATTAAGTGATTAAGCGATTGAGCGATGAGGGGATCTAGTGATTAGGAAAAGGCGAGCGCTTTTGCGTCTCGCGCCTGGCGTCTCGCGTCTCGCACCGCCGCCGCGCGAAGGTGTGGCGCGGCCGCCCTCGGCCGCGAGTCCGCCTGCTCGCTGCCGCGGCGGGCGGGGGCGACCGCCCCACCCTTCATCCGCCCTTCTCGACTTGACGCGGGGGAGCAAGCAGCATGCGTGACGTCGTCGTCGGCACGGCGGGGCACATCGACCACGGCAAGACCCTCCTGGTCAAGGCGCTCACCGGCACGGACGCGGACCGCTGGGAGGAGGAGAAGCGCCGCGGCATCACCATGGACATCGGCTTTGCCACCCTGGCCACGGAGCAGGGTACGCTCCACTTCGTAGACCTGCCGGGGCACGAGCGCTTCATCAAGAACATGCTGGCCGGCGCCACGGGCATCGACCTCTGCCTCCTGGTGGTGGCGGCGGACGAGTCGGTCATGCCGCAGACCGTTGAGCACGCCGAGATTCTGGAGCTCCTGGGGGTGAATCGAGGCGTAGTGGCCCTGAACAAGATCGACCTAGTGGACGCCGAGACGCGCGGCATCGCCCAGCTCGAACTGGAAGAGTTCCTGGCCGCGCACGGCCTGGGCCACCTGCCCGTGGTCCCCGTGAGCGCCGCCACGGGCGAGGGCGTGCGGGCGCTGGCCGGGGAGCTTTTCAGGCAGGCCCGGTCGTGCCCCGTGCCGCCCGAGGACCGCCCCTTCCGCCTCCCGGTGGACCGGGTCTTCCCCGTGAAGGGCTTCGGGACCGTGGTGACGGGAACGTGCGTGGACGGGGCACTGGCCGTGGGAGAGCAGGTCCAGCTCTACCCGCGGGGTGGCTCGAGCCGGGTCCGGGGCCTCCAGATCTTCGGGCGCTCCGTGGAGCGCGCGGCGGCCGGCCAGCGCGTCGCCGTGAACCTGCCCGACCTCAAGCACGACGAGCTGAGGCGCGGCCACCTGGCCGCCTCCCCGGGCTCCATCTTCCCGACGCGACTGCTTACGGTGCGGGTTCGGGTGCTGGGGTCGGCCAAGGTCTCCCTGCGGTCGGGAGTGGTCTGCACGCTCCACGTCCACACGCAGGAGCTGGAGGCTCACCTCCACCTGCGGGCCCGTCAGGAGCTGGCGCCGGGCGAGGAGGGGCTGGCCCAGCTCAGGATGGCCGAGGAGGTCGCCGCCTGGCCGGGGGACCGCTTCATCCTCCGCCTGCCCTCGCCGGTGCGCACGGTGGCCGGCGGCGAGGTGCTCATGGTGGCGCGGAGGAAGTGCCGCTGGCAGAGGGAGCGCGACGCCCGGAGCGCGGCGGCGCTGGACGGGGGTGACCGCCTGGCGGGCCTCCTCATCGAGGCCGGCCCGGCTGGAACTAGCCCGGAGGCAGCGGCGGCTCGGCTGGGCGTGACCCTGCCCCTGCTGGAGATGGAGGCGAGGAGGGCCGAAGCCTCCGGCGGACTGGTGCGGTGGGGCGAGGGGCGCTGGTGGCTGGACGGCGCCGAGGCCGAGGCCTGGCTCCGGCGCGCCGAGGCCTGGGTGAACTCCAAGGTCCAGGGAGGATCGCCGGTGACGTGGGTCCCCAGGCAGGAACTGCTCGGGCGCTGGCTCAGGGTCCTGGGCGCCGACCGCGGAGAGGCCTTGGTGTCCGCCCTCGTGGCGGCGGGACGTCTGGAGGCCGAGGGCGACCGCCTCCGGCTCGCGGGCTACACGGCCCAGCTCACGCCGAAGCAGCGCCAGGCGGTCGAACGGGTGAGGGCCGCGCTGGCGAGGCGCGAGAACCCGGTGCAGACGGGCAGGGAGCTGGAGGCGGCCTGGGGCGCCGAGGTGCGCAGTGTCCTCCCCCTCCTGGCCGAGTCGGGAGAGGTCGTCCGCTTCGGCGGTGACTGCTTTCTGGCCTCCGAGACCCTGGCCCGCCTTCGGGATCTCCTCCTGGCCTGGTCCGCCGCCCACGAGGGCGCCATCACCGTCCCGGAATTCAAGGAGCTGCTGGGCATCACGCGCAAGTACGCCATGCCGCTCCTGGAGCACCTGGACGACCGGAAGTGGACCCGCCGCGACGGCGAGGTGCGGCGCATCCTGCTGAAGCCTGAAGCGTAAGCGCGAGACGTGGGAAGCGATGAAGCGATTAAGCGAGAAGCGATGAAGCGGGACGCAAAGACGTTTTTCTCTCCTTCCTTACCTAATCGCTGCATCGCTCAATCCCTCAATCGCCTAATCGCTTAATTTCTTAATCGCTCATCCCCTCGTCCCCCCATCGCCCCAATTTCCCCCACTTTGCGTCGCGGCGGCAAAACCGCTAGAATCCCCCCTTAGAAAGCGAGGGGCCCATGGATCCCAATATGAGTCCTGCCGATATCCTTCGAATGGCGCTGGAAAAGGAGAAGGAGGCGCTGCGCTTCTACGAGGAGGCCTGCGCCATCGTCACCCACGCGGCCGCCAAGGTGACCCTCCAGGCCATGGCCGAAGAGGAGCGCTCTCACATCCGCAAGATCGAGGAGGAGCTGGACCGCTTCTTCTACGCGGACAACTGACGCGCATGAGACTGCCCGGCGGCCGGATCTACCTGGACTGCAACGCCACAACTCCCATCGCCCCCGAGGCGCTCGCCGACCTCCAGGCCCGCCTGGGGGAGTGCTTCGCCAACCCCTCCAGCGGCTACCGGGAGGGCAGGGCGGCCCGGGAGGTGCTGGAGCGCGCTCGCGGCGAGGTGGCCGCCCTCGTGGGTTCCCTTCCCGGCGAGGTGGTTTTCACCGGCTCGGGGACCGAGGCCAACCACCTGGCTCTCCAGTCCGCCGTGGCCGGCCGGCCTGGGCGGCGGCGGGTTCTCATGTCGGCCATCGAGCACCCGTCGGTCATCGGCCAGCGGGAGCGCCTCGAAGCCATGGGCGCCGAGGTGGAGGAGCTTCCGGTGGACCCCCTCGGCCGCCTGGACCTGCCGCGGATGGACTCGCTCATGGGTGAGGACGTGGCCGTGGTATCCCTGATGACGGTGCACAACGAGACGGGCGTCCTGCAACCCGTGGAGGCGGCCGGGGCCGCGTGCAGGAGGTGGGGGGCTCTCTTCCACACCGACGCGGTGCAGGCCATGGGCAAGGTGGCCTCCCCCTGGGGCTCGGCCGGGCCCGACTTCCTGAGCGTGGCGGCCCACAAGTTCTACGGGCCCAAGGGCGTGGCCGCCCTGGTCGTGCGGGAGGGCGCCCCCGTGCACCCGCTCCTGCTGGGGGGCGGCCAGGAGCGGGGGCGCAGAGCCTCCACGGAGGCGGTGGCTCTCGCTTCGGCCATGGGTGTCGCCGCGCGCCTGGCCCTGGACGGGCTCGGCGCGGCATCGGCCCTCGCCACCCTCAGGGACCGCCTCGAAGCGAAGCTCGTGAGCCGATTCGGCGCCGTCCTCTTCGGGGACCGGGCCCCGCGGCTTCCCAACACGACCTTCTTCGCCGTTCCCGGAGTGGACGCGGCCGCGCTGGTGGATCGGCTGGACGCGGAAGGCTTCGCCCTCTCCACGGGCTCCGCCTGCCACAGCGGCCGGCGCGGCGCCCCGGCGGTCCTCGTGAGCATGGGGGTGGCGGACCTCGCGCCAGCGGGCGCCCTCAGGGTCAGCCTCGGGCGGGGGACGGCCCCTGAAGAGCTGGACGCCTTCCTGGAAGCACTGCCCCGCGCCATCGGGGCGGCGCGGGTGTGATAGCATGGAATCCACGGGCGAGAAGAGCGAGCGCACCGAGCGGGTCTACGTCTTCGTCTGCAAGGGGGACAGCTGCTCGAAGCGGGGGAGCCCGGACCGGGTCCGGGTGGCCATCAAGCAGGTGCTCAGGGACTTTCCGGCCCAGAGCGTGAAGCTCTCCTTCGTGTCGTGCCTCTCCATGTGCGGCGAGGGCCCGAACGTCCTGATCTGCAAGGGCGGGACGGCCTTCCACCGGTGCTCCGGCCCGGAGGCCGGCGCGGTGGCCCAGGAGGTGAGGGAGATCCTTGAACGACCTGATCCGTGATCCGCACGCCCTGAAGGTCCTGGAGAACCTGAGCGACGGGGTGATCGTCACGAACCTCGAACGCAAGATTGTCTTCATCAACGAGCGGGCCCGGCGCCTGCTTGGCTACTCCGAGGGGGAGGCGGTCGAGAAGCGCTGCAAGACCGTCACCCGCACCTCCGAATGCGAGTACAGCTGCCCGATGACGCAGGCCATGCAGCTCGATCGGGACCTGAAGGGCGTGGAGATGTGGTACCACACCAAGGCCGGCCAGCAGATCCGCTGCGTCACCAACGTGCTCCTGCTCAGGGACGAGGCCGGCAAGGTTGTGGGCGGCGTGGAGCTATTCACCGACATCACCCAGCTCTACCAGCTCCAGGAGAAGGCCGAGGAGCGCTTCTCCTTCTCCAACATCGTCGGCAAGAACAAGGCCATGCGTGAGATCTTCGAGCTGATCCAGATGGTGGCGGAGACCGATTCCACCGTCATGATCACGGGAGAGAGCGGGACGGGCAAGGAGCTGGTGGCCAACGCCATCCACTACAACTCGCTCAGGAAGAACAGGGTCTTCGTCAAGGTCAACTGCGCCGCGCTCAACGAGGGGATCCTCGAAAGCGAGCTCTTCGGCCACGTGCGGGGCGCCTTCACGGGGGCCATCGCGGACAAGATGGGTCGGTTCGAGATGGCCCACGGAGGCACCATCTTCCTGGACGAGATCGCCGAGGTGCCACCGGCCACCCAGGTGAAGCTGCTGCGCGTATTGCAGGAGGGTCAGCTCGAGCGAGTGGGCTCCTCCAAGAGCGTGACCGTGGACGCCCGGGTCATCGCGGCCACCAACCGCGAGCTCGAGGCGGCGCTGGAGGACGGCACCTTTCGCCGGGACCTCTTCTACCGCCTCAACGTCTTCCGCATCCACCTGCCTCCCCTCAGGGAGCGCAAGGAGGACATCCCCCTGCTCGTGGACCACTTCCTGAAGAAGGTCGCCGCGAAGATGCCCTCCAAGCACATCGAGAGCATCGAGGCCGACGCCGTGGCGCGTCTGATCGACTACAAGTTCCCCGGCAACATCCGCGAGCTGGAGAACCTCATCGAGCACGCCGCGATCCGCAGCCGCGACGGCACCATCCGGCTCCGCGACCTGCCCCTCGCGACCCCCGTGGAGGAGGCCCCGAATCCCCAGTTTTTCCAGATCCACTCGCCCCTCGAAACCCTGGAGCGGGACCTCATCCTGAAGCTTCTGGAGGCCAACTCTTGGAAGATCAATCGCACGGCCCAGAGGCTTGGGATCAGCCGGGTCACGCTCTGGCGGAAAATGAAGGAGTACGGGATTCAGAAGGAGCAGGACGGGGCCGCGAAGGAGGGCTGAGACCGCCCTAGCCCCCGGCCCACTGCCGCAGGAGTCACTACCATGACCGACAGCCACCCCGTCCCTTCCATCGTCGGACGCAGCAACTCGGGCAAGGCCACGCTCATGGTCAAGCTCCTACCGTGGCTCATCGCGAGGGGATGGCGCGTGGGCGCGCCTAAGCACCACGTGCGCGGCTTCACCATGGACATTGAGGGCAAGGAGACCTGCCGCCCAGAGCCTTTGCCTGGCCGACCAGACGCTGGTAGCCTTGGTGACGGACCTTTCCGCCCAGCCGGCGGTGCCGGCCCTCGGAGGGGACGAGGTGGAGGCGCCGGGGTCCTGGAGCGAACGCCGGTTCCTGAAGGAGCCCGGGAAGGGGAGAGGCCGTGACGAATTCTGGCTGTCCCCTGTGCGGGGGGCACGGGTATCTGGTCGAGGAGATTGAGGGCCGGCTGGTGGCCAGGCCCTGCCAGTGCCGTGTGACGGAGCGGGCGGGGGAGAGGATGGCCGCCTCGGGCATCCCCGAGCGCTACCGCTTCAAGTACGTCTTTGAGCGCTACCGCCCCGAGCCCGGGACTGGCCAGGACGAGGCGCTCACCATCGCGCGAGGCTACGCTGAGAGCTTCCCCGCCGTGCCCGAGGAGAAGAACGGCCTGCTCTTCATCGGCCCCTGCGGGGTCGGCAAGACGCACCTGGCCGTGGCCATCCTCATGGAGGTGGTGATGCGCAAGGGCCTCCCGGCTCTCTTCGTGGACCTCAACGACCTCTACCGGGAGATCCGCAACACCTACAACAACCGTGAGACCGACACCACCGAGTACGACATCATGGCTCCCCTGGTGGAGGCCCCGCTCCTGCTCATCGACGAGCTGGGCTGCCTCAACAGCCCGTGGGCCCAGGACACGCTCCACTACCTCATCAGCCAGCGCTACAACCGCCTCAAGCCCACCCTCTGCACCAGCAACTTCCCCGACGGCCCCGGCTCCGGAGTCTCCACCCTGGAGGAGCGCATCGGCACCCCCACCCGCTCCCGCCTCTACGAGATGTGCAGGGTCGTCGCCATGGACGGCAAGGACCGCCGGCGAGGATAGCCGCCGGCCTCATCCTCCCGCGGAGTCCTCCGCCGAAGAGCGCGGAGCCAGCCGCCGCGCGGCGCCCCAGATAGAAGGGGACGGAGTAGAGGGAGAGGGAGCATTCCAGCACGGCCTCGCCGGGCGCCTCCCCGCCCGCGATCCGCGCGGGCGCCCCAGCGGGCGGGGCGCCGTTACCTCCTCGCCGTTCGTGCATCTCTTTATCCTGGCCACACCCCCTCCTGGTGCGGCCGGCCTGTTCCCTGCATCCCTCTTTCCTTCCCTATGCGCCGGGGGCCCAATGCCCCCGGTTTCCTTTTGTCCCCGCCCGCCGCCCCGGCGCCCGCACCCCGCGCCCGCCCGCCCCGCCAGCGTTGCACCCGCGCCGCCGAACGGGTATTCTGTTCGGGTCGGGGCGTGGCGCAGCCTGGTAGCGCACCTGCTTTGGGAGCAGGGAGTCGGAGGTTCAAATCCTCTCGCCCCGACCAGCCGCTCCCCCGGCGCTCGCCGGGGTCGCTCCCCAACAGGAAGGCTCCCAACCCCGTGGGGGCTCCGGACCCCTCTCCGGCGCGATTGCAATTAAACTGCAAGTTCTCTTGTTCGAGGATGGAGTGCCGCTAAACTAGGGACAGTCACCTATTTCCTTCGCAGAACCCCGCCACACCTGCGGCGCGGCGGGAACTTACACGGCGACACTCACGGTGACGGACAGCGCATCCAAGACGGCCACCGCGACCGTCACCGTCACCGTTACCACCGCGGGCCTCACGGCTTCGGCCTCGGTCTCCCCGCTCTCGGGTGCCCCGCCCCTGGCGGTCAGCTTTACGGGATCGGCGACAGGGGGCACGGCCCCCGATACCTACTCGCGCGAGGAGGGTGGCGCTGCCCACAGTGCGGAAGAGCTCCAAGTCCCAAAGGAGAATGGTCCCGTCCGCATAGCCGGTGGCTAGGTGACGCCTTACAGGGTCGGCTGCCATGGTGGTGATGGCCGACGTATGGCCCTGGGGTGAGGTGGTCACTTTTCCGGTTTCCATCGAGAACAAAGCTACGGTCCCATCCTCTCATGCCCAGGACGGCCAGTGTTTCATCCCAGAAGGTCAGACGCGTAGCAGCGAACCCCAAAGAGACGAGGGCCAGGGGTCGGTCGGGGTCGGCCGTGTCCACCAGGGGGAGACTGCTTCGGGGAGGCTCGTGGATGGTTTGCATTGGTACGCGCACCCATCGGATGCCGTAAGGGCCCTCAGTCTCGCCCCCGCGTGGTTGGGCCGCTGCGCCCTCGCCATGGATTAACCATTCGCCCGTATTGTGGCGGCTAGCCAGGAGAAAACGGCCATTGGGCAATAAGGCCAAGTCCAGGAACTTCTCCTTCGCATTCGACCAAGCGTCGGGGCAGATGAAGGAGTGCTGATCGAAACGGCTCCCCTGGCGGATGTCGATGGCAGTAGGTTGGGCCACAGACAGCAGGCGGCCGTCGGAGGAGAAAGCCATGGCTTCGACGGGAGGCAGAATGATGTCCTTCGAGGAAAGGGCCTCGGGAGGATCCACCGACCAGAGGTGCAGGCAGGCATGTCGTACCAACCCGCGTAGGTCAGGTGCCGCCCGCTGGGAGACACCGCAATCGAGCGCGTTCCGCACCGCCGCTGCTTCTCGTGGAGGCGGGCCTCCTCGCACCCCCGCCGTAGGTCCCAGACGAGCAGGTCGCGAAGAATCGGGCGGCCGTATTCCTCCTGCCACCCGGCGTACGCCAAGGCGGATGCCGAGGGAAAGAAGGCTGCGACCTACACGCTGCGGCAGGGCAGCGATTGGCGAAAACACTCCCGCAAGGGGTGCGCTTGGAGGTTGGCGAAGTGGTCGTTCCCAACGGCCGCTCCTCCTTTTAACCAGGGTTCTCCGTCTTGCACCTGCGACTCCTCTCGGTGGGCGGATGCGAGGTCCCTGCCACCACTGTACCACCTTTGTGGAATGCCCTATTCACCACAGGGAAGTGCAGCCGGGCGCGGCGCAGCGGGCCGGCCGCCCTCCCCCCATGGTCTCCGCCCTCCCTTTCTCCTCCCCAGCATCGAGAGAGCATTTCAGCAATAGACCTCAACCGCCCCGTGGAACCCGCGAAGCGTCACAGCTTCTGCTTGGCGAGGAAGAGGGCCTTGTCCACCTTGGAGAAGAAGTCCTGGTAGTAGGCGGCGTCCTCGACGCGCTTGACCTCCATGAGCTCGCCCTTGTTGTTGATGAGGCGCATCTGGAAGTTGGCCCTCACGCGCGCTGCGGAGCCGAAGTCGCTCACGTTGATGGAACATTCGAAGACGGAGTTCTTTTTGTAGCGCGCCTGGGAGCCCGCGAAGAAGACGGCCCAGAAGGCCTCGCCGTGGCTCTCCACGTCCACCTGCTTCTCGGCGGAGAGGAGGCCGAGGTCGAGGGAGCCCTGCTTGATGATGAAGCCGTCGTCCTGGAGGACGTTCATCATGGCCTTCATGGCGAGCTTCATGTCGGTGTCCGGAAAGGTGCGGGTCTGGAATTCGCGGATTTGGAGCTGGCTCTGCACGGGCTTCTTGGCGGCGCAGGCGGCCAGGAGGATCAGGCCGCAGAGCAGGACGGCGACGGGCGCTCTCTTCATCTCTCCCTCCCTCAGAACTTGCTGGCGTGATAGGTGAACGACTCGACGCGCTGGTCCGCGCCGAACTTGATGAGGACGGTCAGGGTCCGCTGGGTGGTCTGGCTGGACGAGGTGCTGTGCGAGGCGGAGAGGATCAGGATGGACGCCCCTCCCCCCGAGGAGGCGTAGGTGGCCTCCGTGCCGATCTTGTCGTAGATCCAGGTCTCCTTTCCGTCGCTGTCCCTCGTGACGATGTTGGGCGAGCCGAGGGCCTCGGCCACCTCCGCCTGGGACATGCCGGCCCGGATCTGCCTCTGCACTACGCCCACCGTGAGCTGCTGCTCCTTGGGCCCCTGCTGGACGGCGCAGGCCGCGAGAAGGAGCAGGAGCCCCGTCCCCGCCAGCGCGACGATACGAATCCTTCCCATGTGTCACCTCCACGGGGGAACCTTAGCGCCAGGAAGTGCATGGAATGTGCACTGGGAGGCAGGGAAGGTAGGCCCCGGAAGCGAGGGTACAGAGCCTCGCCCGCCCAGCGGGGAGAGGGGCTAACCCATGCCTGTCCAAAATGGATCCCCGTGACGGCTTCGAAGCACGGCTGGGTCTGGGCCGCGCCTTTGGCGCGGCGCTGGGGGCCTGGTCCGGGCGCGTCCACGCCAGCGTGGCCGCGCTCCGGCCGCAGGCCCTCCACCGCCCTTCGGGCGCCAGCCCCAGCCTTGATCGGTGATTGCCGTCCCCCCATCCTCCACGGGTGCGCCGGCGGCGACGGACCTCCTGCTGCGTCAAGCTTCGGCGTCCGCATCCTCAGCGTACATTCAGTACGCTTGCGGTGCGGCCGCCTCGCTTTCCTGGCATGAGGCCCATCGGCGCCGGGACGCCGCTTTTCGCTTGCAGCGAAAAGCGAAGAGAGGGCGCCGGTCAAAGGGGTGCGGGGAAACGGGGAGCGCCCCCGCGCGACGCGCCGGAATGCGCCTTCCTCCGCTCCGCTCCGGAAGGCAGACCGCACCAGTGCGAGCTGAAATTATTTTGGACAGCCATGATGATGGGTGATGGATGACGGGTGGCGACCCGGCGCTGGCTCAATGGCGGGGGCCGATAGCCAATGATGAAGGCAGGGCGGCCGCGGGCGGCCACGCCGCCCGTGCGCTCAGATGCCGAGATAGCGGGCGTAGAGGGCTCGGGCGCGGGTCGGGTCGTCGGTCTTCTGGATGAGGGCCCGTCCGTCGGGATAGAGAGTGACCGGGTGCCCCTCCCACTCAGTCTGGATCAGGTAGGGGTTTTCGAAGATGGGTCCAGCCGCGGCGAGCCTGGCCTTTACGGCCGCCAAGTCCAGGCGGGTTCCCTTGGGAGCCAGGACGAGAATCCCGTCTCGGCCGCAGACCCGGTGGGTCCTGCTCACCCCCCGCTCCTCGAGGAAGTCGAATCGCCCTGCTCCGCAGCATGGGCAGGCGGGATCGCGCGGGACCTCGACCCGGCTGAAGGACCACGTCTGAAGGTCCACGGTCAGCAGACCTCCGACCACGAGGTCTTTACGCCCGGCGAGGAGCTTAAGGGCCTCGCCGGCCTGAAGGGAGCCCACGGCTCCCACGGCGGGTCCGATGACGCCCGCCGTATCGCAGGTGGGCGAGGAGCCGGCGGGGGGCGGCTCGGGAAAGCAGCACCGCAGACAGCCCCGCTTCCCCGGTTCCACTACCAGCACGGAGCCATAGCAGGAGACCGCCCCGCCGTAGATCCAAGGCTTCCCCGACTTCACGGCGGCGTCGTTCAGCAGATAGCGGGTCTCGAAGTTGTCCGTACCGTCCACGACTAGATCGCACCGGGCGAAGAGGTCCGCGGCCAGCTCGGGGTCCAGGTCCGCGCTGTGGCCCTCCACCTGAAGGTCCCGCCGGGCTTCCAGGAGGTGGTTCCGGGCGGCCACGGCCTTGGGAAGGCGCCTCTCGCAGTCTTCCTCGGTGTACAGGAGCTGACGGGGCAGATTGGAGAGCTCCACGAAATCTCGGTCCACCAACACCAGGGCACCGACGCCGGCCCTGGCCAGGAAGGCCGAAGAGACGCATCCGAGGGCGCCCAGTCCCACGATCCCCACGCGGGCTGAGGCGATGCGGGCTTGTCCCGCATCGCCAATCCACGGAAGGAGCCGCTGTCGGCTGAAGCGGTCGGTCACTGGGCGTACCTTCTCGATCGGACGTTGGCCGCCAGTCCCACGAAGAGGCTCATGCTGACCAGGAAGGAGCCGCCGTAGGAGAGGAATGGGAGAGGGATGCCCGTGGTGGGCACGAGGCCGATGACCATTCCGATGTTGATCAACACGTGGTACAGGATGACGGCGAAGGCGCAGAGGACGATGAACCGCCCCTCGGAATCCCGGGCTGCCGAGGCGGTGTTCAGGAACCTCAGCAGGAGCGAGAGGTAGAGCCCGAGGAGGGCCAGGGAGCCTAGAAATCCGGTCTCTTCGGCCACCACGCCGAAGATGAAATCGGTATGGGGCGCCGGAAGAAAATTGAGCCGGTTCTGTGTGCCCGAGTAGAGGCCCTTTCCCATCAGTTCGCCCGAGCCCACGGCGATGCGGGCCTGGTTCACCTGGTAGCCGGCCCCCCTCGTGTTTGCCGTGGGGTGGATGAAGGTGATGATGCGGTCCTTCTGGTAGGGCTTGAGGAAGGTGAACCATCCCAGCGCCAACAGCAGCATGAGCGCCAGGATCCCGAGGGCGCACCATTTCACGATCTGGGTCAGGGGAAGGAAGCTGAGGTAGAGGGCTACCGCAACGAGGGGGATAAAGGTCGTGGCGGTCCCGAAGTCCGGCTGCAGGAGTGTCAGGAGCATGGGCAATCCGATGATCCCCGAGAGGATGCCGATCTCCCGCCATCCCATGGCCCTGCCCACGAGCTCCTTGATGAAGGCCGCTCCGGTGAGGGCCGCGGCGACCTTGGCGAACTCGGACGGCTCGAAACCGATGGGCCCGATGTAGAGCCAGGACTTGTGACCACCGACGTAATGTCCCAGCATGGGCATCGAGAGGAGCACCACGACGCAAAGACCGTACAGCAGGTAACTGTACTCCACCCAGATGTCATAGGGGATCAAAAACGCCAGGGAAAACGCGCCGAAGGCGAGGCAGGCCCAGAACATCTGACGGTTGCCGAGATAGGCGAAGCGCGTTCCGAAGGTGGCCGAGCGCACCATCAGGGCTCCGAAGATGAGCAGGGCCAGGTAGAGCGCCGCGGTGACGAAGTCTCCGTAGAACAAGGCCTCCCGCAGCGTCTTCTTCACGGCTGGCCTCCGGGGTTCTCGCTCCCTTTATACAGGGCGGTGGTGAGCCGCGGCGGCTCCTTCGGGTTCAGGCGCGCCTTGAGGGGGGCATCGGGATTGGGTTGCCTCTGCTGGTTTGGCGCCCGGCCCTCTGGCGCCGCCGTGGTGCCCTCATCGGGCTGGGCGGGCTTCTTGCCCAGCAGGAGGTACTCCAGCCCGGCCTTGGCGATCTTGGCCGCCAGGTCGCCCCCGTGGCCGCCGTGTTCCACCATGACCACGAAGGCCACGGTGGGATTGCCGGCCGGAGCGAATCCCGCGAACCAGGCGTGGTCGCGCTCGTCCTTCGGGAGCGACATGGAGTTGCGGCCGGCGCTGGCCGCCACCACCTGGGCCGTGCCCGTCTTCGCGCAGACCGCCACGCCGGGAATGCGGCAGGCCGTGCCGGTACCGCTCTCCACCACCAGCTCCAACGCCTGCTTGAGGACGGCCTCGGTCTGGGGCGATACGGCGACCGAGCTCTCGAGCTTGGGCGGCCCCTCCAGGAGTTTGGGCTGGAAGCGCTCTCCGCCCGTGGCGAGGGTTGCGTAGATGGATAGGAGCTGAAGGGGCGTGACGGTCAAATAGCCTTGCCCGATGGCCACGGGCAGGTTGTCGCCCGGGTACCAGGGGCCCAAATGCCGCTTGGCTTTCCAGGCCGGCGACGGGAAAATGCCGCTGATCTCCGAGGGCAAATCGACGCCGGTCTTGGTACCGAGGCCGAAGAATTTCGCCCATTTGTCCAGGCGCTGGATGCCGATCCGGTCTCCGGCGTGATAGAAGTAGACGTCGCAGGAGTCCTGGATGCCCTTCAGGAGGTTGACGGTGCCGTGGCCGCCCTTGGCCCAGCAGTGAAACATGCGTCCGCCGAAATCCCAGTACCCGGGGCAGTAGAAGGTGGTATCAGGGGTCAGAACGCCGTCCTCGAGGCCGACCAGGGCCACAAAGGGCTTGAAGGTGGAGCCCGGAGGATAGACCCCCTGGATGGGACGGTCGAGAAGCGGGTGGCTCGGATCTTCGGAGAGCTCCCGCCACTTGGAGGCGGGCACGGCGCCCGAGAAGAGATTGGGGTCGAAGTTGGGCAGGCTGACCCAGGCCAGGATGTCTCCGGTGTAGGGGTTCATGAAGACCGCCGATCCGTGCTCGTCCCCGAAGGCCTGTTCCAGGATGTTCTGGAGCTGGATGTCCAGGGTCAGGTGGACCGTCTGCCCCGGAATGGGCTCTCGCCGGATGCCCACGCCCGGTAGCTTCAGGGTCGGATCCTCCACCTCCCGTCCCATGCTGTTGACCTGGGCCATGCGCAGGCCGTTCTTGCCCATGAGGAGAGCGTTGGCGGTGCGCTCCACTCCCGACTTGCCCACCTCGATGAAGGGGTCGTTGTCCGACACGTGCAGCTTCTGGGCCTCCTCGGGCGAGAGGAGCCCCACATAGCCCAGCGCGTGGCTGGCAACCGGCCCGAAGGGGTACTCCCGCCGGAGCTCCATCTCGATTCTCAGCATCTTGAGCTCGTCCTGATTGGCTTCCACCTTCTGCATCCAGGCGGTCGGTATGTCCCGTGCCAGGACGGCCAGGCTTGGCACGGGACTGCGGCGCAGGGCGGCCTGTACCTCCTCCTTGGTCATGACCAAGCCCAGGATTCGCTGCATGTTGAGAAGGGTCTGGTCGAGAGAGCCTCCCTTCGCTGTGTCCAGCACCAGGGAGAAGGAGACTTGGTTCCTGCAGAGAACCGCTCCGTTCCGGTCCAGGAGCATGCCTCGGGGCGCCCGCAGCACCGTGGGGCGGGTGTAGTTGTTTTCCGAGAGCAGCCGGTAGTATGGCCCTTGAATGACCTGGAGGTAGAAAAGCCTGAGGGCGAAAACCACGAACAGGATCCAGAGGATGGCCTGGAGGAACTGGATCTTGTTCTGCAGGGAGGGTTCCTGCGCGCCGTTCATGGCCTTTCCTCCGGAAAGAGCTTGCGAGCGGCCAATTCGAACCCCGCCGCCATCAGCCCCGTCACCAGACTGCCCAGGAGAACGGGGACGAGGAACGGGGTGGCTAGGGGAAGGCCGAGCAGGAGGTAGAGTAGCGCCACCAAACCCGAGTCCACAATGTAGCTGGCCCAGCCGAAGAAGGCCAAGGGAACTACCCCTTGCAGCATGACCTTGGAGCCGATCCACCCCAGCAGATAGCCCAGCAAGGTGAAGGCGGCGCCGTGGAACCCCACGTACGGGAGAAAATAGGCGTCGCAGAGGGCCCCGAGAAAGGCGCCCCAGAGCAGGCCGGAGAGCTTGCCGCCCCTGAGCGCTAGGACCGTGAGCAGGGCGAGGAAGGGGTTGGCTATGGTGAGCTTGCCCGAAACGAGCGGCAGAAGCGTCTGCACCGCGACGGCCATGAGGAGCAGGAGGAGGGAGGCGATGAGCCGCTTACGCATTGGACTTTCTCAGGAGCAGGACCCACATGAGGTCGCCGAGGCGGGACGCAGGGCTGAGGGTGATCCGCTTGAGGTAGTCCGGACCGTCGGACACCTCGGTGACGGTGCCCATCCGGATCCCCGGAGGGAAGATCCCGTCCTCGCCCGAGGTCACGAAGAGGTCGCCCGCCTTCACGTCGGCCTCGTTAGATACCCAGCGGACCGAGAGGGAGCGGCCCTCTCCTACGGCCACGCCGTGGACGCCCGAACGGTCCGACATGACCCCCACCGCCGAGCTGGGGTCCGTCACCAGCAGGATCCGGTACAGGGGGCCGATACGCGTCTGAACCCTTCCCACGGCGCCCTGCGGCCCGATCACCGGCGTCCGGTCCGGAAAGGATAGATCGCTTCGGCACGACACGAGCAGGTAGCGGCCGAAGGGCACCCCGAATTCCGTGAGCGCCCTGGCGCCGAACACCTGGTAGCCGGTGGGTTTCGGGGCATTGATGAGTTCGCGGAGCTGGAGCACCTCCTTTTCGAGGGCCTGGCTGATTTCCAGCCTGCCCTGGAGCTCCCGGTTGTCCTCCTCCAACCTCTCGGCCTTGACGGCGGCGTCCCTCTGCCAGAAATAGGCCTGGAGCCCCTCCCTGGTGAGCCGGTTGGCCGAGTCGTAGATGGACAGGAAAGGGCCGAACGCGCCGAGGGCGAGGCTGCTGAGGGCAGATTGCGTCCCGCGCCTAACTTGCCAGCCCAGGAGGACGAGGTAGCCGGCCATCAAGAGGACGAGCAAGACTTCGGGCCGGCGGATGGGCGACCTGCGGGACATTATTCAATGGCGACGCGTTTGAGGAGATCGAAGTCCACGAGCATCTTTCCGGCTCCCAAAACGACCGAGGATAGGGGATCGTCCGCGATGAGCACGGGCAGACCGGTCTCCTCCCGGAGCCGCTTGTCCAGGTTCTTGAGCAGCGCCCCGCCTCCCGTCAGCACAATGCCGCGGTCCACGATGTCCGCCGCGAGTTCCGGCGGCGTCTGCTCCAGGGCCTGCTTGACGGCGTCGATGATGACCGAGACGGTCTCCGAGAGGGCCTCCCGGATCTCCTCGGCGGAAACGAGGACGGTCTTGGGGATCCCCTCCACGAGGTCGCGCCCCTTGATCTCCGCGGAATTCTCCTCCTCCAGGGGATAGGCCGATCCGAGGCGCATCTTCACCTCCTCCGCCGTCCTCTCCCCGATGAGCAGGTTGTACCGCTTCTTGACGTACTGGATGATGGCCTCGTCCATCTCGTTGCCGGCCACCCTGACCGTGCGCGAATAGACGATGCCCGCCATGGAGATGACGGCCACGTCGGTGGTGCCTCCGCCGATGTCCACGATGAGGTTGCCCGTGGGTTCGGTGATGGGCATGCCGGCGCCGATGGCCGCGGCCATCGGCTCCTCCACCATGGCCACGTAGGAGGCCTTGGCCCTGTAGGCCGAGTCCCGTACCGCCCGCTTCTCCACCTGGGTGATCTGGCTGGGCACGCAGATGACGATCCTGGGTCTCACCACGAGCTTGCGGTTGTGGGCCTTCTTGATGAAGTAATCGAGCATCTTCTCCGTGTGCTCGAAATCCGCGATGACGCCGTCCTTCATGGGCTTGATGGCCTGGATGTTGCCCGGAGTGCGTCCGAGCATCTCCTTGGCCTCGGTACCGACGGCCTCGATGCGTCCCGTCTTCATGTTCATGGCCACGATGGAGGGTTCGCGCACGACGATGCCCTGCCCCTTCACGTAGACCAGGGTGTACGCCGTCCCGAGGTCGATGGCGAGGTCGTTGGACAGGAAGGAAAAGGGCGAACGCAAGCTAAAGGGCATAGGGGCTCCTAACTGTAGACTGCACAGCCGTTCTTGGTGGAATCCTTGATCCGGTACATGGCCTGATCGGCCCTCTGGATCAGGGTCTCCGGGTCATCGCCGTGATCGGGAGCGACGGCGATCCCGAAACTCGCCGATAGAGTGAAGGCGCAGCCTGTGCTGGCCTCGTAGTCGTGGGCGGCGATGGAGCGGCGGAGACGCTCGGCCACCAGCCGGCTGCCCTCGACGTCGGTGTTGGGAAGAATGATGACGAACTCGTCTCCGCCGTAGCGGACGACCACGTCCACGTTGCGTACCAGCCCCTTCAGGATGCCTCCCACCACCTGGAGCGTCTTGCTCCCCATGAGGTGGCCGTAGCGGTCGTTGACCTGCTTGAAGCCGTCCAGGTCGAGAAAGATCAGGGCCACGGGATAGTGGTAGCGGCCCCCCCTGACGAGCTCCACCTTCAGGGACTGTCGGAGGTAGCGCGAATTGTAGAGCTGGGTGAGGTCGTCCACGAGGCTGAGCTGCTTGATGCGCTGGAAGAGATAGGCGTTTTCGAGGGCGATGGCGACGGGCTCGGCGAAGAGGGTCGCGGTCTCCAGGTCGGCCTCGGTGAACTCCTGGTCCCCTCCCTTGTTGATCACTTCGAGCACGCCGAGGGTCTTTCCCCGGCTCCTGAGGGGGACGCACAGGATGGATCGCGTCTGAAACTGGGTCAGCCGGTCAATCTCGGGATTGAAGAGCGGAGAGCTGGCCGCGTCGTTGATCATCATGGCGCTTCCCTTGGCAGCCACCTCTCCGGCGATGCCTTCGCCGACGCGGAGCTTGAGTTCCTTGAGGGGGGCCGCCTTGCTGCCCATGACGCCTTTGAACACGAGGTTCTCGCCGGTTTCGTCCATGAGGAGGAGGCTCCAGGCCTCGGACCGGACGAGCAGCTGGACCCGCTCCATGATGTAAGCGATGAGCGCCTCCGGCTCCAGGAGAGAGTTGGCCGTCCTGACCACCTCGGCCAACAGGCGGAGCTGTTCACCCTTGCGGTCGCGGGTGGCCAGGAGTTCCTCGTATTTCTTCTTGTAGGAGACGTGTGCGGCCATGGCCGGCCCATCAGAAGGGTGTCAGTACGAAGAGACCGACTGGAACTGCTTCCGCCAGATCGTCTCGTTGCCTTCGTCG
Source organism: Acidobacteriota bacterium (assembly GCA_049967655.1). Classification (GTDB taxonomy): domain Bacteria; phylum Acidobacteriota; class UBA4820; order UBA4820; family DSQY01; genus DTPS01. The sequence continues at coordinate 127,722 of JBMFSH010000003.1, forward strand.
TCGAAGGCGCGCACCTGAACGGTTTGGGTCCCGTAGTCGGAAAAGATCACGATTTTGCTGAAAGTGCCGTCGGCGTTGACGGGCACCTCGATGTCGTTCACCGAAATGGAGACGCCCGGGTCGGTCGTGCCCTGAAGGATGACCCCGTCACCGATGGGTGTGGCGTCCACGGTCAACTTGAGATTACGCTTGATCTTAGGGCGCTGGTAGATCTGCAGGATCCGGAACCGGTAGATGGGCGACCAGAAGGTCCTCTTGTCGTCCCCCTCGGTGCGCAGCCGCCAGTAGTAGGTTCCGGCCGGCATGCCCTCCACCCTCACGTTGTCGTCCCCGCGCACGGTCTGGTCCGTGATCAGGGTCGAGAAGAGCGGCTTGGCCGAGAGTTCGAACCTCGTCGCCGCGCCGCCGCCCTTCCACTTGAACACCATCGGCTGGTGGACCGGGTCCTCCAGCCGGAAGATCTGTTGGTCTTTGGGGGTTTCCGCCGCAGGGGGGGGGACGAGGGCCTGCGTCTGCCCGAGGCCCGTGGAGGTCGTCACCACAGATACCCCAGTGGCGCCCGCCTGAAGGGTCTCTCTCTGCCCGGCGGCCTCGATCTCGCCGGCGCCCGTGAAGATGGAGGTGGTCACGTCCCCGTTGGCGGCCTGGCCCACGCCGACGCGCGAAGCCGCCGCTGGCCGGACCTTGGTGGTGTCCGTCGCGATGATGGACTCATCCTTCGCGGTCATGGTCTCCGGCGTTTGGGTCTCCACGAAGCCCTGCTTCAGCGCCACCTCGATACGGCTTCCGCCCGCTGGGCTGGTGCTCAGGGCCTGGATGACGACCAGGGAGTCGGAGGAGATGATCTGGATCTGGCCGTTGTGGTACTTGATCTGGGCCGAGCTGTTCTTGCCGGTGCGCACGATATCCCCATCCTCCAGAATCATCTGTTCGGAGGCGTTCGTGAATAGGTGTTGGCCCGTCCGCTTGACTTCCACCTGGCCCTCCGTCGTGACCAGGGTGGCGTACTTCTGCGACGTGCTCGAACTCGCCTGGGCGTTCTTCAGGGTTTCCAATACGTCGTTGGCCATGGAGAGGGCCTTCGGGAAGTGACCGGCCGCGAACTCGTTGCGGGCCTGCTGGAGCATGGTGAGGGTCTGTGTGAGGGTGGCCTTCATCTCGTCCGAGACGTCGGGCGTGTCCAGCGTCTCCTGGAGCCGCTGGGCTTTCGTGAGGGCCCGTTCGGCCTGGATCTTGGGGTTGCCGTGCCAGCGCCAGTAGAAGAAGACCCCGCCGCCGATCAGTCCGAGTGCGGCCAGCACAAGGATGATGCTGTAAATGTCCTTGTACTTGATCGTGATCCAATCGAGCTCGCGGCCCCTCTTTGCCATGGGAAACCCCTTTCCAGCCAATCGAATGATACCCCATAGCCGTCAAGCGCTCAAGCCCGATCAGGCCTTCGCCGGGTTGGCGCGAGGCCCACTTGCCGGGGGGCTCCCCAGGCCCCATAATACGGCTCCAGGAGGTCCGCCCATGAAGGGTCAGAATGCTTCTCCGACCGGTTCGGGAGGCTCCATGCGGAGCTTTTGGATCGTCATCGCGTTGGCCGCGGTGATCCTCGGCGTCTACCTGCTCCGGACGGGCCTTCGCGGCGGTGCGCTCGCTGGACTGGTACCTTCAGGCCATCGCTCTGCCGCCGGTACGGCGGCCATCGAACCCGTGACGCCCGGTGCCAGCGCGGTGGACCTGGCTTCCTTGAAGGGAAAGGTGGTCGTGCTCCACTTCTGGGCCACCTGGTGCCCGCCCTGCAGGGCCGAGTTCCCGGAGTTCGCGCGCTACGCCGAGGCTCATCAGGAGGATCCGGGGATCGCCATCCTTCCGGTCTCGGTGGACAACGACAAGGCCTCGGTTCTGACCTTCCTGCAGGCCATTCCTCAGCACTTCCCCGTCTACATCGACCAGAGCGGACTGGCGGACCAGATGGGGGTGACCGCCATCCCCACGACCGTCGTCCTGGACAGGGAGGGCAAGGTGGCCTGGACGGCGCAGGGAGCTACGGACTGGTCGTCCAAAGGCGTCCCGGCGGTGGTCCGGAAGCTGGATCATGAGTGAGCCGGCCGGCCGGGGGCCCGAACGAGTCGATGCGAAGGTCCTGATCGGGGGAGAGTGGTACCAGAAGGAAGACCGCCTGGAGAGCCTCAATCCAGCCACCGGCGAGGTCATCGGATACGCGCCCCTCTGCAACAGGGAAGACGTGGGTTTGGCCGTGCGCGCCGCCAGGGAGGCGCAGCCCTCTTGGGCGGCCCTGCCGCTGGATCGCCGGATCGGCTATCTGGAGACGCTGAAGGGGCTGGTGGCCCAGGAGGGCGACGCGCTGGCCTCCCTCATCACCCAGGAATCGGGCAAGCCCCTTCAGGAAGCCCATTTCTTGGAGGTTCTGGGCACCCTCGATCTCATAACCGGCCTCTGCAAGGGGGCGCCAGCCTATCTGGACGACCGCCGCGTCAGGGGGGGAAGTCCCCTCCTGTGGGGAAAGCGCCACTGGATTCGCAGGGTGCCGCTCGGCGTAGTGGGAGTGATCTCGCCGTGGAACATGCCGCTGGCCATCCCCATGGGGCAGATTCTCCCCGCCCTTCTGGCCGGCAACACCGTGGTGTTCAAGCCGTCCGAGTTCGCGCCGCTCGTGGGGACGAAGCTGGCTGGGCTCTTCCACCGGGCGGGCTTCCCTCCCGGTGTGGTCAACTTGGTGACGGGCGGGCCAGAGACCGGTGCCCACCTCGTGGAAGGCGGATTGGACGGACTCCTCTTCACAGGGTCCACGGGCGCAGGACTCCAGATCCAGGCAAAGCTGGCGCCGAGGCTCATCCCCACGGAGCTGGCGTTGGGGGGGAAGGACGCCTTTCTGCTCCTCCCGGACGCCCCCTTCGAGAGGAGCGTCAACGGGGCCGCGTGGGCGGCCTGCTTCGGGACCGGTCAGGCCTCCACCTCCGCGGAGCGGTTCTTCGTGCCGGCCCACATGAAGGATCGATTCGCCGCCGCCGTGGCGGCCAAGCTCGGGTCGCTCCGGGTCGGGAATGGCATGGAGGAGGGAGTCGAGGTCGGACCCCTGATCTCACCCCAGCAGCTCGAACGGGTCGAGGGCCACGTGCAAGAGGCCGTGTCCAAAGGAGCGCGCCTTCTGTGCGGCGGACGGCGACTGCCCGCCCCAGGGTTCTTCTTCGAGCCCACGGTGCTGGTGGACGTGCCCCTGGACTGCGCTCTCATGACGGAGGAGACCATCGGACCGGTGGTGCCCATCGCGGGGTACGCCGACCTGGATGAGGCGGTCCGATGGATCAACGACTCCCGCTACGGCCTGTCGGCTTCGATCTGGACCGCCGACGTGGAGCGGGGCCTTGCCCTCGGGCGTCGGCTGGCCGTGGGCTCCGTCTGGATCAACGACGTCTCCTACACCCATGCCCAGGCCCAGTTCCCCTGGGGAGGAATGAAGCAGTCCGGATCGGGCCGCACCCACTGGCTGGGTTCGCTCCACGAGTTGACCTCGATCCAGCTCCTGGGGGCGGACAGAGGTCGGCGGGAGGGAGAGCTCTGGTGGTTTCCCTACGGCCCCGACGGCCTGGATCTGGCCAGGCGGATGCGGTTTCTCCTCGCCGAGGGGCTGGCGGGACGCCTCATCAACCTGATACCCTTCTTGAAAGACCTGGTGAAGGTGAGAGGGACTCGTTGAGATGCTGCACGTGGGGATTACGGCGGACTGGGAAGAGGGCGAAGGAGATCGAAAGCTCGTCCTGAACCGGCAGTACTTCGAGTGGGTCAAGGGAGCGGGGCTCCTGCCCGTTGCGCTGCCGGCGCTTCCGGGCTCCGAGGCCGAGGCCCTGGCGGGCCTGTCGGCCCTGGTGCTCTCGGGAGGCCACGACATTGCCCCCTCCCTCTACGGAGCCGATCCGGAGCCCCGTCCCGGGGAGCGCTATTCCCACCCCGATCGGACGGCGTTTGAATTTACGCTCCTCTGGCGCTGCCTGAAGCTCGGCGTTCCCGTTCTGGGCATCTGTCTGGGATGCCAGACCATCAACGCGGCCCTCGGCGGCGACCTGATCCGGCACCTGGAGGATCCCCATCTGCGACACCGCCGAAGCGCTCCCGGCAGGCCCTCTCCCCGCCACCGTCTTCACGTGGAGCCGGGAACCCTGGTGGCCAGCCTCTACCCCGGCCGGGGCACAAGGGTTCACTCCTCCCATCACCAGGCCGTGGGGAAGCTGGCGGCGGGCTGGAGGATTACGGCGTGGGGCCCCGATGAGGTGCCCGAAGCTATCGAGCACCCCGCGTATCCGAACGTTCTTGGCGTCCAATGGCACCCAGAGCGGACGCCGCGATCCCCGTTTTCGCGCAACCTCGGCCGCTGGCTCAGGGACCAGGCGGAGAGGTATGGCGGGCATGGCGGATGAAGGACGACCGATGAGGAATGAAGAAAACGATGCGCGGATGAGCCCATCGCTCCCCGCTTCCCTGTTGCCCCGTTTCCCCGGCTCGATCTTGGCATGAAAGGCCCCCGCCCGGAGGAGCCCGACTTTCGAGCGTTGCTCGGCCCCGGCGGGCCGCTGGCGAGGGAACCCTTCTACGAGCACCGGCCCGGCCAGGAGGAGATGGCCGCCGCCGTTTGGCGCGCCCTGCGCCACGAGGGGTTCCTGTTGGCCGAGGCGGGGACGGGAACGGGGAAAAGCCTGGCCTATCTGCTCCCGGCCGCCCACTTGGACCGGAGGGTCGTGATCTCGACGGGCACCAAGGCGCTCCAGGAGCAGCTGGCCAGGAAGGACATCCCGCTCCTGGAGCGGATTTTGGAGCGGCCCGTGCGAGCCGTCACGGTCAAGGGGCGCGCCAACTACCTGTGCCTCCATTACTGGCGCCGCTTTCTGGCGGAGCCCCTCTTCACCTCTCCGGCGGACGCGGCCTACCTGAGACGGTTGGAGGCTTGGGCCGCCTCCACCAAGACGGGCGACAAGGCCGAGTGGGACGGGATTCCCGAGGACCTCCCCACCTGGCGGGAGATCAACGCGCGGGGCGAGCGCTGCCTGGGCTCCTCCTGTCCTCTGTTCGGCGACTGCCACGTGGTCCAGCTCAGGCGTCAGGCCGAGGCCGCCGATCTGGTGGTGACGAACCACCACCTCCTCTGCGCCGACCTGGCGCTGAAGAACCGCTGGGACGCCGCCGCCCTGCCCGAGTACGCGCACCTCGTCATGGACGAGGCCCACGAGGCGGAGGAGGCGGCCACCTCGTTCTTCGGGGTGAGCGTCAGCCGCCGCATGGTGCAGGAGTGGCTCCACGACGCGGCGAAAGTCGCCGGCGGGGGCGAAGGCAATCTGAACCGCATCCTGCAGGACGCGACGCAGGCCGTGCTCTTCTTCTTCGGGCCCATGGAGGCTCGCGGAGAGAGGCGGGAGGTCATTCGTAGGGGCCATCTCGGGGCGGGGGAGGAGGCCCTGCGCGAGAGGATGGACAACGCGCTGGACGCCGCGGGCCTCGCCTTGCAGGCCACGGACGGCGGGGGCGAGGTGGAGGGGCTGCTGGGCCGGCTCGAAGCTCTTATGGATGCCGTGGAGTTCGTGCTGGACGGCGCGGACGACGCCTATGTGCGCTACGTGGAGGTCCGCGGCCGTAACGTGATCCTAGGCGCCAGCCCCATCGACGTGGGGGATCTGATGCGCGAGAACCTCTACGGCCGGCTCAACGGCGCCGCCTTCACCTCGGCCACCCTCACGGTCGGGGGCTCCTTCGCCTACTTCAGAAGCCGCATGGGAATCCCGGAGACGGCCGAGGAGCTCCGTCTGCCCAGTCCGTTCGACTACGGCCGGCAGGGCCTCCTCTACATCCCGGCGCGATTTCCGGACCCCGGCGATGAAGGGTTTCTGGATGCCCTCCTGGAGGCCCTCCCGCCGCTGATCGGCTTCTCCCGCGGCCGGGCCTTCGTGCTGTGCACCTCCTACCGCAACATGCGGGCCGTGGCCCAGTCCCTGGAAGCCGTGCTGCCCTTCCCGGTTCTGGTCCAGGGTGAGGAGCCCAAGGCGCTGCTGCTGGAGCGTTTCCGGCAGGCGGGCAACGCGGTGCTCGTGGCCACCGCCTCCTTCTGGCAGGGCGTGGACGTTCAGGGCGAGGCCCTTTCTCTTGTGGTCATCGACAAGCTGCCCTTCGCCGCCCCCAACGATCCCCTGACCCAGGCGAGGATCGAACGCCTGCGAAAGTCCGGACAGGACCCCTTCACGGGCTACCAGGTGCCCATGGCCGCCATCATGCTCCAGCAGGGGGTGGGCCGCCTGATCCGCTCCACGCGCGATCGGGGCGTGGTGGCTTGCTTTGACGTGAGGCTGAGGAGGAGATCCTACGGCCGGCTGCTGCTGGCCTCGCTTCCCGCCTTCGCCGTGACCGAGAGCCTGGATTCGGTGGAGGCCTTCTTCTCCTCCGAAGCCGAGGAGGAGGCGGCGCCTTGAATCGCGGAAGGGTCAAAGCCTCGCGGGTCAGGGTCCTGGCCGCCGCGGTTGGCTTGGGCTTTCCCTTAGCCGCGCTGCCCCAGGAACCGGGCCCGACCCACGCCGCCATCGGCGAGCTGCTCCCGCTCTGGTCCGTCTTGCCCTTCGCGGGAATCCTGCTCTCCATAGCCCTCTTTCCGCTGATGGCTCCGCACTTCTGGCACCGGCACTACCCCAAGGTCTCCCTCTTCTGGGCGCTGGTCTTCGGCGTGCCCTTCCTGCTGGTCTACCGAATGAGCGCCTGGCACGAGGTGCTCCACATCTACCTCGTGGACTACGTCCCGTTCATCATCCTCCTCTGGGGCCTCTTCGCGGTGTCGGGGGGATTGGTCCTGCGGGGGACCATGGCCGGGACACCCGAGGTGAATACGACCTTCCTCCTGATCGGCACGGTCATCGCTTCGTGGACCGGCACCACGGGCGCGGCCATGCTGCTCATCCGCCCCCTGCTGCGGGCCAACGCCGGCCGGCGCCACAAGGCCCACGTGGTGGTTTTCTTCATCTTCCTGGTGGCCAACATCGGAGGGGGCCTGACGCCGCTCGGCGATCCGCCCCTCTTCCTGGGGTTCCTGCACGGCGTGCCCTTCTTCTGGACGCTGCGGCTTCTGCCCATGATGGGTGTGGCCTCCGTGGCGCTCCTCGCCGCGTTTTACGCCATGGACAGGCATTACTTCCGGAAGGAGCCTGGAGGGGTCCTGGTGAAAGAGGAGGAGTCTAAAACGCCGCTCCGCTTGGACGGCTGGCACAACCTCATCTTCCTCGCAGGCATCCTGGCGGCCGTCCTGCTGTCGGGCTTCTGGCACGCCGGTTCGGTGGTTCTCCTCGGGGTCCACCTGGAGATCCAGGACCTCGTTCGCGACGCCGTCATCCTAGCCATGGTGTTTCTCTCAGTGTGGACCACTCGCCGAAGCCTGCGGGAGGACAACGGTTTCACGTGGGAGCCCATGCGGGAGGTGGCCGTCCTCTTCGCCGGAATCTTCGCCACCATCATCCCGGCCTTGGCCATCCTGAAGGCGGGCGAGAGCGGCCACTTGGCCTTCCTGGTCGCCTCCGTCCGCGAGCCGTGGGAATACTTCTGGGCATCGGGTGGGCTCTCGTCCTTTCTGGACAACGCCCCCACCTACCTGACCTTCTTCAACATGCAGATCGGACGGTTCTATCCCGGGTTGCCGGAATCCCAGGCGGTCGCCCAGCTGATCCACGCGCACGCCCGATTTCTCGAAGCGGTGGCGACGGGGGCGGTCTTCATGGGGGCCAACAGCTACATCGGGAACGCGCCCAACTTCATGGTGCGGGCCATCGCCGAGGAGGCGGGGGTGGATATGCCCTCCTTCTTCGGCTACCTGTTCAAGTGGGCCGTTCCCATCCTCCTCCCGCTTTTCGTGCTCATCAGTCTTATATTCTTCCTGTGATTGGGTTGTAGGAGGCGGCCATGGCGGTCAAATACGCCGAGCTGGTGGTCGACGGCCCACGGGGATGGGACATCGGGTTCTTCCGCGGTTTTCTGCGCGCAAAGGGGCTGGTGGACAGGGTCCTGAACGCGGAGGCCGAGGGGTTCGACTGCACCGGCCTCCGGGAGCAACTGAGGGAACTCCTGCACCCCGCCGCTGAGACTCTGCACCTCCTCGTTCCCGAGGAGCTCGTGCCCGAGGTTCTCGCTGCCGTGGACGATTCGTCGAAGGCGGGAAGAGCCATGGCGGTGCGCTACCGGCGAAGCGTCGCGGGAGCCCGGTTCCAATTCACGGTCCACGTCTTTTCGAAGGAGCATGCGGAGCGCGTGAGGGCGATCTTCGAGGGCCTTCCGGAAGGGGTGGCGCTCTCCCCCGACGCGTCCTTCGAGGAGATCGTGGATGAGGGCGTGAGAGGCGTGGACCTGTACGCGCCCGTGCACGCCTATGAGATGAAGGGGGAGGGAGCCGTGGAGGGGGAGCTGGAGGGGGTGCTGGCCCTCCATCGAACCTGCCGGGACGACGAGCAGGTTCACCCGGGGGCGCTCCACGTTCTAGCCGAATAGGGCCCGCTCGCCGCAAAGACACGAAGGCGTCCGGGGTCTTCTTCGGGCCACCCGTGCCAAGGTTCCCCTGCGCTCGCCCTCGATCTCTCTTCCGGTGTCTGGGTGGCTGGGAGGTGAACCCATGGGCTGCCCCCAAAAAAAGAGGGCGGGGAGTGAACCCCGCCCTCGATGTTTCCGTCAGGCTCTCGCCTAGATGAACAGGGGCGCGAGCACCAGCGTGATGGTGGAGAGCAGCTTGATAAGAACGTGCAGGGACGGGCCGGCGGTGTCCTTGAAGGGGTCGCCGACGGTGTCGCCCACCACGGCCGCGCCGTGGGTGGGGTTCTTCACCTTGTTGCCCTGGGCGTCGGTCAGGTACTTGCCGCCGTGGGCACCGGATTCGATGTATTTCTTGGCGTTGTCCCACGCGCCGCCGCCGTTGTTGAGGAAGAGGGCCATGAGGATGCCGCCGATAGTCCCAACCATCAGCAGTCCCGCGACGGCCTCGGCAGCGATCAGGGGGTGTGCCGACGAAGCGAAGAGGATCCTGAAGAGGATGCCCGTGGCGATGGGGGTCAGGACCACGAGAAGCCCGGGGGCCACCATCTGACGGAGGGCGGACTTGGTGACGATGTCCACGCAGGAGCCGTAATCCGGCTTGAAGTCCTTGGGGAACTGGATCATGTCGTTCAACCTGGGCAGCTTGGCGTACTGCCTGCGGACCTCGGCGATGATGGCCTGGGCCGCCTTGCCCACGGCGCGGATCGCCATGGAGGAGAAGAGGAAGACCAGGGTGGCCCCGATGAGCCCACCCACGAAGACCACGGGCTTGCTCAGGTCCACGCCACCGAGCGGCTTGCCGGCGTACTTACCAACCTCATCCATGTAGGCCTGGAACAGCAGGAAGGCGGCGAGGCCCGCGGAGCCCACGGCGTAGCCCTTGGTCAGGGCCTTGGTGGTGTTGCCCACGGCGTCCAGGCGGTCGGTCTTCTTGCGGATCTCCTCCGGCTGTTCCGACATCTCGACGATGCCGCCGGCGTTGTCGGTGATCGGCCCGAAGGTGTCCATGGCCAGGATGTAGGCCGCCGTGGCGAGCATGCCCATGGTGGCCACGGCCGTCCCGAAGAGGCCCGCGCCGGGAAGCCCGGGGATGCTCTCACCCAGGAAATAGGAGATCAGAAGGGCGGCGCTCATGGAGAGGGCGGGCATCCAGACGCACTCGAGGCCGACGCCGATGCCGGCGATGATGTTCGTCGCGGGCCCCGTGGTGGAGGCCTCGGCGATGGACTGCACGGGGCGGAATCGATACTCGGTGTAGTACTGCGTAATGTAGACGAAGGCGACGGAGCAGAGGACGCCCACGATCCCGCAGAGGTAGAAGTGCCACCAGGCATCGGGCGCCTTGGGGCTGTTGAGGAGCCAGTAGGTGGCTCCGCCGAAGGCGATCATGGCCAGGACCACGGCCACGTAATAGCCTCGGTTCAGGGCCTGCATGGGGTCCATCTTCTCTTCCTTGTCCATACGAACGGACATGATCCCGATGATGCAGGCGATAATGCCGAAGGCGCGGGCCACGAGGGGGAACATCATGACGCCGATGATGCCCATGGAGAAGCCCACCCCCAACTTATCGGCGGCAGAGGCCAGGGAGGCCCCGAGGATCATGGCGCCGATGTTCTCGGCGGCGGTGGATTCGAAGAGGTCGGCGCCGCGGCCGGCGCAGTCGCCCACGTTGTCGCCCACCAGGTCGGCGATAACGGCGGGGTTGCGCGGGTCGTCCTCAGGGATGCCCGCCTCCACCTTGCCCACGAGGTCGGCGCCCACATCGGCGGCCTTGGTGTAGATTCCTCCGCCGAGCTGGGCAAACAGGGCCACGAAGGAGGCACCGAAGCCGTAGCCGATGATGAGCAGGGGGATGTCCTCGGGCTTGGCCGTCTTGGAGGCATCCACGATGGCGTACAGCCCGGCCACGCCCAGGAGGCTCATGGCCACCACGAGAAGGCCAGACACCGCGCCGCCGCGCAGGGCGATCTGAAGCGCGTCGTTCAGGCTGGTGAGGGCCGCGTTTGCGGTCCGAATGTTGCTTCGAATCGAAACCCACATGCCCACGTAACCGGCGAACACCGAACAGAGGGCGCCGAGGACGAAGGAGAGGGTGATCCAGAAGGCTAGGTGCAAGGGGCTCTGAACTGGGTCGAACGGGTGGTGGGCACGGAGAAAGCCGTAGCCGATGAAGAGGACGGCGGCGAAGAGGACCGCTAGAACCAGAATGGTCCGATTCTGCCTGCGCAGGAAAGCTTCAGCCCCCTCCTTGATGGCGTCCGAGATGCGCCGCATGGCCTCGGAGCCGGTGGGCTTGCCCACGACCCATCGGGCAAGGAAGGCCGCGAACAACAGCCCGAAGACGCTGATCCCGATGATCAGACTCATCAGCAACCACAATTCACTCATGGCGACTCTCCTTCATGGACTCTGTACATGGGTTCTGTCGAAGTGAGATCATGGCCCCCCCATTTGCGTAAGTCTCAAGCAAGAAGGAATCATAGTGCGGCATTCGGGCTTGCGAGTCAAGAGGAAAAAACGAAACAACCTGATGCGCCCGGGATGGCTACTGCGATCACGGGTAAAGCGAATCCGAGGAGTGAGAGTTCCGGCTCCGCTCGCTTTGAGAGGGGAGGGCGGAACCCCCTCCACTCGCAGTACCGTTGCCAGAGAAAGGGCAACAGGGCGAAAAAATCGCTGAGAGGCGTATGGGGGAATTGCCGCAGGCCTTCCGAGTGGCCGGCATGTGTGCCGGGTCCGTATGGGCGAAGTGCCCGCCGGGAAATAGAGAGCGCCCGGGAACGAGCGCTATCGCGCCGCCGGGGTTGTCAGAGGAACAGGAAATGGAAGCGGGGGGAATGTCTCCATTCCCCCCGCGACTGGCTCGAGACTGTGGTTCAGGGTTGGTTCAAAGCCGGAGTATGAAGCCCCGGCCGGTAGGCTCAGTTCAGCACGAAGCCGATCGTCTCCACCTTGCCCTGGCCCCGGGCGATGTCCAGGGCTTTGATGACCGTCTCGTACGGCACCTTGTTGTCGGCGTCGACAAAGAGGACCTTGTCCGCCCGAGTGGCGTAGATGGCCCCGAGCTTCTCCCCAAGATCCTGCATGCTGACAGGTCCTTTGTTGATGGCCATGCTTCCATCCGCGGCGATCTGGAGCACGATCGCGTTGCTGTTCGACGGGTTGGAGCTGGGCGGAGCCTTCGGGGGCACCTGAGTTTCAAAGCCCGTCTGCATGATGGGAGTGATCACCATGAAGATGATCAGCAGCACCAGCAGAATGTCCACCAGGGGCGTGATGTTGATGTCCGACTTGGGGCCGCCGCTGCTTTTCACGTCCATGCTCATGGCTTAACCCCTTTCCTAGCCGTTGCCCGCGACCGCGGAGGCAGCGTTACCGGTTACGGGACGTCCCTGTGCATCGACGTGCTGGGAGACGAGCCCCACACCCTTGAACCCAACGGCCTGCGTGTAGCGGAGAACGTCCTTCACCTGGCCAAAGTCCAGACGCTTGTCCCCCTTGATATAAACGTTGCGGCCGGGATTCCGGGCGTAAGCTTCTTGCAGGTCGTCTTTCAGGACGTCGATGGGTACCCACTTGTCCCCGTAATAGATCTTGCCATCGGCCTGGATGCTGATGGTGACGTTAGATTCCTTCTCCGGCTCGTTTGAGGGGCTCATGGCCGTGGGCAACTGAACCGGGACGCCCTTCTGGAGCAGGGGCGTGACCACCATGAAGATGATCAGGAGCACCAGGCACACGTCGCAGAAGGGCGTGACGTTGATGTCATTCTTGAATCCCCCGCTGCCGTTGCCTACATCCATACTCATGGTGACCTCCTGGCTTTACTTCTCTTCGATGCCCGTGACCTTGATGAAGTGGTCCACCAACTCGGAAGAAGCGTTGCTCATCTCGATGGAGATGAGGTCGGACTTGTTGACGAAGTAGTTGTAGAACCACACGGCGGGGATGGCCACGAACAGACCGAAAGCCGTGGTGATGAGGGCCTCAGAAATACCGCCGGCCACGGCGCCGATGCCGCCGGAGCCGGTGAGGGCCATACCGCGAAAGGCGTTGATGATGCCGATGACCGTTCCGAACAGACCGACGAAGGGAGCCGTGGCGCCGATGGTAGCCAGGGAGCTCAGGCCGCGCTTCATCTCGGAGGAGGTCTTCACGGTGGCGCGCTCGATGGCCCGCTTCGCCGCCTCGATGACGTTGTACTGAACGCCACCGCTCGTATTGGCCTTGAACTCCAGGAGCGCGGCGGAGAAGACCTTCGCGAGGTGGCTGCCCTTGAACTTCTTGGCCAGGTCGATGCACTCATCCAGCTTGTTCTGCTTCAGCAGGTTGCCCACCTTGCCGATGAACTCCAGGGACTGTTTCTTGGCCGACCGGAAGACGATGAACCGGTCGATGAAGACCCAAATGGAGATCAAGCTCATGAGCATGAGGAGCATGGCCACGGCTTTGGCCAGAAAACCCATGCTGTTCCAGAGGTCGATAATGCTAAAACTCATTGCCGGGACTCCTTTCTTCGGTAAGCCAACCGTGAACCCTACTGAACCTTAAAGTTTATCGTCACGAGCCAATAGACCGACACCGCCTGACCGGCTTCCGTCGTGGGCGTCGAGTACTTCCATTTCCGGACCGCATCCAGCGCCGCCTGATTGAAAATGGGGTTGGTGGACTGAACCACGCGGGCGTTGGTCACGTCGCCGTGCTCGTCGATGACGATCTCCACGACGACGCGGCCGGCGAGCCCCATGGCCTGGGCGGCGGGCGGATAGACGGGGTTGACCTGGTCGATCAGTTTGGGCTGGCGGATGGAGCCCATGGGGAGGATCTTCTGTTGCTGCTGGCCGGTGTCCACACCGCCGAGTACTCCCCCGAGCACGCCACCTTCGACGCCGCCCTCGACGCCGCCTTCGACGCCGCCCTCACCGCTGCTACCGGCATTCGGGTTGGGCGGAGGAAGCTTTTCGGGGATGACCGTGGGGGCCACCAGCTTCTCGGGGTTGATGGGAGGGGCAATGGGGGTCTTGGCCGCAGCCACCTTCGGCGGGGGCGGCGGAGGTGGCGGTGGAGGCGGAGGCGGTGCCGCGCTGAAAAAGCTGATGGTGATGGGCGGGGGTTCGAGCGTGTCCGCGGCATAGATCGAGTAGAGAACGAGCCCCAGGATCAGGACGACGTGGAGCGCCACAGTCAGGGGGAAGGTCCAGATTTTGATCTTGGAGACCTTCTGCCGCTTCGTTTCGACTAGCGAGTCTTCAAACATGTGGGCACCTCGTCAATTCTGGGAAGCGTTTGCCGAAGGGGAACCCGGAGCCGTCGCGGTGGCGGGCGAACCGCTGCCTCCCTTGCGAATTTCCAGGGCAATGTCGCGTTCCTTGTTGGCCATGGTGAGGAAGTCGTCGGCCTGCTGGAGCAGCTCCTTCTTTTTCTGCCGGTTCTTTTCCTGGTCCGCGGCGTTCTTCGCCAACTCGGACTTTTGCCGGTAAAGAAGGTTCAAGTAGAGGTGGCCGGTAAAGTTCTTGGGATCGAGCTGAAGGGCCTTCTGCAGGGCCGCAACGCCCTCGTCCACGATCTGTGAGCGCACGGCATCGGGGTCCTGCTTCTGGTAGGAGCGCTGCCAGCAGAGGGCGCCGATGAAGAGATAGCCGGCGGGATCGTTGGGCGTGAGCTCGGCCTTTTTCTTCGAGTACTCCAGGGACTTCGGGAAATTGCCCATCTTCCCGTACATGGTGGCGAGGATCTGCATGATGCGGGGGTCGGTGGGGTCTTTCTGCAGGGCCTTCTCGTAGTATTTAATCCCGTCGGCGAGAAGGTTCTGGTTGATGTAGAGGTTGATGATGTAGTCCTGGACCTGATCGTCCTTGCCCACGATGTCGAGGTACTTCTGAAAGGCGTTCAGGGCCTTCTGAGTGTACTCCTGGTCCTTCTTTTGCATGGAGCCGGGAGTCACAAGGCTCCAGTAGCAGAAGGCGAGGTACTTCCAGTTCTCGGCCCGGCTCGGGTTGATGGCGAGGGCCCGCTCGTAGTCCTTGGCAGCCTCCTCGAAGTGGCCGGACTTGTAGGCCTTGGCCGCATCCTTCATGGCGATGTGCTCGTTGAGAGAAGCACAACCCGAAAGCGTGGCCGCGAGGAAGAGAACCCCCAGCAGCCATAGGACCCTGCTTTTCCACTTCAGCCTGTCAGAATGGCCCAGACTCATTGCAATGGCCTCCCAGAGGGTTCCCTAGTTCATAGGGCTGATTCTACGGTTGTGGTGCTTTCTGTGAAGCCGGCCGCGGTGACTGCCCGCCGCCGAAGCTTGACCCCGCTGTCGCAACGACTCCGCTGAAAATCACCCCTTACGCATGGACCACCCGTGCGGTCCAGCCAAGAGGGCCATAAGAACATATCTAGGGAATTTTGGCAAGCTCCCCCGCCCCCCTTTTCAAATGGGGGTTTTAGCCCAATCCCAAGGTCTAATGTAAGGCGCGGGGATAAAGTGCGCCACGGTCTCGCGTCGGGCCGTCGGGGAGGTAAACCGGCGAGGCGAGAGTGATCCCCAATCCCGCGATGGAACGGGGACAAGAACATGGAAAGTAGGCTGGGCAAGCCATTGAAGAAGGGGCCCTTGTCACCTATCAAGGGATTGGGGCGCCCTCGAGCCAAGGGCGGGCACCAAGGATGGG
>JBMFSH010000004.1:0-25097 GCA_049967655.1 Acidobacteriota bacterium
AAAGCCCGATGGGGCCCCACCTCTCCCTTGGTGCCCTCTTCGCCTTCGGCTCGATGGCCCCCAATCCCTCATGGGTGTGACACCCTTTCCCACTGGGCGTGTCCTGCCGCGCCTTCCACGGCTATTCCCCTCCTCCATCGCGGGATTGGGGCCGCTCGCTTCCCTTGGCCGGCATCGCTCTTCCCTCCACGGCGTTGGTCCGTCCTCCCCACGGGGCCTGTAGCGACGGTTGACGGACCCGATGATCGAGGGAGCCACACGGGGACTCCCCCGCCCCAGGGTCGCAGAGAGGGCGGCGGCGCGCAACGGCATCACCCCGCCAACGCTTAATTGGAAGCCCACCGGGCGCTTGGTCCACTCGGCGATGCAGTAGGGGCACTTGAGGGAGGACTTGGTGAACTGGAGCTGCCATCTCACGAAGAGCAACGGCAGGGCCTGGCGGCCTCGGGGGTGACCTCGGCGGTCACGCCGGTCTGGGGAGCACGTATGGCGACGGGCGCGAGCCCGGTCTGGACGGTCATGGCAGACTCCTCCGGCGGGCCCAAGGGCCGCCTCCTCGATCCTCGCCCTCCCCCGCCTCGGTGCGCAACCTGGATTTTAGCAGTCTCGCCGCCCCGATGGCAATCGGCCCCTTCCGCGCACACCCGCACGCCGCCGCGCACGAACGGCGCTGTGCGGGGAATTCACGCCGGCCAGGCGGACGGGAGGGGGCCGACCCGGCGAGCTCCGCCGCCGAGGCCTTCGCCACGGGGCCGGCCCGCGCCGGAGGGGCCCTACTTCGTCAGCGCTTTAACCTTCTCCATCAGGCGGTCCTTGAGCGAGGGCGCCGGGCTGCCCGGCTGGGTCTGCACGGGCTGCGCCAACGCGTTCTCGTAACCGGCCAGCTTGGCCAGGTGGTTGAATTTCATGCGCACCTTGGGCAGGGCCGCGTCCACGCCGGGCTTGTCCTTGCTTTCCGCCGCCGTGGCCAGCGCGGCCACGTCCGCGGAGAGTTCGGAGGAGAGCTGTCTCTCCTTGGCGTCACCGCTCCTTTGGACCTGGTCGGCGAGCGCGGCCTGCCTGAGCTTCATGGCGGGCGCGAGGTTTCTCACCAACCCGTAGCGGCCCTTGGCGTGGGCCTCCCGCGCCTGGTCGAGCACGAGGCTGAAGTCCGAGAAGGCCTCCATGGAGGCTTTCTTCGCGGCGCTCATCTCCTTCTTGGTGGAGGCTCCCACGCCCACCAGGCTGAAGCCGCCGGAGGCCGCCGCGTCGGAGATGTCCATGACGGAGGTCTTGGTGTCGTCGAACTGCACCATCACCATACGGCTGGAAGGATCGGTGGCGGCATCCAGGACGCCCGGGACGGCCTTCAGCTCCGATTCGAGCTTCTGGGCGGCCGCGGGCGTGTCCATGGCCTCCGCCTTGAAGGTCGCGACGCGCTGGGCGCCCAGCGCGCCCATGGTGAACAGGAGCCCCGCAAACCCTAACCAACAAGCTTTCTTGATCTGCATCGAATCCTCCTGTCGGAATACTCAGACTGTAGTCCCTCGCCGGCGGAGGCAACAGGCCTCGGGCGGGTGAATGCCTAGCCGATCGCTCCCAGGAGCAGGCCGTGCACCTCCTCGATGTGCGGCCGCTTACCGGGCAGGGACCGGTTCGATAGGAGGAAGGCGTCGTGGCGGTTGTGCATGCCGGTGAAGTGCGTGCGGGCGAAGAGTTCGGCCTTCTTCGGGTTTCCCTTCAGGTCGAAGCCGTCGGAGGTGAGCAGGACCAGGTCGGGAGCCTTGTCGAACTCCGGCCCCTCGTAGATCTGCTCGGGGAAGAAGACCTCCTTGATGAAGCGCCGCCCCTCGTACTCGAGCCCCAGGAAAAAGCCCTTCAGCTCCTCCCTCAGCGCCGGCACCTCCCCCTCCTCCACGCGGCCCTTGGGGTAGCGGCCCTTGCGGTGGATGTAGATCCGCGACGGATCGAGGGCGAAGGCGCGGGCCTCGGGGTGGATGTCCGCGAAGGAGTCGGGCGGATCCTTTTCCCACTTGAGGAAGCCGCCGTCCACGAGATGCCTGTTCACCAGGACCTCCGTCTCGATGGCGCAGAAGCCGTGGTCGCTCATGAGCAGGCAGAGGTCCTCCCCGCCCAGGCGGTCGAGCAGCCGCCCCACGACGGCGTCGGCCTTGGCGTAGTAAACCATGGCCCGCTCGTGGTTGGGGTGGGACGGGTCGGCCACGGCGTGCCACTGGAAGTGCTGGAGCCGGTCCGTCCCCGTGATGACGGCCACGAAGAGGTCCCATTGCTCGGTCTTCCAAAAGTGGTCGAAGGCCCGCTCCCGCGCGGCGAGGGTCTCGTCGAGATCCCGGTAGAGAAAGTCGGCATCGGCCGCCCTGCTCGTATCCACGTCGATGCGGTAGCCCATCTTCTCCAGCTCCGGCAGGATGGAGGGCGGATGGACGGCCTTCTTGAGATCGATGGCCACGAAGCCGGAGACGAGCACCCCCTCGTGGGGCCGGGCGGGGTAGGTGCCGGGGAGGTTGAGGACCACCGAGCGCTTGCCCCGCTTGCCGATGGTGTCCCAGAGGGGCTCGGCCTTCAGGTGGGGGTAGCTCGGGAAAACCATCTGGTAGGTGCCGGGCTTCAGGTCCATGAAGCCGTAGATACCGTGGCGCGCGGGGTTCGTGCCGGTCATGAAGGAGGACCACGAGACCGACGAGATCTCCGGAAGCGTGGCGTCCATCTGCTGGAAGTGCGAGGGACCCGCCGCGGCGGCCCTGCCCAGGTTCGGCGTGACCCCCTTCGCGATCAGGGTTTCCAGTAAGGTGTACGGCACCCCGTCCAGGCCGATCAGCACCGCGCGGGGCTTGGTGGATCTCGTGAAGAGCTTGCTTAGAAGAGCCATGGGGCCTCCGAAGAAGGTGATGTGAGGAAGTGAGGAAGTTAGGAAGGAAAGAAAGCCCCCTCATGGGTTAGTCAGCGATAACGGCGGAGTAGCCCGTTGATCATCGCCCCGATTTTTCCGGACGAATCGAGCAATAATCTCGTTGACTCTGCGGGAAGATACCCTAGTCGGCCGGCAAGGATCACTTGAGTCTCCAGTTCGCTCAGTGAACCTCGCGCAATGAAGAAGAACTGGCGTCTCTCGGCACCACCCCTCCTTGCGACGCCCTCCGCCAGGTTGGAAGGGACGCTCACTGCCGCACGCCTCATTTGGGAGGCCAGTCCATAAGTCTCGTGAGCCGGGAAACGACTGGAAGCCTCGTAAATGGCCAGGACGTAGTCCATGGCTTCTTTCCAACATTGCAGATTCTCGTGGGGCCAAACGATCCTCTCCCCGGTCCCGTTCGACGCAGAGTGGTATGCTCCTTCACCATATTCCGCTTCCCTTTCCCATTTCATCCGCTCCCCCTTCCCCGTCTTCCTCACTTCCTCACTTCCTAACTTCCTCTCTTCCTAACTTCCTGACTCCCTAACTTCCTAACTCCCTATCTCCCCCACCAGCCCCTCCCAGCACCCCATCGGCACGTCGAGCCCACCCTCGCCGACGCCGAGGCGGATGCCGGGGCGGTTGGTGCCGTGGAAGTCGGAGCCGCCGGTGACGAGGAGGCCGTAGCGCTTCGCGAGGGCGAGGAAGCGCCGGGTGTCTTCGGGCGTGTGGTTTCGGTAGTGGCATTCGAGGCCCTGGAGGCCGGCCTCGACGAGCGCTTGAACGATGGCGTCAAGAGCCTTCTCGTCAGCCGCCTGGAGCTGGAGGGGGTGGGCCAGGACGGCCACGCCGCCGGCGGCCCGAATGAGGGCGATGCTCTCCTCGGGCGAGAGCCTTGCCTTGTCCACGTAGGCGGGACGGCCCTTGGCGAGGTAGCGGTCGAAGGCCTCCTGCCGCGTTGCCACGTAGCCCTTGTCCACGAGGACCTTGGCGAAGTGCGGCCGTCCCACGAGGCCGCCCCCGGAGACCGCCTCGACCTCGGGCAGGGTGAGGGCGACGCCGAGGTGGCCCAGCATCTCGACGATCTTCGGATTGCGCTCGCCACGCCAACGCTGCACGGCGGTGAGCCGCTCCAGAAGCGGGGGGCTGGTCTCGTCGACGCCGTATCCCAGGATGTGCATGGTGCCCGGCTGGTACTCCGCGGAGATCTCCAGGCCGGAGAGGAAGGCGATCCCCTGCCGGTGGGCCTCCGAACGGGCCTGGGCCACGCCCTCCACGGTGTCGTGGTCCGTGAGGGCCATGTGGGTCAAGCCGGCGGCCTTGGCTTCGCGCACGAGCTCGGCGGGAGTGAAGGTGCCGTCCGAGCAGGTCGAGTGCACGTGCAGGTCGATCATGGTCTTCGAAGGAGTCCTTTGGGGGCCGTGATGAGGAGATGAGGTGATGAGGGAAGGGGGCCGGCTCGCGAGCAGCCTTGCCTCCTAGTCCCCTAGTCCCCTACCCCAAATACCCAAGATCCCGGAGCCTTGCGGCGACGGCGGCCTCCTCGTCGGCACCGTAGTCGTCGCCGGGCACCGGCGGCACCAGCTCCAGCATCTCCAACGTCTTGACAATGCGGGCGCAGGACTGCTCCGGCGGCTCGTCGCCGGTGTAGACTACGACCTCGGGCTTGGTGGGCGGCTCGTAGGGGTCGGAGACGCCGGTGAAGTGTGGGATCTCACCGGCCAGCGCCTTCTTGTAAAGCCCCTTCACGTCGCGCTCCATGAGCTTCTCCATGGGGCAGTCCAGGTAGGTCTCCACGAAGGTGGCCCGCTGCTCCACGCGGCTCCTGATCTCGTCGCGAACTTCCCGGTAGGGGGAGATGGCCGCCGTGATGGCGCAGACGCCGTTGCGCGCCAGCAGGTTGGCCACGTAGCCGATGCGGCGGATGTTGGTGTCCCGGTCCTCCTTCGAGAAGCCGAGCCCCTTGCTGAGGTTCGTGCGCACCTCGTCGCCGTCGAGCACCTCCACGGGCACACCGCGCTCCAGGAGGCGCTCCTCCACCAGCTTGGAGAGGGTGGACTTGCCCGAACCCGACAACCCCGTGAACCAGAGAACGAAGCCTTTGCCGTTGCCGTTAGCCATGGTCACTCCTTCGAAGTGGTCCGTTGGGAGAAGGTGACTAGGTGATTAGGTGATTAGGAAAAAAGGGCGGCCCGCCAGCGGGCTTGCCTCCTAGTCCCCTAGTTACCTAGTTACCTAGTCCCCTAGTCCCCTAGTCCCCTCATCACCTACTCACTTACTGACCTCTCCTCACCCCACCACGTTCCCGATCATGTCCTCGGGCACGTCGACGCCGAGCGTCCGCAGCACGGTGGGGGCCACGTCGTAGATCTCCACGCCCTCGCGGCGGCCGGGCGTCACGCCCGGTCCCTTCAGGATGAACATCCCGTACTGCGCGTGGTTGGCGTCATCGGGGCCGGTGTCGTTCTCGAAGACGTGGATGGCGCCGGTCCCGACGCTGCCCGCGCTGCGCCAGGCCAGGTCGCCGAAGTAGACGATGAGGTCCGGCGGCACCCCGTTCACAGTCCGGTAGATTTCCTCCGGCTTGAAGGCGCGGGTGCCCATGGGCCTGCCCTGGTCGTCGCCGAAGCCTTCCAAAAGGTCCCGGATGCGGTCCCGCACCTTCTCGTAGTCGGCGGGCTCCACGGTCCCCTGCGGCTCGCGCCCCTTCACGTTCAGGAAGATCCGCGAATAGTAGCCCCCCTCGCCCCAGCAGGCGGTGCGGCTCCAGTCGATCATGGAAGTTTTGAGAGGGCACTGGCCCGTGGGCTCTTCCTTGAGGTGCAGGAGCCCCTCCCGCCGGAACAGCTCGTTCACGCAGACCGCCCCGTGCATGGTCCGTGCACCGTGGTCGGAGACGACCCACGTCTGCGTCCCCTCGGGGAGCAGGTCCAGCACCCTTCCGATCTCCCCGTCCAGGTAGCGGTAGTAGTCCCGGATGGCGAACTCGAAGCGGTGGCCCTTCTCGTAGAGGCGGTGCCCCTTGTCGTGATAGCGCCAGAAGCCGTGGTGAATGCGGTCCACCCCCATCTCGACGAAGATGAAGAAGTCCCACGGCTTGCTCTTCACCCACTCGCGGACCACCTTGAACCGCCGGCGCGTCATGACGGTGATCTGCTCCAGGAGGCGCTCCTTGTCGTCGGTTCGGAAGTCCTTGACGTCGATGATGTAGTCGCCCTCGGCGATGCGGTCCAGCTCGTGCTTGGCCTCGTCGGGCCAGGTGTACTGCACCTCCTTCGATGGCGTGAGGAAGGAGGCCACGAGGGTGCCGTTGAGCGGCTTGGGGGGGTAGGTCTGGGGCACGCCGAGGACGACGCTGCTCAGGCGGTTTCGCGAGAGGACCTGCCAAAGCGTCTTCTCCTTCACGTAGGAGGCGTTGGCGAAGTAGAGATCGTCGTAGCCGTAGCCCTTCCGGTTGCGGAAGCCGTAGAAGCCGAGGGTGCCGGGGTCCTTGCTCGTCATCATGGCCGTCCAGGCGGGCACGGTGATGGGGGGGATCGTGGACTTCATCTCGCCCCACGCCCCCTCCTCCATGAGCCGGCTCAGGTTGGGCAGCTCGCTACGCCACTCCTCGAAGACGAGCTGCGGCGCCATGCAATCCATGCCGAAGATGAAGACCTTTTTCGCTCTCATGCGGGAAGTCCTTTGCATCGAGATGGGGAAATGAAAGGATGCCGAGATGAGGAGAGAGAAAAGAACAATCCACGCGGATGGTCCTCATCCCCTCATCACCTCATCACCTTAAAGGTACCCCATACTCTTGAGCCGCTGCCGGATGGCCTCGATCTCCTTGGCCGAGAGGGCGCCTTCCAGCTTGCCCTCCTGGTGGGAGACGAGGTCCCGAAGCACGTAGACGACGAATTCCGTGACCGACGCAAAACCGCTCCCCTCGATGAGCACGGCCAGGTGGTCATACAGGGGTCGGGGGATCTTGAGGGTCACGCGGGGCTCCATTTGCACTCCCATTGGAGTGTAGTGTAAGGCCGGTGAGAGGGGCTGTCAAGGGGGTGTGGAGACGGGAAACGGGAGACGCTAGACGCGATTAGGCGAAAGGCGATTGAGCGAGAGGCAGAGAGGCAACTGGCCGGAACGCGGCCCCCTTTTCCGTCATCCAGGTGAGCGAAGCGAGTCTAGAATCGGATTCCGGACGGGCCGGAATGACGGTGGAGTCTGTGACGCCGAAGGCGACCGGCCGACTCGCCCCGCTCGTGCCCGGCCAATCAGTGCAGGCCGCCGCCGGCCTTCTCGGAGGCCTCCTTGAACCGGGCGAGGATCTCCCGCTCGTGGCGGAGTTCGTCCTCGGCAAAGGCCAGCAGGACCTGACGCAGACCCTCGTCCTCGCAGAGGCCCGCCGCCTCCTCGTATGGGGCGCGCGCCTGGCGCTCGGACTCCACGGCCTCCTGGAAAATCTCGAAGAGCTTCTCGGCTCGGTTCATGGAGATCCCCCTTGCATGGCGAGATTCCGAAATTCACACGTGCCGGCGGCACCCGCTTCCGGTCCCCGGCGGCATCGCCTCATCCCCCCAGCCTCCGCGATGGAAACGCGGGTGGCTTCGGCCAGGCTCCAGGTTCACGGGGAAACGACCTCACCTGTCTCACGGGGAAGGGCCTCCCGGCCCCTCGCCCCCGCGGCCGGCGTCCCTCGGCGCGCGGGTCATGGCCCCACCAACCGCCGGGCGAAGGCGTCGAGGATCCGGAGGTAGGGTTGGATGCTCGGTATGAAGTGCCGCTCGTGGCGGCTGTGGGGGCCGATGCCGCTCTGGCCCCACACCACCGCGTTGCCGCCCGGGGCGAAGCGGGCCGAGGTGCCGGCCAGCTTGTTGGCGGGCTGGGGACGGGTCCCGCTCACCTCGGCGGCCGCGTCGAACAGGGCCTGGAGGTGGGGGTTCGCGGCGGGACAGGCGACGCCCGCCTCCATGACCTCCGTGACTACCTCCATGTCATTGGCCTGGCAATACTCCTCTAGGGCGTAGACGAAGCCGTCCAGGGAGTCCTCCGGAATGGGCCGGATCTCCAGGCCGAGGATCCCCTCCCCGGGCGTGACGTTGTACACGCCCGGCTCTCCGTAGGCGAAGAAGGGGAAGCGCGCGCCGGTCTGCCAGCCGTCGGGCGCGTGGAGCGTGAGCCGCTCCTCCATGAGAGCGTGCAGGCTCTGGCGCGCCTGGATGAGCTGCTCGCTCAGGTCCTTGGGCACCCCGGCCACGCCCGTGTGGCCGCGCTCCCCGCGGGCCACGAGGCGCAGGCGCACGACGCCGCGGTTGGCCGTGCAGATCTCACCGAAGCGCTCGTCCCCCCGTTCGCCGGTGCGCTCGCCGAAGATCATGAACTCGGGGGCGTAGAAAGCCTCCTCCTTTAGGTCCTTGAGGACCTGCGGCGTCCCGTAGGCCTCCGATTCCCCGTTCTCCTCGTTGCCCACCAGCAGGAGGTTGAGGGGCGGATAGGGCGGGCCCGCCTTCAGGGCCCTCTCCATCCAGACCATGTTGGTGGCCACCACGGTCTTCATGTCCGCGGCTCCGCGCGCCCAGAGGTAATCTCCCTCGATGCGCGGCTCGAACTGCGTGTCGTTGGGGTCGGGCTCCACGACGTCGAAGTGGCCGCCGAGCGTCACGGGAGCCAGGAGTCCGCCCGGGAAGCCCGCCAGCACGGCGGGGTATCGCCCTCCCTGGAAGAGGCGCACCTGGGCCCCGGCCTCGCGGAGCTCGCCGGCGATGAAGTGGGCGCAGCGCCAGACCTCTTCCAGCCGCTCCCGCGGGCAGTTGGTGACGGAGGGGATGCGGCAGAGGGCCTCGGAGAGGGCCAGGACCTGGGAGAGCTCGTCGCCCGCGCCGGCGACGGCCTCCTGCCGCGCCGGGGCGGCCAGGAGCACCGGCAGCGAGGGATCGCGGCGCCCCGCCTCCTCGAAAGCCGCGAGGAGTTCGCCCAGCTTGGCCTGCTCATCCCCGAGGAGTTTCTGGTCCCTCAGGACGGAGGCTAGCTCCGAGCGCAGGAGCTCCCGGCGGCCCCCCAGCCACTTCCGGAAGAGCTCGCGCGGCACGATCCGGTTGCCCCAGGGCGAGAGCATCTCCCCCCGCAACTCGTGGGCGAAGAAGCTTCGAGTTCGTTCGGCTTCGTTGGGGGCGCCCTCCGCCATCTCGCGGATCGGAATCAGGTGGGCCGAGGTGCCCAGGGCCTCGGCGAGGGGGTCCAGCCGGTCCAGGGTCTCGCGCAGGAAGGCCCGCAGGGGCACCCGGTCCCCCGTGAAGGGGTGCTCGATGTGCGCCTTAAGCCCGTCCCTGGCCGCCTGCTCCTCGTTCCGGCGCGCCCGCGCCACGTCCTCGGCGTCGTACGCGTAACCCGCCCCGAAGGCCTCGTCGCCGTAGATCATCAGCATGAGGCACTCCTTGAAGGCGATCTTGGCGGCGGAGAGCTCCAGGCTGTCCCCTCCCTCGTCGGTCCTCACCTCCACCCGGTTCATGGGCAGGTCCACGCGGGCGCAGAGGTTCTCCACCAGCAGGGCCTGCTCGGCCTCCTCCAGGCTGGCGTGCTCTCCCGCCCGGTAGAGCCCCTTCTGGTAGAGCTTGAGGAGCTGCTCGCTGGTGGCCCAGATATTCCGGTTGACGGGGTCCACGTCGGAGCGGGCGCGCACCGGCGTCCAGTTGTTGGCCCCGAAGCGGACGCCCCGGCGCACCAGGTCGTAGGAGATCCGCAGGTAGTCCTGGTGGCTCGCGTAGAGGTAGGGGACGTCGAGCTCGGGGGGGTTGGGGAAGGTCAGGAGGCGGTTGCTGTCCACCTCCGTCAGGACCACCTCGGGGCGGCCGTTCACCGTCTCCCAGCCCAGCGGCGTGGAGGCCGTGACGGCGATGAAGAGCGGGCAGAAGGGGCGGAGCAGCCGCGTCGCCCGGATCACGGCCTCGTTCCGGAAATCCACGAGCGTGCGGCCCTCGCGGCGGTGGCGCGGGAGGTGGAAGAAGTCCCAGGAGAGCAGCGCCTCAGGGTAGGAGTGGTTGGTGTGGATGCCCGCCGTGGCCAGGCGGCTGCCGTAGAGCCCCACGCAGCGCGCCAGGTATTTCTTCTTGGCCAGGCTCCAGCCGTCCGGGATGGACTCCTCCCCCACCTCCACGGGGTAGGGCAAGTTGCCGTGCAGGGGCAGGAACTGCTCGCCGAAGGCTAGCCCGGCACCGGCCAGCGCGTTGACCACCACCGCCTCCAGCACCCGGCCCTCCATGGCCGTCCCTCGGAGGTCGTAGTAGGGCCGGGTGGCGGCCTCGGTCATCCAGTGGAAGACCTCGAGCTGGAAGCGCGACCGCGCCCACTCGGGGATGTGCTCCGCCATGAGGTAGTCGGAGAAGGAGCGGCGGCCCGGCCCGAAGCCCACGGTGGTGACGGGCCGGATCTGCGAGTCCAGCACGTTGAACTCCAGCTCCAGCCCCGAGAGCCCCCGTTCGAAGTGGGTCTCGATGGACGACTCGATCCCGAGCCGGACCTTCTCGGCGTACTTGCCCCAATCGGCGGTTTTCATCTTCGAAGAAGCCCCCAGAGGTTTCGAGGTGCCGGGCTGAGGAGAGGAGGGACCACCTCCGCTCCCCCGCTTTCCCTCCTCACTTCCTCACTTCCTCACTTCCTAACCTCTCCAAAGCCTGCCAGAGCCTGGCGGCCGCCCGCTTCGTGACCTCGGGCGGCAGGGCGTAAGAGAATCGGATCCAGCGCGAGCCGAACTCGCTGAAGTAGACGCCCGGCACCACCGCCAGGCCGAAGCGCTCGGCCAGATAGGAGCCCACGGCCGCGCTGTCGGCCATCCCCGCCCTCTCCATCCAGGGCCCCACGTCGATGAAGGCGTAGTAGCCCTTTCCGATGACGGCCCTCAGGCCCTTCTCTTTCAGGAAGGGGCCGAGGACCTTCCGGCTCTCGTTGGTGGGGCCGATGATGCCTGCGGCGGCACGGTCGTAGCCCATCTCGTAAGCCGCCATGGCCACGGCCTGGCTGTGGAAGGAGGGAATCACGCCGTGGGAGGCGCGGTTCTGCATGAACTTGACCACCTTGGCCGAGGCCAGCAGGTGGGCGTTGCGCACGTTGCTGGCGCCGAGAGATTTGGTGAGGCCGTCCAGGATGAAGACGCGCTCGCGCTCCTCGGGCGAGAGGGCCGTCAGAAACCGGTTGAGGTCGTGGGGCTCGCCGTCGGTCACGCGGTGGTAGATCCAGTCGAAGAGGACGAAGGGGATACCCGCCCGGAAGGCGGCCCGCGCCAGATCGAGCTGGCGCTCCTCGGGGGTCGTCCTCCCCGTAGGGTTGTCGGGCGAGGTGATGACCACGCCCGCCACCTTGCGCCCGCCGTAGCGCTCCGCCTCGGCGGCGCAGGCCGCGATGCCCTCCGGCGTCATCTCCCACGCCTCCGCCTCCCTGCCGGGCGCCAGCATCACGTTGGCGCCCACGCTGTAGGGGCCCCAGTTGTAGGAGATCCAGGGCACGCGGGAGGTGACGATGAAGTCGCCCTTGCGGCCGTGGCCGAGGAACTGCATGGCGTCGTAGGCCTTGTTCAGCGCGTCGCGCCCGCCCTGGCAGCCGAGCACGTTGGCCGGCCCCCAACCGGTGGCGGCGTCGAGGCCCCAGTACTGCTCCACGACGGCCTTGCGGAAGGCCGCCGTGCCGAAGGGCTGGTCGTAGGCCGAGCCGTGTTTCTTCTGGAGCTCGTGGGCGCGGTCCCAGATAGCCTCGGGAACGCCCGGCAGGCTGGCGCCGCCGTCGCCCTGGCTGGCGTCGAACTGTTCGCCCCCCGGGAAGTCCCGCTCGTACACAGCCAGAGCGTCTCTGATCTCGAACATCCGCGAACCGGGGATCTCCGTCATGGTCCGCGGGCTCGCGTCCAGGCCCGCCAGTTGCGGCGGCTCCACGATGAGGACGGGGGCGTCCTGCGTCTTGTGTGCGCTTGGGTCGCTCATGGGTCTCTCCCTCAGGTCAGATGGGCCGGTGGATCAGAGGCAGTATAGAGTGAAAAGCGAAAAGTGAAAAGTGAAAGGAAAAAATCACCACCAAGACACCAAGAGATTTGGGATTGCAGAGGGTGAGGGCCCGGCGGGTCGGCCTCTGGAGAGGCCTCCTACGGCCCCATCGGCACCTGGGGTCTGGCGTCTCGCTTCCCGTCAAAGACGAACCCCCGCCCCCGGGCATGCGCCGGGAACGGGGGAATGGGCATCGTGAATGAGGAGAAACGACGGATCAGTTGGGCGAGGCGGAGCCGCCGGTGGGGGCGGCAGCCGATCCCTGCTGGCCTACCGGAGCCTTGGAGGCCTGGTCGGCGGCGGTAGGCTGAGCCGCGCCGGAGGTCTGGGGACTGGGGTTGCCTCCACCGGCACCCGCCGAGGCACCGGTAGCGCTGCCCTTGTGGTTGGCGTAGGCGAAATCCGCCACGTGCATGCTGTTATCGAGGGCCACCTTGATGTCCACGTGACCCTTCTGGAACTCCGCCACCTGCGTCACGATGAAGTAGCCGCCCTTCTGTTCCATCTTGGCCTGCTTCATCTTCACGAAGGGCCCCGCCTTCGTCACGAGCTGCTGCCAGACCTGCTGCCACTTCTGGGCGTTGGTCTTGAAGCCCAGGTTCGAGTCTACGCGCTGGTAGGCACCATCGTAGTCCCCCTTCTGGAGGAGCTGGATGAATTCGTCGGCTTTGCTGATGGCGATGTCCTGGGCCTGCGCCCACAACCCAAGGGCCATGCCCAGACAGCTGGCCGCAACCAAGACCCGGCGGATGACGGAACCACGTTTCATACGGAAGTCCTCCTTAGCACGAACAAAAAAACCAACGCCGCCTCGGGGAATTCCCGCGCCTACCCAAGGCCGCCTTGGATGGGGCCATTATATGCTCGCCGCTCCCTCCCGTCAATCGGGCGTAGGACTCTCTCTTGGCAACGCCTTTCAAGGGCTTGCGGAGCCTTTTGCCTCGGGCGCGAGGCACCTTCGGAGCCACGCCTCCATCCCGCCGACGATGGCCCGATCCTCATCGAGGACGGGAAAGCCGTGCGGGCTTCCCTTCAGCATCCAGGTCTCGGCCCCCAGCAGCGCGGCGGTGGAGGCGAGCTCCCCGGGGAGGAAGAAAAAGTCCCGCTCGGCCGCGAGCAGCAGGTGGGGACGCCCCTCCTGCAGGGCGCGCAGCCGCCTCCTCCGGATCCGATGGGACGCCAGGGGAGCCCACCGCATCAGCGAGAGGGCGCGAATGACCCGCGGGCTCTCGGCCACGCAGCGCTCCATGAACCTCTGGACCACCTCTTCGGGCGTATCGGGCAGGAAGGTGGTGCGGCGGACCAGCTCCCTTCTTGTGAGGACGGGAGGGCGGCCCAGGAGCAGGCAGGCCGCCGTATCCCACGGCGCCAGCTCGAACAGGGCGCGCTGCGTCCTCGGCGGGAGCCCCTCCGCCGGTACGGGCGCCAGCAGGACGCTGGCCGCCACCTGGTGCTCCTCGAGGTACTTGAGAATGAGCCAGCCGCCGAGGCTGTGACCCACGAGCACCGTGCGGCCTGGGTCCCAGACGCCCTCCTCCAGGGCCTCCAGGTAGTCGCCGAGCCCGTACCGGCCGGCCTCGTCGCCGGACCCGTGGCCGGGCAGGGTGAGCGACCGGACGGCCCAGCCGCCCTCGGCCAGGTAGGCGCTCCAGGGTGAGAAGGCCCAGGGGCCCTCCCACGCGCCGTGAACGAAGAGGAGCTCATAGCCGAACATGGGGGCTGGAGCTTGCCGAGATGAGGGGATGGGGTGATGACGTGATGAGGGGAGGAGGCCGCAGCGAGGGGGCTATGCACAGCCAGGCATGCGGCTGTCTATCGTCGGTGGTTGGGGGTCGGTGGCGGCCGGTCCTTTTGATTGGCCCTTCTCCATTCGCCAGGCCCATGGTTCCATTCCCAAATCCCCAATCCCCTACCCCTGGAACCAGTCGGGGAAGGCGCCCCACCAGCTCATGGTCACCTTGAAGGTGCCGCTCCGGTCGGGCGTCACCATGAAGAGGGCCGGGGACTCGAAAAACCGGCCGTCGGGCAGGGTGGTGCGCACCTTCCTCCGGACAAGGGCCGTGAGGGGGGAGAGCCATTCGATCCGCTCCTCCACCGATTCCTGGGCGATGGGCTCCTCGCGGTGGGCCTCCACCGTCTCCCTGAATTCGTCGATGCTGGCGTGCCAGATGTTGGCGAGCCCCTTCCACTCGATGATTTCGGTAGTGGGCAGGTGGGCGTGGGCCTCGCCCCGGTCCGGATCGCCGTCCCTGTAGGCAGCCATCAAGCCGTCCACGGCACCCCGCACCTGGTCGTCCTTGGAGGGTTCCCCGGTCCCTGGCTGCTGAACTCCGCTGTCGTCCGGTACGCTCATGGCCGCCCTCGATCGCCGTTTCTGCAACCGACGAGGCCCCGGATAGGGGCGTCTCTCAGCGTATAACCGACCGGGCTCCCGTGTCCAGCAGGGTGAACCGGACGGCCTCCTCCAGCCCCTCGGCGAAGGGGATGCGGGGCACGAAACCCAGCTCCGATTCTGAGGCGGCGGGGTCGAGCGCGCGACGCGCGTCGTGCGCCTCCCGGTCGGGGGCGAAGACGATCAGCGCCTCCGCCTCGTCCTGGTCGAACCCCAGGATGCGGGCCGCGCATCGCGCCACCTCCCTCACCAGCTCCAGGTTGGTCCGCTCGCACCGGGCGCCGAGCGGATAGGCCCTCCCGGCCCTTCCCCGCTCCAGGGCCAGCAGGACGCCCCGGTTGTGGTCATCCACGTGAATCCAGTCCCGCCGGTTCTCTCCCGTTCCGAAGACCGGCAGGGGCTTTTTGTCGCGGACCCTCAGGGCGATGGAGGGGATGAGCTTGTCCGGAGACTGAAAGGGGCCGTAGATATTGGTCGTGCGCGTGACCAGGGTCCGCATGCCGTAGGTCCGGTGGTAGGCCAGCGTCAGCTCGTCGGCCGCGGCCTTGCTGGCCGCGTAAGGGGTGGACGGATTGAGGGGCGAGCGTTCGGTGAAGAGGCCCTCGGGGTGGGAGCCAAAGATCTCGTAGGAGGAGAGGTGCACAAAGGTGCCCTGCCCCTCAGCCCACGCCGCCCGCGCGGCCTCCAGAACGGCGGCGGTCCCCAGGACGTTGATCTCGGCGAAGGAGAGCGGATCCCCCGCTCCGGACCCGGAGGGGTTCCGTGCGGCGGCGTGGATCACCGCGTCCACCCCCTCGTCGCACAGGAGGCGCTGGAGCGAGCCGCCCTCCGTGATCCGCTCCCGAATCAACCGGAACCGCCCCGGATGGGCCTCCTCCAGGCCATCGAGGACGGGTGTCAAAGGCCGGCCCCCCAGGCTGTCAAAGACCGTGACCCGCCAAGCCGGCCGCTCCCGCAGGACCATCCGGACCAAGTTGCCGCCGACGAAGCCGCCTCCCCCCGTGACGAGGAGGTGGGAGATGGCCCTCGGCGGGCGGCCGCCGCCCACCGGAGAAGCGGGGGCGCCGCCGCTCTCGTCCTCGCCCTGCGGGCCCGGGTTCCGGCTCAGCGTTCTCACCCCTCTACGCCCCGTACTGCTTTCGGACGTACTCCAGGTATTCGCCGCTGACGATGCGGCGCCACCACCCTTCGTGGGCCAGGTACCAGGCGACGGTGGAGCCAAGCCCCTCCTCGAAGGCGACGCGGGGGCGGAAGCCCAGCTCGCGCTCCGCCTTGGAGGGGTCGATGGCGTAGCGCCAGTCGTGGCCGGGGCGGTCCTGCACGAAGGCGAGGCGCCCCTCCAGCTCGCCCGGGTCCCGGCCCGTCTGCCCGGCCACCTCTTGGATCAGGACTCTCACCAGGTCTATGTTGCGGCGCTCGCAGCGGGCCCCCAGGTTGTAGACCTGGCCCGGCTCGCCCCTCTCCAGGGCGAGGAAGACACCGCGGTTGTGGTCGTCCACGTGGATCCAGTCCCGCACGTTCTCTCCCCGGCCATACACCGGCAACGTCTCTCCCGAGATCATGCGGGCGATCATGAAGGGGATCAGCTTCTCGGGAAACTGGTAGGGGCCGTAATTGTTGCAGCACCGGGTGATGAGGGTGTGCATGCCGTAGGTCCGGTGGTAGGCCAGCACCAGGTGGTCGGCTCCGGCCTTGCTGGCCGAATAGGGCGAGGAGGGATCGAGGGGCGTCGCCTCCGTGAAGGCGCCGGCGTCGCCGAGGGCGCCGTAGACCTCGTCCGTGGAGACCTGGAGGTAGCGCCCGCGGCCGTCGCCCCACGCCTGACGGGCCGCTTCGAGCAGGGTGGCGGTGCCCATCACGTTGGTCTTCACGAAGGCCATGGGGCCGAGGATGGAGCGGTCCACGTGGCTCTCGGCGGCGAAGTGGACCACCTCCTCCACGGCCTCCTCGGCGAAGAGGGAGGCCAGCGCCCGCGCGTCCGTCACGTCCGCCCGGACGAAGCGGTAGCGGCCCGGGTAGAGCTCTTGAAGCCCCTCCAGATTTTCGAGGTTCCCCGCGTAGGTCAGGGCATCCAGGACCACGATGCGCCGGTCGGCGTGCTCCGCGAGGGTCAGCCGAACGAAATTGCTCCCGATGAACCCGGCCCCGCCCGTCACGAGCAGCGTCTTCATGATCGCTCCTCCCCGCCCGCAAAGGGCTTCCCCCGCCGGCCGGCAAAGTCGAGCAGGTTCCTGTAGTGGCGCAGGTCCTCCCGGCCCAGCCGGCCCAGGAGCCGGGTGAGGCTCGCCGGGAGGACCCCCTTCGAGAAGCGGGTGTGGTTTTCCGAGTCGTGGTTCTCGATCTCGAGGGCGAAGCGGATGGCCTCCTCGAGGGTGGGCGGGGCCTCCCGGGAGAAAGCCCGGATGCGGGCCAGGGCCTCCCGGATGTGGCTCTGTTCCAGGGGGGTGGGGACCTCGATCTTGTTCTGGCGCAGGAGGCGGCGCTCGTACCGAATGAGTATCGCGTGCGACCGCTCGTCCCGCGCCATGCGGTAGAAGAGGCTGGCCGCCTCCTCGTCCTCCTCGAAGAGCCGGCTGAACCCCTCGTAGAGGTCGCCCAGGCTCTCTTCCAACTCCTCCAGCGGCTTCAGCAGAGACTGCAGGTCCATCCCATTTCCCTCGCGCCGCTAGAGCATAGGCGGCCACAAGCACGCGCCGCCCTCCGGCCGGCTTGTCATTCTCCCGCAAACCTCTCTCGGGCGCCAGCCAGATAGTCTTCGAGCGCCTCGCGCCAGTGGCGGACCGCCCCGGCCGGCACCCCCTCGCCGCGCAGCCATGCGTGGGCCGGGCGGCGCGCCAGGCGGGGGAACTCGGCCGTGGAGCACGGGACCACGCGCGCCGGGAGCCCGAGCCTGAGCGCGATGGCCCTGGCGAAATCGTACCACGTGATGGGGCCGCCGCCGCCCACCGTGTGGGCCACGCCGCGGGCGCCCATCTCGAGAAGAGCCGCCACCTGGAGGGCCAGCTCGCTCGTGTGCGTCGGGACCCCCCACTGGTCGTTGACCACCCGCACCTCCTCCCGGCTTGAGAGAAGCCCCCTCATGGTGTCCACGAAGTTCTTCCCGCGGCGGCCGTAGAGCCACTGGGTCCGGCAGATGAGCAGCCGTTCCGGAGGAAGCTCCCCCTGCGCCGCCCGCTCCCCCTCCAGCTTGCTCTCTCCGTAGGCGTTGATGGCTGGGCCCGGGGGATCGCCGGGAAGGTAGCCCTCGGGGCGGGTGCCCGGGAAGACGTAGTCGGTGCTCAGGTGAACGAGGAGCAGCCGCCGGTCGGCGCAGGCCTTGGCCACCATGCGGGTGCCGAAGGCGTTCACCCGGAAGGCCTTCTCGCGCTCCCTCTCGGCGCCGTCCACGTCGGTGTAGGCGGCGGCATTGAGCACCGCCTCGGCGCGGTGCGCGTCCAGGAGGCGCTCCAGCGAGGCCGGGTCGGTGATGTCCGCCTCGGGCAGATCGGCGGGCACGACCCTGTGGCCGGCCCCCTCCAGAATCGGGAGCGCGTCGGAGCCGAACATGCCCTTCGCGCCGAGAAGGATCAGGCGCATGGCGGGCCGCTGTGGGAGGGAGGGTGCACAGGGGACAGGGGACAGGGGACAGGGGACAGGAAGGGACAACCGCACGGCCTACAAGTCTCTTTCGACATCACCTCATCACCTCATCCCGAAATCTCGCTTCGGCTCACCCGGAGACGCGAGACGCGACGGTCAGGGGAGGGTGGAGAGTGGAGACCACCGGCCGCCGTCTGCCGTCTGCCGTCTGCGGTCCCTCTTTCAGCCATCGATTGAGGACCATCCACTCCCCCCTACCGGTCCCTCGTGGTCCAGTCGTAGTCGATGACGCCGTTGCGGTGGGGATCCAGGCGGTACTCGTCGGGGTCGTCGTAGTTGTAGGTCTTGGTGGGCAGGTTGATGACGTAGGCCTCCTCGCACCCGAGGCACTTCCAACCGTGGTAGACCCCGATGGGGACCTGCACGAGGAGGGGGTTGTGCTCCCCGATCACGAACTCGGCGATCTCTCCCTTGGTGGGCGAGCCCTCCCGGGTGTCGGCGAGGACGAGCTTGACGGTTCCCTTCACGCAGACGAAGTGGTCCTTCTGGAGCTTGTGGTAGTGCCAGGCCTTCACGACGCCTGGGTAGGTCGTGGAGAGGTAGACCTGGCCGAAGGCCTCGAACTCCGGATCGTCCGCGCGGAGCATCTCCATCAGGCGGCCCCTGTCATCCGGGATCACCCGCAGCTTCTTGACCTTGACGTCGTGGATCATGACCCTTCTCCTTCCGCGTACTGATTGGCGCGGGACAGGCTCTCGAAGGTCCCCGCGTCGGTCCACCAGCCATGGATGAAATCGTAGCCCATCTCCCCCCTGGCGATGTAGTGGTTGTTCACGTCGGTGATCTCGAGCTCGCCGCGGGCGCTCGGCTTGAGGGTGCGGATGATCTCGAAGACGCCCCCGTCGTAGAGGTAGATGCCCGTCACGGCCCAGCGGCTCTCGGGCTCCCGGGGCTTCTCCACGATCTTGGTGACCCTCTCCCCCTGGAGCGTGGCGACGCCGAACCGGTGGGGGTCGGGCACCTCCTTCAGGGCGATGCGCGCTCCCCGGTCCCCCTGATCCCGCCGGAACCTCTCGATCATGGGCGCGAGCGGGTCCTCGAAGAGGTTGTCCCCGAGGATGACGGCCAGAGAGTCTCCCGCCGCGAAGTTCTCGGCCAGGTTCAGCGCCTGCGCGATGCCCCCGGCCTCGTCCTGCACCTTGTAGGTGAAGGCGCAGCCGAACTCCCGGCCGGAGCCCAACAGGCCCACCACGGAGCCCATGTGCTCCGTGCCGGTGACGATGAGGATCTGCTCGATGCCCGCCTCGGTCAGCTTCTCGATGGGGTAATAGATCATGGGCTTCCGGCCCACGGGCAAGAGGTGCTTGTTGGTGACCTTGGTCAGCGGAAAGAGCCGCGAACCCGTTCCTCCGGCCAACACGACGCCTTTCATGGACGCTCCTTGTTCGCAAGCAACGACGATCGTTATACCGCACTTTCTCCCACTCTTCCGCCGCGACGCGGGAGGGCGTGCCCAGCGTCAATCCACCGAGGAGGGAGGCCGGGCGCCCAGCAGCCGCTCCACCGGAGCGCGAAGCTCCTCGGCCCCGGCGAGCGGCGTAACGAGAAGCCCCGCCTCGGTCTCCACGACCACCTGCCCGGCGAGGCCCCGCACGAGGGTCCTCGGGCTCTCGGTGACCACCAGACAGCCCCTGCACTCCTCCATCCGCCCGGGGCCCCACGCGGCGTTCCCCTCCGAATCCTTGGGAAGCAGCGCGTAGAGCACCGGGAAGGTGCCCACGTCGCTCCAGGAGAAATCGGCGGGCACCACGACGGCCCGCCGGGTCCGCTCCATGACGAGCCGGTCGAACGGAGTTGATGGCAGGGCCCTGTAGCGCTCCGGCTCGGCCCCCTCCAGCCAGGATTCGGCGGCCTCCCAGAAGCCGGCGGCGTGAAGCGCCAGCTCCTCCCTCAGAACTCCCAGGGGAAGCAGAAACATGCCCGAATTCCATGATGCTCCGGGTTCAACGAGCAGCTCCTCGGCCCTCTCGCGGTCGGGCTTCTCCACGAAGCGGCTCACGGCGAAGCCTTCCCCCGCGGGAGCCCCCGGTTGGATGTAGCCGTAGGAGCTCTCGGGGCCCGTGGGCCTGATACCCAGGATGCCCAGCGCCCCGCGCTCTCGGCACAGCCCCGCCAGCCGCCGGATCGTCGCACAGAAGGCCTCCGTGTCCGGGATGTGGTGGTCCGAGGGGAGAACCAGCAGCAGGCCCTCCGGCCCCGCCATCGACCAGGCCCGCACGGCGGCGAGGGCCACGGCCGCCCCCGTGTTCCGGGCCGCCGGTTCGGGCAGGAACTCCACTCCCGGAGAGGTGCACAGCTCCCGCATGGAGGCCTTCCCCACGGCCACGAGGGTGGCCGGCTCCAGGGCCAGCGCCCTCTTCACGCAGGCGCCGTACAGGGTTCCGAGGGAGCCCAGGGGGACGAAGGGCTTGGGGCGCTCGGGCGAGGAGAGGGGCCAGAGGCGGCTTCCCGCTCCTCCCGCCAGAACGGCCACGTGCAGGTGGGCTTCGCCTTCCGCACTCACGGCGTCTCTCCTCTCTTCCGCCTCAACCGCCCCCCGATCATACCCCGCCGACCTCCACTCTCCACCCTCCACCCTCCATGGTCACTTCAGCAGGTTTCGGTCCGCCTCCACGGGGAGCGCTCCGCCGAGGTATTCCAGTAGGAGGCGAACCCGGTCCTTGGAGGGCATGGCCTCGAGGACCGTCCCCTCCATGCCGGCGAAGACCCCCTCTTGAAACCGCACCCTCTGGCCCACCCGGAACGGGGCTTCGGGCTCCGGACAGAGGTAGCCGCGCCCTCCCTCGCGCTCCCGCCAGCGCTCGATGAGTTCGGGCTCCACGCAGGCGAGCCCCTCCCCGAAAATGAGCGGTTTGAGTACGCCGGGGAAATACCGCACCTTCGCGAGCTCGGCCATGGGCGACAGGTGGACGAAGAGATAGCCGGGAAACATGGCCTGGGGGAGAGGGCCCGTGTGCCGGTTTTTCACCTTGGGTTGGTAGCCTTCAAACCCCTCCTCCCCGAGAAGGATGAGGGCGATCTCCTCCTTGCGGGGCTTGGTGGCCAGAACGGCCCAGACCCGCCTGGCGCTCGACAGGTCAGCCAGCATCTAGCCCCTTCCAGCGTAGAAGCTCCGAATCCCCTCGCACACCTCTTGGACCTCGGCCTCGGTCAGCTCGGCGAAGATGGGCAGGGCCAGGACCTCTGCGGCCGCGCGCTCGGTGTGGGGAAGCGCCCCCTCCGCGTAGCCCAGGAACCGGAAGCAGGGCTGGAGGTGGAGGGGCACGGGGTAGTAGATCATGGAGCCGATCTGGCGGTCGGCGAGGTGCGCCTTCAGTTCGTCCCGCCGCTCCGCCCGGATGACGAACTGGTGGTAGATGTGGGTGTAGCCCTCGGGGGCTTTGGGCGTGTGCACCGAGGGGATGCCCTTAAGGCCGCGCCGGTAGAGATCCGCCACCTCGGCGCGCCGCTGGTTCCAGGCGTCCACGTGGGGCAGCTTGACCCGCAGGACCGCCGCCTGGACCTCGTCCAGCCGGGAGTTGTAGCCGATCTCCTCGTGGATGTAGCGCTCCCTGCTGCCGTGTACCCGGAGCATGGCTAGGCGGTCGGCGAGGGCCGCGTCGTCCGTGGTCAGCAGGCCGCCGTCCCCCGCCCCGCCCCAGTTCTTGGTGGGGAAGAAGGAGAAGGCGCCGAGGTGGCTCAGGGTGCCGACGCGACGGCCCTTGTAGAGCGCCCCGTAGGCCTGGCAGGCGTCCTCCAAGACCTTGAGGCCGTGAGAGGCCGCCACGGCGTTGAGGGCGTCCATGTCGGCCGGCAGGCCGTAGAGGTGGACCGGCAACAGCACGCGGATAGCCACGCCCGTGGCGCGGTGCAGGGGCAGCCCCTCGGGGCCCTTGCGGCACTCCTCCTCCAGGAACCGCTTCACGGCGGAGGGGGAGAGGTTGAAGGTTTCGGGGTCGATATCGGCGAAGAAGGGCCGCCCGCCGGCGTTGTGGATGGCGCCGGCCGTGGCGAAGAAGGTGAAGGAGGTGGTCAGCACGCCCTCGCCCTGCTTGAGCCCCAGGGCCCTGAGCCCCAGGAGGAGGGCGTCCGTGCCCGAGGCCACTCCCACCGCGTGGGCCGTCCCGAGGTGCGCCGCGGCCTCCTCTTCGAGGGCCTTGCCGTGCTTGCCGAGGATGAAGTGCTGGGTTTCGAAGACGTCCTGAAGGGCCCGCTGCACCGCTTCGCGGATCTGGGCGTGCTGCCTCGTCAGGTCTAACACCGGTACGCTCATGGGTTTGGGCTCCTTCGATAAAGGCATGCTTATAGCACAGCGCCCCCGGCGAGTAAAGCATTTCAGGCCCCTTTGAGGGGCCGGTGGGACCGTGGTATGGTTGGGGCAGATTCGGAGGCTCCACCATGGATTCCACGGTCTTTCAGAAGCTTCTCATCAGCGCCATCCAGAAGGGCGCTTCGGACGTCCACCTTCAGACCGGCCACCCCCCCATGATGCGGATCAACGGGGAGCTCCTGGAGGTCAAGTACCACCCCCTGGAGCCATCGGAGACCCAGGCCATCGCCGAGGAGATCATCGCCCACACCTACCAGAAGCCCGACGTGGCCACGCTCTCGGAGTTGGACGTCTCCTACGGCATCGAGGGCCAGGGCCGCTTCCGCGCCAACATCTTCCGCCAGAGGGGCAGCCTGAGCATCGTCCTGCGGGTGATCCCCATCACCATCCAGAGCTTCGCCGAGCTCCACCTGCCGCCCGTCATGGAGCAAATCGCCAACCTCCGGCGGGGGCTGGTGGTCGTCTCCGGCGCC
Organism: Acidobacteriota bacterium; assembly: GCA_049967655.1. GTDB lineage: Bacteria > Acidobacteriota > UBA4820 > UBA4820 > DSQY01 > DTPS01. The sequence continues at coordinate 22,721 of JBMFSH010000004.1, forward strand.
ACGGGAAACGGCAAGTCCACCACCCTGGCCGCCATGGTGGAGCACATCAACGAGACCCGAAGGGCCCACGTGGTGACCATCGAGGACCCCATCGAGTTCCTCTTCCGCCACAAGATGTCCATCGTGAGCCAGCGGGAGCTGGGCAGCGACACCCCCTCCTACGCCTCCGCCCTCCAGGCCGTTCTCCGCCAGGACCCGGACGTGATCCTCATCGGCGAGATGCGCGACCTGGAGACCGTGGAGATCGCCCTCAAGGCCGCCGAGACGGGCCATCTGGTGCTGGCCTCGCTCCACACCACGGACAGCGTCAAGAGCATCTCCCGGCTCATCGGCATGTTCCCGCCGGACCAGGAGGCCAGCGTCCGCGGGCGGCTGGCCGACGCCCTCATGGCCATCGTCTCCCTGCGGCTCATGCCCCAGAAGGGCGTGCTCGGGAGGATTCCGGCCGTGGAGGTGCTCCGCGTGACGCGGACCATCCAGGAGTGCATCCGCGACCCCTCTAAGACCGCCGACATCCCCGAGTACATGGCCAAGGGCGCGGAGATGTACGGCATGCAGACCTTCGACCTGCACCTGCTCCAGCTCGTGAAGGAGGGCAAGGTCGAGCTGGAGGCCGCCAAGCTCGCCTCCAGCAATCCCGCCGAGCTCGAGCGCGCCATCCTCATGGAGGGCTGAGGCGGGAGAGGCGAGGCGGCGGCTGGTGGTCCGCCGCCGGCCGTCGGCAGCCGGGCGTCGAAGACGAAGGTCGGCTTGAGGCCCCGGCTCACTCCCCTCCGGAAGGACAGGAAAGAGAGGACCTCGCCGCGGTGGGAGCAGCGGACATCGCCGTTTTGCGGGAGGCGGGGCAAGACGACCGGGCTATCCTGGGCCTCATGCTCGTGGTCGCCTATTTCAATTTCGTCAACCGCCTCGCCGACGGCCTCGGCGTGCCGTCGGAGTAAGGTTCCTTGGCGCCCGGCTTTCGAAGCTGCCCTCTGGAGAAAGTCAACCCTCTTCGTCTCCGAGTGGTATAATAAAAGCGATGGAGAGGACCGTGGCAGGCTCCAACCGCCTTCCTCCGTTTCGCCTTTGGCCGGCCGAGGTGCGGCGGCTCTTCTGGGACCGTGACCCCGTTTCCATCCGGCCAGGCATGCACCGTGCCTTTGTGATTCAAAGGATACTCTCCTGCGGTGGTCTTGGCGCCCTTCGGTGGCTCTGCTCCCTCATACCCAGCGATGAGCTTCGCCGCCACCTTCAAGTGCGCCATGGCCGCGAAATCGATCCCCGCAGGTTGCGCTATTACGAGCTGATCCTCGAACTGAAACGAGCCGAAGTGACGGATTGGATCCGCCGCCAAAAACGCGGGCCGCTCCCCGGGCGAAGGGAGGGGGGCTGATGCACACCGAAGTCATGACTCTCCCCCAGAGGCGTGCGCTGAGGATGCTGGGGCCGCCATCTTCCCGGCACGGCTTTGTCCTGGCGGGCGGCACGGCCGTGGCGCTCCACCTGGGACACCGGCGTTCGGTAGATCTAGATTGGTTCACCGACCGCCCCTTCCCCGATCCCCTCGCTTTTGCGGCGCTCCTGCGCTCCGATGGTATTTCCTTCGAGACGCAGGAAGTATCCACCGGAACCCTTCACGGTGAGGCGGCGCGCGTGAGGGTGAGCTACCTCGAATTTCGCTATCCCCTGCTGGAGCCCCCCCTTCCGTGGCCTGGGGGCAAGTGTGCCCTGGCCTCCCTGGCGGACCTTTCGGCCATGAAGCTGGCGGCGCTCGCCCAGCGGGGCGCCCGCAAGGACTTCGCCGACATCTTCGCCCTTGCGCGGGAGTACCGCCCTTTGCCGGAACTCGTTGGTCTTTACCAGCGAAAATTCGGCATCAAGGATCCCGGCCATCTCCTCTTCGCTCTCGCCTACTTCGACGACGCCGATGGGGAGCCCATGCCCGCCATGCTCTGGCCCGTCCGCTGGGGCGAGATCAAGAAGTCCCTCCGCGCTGCATTGAAATCCCTGGCGTAACGCTCCGGCTTCTCCAAAAGGTTCGTCCCTGCTCTGCTTTGCCCGGTTCGCTTCGAGCGAGCTTGCCCCCGTACCCCGGTACGGAGTCTGTACTGCCTGGGGTCAGATCTTGTATTGCCACATGGGTTTCATTCTTGCCGCTGCGCGGTGAACCCTTCTTTGCGTTTCGCTTCTTCGCGTCCGGCGTCTCGCCCCCCGCGCGGAGCCCTTTTAACCGCCTTGTCCGCCTTCTTTCTCCGCGGCCTTCGTGCTCTCCGTGGTAAATTCCATTTCCATAGGCCCGAATCGCGCTCTGGAGAGCGCTCCTACAGGGCTTTCGAGGGCCGCGTTTCCTCTGTGTCCTCTGCGCCTCTGTGGTGAATCCTTTTCCTCGCGTCCC
>JBMFSH010000004.1:25192-142520 GCA_049967655.1 Acidobacteriota bacterium
ACGCGTCCCGCCTTCAGAACCCCGCCGCCAGGGCCTCCAAGGCGCGGGCGAGTCCCTCGTCGTCCACCTCGTGGTGGGTGACGAAGCGGATGTGGTCGGGCGGCAGGACGTGGCAGAGGACCCCGCGGGCCTTCAGGCCCTCCCCCACGCGCTGGGCGGTCAGCGGAGCCTTCACGCGGGTCATGACGATGTTGGTCTGGACGGTGGCCAGGTCCACCTCGAAACCCGGCGCGGCGGCCAGGTGCTCCGCGAGCACGCGCGCCCGCCGGTGGTCCTCGGGCAGGAGCGGCAGGATCTCCTCCAGGGCCACCAGCCCCGCGGCCGCCAGGATGCCCGCCTGGCGCATGCCGCCGCCGAGCATCTTGCGGACCCGCCGCGCCTCGTCGATAAAGGCCCTGCTGCCGCAGAGGAGGGAGCCAACGGGGGCGCTGAGCCCCTTGGAGATGCAGAACATGACCGAGTCGAAGGGCTCGGCGAGGGCCCCCGCCTCCACCCCGAGGGCGGCGGCCGCGTTGAAGATCCGCGCCCCGTCGAGGTGGCTGGCCAGGCCGTTCTTCCTCGCCACCTCTCCGATCGCCCGAGAGGCCTCCACCCCCATCACCGTACCGCCGGCTAGGTTGTGGCTGTTCTCGGCCGCCACGAGGGAGGTGCGCGGCAGGTAATAGCTCGCAGGGCGGATCGCCGCGGCCACCCGCTCCGGGTCCAGCACGCCGCGAGTCCCCGGGACGGGCCTCGGAAGGACGCCCGAGAAGGCGGCCATGGTGCCAGTCTCGATGTTGTAGATGTGGCACTGCGCCTCGCAGATCACCTCGTCACCCGGCCGGGTGTGGACCTTCACAGCGGTCTGGTTGGCCATGCTGCCCGAGGGCATGAAGAGCGCCGCCTCCTTCCGCATCAGTCCGGCCGCCAGCTCCTGGAGCCGGTTGACCGTGGGATCCTCACCGTAGACGTCGTCCCCCACTTCCGCCTCCGCCATGGCCCGGCGCATGCGTGGGGTGGGGCGCGTCACGGTGTCCGAACGCAGATCGACGAAGTGGTCGGGCATGGGGCACCTCCATCAGGGCCAGTATACGGGAGAGGGGGGGAGCGATGAAGCGATGAAGAGATTAAGCGATTGGGCGATGGGGCGATGGGGCGATGGGGCGATGGGGCGATTAAGCGATGGAGCGATTGAGCGATTAAGCGATTGAGCGATTAAGCGATGGAGCGATTGAGCGATTGGGCGAAAGGCAAGACGCTAGAGGCGGCCGCAGCTAGCTCCTGATCCCCAATTTCTCTGTGTCTCTGTGCCTCTGTGGTCCTCCCGTTTTTCCCGATTTTCGATTGTCCCCTCCCCCACCTTGCCGCGCGCTTCCCGGCAGGGTATCCTGGGGCGGTCGAGCGCGGACGCGATGGATCATGTGCTGCAGGTTACCGAGCTAAAGAAGTCCTTCCGGGGCCACCTCTCCATCGGGGTGCACCACGTGCTGGACGGCATCAACCTCTCGGTTCCCAAGGGGGTCATCTACGGCTTCCTGGGCCCCAACGGCGCGGGCAAGACGACTACCATCAAGATCCTGGCCGGCCTGCTCTTCCCCGACTCGGGCGAGGCTCGGATCTTCGGGAGGTGCTCCACGGACCGCTCGGTGCGCCGCCGCATCGGCTTTCTCCCCGAGACGCCCTACTTCTACGACTACCTCAAGGGTGCCGAGCTGCTCGCCTTCATGGGCCGCCTCTACGGCCTTTCGCCCTCCCAGCTCTCGCGGCGCGTCTCCGAGCTGCTGGAGACCGTGGGCCTCAAGGGCCAGGGCAAGCTCCAACTCCGCAAGTACAGCAAGGGCATGCTCCAGCGCATCGGGCTGGCCCAGGCCCTCATTCACGACCCCGAGCTGGTGATCCTGGACGAGCCCATGAGCGGCCTGGACCCCATCGGCCGGAGGGAGATCCGCGACCTCATCCTCTCGCTCAAGGAGCAGGGCAAGACGGTCTTCTTCTCCTCCCACATCCTGGCGGACGCCGAGATGCTCTGCGACCAGGTGGCCATCCTGGTCAAGGGCCGCGTCGTTCAGGAGGGGATCCTGGAGGTACTGTTGGGCTCGGAGGTGCGCTTCTGGGACGTGACCCTGCGGGGGCTGGAGACCTTCTCGCCTCCCCCGGGCTGTTCGGTCCTGACCCACCGGGGCGGCCAGGTGCTGGTGCGCGTGGAGTCCGAGGCGACCCTCCAAACGCTTCTGGACAAGGCGAGGGCCGAGGGGGCCTCGGTTCGCTCCGTGATGCCCCACAAGGCCTCCCTCGAGGACCTGTTCATGGCTCAGATTCCGGGAGGAGGAACATGACTCCCGTGGCCGTCACGCCGAGGCTGACCCTCGTCCAGGTCTACGCCATCGCCAAGAACACCTTCAAGGAGGCCGTGCGGAGCCGGATCTTCTACATCCTGCTGGCCTTCGCTCTCTGCCTCCTCCTCTTCTCCTTCATCATGGGGCTCCTGGCCATCGGGAGCCTGCGCCGCGTCATCCTGGACATGGGGCTTGCGACCATCGCCTACTTCTCGGCGGCCACCGCCATCTTCATCGGCATCGGCCTCATCTACAAGGAGGTGGAGCGCAAGACCATCTACAACGTGCTCTCCAAGCCCCTCTCGCGAAGCAGCTTCATCCTGGGCCGGTATCTCGGGATCATGACCGTGCTCCTGGTCAACCTGGTGGCCATGACGCTCGTGCTGGCGGGGGTCCTGGCCTCGGTGGGGGCCTTCACCGCCCGGATCTTCCCCGCCGTCGGCTACATCTATCTCGAACTGATGATCCTCTCCGCGGTGGCCCTCTTCTTCTCCTCGGTCAGTTCGCCCGTGGTGAGCGCCATCTGCACCGTGGCCTTCTATCTCATCGGCCACACGAGCTCGAGCATCCCCTCTTTCCTGATTCCGCTGGTGCAGTCCGAATTCGCCAAGCGGGCGCTCCTGTTGCTGTACCACCTCTTGCCCGACCTCAACCTGCTCGACATCAACAACCTGGTGGTGCACAACATCCCCACCGCCCCGGGGTTCGCCTCCCGCGGGATCATCTACACCCTCCTCATGGTGGCCGTGCTTCTCCTAGCCTCCTCGCTCTGCTTCAAGCGGCGCGACCTGGTGTGACCGTGCGCACCCTGGCGGGAGTGCTGGTCATCGCCCTGCTGCTCGCCGCGGTGGTCCCCCTGCACCAGCAGATGGTGGCACTGCACGACACCTACCCCACCGAGTTCCGCTCCTACTACATCCCCTCCAGCGCTTACCTCAAGGTGGCCTGCCTGGGGCAGGACAACTTCGCGGCCGACCTCATCTTCATCTGGTCCATTCAGTTCTTCGACCGCTACAAACGGAGTGTGAGGGACACCTACCTGCTGCACACCTACGACGTGATCACGGACCTCGACCCCCGGTTCTACGAGGCCTACATCATGGGAAACCTCTTCCTCAGTCTGGACAAGAAGTGGGACATGCTCTACTCGCTCTCGGACAAGGGGATCGCCGCCGACCCCAAGGACTGGCTCGTGGCCTGGGACGCCGGCACCTACGCCTTCTTCCAGGCCCACGACTACGCCAAGGCTCTGAAGTACTTCCACATCGCCTACGCCAGGAACCCGAACCGGCCGATCCTCAAAGACATGCTGGCCAACGCCTACAAATACCAGGGGGACTACGAGAGCTCCCTGCACTACTGGCAGAGCATCGCCAGCGAATACGCGGGCAAGGAGGAGCACCAGGCCTCCTACTTCCGCTTCGCAGCGGAGCGCAACATCTTCGACCTGACCATCAAGATCGACCTTCGCAACCTCACGAGCGCCGTGGCCATGTACCGACAGGCCAAGGGGGCCCCGCCGCCCACGCTGCAGGCGTTGGTGAGCGCGGGGTACCTGAAGTCCCTGCCCGTCGATCCCGAAGGCAAGCCCTACCTCTACGATCCCAAGACCGGCGCCGTGACCTGCCAGACGCCCTTCAAGTTCCGCGGGAAGTTCGGGCAATGGTGAGCTTGACCCTCGCCTTCGCCCTGCTCTGCGGGCTGATCCTGGGCTCCTTCGCCAACGTCCTCATCCACCGCCTGCCGCGGGGCGAATCCATCGTGAACCCACCCTCCCATTGCCCCCATTGCGGGAGTCCCATCCGCTGGTTCCAAAACATCCCGGTGGCCTCCTGGGTCTTTCTGCGGGGCCGGTGCGCCGCCTGCGGGGGACCCATCGCCGTGCGATATCCCGCCGTCGAGGCTTCGGTGGGGGCGCTTTTCCTCCTCTCCGCCTGGGTCTGGGGCCCCACCTTCGCCGGTGCGGCGGCGGGCCTCTTCGCCCTCCTGTGCGTGGTGCTGGGGCTCATCGACCTGGAGCACCAGATTTTGCCCGACCGCCTCACGCTGCCCGGCATCGCGCTCGGACTGCTGTTTTCGCCCTACCTTCCCTGGACCAACCTCACCGATTCCCTGGCCGGCGCCGCGCTCGGCGCCGCCATCCCCGCCCTCCTGATCGCGCTCTACGCCCTGTTCGGCATCGAGGCCATGGGCTGGGGGGACGTGAAGTTCCTCGCCATGGTGGGCGCCTTCCTGGGCTGGCGGGGCGCCCTCCTCACGATTCTCGGGGGCGCCCTTTTGGGAACGCTCCTGGGCGGCGGCTATCTCCTTCTGACTGGCAAGGGCCGCCGGACTCCGCTTCCCTTCGGAACCTTCCTCTCGGCGGCCGCCCTGGCGAGCCTCTTCTTCGCGGGCCGGTTTTGGGCCTGGTACGGGGCCCTCCTCGGCCGCCTCTCCCCATGAGACTGCTCAAGCCCGACACGAGGCGGCTCCTCGTCTGGGCCCTGCTGGCCACCTGCACGCTCTTCCTCTTCGCCTCGGGGAGCGGCCTCGTCACCCTGTCGCAGTCGCTGGCCGTCCAGCGGAAGGCGGTTTCGGACCAGACCCTCCTCCTCGGCAGGAGGGGCTGGAAGGCCCTGGAGGCCGGCGGCTTCCGGCAACCTTCCGAACCGTCCTGGCGGCTGGCCCTTCTGCCGCCGGACCTGCCGCCCTCACCGGTCCAACCCGAGGGCATGGCGCTGCTGTTCGGGACGCGGGTGCTGTGGGCCGAGCCCGCCTTCGCTCCGCCGCGGGTGGAGGCCCCGCCGAAGGGGGCGGAGGAGGTGATCCGGAATGGAGGCCGATGGCTCTACCTGAGGAGCTTGGAGGACGGCCGGCTCCTGATGGTGACGTTCGCGGCGCCCGCCTACGAGCGGCTCCGGAGCCGGTACGTCCTGCTTTCGGTGTTCGAGGCCGTGGGGCTGACCCTGTTGGGCCTGCTGTGGATCTGGCTGGCCCTGAGGCTCTACCGCTCCTACCAGGGACTGGCCAGTGCGGCGCGCGACGCCAGCGAGTATCTCCCCCCGTCCGGCGGGGGCTCTCCCGCCCTGGCCATGGTGGAGGTCTTCCAGCACACGCTCCACGAGCTGCGGGCCCGCAGCGACGAGCTGGCCGAGCTGCACCAGCGGGAGAAGCGGAGGGCCGAGGAGGTGGAGGGGCTCGCCGAGGCCCTCTGCGCCAACCTAGAAGCGGGGTACCTCCGGTTCGACGAGGCGGGACGGCTCTCGGGCCTGAACGCCGCCGGCCGCTCCCTCCTCGGCCTGCCCACGGTTCCCAGGCTGGGCGACGCGGCCGAAGCCTTGCTCGCGGCCAAGCCGGAAGCTCTGGCCGTCTTGAGGGAGTCCATGGACAAGCGGAGCCTGACCCTGCGGGAAGAGGTGCCGGGTGCCCCGGGCCTTCTCCTCCAGGTCGTGGGAATTCCGCTGTTCAACCTCCTCCACCAGCTCCGGGGCTACCTCCTGATCTTGAAGGACCAGACCTCGCTTTACCAGATGCGCAGGACGATACGCGAGCGGGAGGCCCTCTCCCGCCTTGGCGAGGTGGCCGCGGGAGTGGCGCACGAGGTGCGCAACAGCCTCAGCACCTTCACGGCCCACATCAAACTTCTGGCCCAGGACCGGCCGGAGATGGCCGGTCAGGCCCACTACCAGGGGTTGCTGGAGGAGGTCCGCGGGCTGGAGACGGTGGTCCAGAACCTCCTCTTCTTCGCGCGCCCGCTGCCCCTGGTGACCGAGACGATCCCCCTCGGGCCGCTCCTGGAGGAGGAGGCGCAGGCGCTCCGGCAGCAGTTTCCGGACCTCCAGGTGGAGGTCCTGGCCGGAGAGGGCCACAGCGTTCGAGCGGACCGGGAGGCCCTGGCCAGGGCCCTCCGAAACCTCACGCGCAACGCGGCCGAGGCCCTCATGCAGGGCGGCCGGGGCTTCGGGCACGTGCGGCTCTCGTGCGGTCTGGAGTCCGAGGGGGCGGTGATCCGCGTGGAGGACGACGGGCCGGGCCTGAGTCCCGAGGCGGCGCAAGAGCTTTTCGTGCCCTTCGCCAGCCAGAAGCCGGGCGGCACGGGCCTGGGGCTGGCCATCGCCCGCAAGATCGTCCGGGAACACGGGGGGGAGCTCTCCTCCTTCGCCTCTCCGCTGGGCGGCGCGGGCTTCCGGATCGTTCTCCCTTCGTAGGTCTCTCCCTGCTCCCCCAATTCCGCGATGCAATTCACGCCGGTGTGGGTGCCGTTGCCTGACGGCGACTTCCCCTCGGGATTAGGCGATGAGGCGATTAAGCGATTAAGCGATTAGGCGATTAAGCGATTAAGCGATTAGGCGATTAGGCGATTAAGCGATTAGGCGATTAAGCGATTAAGCGATTAGGCGATTAAGCGAGATGGGATGAAAGGCCGGCCCCTTTCAGGCTAGCTGTCCTAGCTCGCGATCCATGGCTGGATGAGCCTTGCCTCGCCTTCTCCTCGCTCCATCGCGGAATTGGGCTGCTCTGGAACGAGCGGGCGCCCTGCGCTATGCTGGTCCTCTTTTGGAGGGGCGGCCCGGAGAGGTCCAGGCCGCCTCAGAGTTTACCCGGGGAGGTACCCATGAAGCGGTTCCTGATCGGACTCCTGGCGCTGTTGCCCGTGGTCCTGCTGGCCGGCGAAAAGCCCTGGTTCAAGGGCTCGCTGGAGCAGGCCGAGGCGGCGGCGAAGAGCCGGAACAAGATGGTCGTCCTCAAGTTCTACGCGGACTGGTGAGGGTCCTGCCAGAAACTGGACCGTGACGTCCTTACGCAGAACACGATGGATCGCTTCGACCGCAACGTCATCTGGTATCGCGCCAACGTGGACCTTCCGGACAACAAGCCCCTTCTCAAGAGCTACCACGTCACCGGGATCCCCACCACCGTGGTTCTGGACACGAAGGGGGCGGAGGTGGATCGGATCATCGGATACGACGGCCGTTCGGAGTGGCTCAAGACCCTGCTGGGCTACCTCTACGGCGTGGACACCCTGCAAGACTACCTCGACCGGGCCTCCGCCGCTCCCACCGTAGCCGAAGGGGTCACCATCGCCCAGAAGTACCTGGACCGCGGCGAGCCGAAGGAGTCGCTGGTCTGGGTGGACAAGGCCAGGGCCCTCAAGCCGGGGCCGGACGAGAAGGCCGCGCAGACACTGAGGTTCATCGAGGCGCAGGCCTGGCTGACCACCGATCCCCCGAAGGGCGTCGAGGCCCTCACCGTGGTCGCCACGGATGCCAAGGACCCCAACGCCGCCGACGCTTTCAGCACGCTCTCTGGCCACTACCGCCGGGAGGTCAAGAACGCCAAGGACGTGGCCGCCAAGCAGAAGGCCGAGGAGAGCCTCATGGCCCTCTACCACAAGCTGCTTCCGTCTCACCAGGACGACGCCCAGTTCCTCAACGACTACGCCTGGCACTGCGCGGAGCTGGGGGTAGAGCTGGACCAGGCCCTGGCGGCGGGGCAGCGCGCCGCCGAACTCAGCAAGCAGGACCCCGGCATCCTGGACACGGTGGCCGAGGTGTACTACAAGATGGGGAAGAGTGACCAGGCCGTGGGGACCATCGATGAGGCCCTCAAGCAGAAGCCCGGCGACAGCTACCTCGAGGGGCAGCGAGCCAAATTCCTGAAGGCCGGCGGGAGCAAGGACAAGCACTGACCCGCTCGTGGCCTTCGCAGCGCGATCCTCGGCGCCCCGGTCGCGGTTGACGGCCGGGGCGCTTCGCGTCTGGCCGGGGAGGAAGGGGGGAACTTCTCCGTGAGGTCATGGGAGGCACGCACAGCCGTCCTGGCCGCGTTTGCTGCGGGGGTCTCTCTCGCCCCGTGGATCGCGGCACCCTGGTGGATTGCCCTGCCGGCCCTCGCCGTGGCCGCTTCTCTGCTGCGCCTGCCCCGCCTGCGCCTCGCCCTGCCCCTGTTGGCGTCCATCGTGGGGCTGGCCGCGGGAGGAGCCCGGCTCCACCCCCCGGCTCCCGACTGGCTCACCCAAAGCGTGTCCCGGGCCCAGGGCCCCACCTACGTTTGGGTGAGGGGCAAGGCGGTGGAGGGCGAGCCCTGGCCCGACGGAAGCCGGGTCACCCTTCAGCTCGACTCCGCCCGCCTGGAGTCGGCCTGGCTTCCCGTCCACTCCCTCGTCCGGGCCTACCTGCCCGTCCCGCCTCCCGCCGAGGGGGCGCTGCTGGAGGCGAGCCTGGGGCTCACCGCCCCCCGCTCTGCCTCCAACCCCGGGCAGTTCGATTCGGCGGCCTACCTCGCGAACCAGGGCATTGCCCTCGTGGGCACGTGCCGGAGCTCCGCCCTCGTCCACGAATCTCCTCCCAGGAAGTGGCACCTGATCGGCCGGTACAGACGGGCCATCCGCTCCCGCCTGGAGGAGGACACGGGGGATCTCCGCGGGGCCCTCCTGGCGCTCCTTCTGGGAGAGCGGGGGCTCCTGGACACCCAGAGCACCGCCGACCTGAGCCGATCCGGCCTCCTCCACCTGATCGCGCTCTCGGGCTTCAACGTGGGCCTGGTCCTGCTCCTCTTCATGGGGCTCGCCCACGCCCTCCGGTGCCCCCCCTCCTGGCGGGACGCGGCGGGGCTCGCCCTTCTGGGGGTCTACGGCCTCCTCGTGGCGCCGAGTAGCTCCCTGTCGCGCGCGCTCCTGATGGCGGCCCTGTTTCTCCTGCTGCGCCTACTCGCCAGGCCCCACAGCGCCCTCACGGCGTGGACGCTGGCGGCCGCCCTGCTCCTCCTCTACCGGCCCCAGTTCATCTCGGACGCCGGTTTTCAGCTCACCTTCGCGGCGACCCTGGGCATCCTGGTGTTCTGGAGCGCCTACCCCGCGGCCCTGCCCGCCAAGGGACCGCTGGGCTGGCTTCTCAAACTGCTCTGGGTGGGGCTCTCGGCCCAGGTGGCCACCCTTCCCATCCTGGTGATCACCTTCCACCGGTTCTCCCCGTGGGGATGGCTCGCCACTCCGGCCGCCTCGCTCCCGCTCATGGCCGTCCAGGGAATAGGGCTCCTGTACATCCTGGGCCTCGGGTTCGTGCCGGGCCTGCACCAGGCTCTGGCCTGGAGCCTGGAGCTGACGACCAGACCCTTCATGGCCATGGCGGAGGGGCTGGGCAGGAGCGCCTGGGGAAGCTTCTTCGTTCCGTTCCCGTGGTGGGGCTGGACGGCTCTCTACCTCCTGGGGCTCGCCCTGCTGGCCTGGCCGTCGCGCCGCCGCGCATCCGGATGGGTGCTCATGGGGGCCGCCGTCGTGGCCTTCTGGTCCTGGCCGACGGGGCCGGCCGTTCGGGACGCCCGGGGAGTGGCCCTCCTCGACGTCGGGGAGGCCTCATGCCAGACCGTGCTCTGGCCCGGCGGTTGTCTTCTCGTCGACGCCGGCACCAGCGGCATCGAGGGCCCCGGATCGGGGATTACGGTGATCGAGCCGTTCCTGGCCCGGGCGGGCGTGAAGGGCCTGACCGGCATCGTGCTGACGCACTGGGACCGCGACCACTGCGGAGCCGCGGAGGACCTGATCCAGGACCTCCCCGTGGGCTTCCTGGCCTATCCCGCTACGGATCCGCCCAAGGGCGATTTGCCCCTTCGAATAGCGGCTATGGCCGAGAGGAGAAACGTCGCCCTGCTTCCACTGGTCCGGGGCGACGAACTCCGGTTCTCGGAGCCGGCCCTTTCCGTTCTCGGTCCCACCCTCCCCAGCTGCCTTCGGAACGAGAACGACCGCAGTCTGGTGGCCCGCCTCCGCTTGGGAACCGCCGGCCTGATCGTCACTGGAGACCTGGAAAAGGGGGGGGAGCGGGAGCTTCTCGATGCTGGACTCCCCCTGGTGTCCTACGCGCTGATGGCCCCCCACCACGGGTCCGCCACCTCCAGCAGCCCGGCCTGGCTGGATGCCGTGGCGCCCAAGGTGATCCTCATTAGCGTGGGACGAGCCAACCGCTTCGGCCACCCGTCGCCCGCCGTGCTGGCCCGCTACGCATCCCTGCCCGCCCGGGTCTACCGCACGGACCGGGACGGCGCCCTCCTGCTGGACCTGACGGAAGGACGCCCCGGTGTCTACCGCCATGGGGACGGAGACTGGTCGCGACGGCTCTTTCGCCGCCTCGGTTCGTAAAGATGGCGCGGGCCCCGCTCGGGTGGAGCGGGGCCCGCGTGCCTAGCCTAATTGGGTTCGGTCTCAGCCCTTCTGGCCGGCGGTATAGCTCTGCAGGAGCTTGGTGAGCTCCTCGGTCATCTGGTGGCCCCGGTACCGGATCACACCCTTCCCGTCCAGGAGGATCACCGTGGGGATAACCTCGACGCCGTACTCGGTGGCGATCTTGTTGTCCACGTCCCAGAGGACCGTGTAGGGCAGCTGCTGCTCCTGCTGGAACCGGACCACCTCTTCCCGGCTCTCCCGGAAGTTGAGGGCCACGCCCAGCATCCGGAGCCCCTTCTTGGCGTACTCCTCGTGGATCTTCTTCAGGTCGGGGATCTCCCGCTTGCAGGGGGGACACCACGTGGCCCAGAAAAACAGCAGGGTGGGCTTGCCCTCGTTCTGGAGAAGGCTCACCGGCTGGCCGCCCTGCACGGGCTGGAGCGTGAAATCCTGGGCGGCCTGCCCCACACCGTTCCCCGCGAAGACCGTGGCCATCGCCAGAACCCCGGCGAGGGCGGCGGCCAGGATGGTCGTTTTCTTAGCGTTCGATGCCATGGCTATTCTCCTCGGAGGCGAATGATACGCCGGAAACGGGTCCGGCTGCAAGGCGCAACCGGTGCTTCAGGCGGCGGCAGATGGCCCTGCTCGGGTCGTCCATGCAGTCCATGCAGAGGCGCAGAGCCTCACGCAGTTTGGCCGGCGCCGGTTCGGTGGAGCGCCCCAGCGGGATCACCGACTCCACCAGGACCCTCTGGGCCTTCAGCGCCGAGGCGCAGGGCAGGCACGTCGAGCAGTGGGACTCGACCTCCCGTTTGTCGCGCCCATCGAGTTGTCCTCGCAGGTAAGCACCGAGCTTGGCCCGCACCCGTCCACAAGGTGACATCTCCATTCCTCCCAATGGTGCGCACGTTCACCGCCGTGGCTGATTCCGGCGGTGCCCCGGCCGTGCCGACTCCTGATTCTTCAAGCCCCTTGGGCCATAGCCGGTGCCGCAAGCTGGACCCCCTGGCTCCAGCCGCGATCCGGCGTGTGCCCGCCGAGCTGCCTCTGCATCAGTTTCCGGGCCCGGTGTATGCGGGACATGATCGTTCCGATGGGGCAGTCCATCATGTCGGCGATCTCCCGGTAGGAAAAGCCGCCCACCAAAGATAGCATCAAAGCCTCCCGGTAGCCCGGGGGGAGCGTCTCGAAGGCCTGCTGGACGTCCTCCTTGAGGATGGAGTTCAGCAGCGTCGCCTCGGGGTCGGCCGGCCGCATGCCCAGGTGCTCCACCTGGCTCTCCTGCGTCTCCTCGATGGACTCGAAATCCACCTCGTTGGGTCGCCTGTGCTGTTTGCGGTAGTGGTTGATGAAGGTGTTCTTGAGGATACGGTAGAGCCAGGCCTTGCAGTTGGTGCCGGGCTCATACTTGTCGAAGAAGCGGTAGGCCCGAAGGAAGGTCTCCTGGACCAGATCCTGGGCGTCGTCCTCGTTCCTGGTGATCTTCAGCGCCAGGTTGTACAAGAAATCCAGGTGGATGAGTGCAGTCTGTTCAAAATAGGCTCGGGATACCATGGGCTTTCCCCTTGCTTTTTTTGCTCTTTCCTTGTCGCCGTTCGAGTAGTCTTGCGATTGCACCTCGTTCGAACCCTGTGGTATAGGTTGGAATCCTTTTGTGGCTGGAGGTTGCGTGCTGTCCTATCTCTATGGAGCCTTGACTCGCCTTGCGGGCCTCTCCACCATCCGGAGAGCCGAACTTCTTGGCCAGGAGGATCTTCTGCTCCGGCTGCGCTCCGGGAGAAAGGTCCCCGAGCTGCACCCTTCGATAAGCAAGGCCGCTGCCAAACTGGACTGGGAGGCGTGCGAACGCCAGGACAGGGAGGCCCAGGCCCGTGGAATCAAGCTCCTGAGCTGGGACGACGGCCGGTACCCCGCCGCCTTGAGAACCGTGCCCGATCCTCCCCCGGCCCTCTATCTGCTGGGCTCGGTCGAGGCGCTGGAGGACCCTGCCGTGGCGGTGGTGGGCTCGCGCCTGTGCACCGTCTACGGGCAGAACGTGGCGCAAACCCTGGCGGCCGAATGGGCCCGATCTGGACTGACCGTGGTGAGCGGCCTGGCCCGTGGCATAGACTCCTCTGCCCACGAGGGTTCCCTGGTGGTCCCCGGCAGAGCCGCGGCCGTCCTGGGAACCGGGATCGACGTACCCTACCCCAGGGAAAACGAAGGGCTCATGAGGCGGATCGTGGAGCGGGGAGGAGCCGTGGTGACGGAGTTCCCGCCCGGCACCCCGCCGGCGCCCAGGAATTTTCCCCTCCGGAACCGGGTTATTGCGGGCTTGGTCTGGGGCGTGGTGATCGTGGAGGCCACCGAGCGCTCCGGCTCTCTCATCACTGCCCGTTTCGCTCTTGAAACGGGCCGGGAAGTGTTCGCGGTCCCGCAAAACATTACCAGCCGCACGGCCATTGGCCCTAATACCTTGATTCAGAAGGGGGCCAAGCTGATCCAGCGGGGGCAGGACCTCCTGGAGGAGCTGCCCGAGCATCTTCGTTGCAAGCTGAAACAGACGGAGAAGACGGAGGGGACCACCCCGGATCCGCGCTCGGAGCCATCGACGGAGAACAGACGCCTCCTCGCCCTGCTGAAACCCGACCGGGGACTCAGCGTGGATGAGTTGTGCCGGAGCTCCGATCTGCCGGCGTCGGAGGTGCTCGCCGGCCTTCTCGAGTTGCAAATGGCGGGTGTCTGTGTAGAATTGCCCGGGATGCGCTACGCCCTGAAGGGCCGGATGAAGGAGCCCCACTGATGTCTCAGACCCTCTTGATCGTGGAATCGCCGGCCAAGGCCAAGGCCATCCAGAAGTATCTGGGCAAGGGCTTCACCGTCAAGGCCTCCATGGGCCACGTGCGAGACCTGCCTTCCAACAAGATGGCGGTGGACGTGGAGAAGGACTTCCGCCCCACCTTCGTGATCCTGCCGAAGAAGAAGGCCGCCGTGGCCGAGATCCACTCCGCCGCCCAGAGGGTCGGCGCCATTCTGCTCGCGGCCGACCCCGACCGGGAGGGAGAGGCCATCTGCTACCACCTCCAGGAGATCCTGAAGGATACGGGCAAGCCAGTGGGGCGGGTCCTTTTCCACGAGATCACCTCCGGCGCCATCCGGGAGGCCGTGGAGCACCCGATCGAGGTGGATGCCCGAAAGGTGAACGCCCAGATGGCCCGCCGGGTGATCGACCGGCTGGTGGGCTACCAGATCTCCCCCCTGCTGTGGGAGAAGGTCAAGAAGGGCCTCTCCGCGGGCCGGGTGCAGACCGTGGCCCTGCGCATGATCTGCGAGCGCGAGGAGGCCATCCGCACCTTCGTGGCCGAGGAGTATTGGACCCTCACGGCCCGCCTCGAGGGGGAGGCCCATGTGCCCTTCGAAGCCAAGCTGACCCAGTGGCAGGGCAAGAAGGCGGAGGTACGATCCGCCGCCGAGAGCGAGACCGTCCTCCGGGCCCTCGAGGGGCACCCCTGGTCGGTCTCCAAGGTCGAAAAGAAGAAGCAGAAGCGCTCCCCCCTTCCGCCCTTCATCACCAGCAAGCTCCAGCAGGAGGCGGCCCGCCTTCTGCACTTCCCCGTGAAGAAGACCATGTCCGTCGCCCAGCGCCTCTACGAGGGCGTGGACCTGGCCGACGGCGAGACGGTGGGCCTCATCACCTATATGCGTACCGACTCCACGCGCGTCTCGCCTCAGGCCGTGGAGGCGGCGCGGGCCTTCATCCCGCAGGCCTTCGGGGCCGACTACCTGGCACCCAAACCCCGTCTCTACGCGCCGGCCAAGGCGGCGCAGGATGCCCACGAGGCCATTCGCCCCACCGACGTGACCCGGACGCCCGATTCCGTGAAGGGCTCCCTCTCCAGGGACGAGCACGCCCTCTACCGGCTGATCTGGAGACGCTTCGTGGCCTCGCAGATGGCCGACGCCGTTTTCGACGCCACGAAGGTCCAGGCGGCTTGTGGCGACGGAATCTTCTCGGCCGCGGGGTCGGTGTGCGTCTTCCAGGGATTCCTGGCCGCCTACGAGGTGGAGGAGAACGGAGAGAAAGGCGTCCTTCCCCCCCTGCGGGAGGGCGAGCCGCTGCGCCTGCTCGATCTGACGCCCGAGCAGAAATTCACCGAACCTCCGGCCCGCTACACCGAGGCTTCGCTCGTCAAGGCTCTGGAGGAGAACGGCATCGGCCGCCCCTCCACCTACGCGGCCATCATCTCCACCATCCAAGAGCGCGAATACGTGGTCAAGGAAAAGGCCTTTCTCCTGCCTACGGATCTCGGCAAGATCGTGAGCGACATCCTGGTGAAGCACTTTCCGGCCCTGTTTGATGTCGGCTACACGGCCGGCCTGGAAAACGATCTGGACCAGGTGGAGAACGGCAAGGAGGAGCGGCTCGCCCTCCTCAAGCGCTTCTGGGCCCAGTTCGAAAAGGAGCTGGAGGCGGCCAGGGGCAGCATGGTGGACCTCCGGAAGGAGGGGCAGCCCACCGACGAGGTGTGCGACAAATGCGGCAAGCCCATGGTGCTGCGGATGGGCCGATTCGGCCGGTTCCTGGCCTGCACGGGCTATCCGGAGTGCAAGGGGACCCGCCCCGTGGCCGACGAGAATCCTCCCGAGGTGCCCGAGGAGCACAAGACCTGCGAGAAGTGCGGGGGCGCCATGACCGTCCGCCAGGGCCGGTTCGGCCCCTTCCTCGCCTGCGAGAACTACCCCGCCTGCAAGACCACCATCAAGCTCCGGCGCAGCAAGGAGGGCAAGGTTGTGGCCGCCAAGGACGAGCTCCTCGACGAGAAGTGCCCCGAGTGCGGCAACTCTCTCGTGAAGAAGCAGGGGAGGTACGGTCCCTTCGTGGCCTGCTCCAACTACCCCGCCTGCAAGTACATCCAGAAGGAGACGCTGGAGGTCCCCTGCCCCAAGTGCGGCAAGCCCCTCGCCAAGCGTTTCGCCAAGAGCCGGAAGGTCTTTTACGGCTGCACGGGGTATCCGGAGTGCGACTTCGTCTCCTGGTCCAAGCCCCTCCCGGGTCCCTGCCCGCTGTGCGGCAGCCCCTACCTCGTGGAGCGCCGGGGCCGCTCGGGAGCCTCCAGGGCCTGCCCCGCCAAGGGCTGTACCTTCAGCGAACCGCTCCCCTGAGGATTGGGGAATCGGCATCGGCACGATACGTGAACTCTGCCCCTCTCCCCTATCCACACCCCGGGCCATCGTCACCTCCAGTGTCTGGCGTGGCGAGTCTCGCGCCCCCTGTTCCCCGGGATTCCGAGATGAGGAGAGGCCGAGATGCAGGGAGGAACGAACAGGTGGTGCTCCCGACGTGTCCTGTCCTCCTCGCTTCTCACCTCTTTTCCCGTCCCCTGTCCCCTGTCCCTTGTCCCTTGCCCCCTGTCCCTCCCCCAAAAAAAGGAGGGCCTTTCGGCCCTCGATGGTTGGAGGAAGGAAGTTGAGTAAGGAGGTTAAGCGAAAGGAGGCGCCAAGCCCAGGGCGGGGGACCAGCTCTCCTTGGAGGACTCGATTTGATTAGAGGCCATGGAGGTCCTGAGCAGACGCGCCATCTGGGTGTGAAGGCGGTGGCCGCCCTTATGGACCAGGAGGTGGGCCTTGAGGGGGAATCCCGCCAGGGAGATGTCCCCCAGGACGTCGAGGATCTTGTGGCGGACGAATTCGTTCAGGAACCGGAGGTCCGAGTTGAGGGCGCGGCTTTCGCCGAGGACGATGGCGTTGTCCACCGAACCGCCGAGCGCCAGCCCCCGGACCCTGAGTGCCTCCACGTCCCGCATGAAACCGAAGGTGCGCGCCGGGGCGATCTGGTCCACGAAGGTGTTCTCGTTCACCGGGATGGTGAGGGTTTGCTGACGGATCATGGGGTGGTTGAACTCGATGGTGTAGGTCACGCGCAGCTCGTCGGAGGGGAGGAGCTTGATCCAGCGATCCGCCTCTTTCACCTCCAGGGGCTTGGTGACCCTGAAGTATCGCCTTGTCTTGCTCTGGTTGACCACGCCCGATTCGCGGATGAGGTAGACAAAGGGGGCCGCCGAGCCATCCATGATGGGCACCTCGGAGGCGTCCAGCTCCACCACGGCGTTATCCACACCCAGGCCGTAGAAGGCCCCAAGAAGGTGCTCCACGGTCTTGACCTGGATTCCTCCGGCCCCCAGCGTGGTGGCAAAATCGACCTTGTTCACGTTGAGGGCGCTGGCTGAGATCTCGTATCCGTCCTGGTCGATCCTTCGGAAGACGATACCCGTGTCGGGCTGGGCGGGCAGAAGGCGCAGGAGCACTTTCTTGCCGGAGTGGAGCCCGATGCCGGTGCATTCGATGCCTTGCCTGAGGGTTCTCTGGTAGTACACTCCCTACCTCCGGGGGCATTTTAGCAAGCCCCATGCCAACTCCGCATCCTTATAAAGACAGGGCTCCGGAGAAGACCCTGTGACCATTTTGCCACAAGGGCTGTGTCGATTGGGGACAGGGGATAGGGGACAAGGGACAGGGGACAAGAGAAGGTGGGGACACGGGTTGTTGGGTCATGCCCTTCTTTCGGCCCTTGGCACAGGCGGCGGTGACGCGCGGTCGAACCGGGGTTCCCACGGCCGCCGCCGTCGGCTTAAACTCTCGGGAGGAGGACCCGGTCCATAGATCGGAGCGGTGCATGCGGGAGGACCAGGAGCGATGGCTCGAAGCCCTCAAAGCCCGACAGGAAGATGCCGTCCGTCAGCTCGTCCGGGAGTTCGGGGAGCCGCTTCGGCGCTATTGCGCGGCCATGGTGCGAAGCCCGGCGGACGGGGAGGACCTGGCGCAGGAGGCCCTGGCGCGGTTCGTCGGAGCGGTGGACACCTTTCGGGGCGAGGCCTCCGTCAAGACCTACCTCTTCCGGATCGCCCACAACCTCGCCCTCAACCACCTGGCCTCCTCCCCGGTGACCCACGAGGAGCTGCCGGGCGAGATTCGCGAGGGGCCGTCGCCGACCGTCTCCCCCCTCCACGCGGCCCAAAGCCGGGAGGAGAGCCGCATGCTGCGGGAGGCCGTGGCGCGCCTGCCGCCGCAGCAGCGCGCCGTGGTGGCCCTGCGAACTTGGCAGGACCTCTCGTTCAAGGAGATCGGCGCGGTGATGGGCCTCGCCGAGGGCACGGCCAAGGCCCACTATTTCTTCGCGCTGCGCAATCTGCGCAGGCAGTTGGAGCCTAGCGATGAACCATGACGAAACCTTGAGGGCGGTGGTAGCAGGCGGGCCCGCATCGGTCGAGGCCGGCCAGCACCTGGCCCAGTGCTCCCGCTGCCGGGAGGAGGCCGCGGCGCTGAAGGCCATCGAAGCGGCCCTCCGTGAGGCGGCACCGGCACCGGCACCGGCCCACTGGCAGGAGACGGTCGTGCTGAGGCTCAGCGCCCGTCACCGGGCGGGGTGGGACCCTAGGCCCTGGACCCTCCTCCGGTGGCGGCCCGCCCTGGCCTCCGCGGCTCTGGCGGCGGGCCTAGCGCTGGCCTGGATGGGGTTCCTCCCGTTCCAGAGCCGGCACGTGGCCCTCTCGGTGGCGCTCGCCCCCCCCCGCCCCAGCTCTTCGCCCACGCTGACGGCCCGGGAGGCCTCTCTGCTCGACCTGGCCCACGAGGATTCCACCGCCTCCCTGCTGCAATGGAGCGAAACCTCCGCCGCTGAACTGGGGCAGCCGCAAGCCGGCGATCTCGGCTACTACCTGGCCGCCACGGAATTAGGAGGATGGAATGGTTAAAGCCTGCATCGCCACCGCACTTTTTGCCCTCGTGGTCCTACCCACCGCCGCCCAGATGCCCGGTGGGCCCCCAGCTCGGGGGCCCGGCGCCGGCCCCGATCAGGAAACCCGCCGCGACGTAGCCCAGCTCTACCTGGTCCAGCGCATGCGCGAAGCCCTGGCCCTGACGGACGCGCAGACGCTCAAAGTGATGGACCTCTTGCAGCAGATCGACCGAGCCCGAATGGACCACCAGGCGGCCATCCGGAGCTTGGTTTCCTCCCTCCAGGCCCAGCTGGATGACCCCAAGACACCCGACTCGGCCTTCCGTGAGTCCGTGGAGAGCTTTCGGAAGGGGCAGGAGGAGTTCGAGCGGCGGGTGAGAGACCTGGAGTCGCGGCTTCTGGCCGTCATGACCCCACGCCAGCAGGTGCAATTCCTTCTCCTCCGGCGCCAGCTCCTCATGCAGGGCAGGGAGGGGATGCGGGGAGCGGGCGACGAGGGCCGCCCACTCGGCCGCCGGCGCCGTTGAGGCACGATGGCCTCGCAGGAGGGGCAACGCCCGCGGAGTCTTCTTCGCTCATGGTGGCGGGGGTTCCTAGCATTTGTGGGGAGCTCCGCCGGTAAGGAGCGGCCCTCCGCCGTGGGCAGCTGGGGCGAGGAGGTGGCGGCCGCCTACCTCGAGGAACGGGGATACGAGCTCCTGGAGCGGAACTATCGGATCCGCGGGGGGGAGGCGGACCTGATCCTGCGGCTCGGAGAGTCCGTCGTGGTGGTCGAGGTGAAGACCCGCCAAGGGGGCGGCGCCGGGGCGGCGGTCACCGCCGTCACCCCGAAGAAGAGCCGGCGGGTATGGCGGGCGGCAAGGGCCTACTGCCGCAGGAGGGGGATCTCCCTGGCCCGCCTCCGGGTGGACGTGGTGACCGTCGAGAGCGGACCCCACAAGGGTCGGCCCGTAGTGCGCCACTTTCCGGGCCTGCCTCCCCCGCGGGGCCGTTCCTGAGCCCGCCGGCGTACCAACCCCCTTCCCCTCCGTCAAATCCGCGTTACACCATAACATATTGATTTTGAAGGCAGTCACAACACGGCACCCGGGAGATGTCTCGGCCCCGATTCAGGTCCATCGGCGCTTGGTTCCCCAAAGCACGGTACCGCGTTACTTTGAAGAAATAGGGCGTTGGCACCCGTCTTGCCTGGGAGTGTAAGGGAGGTGCTCATTGGCTCCTGTAAAAAACAAGGCCGTCATCGACCGCATTCGGCGCATCGACGCGCTGCTCCGCCAAAAGGGTGAGAAGGTGACCCTCTTCCGCCTGGCGGAGGCCCTCGGAGTCACGTCGAGGACCGTCTGTCGCGACCTGGATTTCATGAAAAGGGAGCTCGGGCTCCCCCTTGCGCACACCCCTCGCCGCGCTTACCACTACGCCATCCCGGTGCCCCCCCTGGACAGCTTCGATCCCTTGCAGATGGCCAGGGCGAAACCTGCCGCTCCCACCACGGCGGCCCTCAAGCGCCGTCAGGCAATCGAAGCCATCCACCAGGCCCTCTACTCCAACCGAAAGCTGCAGGTCCGTCTGACGGCGGAGGCCGGTGAAGACCCCGGCCCATTCGTGCTGCACCCCTTCTTTCTGTCCAAGGTCGCCGGCGAATGGGTGCTCTTCGCGTTTCGAGCGCAGGACCGCGCACTCGTCAATATCCCGGCGCGCCACTGCGGCGAGGTGAAGCTCCTGGACGAGACCTTCGCGGATTGCCCCGCGGGCCCCGCCAAGATGAGGGGAACCCAGGGCTGGCTGAGCAGGGGCAAGCTCTTCAGCGTGACCCTGCTCTTCGCGGACTGGGCTCGGTGGGCCGAACGCCTCATGCTGGTGCCCGGCCAGGAGACGTGGGTGCAGGACGGCCAGCTCCGCATCCGGTTCCGCACGGATGATCTCGAAGAGGTGCGCAGGCTCGTCCTGTTCATGGGCGAGGGGGTGACCGTGGAGGAGCCGGCCGTGCTCCGCTCCATCCTCCGGTTCCACCTGTTGAGGCTGCTCAAAACCTACAACCCACTCCCCCAGGATAGCGGGTCCGCCTCCTCCAGGGACGACTTGAGGTAGCCCACCAGGTAAAGGCTGCCGGCCGCCACCACCAGACCGTCGCTTCCCGCCCACCGCCGCGCCGCCGCCAGAGCCTCGCCGGGGTCTTCGGCCAGGTCCGTCACGAGCCCACGGCTTCGGTGCCGGATGGTTTCGGGCCGCGCGCAACGGGCCATGGGAACCGCCGTGGCCCAAACGCGGCCGAAGGAGGGAAAGAGCAGCCGCGCCATGACGCCGATGGGCTTGTCCTTCATGGCCGTGAAGACCAGGGCTCGGCGCCCCTCGGGCCGCCCCGCCACCCAGCGGGCCAAGGCGCGGCAGCCATCGGGGTTGTGGGCTCCGTCGAAGTAGGTTTCGGGAGATCGGACCGCGAGCTCCAAGCGCCCCGGCCACTTCGCCCCGGCGATCCCCTCCCGGATGGACTCATCGGGAAGGTGCCACCCCAACTGCCTCAAGACCCAGCAGCATCGGACCGCCAGCGCGGCGTTGTCCACCTGGTGCCCGCCGGGAAGGACAGGCAGGGGCAGATCCAGGGAGTCGCGGCCGCACACCATGCGCCAGCCTTTGGTTCCGACGCTCACCTGGCAGTCGCTCAGGGGAAGAAGACGGGTCCCGAGCCGCTCGGCCTCCCGCCGGAGGAGCGAAAGCACCCTGGGACCGCTGGCCGCCGTGAGGGCCGGCACACCGGGGCGGAAGATGCCCGCCTTCTCCCTCGCGATGCGCAGTACGCCCTTGCCCAACCACTCCTCGTGGTCCCTGCCCACGTTGGTGACTACAGAGACCAGCGGATCGGCGATGTTGGTGCAGTCCAGCCGCCCTCCCAGGCCCACCTCCAGCACACCCGCCTCCACCCGCTCCCGCATGAAGTGGAGGAACCCCATGAGGGTGAGTGCCTCGAAGTAGGTCGGGTACCCCTCCAGAAGGCCGCTTCCCATGGCCGTCTCGGCCGTCGCCCTCAGGCGGCTGGCCGCTTCGGCGAAGTCCTCCTTGCCGATGATCCGTCCGTTCACGCGGACCCGCTCCCGCACGTCCACCAGGTGGGGAGAGGTGAAGAGCCCCGTGCGGTATCCGGCCCCCTGGAGGATCGCGGCCAGGTAGGCGGCCGTCGAGCCCTTGCCGTTCGTGCCTCCCACGATCACGGAGGGGAAGGAGCGCTGAGGGTCGCCAAGGGCCCCCGCCAGGGCGCGGGTGTGATCAAGCCCGACCTTGATGCCCATCTCGATGAGCTCATCAAGGTAGCGCAGCGATTGAGGGAAGTTCATGGGGCGGTGGTCTTCCCCGTAAAGAGGGCCAGCAGCCGGACGAGGGTCTCCCGCATCTGGTTCCGGTGAACGACCAGGTCGAGAAAGCCCTTTTCGAGCAGGAACTCGGAGCGCTGGAATCCCTCCGGGAGCTTCTGGCGGATGGTCTGCTCGATCACCCGGGGACCGGCGAAGCCGATGAGCGCCCTCGGTTCGGCGATGTTCACGTCTCCCAGCATGGCGAAGGAGGCGGTGACGCCGCCCGTGGTGGGGTCGGTCATCACCGAAACGTAGGGCACCCCGGCCTCCCTGAGCCTTCCGATGGCCGCGGAGATCTTTCCCATCTGCATGAGAGAGTAAACCGACTCCTGCATCCGCGCCCCTCCCGAGCAGGAGATGACGACCAGGGGCGCACGCGTGCGCAGGGCCTCCTCGGCCGCCCTGGTGATCTTCTCGCCCACCACGCTGCCCATGGAGCCCCCCATGAAGGCGTATTCCATGCAGGCGATGATCACGGGCATGCCTCCCATGGTACCCCTTGCGTTCAGCACCGCATCCTGGCTTCCCACCTGCCTCTGATACTGGAGCAGCCGGTCCTGGTAGCGCTTCTGGTCCTTGAACTTCAGCGGATCCGTGGGGGAGACGGCTTGGTCGAACTCCTCGTACCGCCCCTCATCGAAAAGCCCTTCGCAGCGCTGACGGGCCGAAATGCGGAAGTGGTAGTTGCACTTGGGGCAGACGTGGTTATTCTCGATCACGATCTGGGCGAACATGATCTGCCCGCAGGACTCGCACTTCATCCACATGCCGGCGGGCACGTGGACGGAGCGCTCCTCGCCGTCCTGAAGCTCGGGTTTCTTCTTCTGACGAAACCACATGCGGTGATCTCCCGCACGGGAGTATACCCAAAAGCCTCGGGCCCGGCAAACCGCGGGGCGGGTGGAGGGCGGAGAGTGGAGGGTGGAGGGTGGAGGGTGGAGAGACCGTGGTAGAACTGTTCCCCCAATCCTACCCCTACCATTCCTACGCGTCTTGTTGCCCTTGTGGTGAATCCCTGTTCCGCGGTTTCCGAATGTCGAAGGTGGCGTGGCGGCGGGCGGCTTGTGCTACACTACGCGGGTTCGGAGGAGCGCATTGCGACTGCTGCGTTGGATTATCTACGCAGGACTCTTCTTCGGTGGAATTGGCCTCGGGGGTTACCTGCTCATCCAATTCTCTTTTCTAGGCACCAACACGGCGGTACCGTTGGTCGTGGGGCTCACCGAGGACCAGGCGAACTGGCAGGCCAGCCGCTCCCACCTCCAGTTCGCGGTCCGGACCGAGCGATACGACTTGAAGGCCTCCAAGGGCACCGTCATCAGCCAGACTCCCAGCGCGGGGATGACGGTCCGCCGCGGCATGACCCTGCAGGTCGTCGTGAGCAAGGGGATCGAGAGCCTCGCCATGCCTAATCTTCTGGGGATGAGGATGGACGAGGCACAGCTCCAGATCCAGCAATCCGGCCTTCGGTGGCTCAACACGGCCTACGTCCACGCGCCAGCGGCCTCCTCGACCATCGTGGCGCAGGAGCCGCCGCCGGGACAGACCGTCCCGAGGGACGCCGACGTCTCCATCCTCGTGAGCGTGGGGCCTCCCTCCCCGACCTTCGTCATGCCCTACCTTGTGGGGCTGAACGCCCAGTCGGCGAAGGACCGGCTCCAGGCCTACGGCATCCAGTTCTCCACGCCGCAGGTGACCCGAACACCCAGCGCCCCACCCGACACCGTGCTGGGGCAGACCCCGGGCCCCGGGATGCCTCTCCACAGGACCGATCTGGTCCAGCTCACGGTGAGCCAGCCATGAGCGGGGCACCCGCAAGGCTCCTCGCCCCGAGCATCCTCTCCGCCGACTTCGCCCGCCTGGCCGACCAGATCGCCCTCGTGGAGCCCCACAGCGGCCTTTTGCACGTGGACGTGATGGACGGCCGCTTCGTGCCCAATATCACGCTGGGGCCGCCGGTCGTGGCTAGACTCAAGGCCGTGGCGACCCTCCCCCTGGACTGCCACCTCATGATCGAGGAGCCGGACCGCTACCTCGCCGATTTCGCCCGGGCGGGAGCCTCGCTTCTCTCCGTTCACCAGGAGGCCTGCCCCCACCTCCACCGCACCATCCAGCGGATCAGGGAGGAGGGCATGCGGCCGGGCGTGGCGCTCAACCCCGCCACGCCTGTGGAGGCCCTCGACCTCGTTCTTCCCGACCTGGACTTCGTCCTGATCATGAGCGTGAACCCCGGATTCGGGGGCCAGCGGTTCATTCCGATGGCCCTGGACAAGATCAGGTCCCTCAAGAGGAGGGTCATGGAGCGAGAGCTCGCGCTGGCCATCGAGGTGGACGGCGGCGTGGCCGAGGAGACCCTTCCGGCCCTCGTGGATGCGGGCGCCGACTGGTTCGTGGCGGGCTCCGCGATCTTCGGCGCCCCCGATCCGGCGGCGGCCGCCTCGCGCCTGGAGGGAATGCTCCGTGGATGAGTGCAGGACCACGGTGCGGGTCCGGTACGTGGAGACGGACCAGATGGGCGTGGTGCACCATTCCGCCTATCTGGCCTGGATGGAGGTGGCCCGTACCGAGTACCTCCGGCAGCACGGCCTCGCCTACCGGGAGCTGGAGGAGAGCGGGACTCGCATGCCCGTGCTTCAGGTGCACGTTCAGTACCTGCGGCCAGCCCGCTACGACGACGAGGTGGAACTGTTGGCCAGGCTGGCGGACAGCAGCGCGGTCCGCTTCCGATTCGAATACGAGATGTTTCGTAAGGGGGACGGCGCCTTGTTGTGCCGTGGTTATACGGAGCACGCGGCGACGGACCTGCAGGGCCGGCCCCGCCGGTTGCCCAGGGACCTGTTTGCCCTCATAGGAGGTCGATCGTGAAGAGTGCCAGGCTTCTCGCCGCCGCGCTGGTCGTCATGCTCTTGATGACCGCCGGCTGCCATCACCGCCGCCCCAAGGGCGAGGTGGCTCCCAAGCAGGTGACGCCGGTGGCCGTGCTGTACTCCAAGGGCATGGAGGCCCTCCGCAAGCACAAACCGGCCACCGCCCGGAAGTTTTTCGACCAGATCGCCCTGCGCGAGGACGCCGGCGAATACCGGGACAAGGCCGCCATCGCCACGGCGGACAGCTACTACCAGGAGCACACCCTGGAATCCTACGCCGAGGCCATCAGCCGGTACCAGTCCTTCCTGGCCTTTCACCCGACGGCCCCCGATGCGCCCTACTGCCAGTTCAGGATCGGCGAAGCCTACTTCGAGGAGATCAGCACGCCCGACCGGGACATCACGCCGGCCCTGAGCGCGAGGGATGCCTTCCAGGCCCTGATCGAGAACTATCCCAAGAGCTCATACGTGGCCGAGGCCAAACAGCGGATCCGCTCGATAAACGACTTTCTGGCCGCGCACGAGATCAAGGTGGGCGACTTCTACCTGAAGTACGGCCACCCCAAAGGGGCCATCGGCCGCTACCGGTACGCCATCGAGCACTACCCCACCTACTGGAACATGCCGCTCCTCTACTACCGCCTCGGCGAGGCCCTCTACCGGGACAACCAGGACAAGGAGGCGCTGCTCTACTTCACCCGCATCACCCAGGAGGTCCCCGGGACCGTCCTGTCGAAAAACGCGCGCAAGCAGATCGAGCGAATCCAGAAG
Source organism: Acidobacteriota bacterium (assembly GCA_049967655.1). Taxonomy (GTDB): domain Bacteria; phylum Acidobacteriota; class UBA4820; order UBA4820; family DSQY01; genus DTPS01. Next base: position 50,347 of record JBMFSH010000004.1, read on the forward strand.
CACCAGGCCGCCAAGGAGAAGGAGTCCAAGGTCTTCAAGGAGCCGCTCGTCAAGCCCAAGGCCGAAACCAAGCACTGGTGGCAGTTCTGGAAATGGTAGAGGAGGGATAGATGGCCCGCGACGACGACGGCAACCACTCCGGCTTCAAACCCGTGATCCCGGCCAGCCAGAACCTGCCCGAGATCACGGTGAAGGCGATCATTCTGGGCATCCTACTGGCGGTCATCCTGGCCGCGGCCAACGCGTACCTGGGGCTCTTCGCGGGCATGACCGTCTCCGCCTCCATTCCGGCGGCGGTCATCTCCATGACCATCTTCTCCTTCTTCAAGCGCAGCAACATCCTGGAGAACAACATCGTCCAGACGGCCGCTTCGGCCGGCGAGGCCGTGGCCGCGGCGGCCGTCTTCACCATCCCGGGCCTCGTGATCCTCGGATACTGGAAGGAGTACAACTACTGGGAGACGCTCCTGATCTGCGCCCTGGGCGGGACCATCGGCGTCCTCTTCTCCGTCCCCCTCCGCCGCGCCCTGGTGGTGCACGGCGACAAGGAGATCAAGTTCCCCGAGGGCATCGCCACGGCCGAGGTGCTCAAGGCCGGCCAGGGGGAGGAGAGGGGCAGCCTCTCGGCCATCGTCTACGCGGCCCTCACGGGGGGCGTGCTGAAGTTCTGCCAGGACGCCGGGCTGAAGCTCTGGGCCTCCACCCTGGAGGTGGGCGCGCGGGTCGGCAACAGCATGGCCTACTTCGGCCTCGACCTCTCCCCCGCGCTCCTGGGCGTGGGCTACATCGTGGGGCTGAACATCGCCATTCTGGTGTTCCTTGGGGGCGCTCTCTCGTGGTGGATCGCCATCCCGCTCTACGCGGCCATCCACGGATGGCCTACCGGGGCGCACGATGCGGTCGAGGCGGCCAACACGCTCTGGAGCAGCCAGATCCGCTACCTGGGCGTGGGCGCCATGTGCGTGGGCGGCTTCTGGGCCCTGATCCAGCTCCGCAGCCAGCTCCTCACCGGCGTCAAGAGCGGGCTTCAGGCGCTGAAGGACGAGAAGGGCGGGAGCGCCATCGAGCGGACGGACAAGGACATGCCCATGATCTGGGTCCTGGTCTTCTCGTTCCTGGCCATCATTCCCCTCTTTTTCATCTACCACCTGGTGGTCTCCAAGCTGGCCGTCAGCCTGGTGATGGCCGTGATCATGCTCATCGCCGGTTTCCTCTTCGCGGCGGTGGCCGGCTACATGGCCGGGCTGGTGGGCTCCTCCAACAACCCCATCTCGGGAGTCACCATCGCCACCATCCTCTTCGCCTCCCTGGTCCTGCTGCTCTTCCTGGGCCGTGGCAACCCCGCGGGGCCCGCCGCCGCCATCCTCATCGGCGCCGTGGTCTGCTGCGCCGCCTCCATCGCGGGCGACAACCTCCAGGACCTCAAGGCGGGATACCTGGTCGGCTCCACGCCGTGGAAGCAGGAGTTCATGCTGGTCGTGGGGGTGCTCTCCTCGGCCTTCGTCATCGCGCCCGTCCTGCACGTCCTGAACCTCAAGTACGGCGTCGGAATCCCCTTCAACGCCACCCCGGCCTGGATCCAGGCCCATCCCAACCCGCTGCCGGCGCCCCAGGCCACCCTCATGGCGGCCGTCTCCAAGGGCGTCTTCATGGGCGGCCTCCCCTGGACCATGGTGGCCATCGGGGCCGTGATCGCCGTGGGAATCATCGCCCTCGACCAATATCTCAAGGCCAGGGGCAGTGAGTTCCGCACGCCGGTCCTGGCGGTGGCCGTGGGCATCTACCTCCCCTTCTCCCTTTCCACCCCGATTCTCGTGGGAGGCATGGTGGCCTACTTTGCGGCCAGGCTCAGGAACAAGGCGGCCAAGGGCGCCTCCAAGGACCTGCTGACCCGCCTGAAGGCGGCCGAGGCCGACGGGGACAAGAAGGGGTTGCTCTTTGCCTCGGGCCTCATTACCGGCGAGGCGCTCATGGGCATTCTCCTGGCGGTGCCCATCACTCTGGCCGGCATGTGGCCCGTCTTCAAAGGCGACTTCCTCGCCCTCTTCCCCCAGCCCCCGCTTGGGGCCTGGCCCGGCGTCGCCGTCCTCGCCGTCGTGGTCTACGCGCTCTACCGCGTGGTGGCCCAACCGACGAAGGAGGCGACGAAGTGATTGAGGGATGGAGCGGTTAGGCGATTAAGCGATTAAGCAATTGAGCGATTGAGCTAAGAAAGGGCGGAGCCGGGCGGCTCCGCCCTTTCTGTGTCGCGTCCTGAGGATCCGCGGTTGAAGCTGGGCTGGCGGCGGAGGGGCCGCCGTTCTGGCGCGGCCGGTCTGCTCCAGCCCGAGCCTTGGCCTAGCTCCACTTCTGGAGGAGCTTCTCGGCCTTCGGCTTGATGGAGGCGAACTCAGGGGCCCACCGCGGGTCGGGCGTCATGCCCACGATCGTCTTGACCTGCTCGAGGGCCTTGTCCTTCATGCCCTCGGCCTTGTAGACCTCGGCCAGGTAGAGGCGCGTGAGGGCGTTGGTGGGAGCGCCCTTCAGCGAGGCCTCCAGATACTGGATGGACTTCTTGTTGTCGCCCCCCTTGAACCAGGGCAGCTTGTAGTACATCCGCCCGAGCACCCGGTCGGGGCCGTAGCCCTCCACCGCCGGGTCCAGCTCCTGGCACGTCTGCATCTCCTGCTTGATGCTCGGCACCAGGCTGAGGGACTTGAAGATCCCCTTGGCCTCACCGTAGACCCCGTAGAGCACGCCGAGCCAGAAGTGGCCCTCCACCCCCTTGGGCTCGAGCGCCACTGCGGCCTTGGCGCGGTCGATGCCGTCCTGGAAGATGGTCATCTTCTCGTCGCTGGAGGCCTTGGCGCGGGTGTATTCGCCGTAGAAGTAGCAGGCCCTGGCCCCACGCCACAGGGCGTCGTAGGACTTCGGGTCCGCCTTGGCCGCCTCCGCGAAGAGCTGCATGGCCGCTCTCGCCTCTTCCGGGTTGGCCCGCTGCTCATAGGCCGCCTTCGCTTTTTCCAGTGGCGACTGGGCCGCCGGAGCTTGGGACGAAGGAGCTTGGGCTGGCGGAGCCTGGGCGCACACGCCCATCACCCCGGCCGCCAAGAAGACCAGAATCCCCCACGAGACCTGTGTTTTCATGGGACACCTCCTGATGCTCCCACCTTACCACGGCCGGGGCCCTGGCGCCCCCCAGGTTGCAATTCCGACAAAGAGCCGTGATGAACGGGCAACAGCGCCTCCTTAGCCTGAGCGTGACCGGCCATGCCCCGGAGGCGGACGGCAGGGGTCGGCCGATTCGCGAACCGGAAGAAGGACCGGAAAGGAGGCAGATGTGAGGAGATCAGCGATGCGAGTGGCGGCGGCGGGCCTGGCGGCCCTGGCCCTGACGGGGCTCTCGATCTTCGCCCAATCGGCCGGGCAGTTGGACCCGCTGTTGAAGATCCTGGTGGAAAACAAGGTCATCACCGAGCAGCAGGCCGAGGCCGTCCAGGCCCAGTACGACCAGCAGAAGGCCCAGAAGGAGGCCCAGAGCCAGCAGGAGATCAAAGAGACGGTCCAGGAGACGGTCAAGAGCCAGCCCTCCGGCGTTCCCGCGGCCCTCAAGGGCCTGCACGTGGGCGGCACCTTCTACCTCTCCTACCAGAACGGCAACCAGTATTCGGGGACGCCCGGCGAGACGACCTCCTATAGCAAGTTCGTCCTCAAGCGGGGCTATCTGGACGTGACGGACGACATCACCCCCTGGTTTTCGGGCCGGATCACCACCGACGTTTACCAGAACTCGGCACAGGACTGGCAGCCCCGAATCAAGTACCTCTACGGAAGCTTCCACTGGAACGGCAACAGCGCCCTCTCCCAGCCCTACGTGAACTTCGGCCAAGTGGTCATTCCCTGGCTCGACTGGGACGAGGCCGTCAACGGCTACCGGCTGCAGGACCCCATGTTCTTGGAGCGCAACAACATCCTCAACAGCGCCGACGACGGCGTCATCGTGGGCTCCAACTTCGGCGGCCTCATGCCCGAGGAGTACCGCAAGAACGTGGACGGCGCCTACGCCGGCCGATACGGCTCCTGGCAGTTCGGCGTCTACAACGGCAACGGCTACCACGGAGCGGAAAAGAACCAGAACAAGGCTCTCATGGCGCGCATCTCGCTGCGTCCCCTCCCCGTTGCCATACCCGGTCTCCAGTTCACCGTTTTCGGGGTCAACGGCAAAGGCAACGTGGCCAAGGTGCCCGGCAAGGACCTTCCCGACTGGACGGTCTTCGATGGCATGATCTCGTACGAGAATCCCTACTTCACGGGGCAAGCCGAGTATTTCTCGGGTAAGGGCAACGAGTTCGGAACGGCCCTTAATCCCGATGGCAGCGCCCGCAAGCAGAAGGGCTACTCCTTCTTCGCCAACGTGCGCCTCCCCGAGGATACGAAGTGGGGCGTGATCGGCCGGTACGACCACTTCGACCCCAACCCCGACGGCGGCTCCACGGTCGTGGACGACGTCCAGAAGACCTCCATCTTCGGCGTCTCCTACCGCTTCGTCGGGCAGAACATGTGGCTGCTGGACTACCAGGTGACGCAGCACACGGATCCGCACATCCCCAACGAGAAGCGCGTGCAGCTCACCCTCCAGGTGAAGTTCTAGAGATTCTGGTCCATCCCTTCACCCCCTCTCCTCTCACGGCGCCCGGCCCACGGGCGCCGATTTTCTTTCCGGCCTGTACCGGAAAAGGGGGCGGGATCGCTCCCGCCCCCCGGGCGTGACAGTCTTGAGGAGCAGTCAGCTCAGGCGTCGCCCTTGTCGTCCATATCCGCCTCTTCGCGGATGGTGACGGGATGATGGCGCTCCTCCAGGAGCTTCTGGACGGCCAGCTCGGCCGGGAGGTCGGCGGCGAAGGTCTCCCTGAGGCCCTCTTCCATGGGCCGCACCGTATCGTCGTGCTCCACCTCCACGTTGTGGTAGGTGTAGAAGCCGGTGCCGGCCGGGATGAGGCGGCCCAGGATGACGTTCTCTTTGAGACCTCGGAGGTAATCGGTGGCCCCGTTGATGCAAGCCTCGGTGAGCACCCGGGTGGTCTCCTGGAAGGAGGCGGCCGAGATCCAGCTGTCGGTGGCGAGCGCGGCCTTGGTAATGCCCAGGAGCTGGGGCCGGCCCACGGCGGGCTGGATGCCTTCGTCGAGGAGGTGCTGGTTCTCGCGCTGGAACTCAAAGCGGTCCACCTGCTGGCCGGCCAGGAACCGGGATTCGCCCACCGCGTCCACGCGCATCCAGCGGATCATCTGGCGCACGATGGTCTCGATGTGCTTGTCGTTGATCATGACGCCCTGCAGGCGGTAGACCTCCTGGATCTCGTTGACCATGTACCGCTGGAGCTCCTTGATGCCCAGGACGCGCACGATGTCGTGGGGATCCACGGCGCCCTCGCAGATCGGGTCGCCCGCGTGGAGCCACTCGCCCTCGAGCACCGAGATGTGCGTGCCCTTGGGGATGGAGTACTCCTTGCGCTCGCCCGTCCGGGGGTTGTCGATGTAGATCTTCCGCATGCCGCGGACCACCTCGCCGTAGTGCACCTCGCCGTCGATCTCGGTGATGATGGCCGGGTTCTTGGGATGGCGGGCCTCGAAGAGCTCCACCACGCGGGGCAAGCCGCCCACGATGTCGCGGGTCTTGGAGGTCTCGCGGGGGATCTTGGCCAGGATGGTGCCGGGGAAGACCTTCTGGCCCTCGTCCACCACGAGGTGGGCGCCAGAGGGCAGAGGGAAGCTTCGTCCGCCGGACTTCTTGCCCTCCTCGCGCAGGACGATGCGGGCCTCCTTGCCGGGGTCCTTGGATTCGATGACCACCCGCTGGCTGAGGCCCGTCACGTTGTCGGTCTCCTCCTGCACGGTCACGCCCTCCTGGATGTCCCGGAAGTGGACCTCGCCCCCCACGTCCGCGAGGATGGGGTTGGTGTAGGGGTCCCACTCCACGAGGATGGTTTTGGGCTGCACGATGGAACCGATGGGAACCTTGATGTGGGCGCCGTAGGCCAGGGGGTACTTCTCACGCTCGCGGCCCTTGTCGTCCTCGATGACGATGGAACCGCCCCTGCCGATGACAATGAGATCGCCGTCGGGAGCCGTGATCGTCTTGGCGTTGACCAGTTTGACGGCGCCGGTGCCCCTGGCCACATGGCTCGTCTCCACGGCCTCCTTGCTCGCCGTGCCGCCGATGTGGAAGGTCCGCATCGTGAGCTGGGTGCCTGGCTCGCCGATGGACTGCGCGGCCATGACGCCGATGGCGTCGCCGAGCTCGACCATCTGGCCCGTGGCCAGGTTGCGGCCGTAACAGCGGGCGCACACGCCGCGCTTGGTCTCGCAGGTCAGCACGGAGCGGATCTTCACGCGCTCGATGCCCGCGTCCTGAACGGCCTGCGCCCTTTCGAGCGTGATCTCCTGGTTGGCCTCCACGATGACTTCGCCGGAGTACGGGTCCTTGATGTCGTCCAGCGCCACGCGGCCCACAATGCGGTCGCGGATGGGCTGGATGATTCGTCCACCCTCCATGAGCGGCGAAATGTAGATGCCGTCGAGGGTATTGCAGTCCTCCTCGGTGATGATGACGTCCTGGGCCACGTCCACGAGGCGCCGGGTGAGGTAGCCGGCGTCCGCCGTCTTCAGGGCCGTGTCCGCAAGGCCCTTGCGGGCGCCGTGCGTGGAGATGAAGTACTGCAGCACGTTGAGCCCCTCGCGGAAGTTGGCCGTGATGGGCTGTTCGATGATTTCGCCGGAGGGGTTGGCCATGAGGCCGCGCATGCCCGCGAGCTGGCGGATCTGCTGTTTGCTTCCGCGGGCCCCCGAGTCGGCCATGATGAAGATCGGGTTGAAGCCCTGCTCGGCCGCCTCGGCCTTCTGCATCTGCTTGAACATGGCGTCGGCCACCAGGTCGGTCACCTTGTTCCAGATGTCCACCACCTTGTTCTTACGCTCGCGGTTCGTGATGGCTCCGTCGCGGTACTGCTGGTCCACCACCTCCACCTCGTTCAGGGCGCCGTCCACGAGGGCGGTCTTCTCCTTCGGGATCTGCATGTCCTCATATCCGAAGGAGATGCCCGCCTTGGTGGCGTACAGGAAACCCGACTCCTTGACCGCGTCGGCCAGATGGGAGAGCGTCTCGCGGCCGAAGCGCTGGAAGGTGTAATTGAAGAGGTCCTTGAGGCCGGCCTTCTTCATGAGCCCGTTGATGAAGGGGAGGCCCTTGGGGAGGACGTCGTTGAAGAGCACGCGCCCCACCGTGGTGGAGAGGATCTCGTTCTTCAGCATGATGGGCGGCGTGTGGCTGATGTCCTGGTCGTAGATGGTGGAGGTGAGGTCGATGACTTCGCCCGTGTAGCGCAGCTTGATCTGGGCGTGCAGGTCCACCCACCCGTTGTCCAGCGCCATGAGCGCCTCGTCCACCGAGGTGAAGGCCCGCCCCTCGCCCTTGGCCCCGTTGAGGGAGTGGGTGAGGTAGTAGACGCCCAGCACCACGTCCTGCGTGGGCACGATGATGGGGTCGCCGCTGGCGGGGTAGAGGAGGTTGTTGGTGGACATCATGAGCACCGAGGCCTCGATCTGAGCGGCCGGGCTCAGGGGCACGTGCACGGCCATCTGGTCGCCGTCGAAGTCGGCGTTGAAGGCGGTGCAGACCAGGGGGTTAAGCTTGATGGCCTTGCCCTCGACGAGCACGGGCTCGAAGGCCTGGATACCCAGCCGGTGCAGGGTGGGGGCGCGGTTCAGCAGGACCGGGTGCTTCTGGATGATCTCGTCCAGGGCGTCGTAGACCTCGGGGACGCCCCGCTCCACCATCTCCTTGGCCTGCTTGATGGTGGGCGCCAGTCCGCGCTCCTCTAGCTTATTGAAGATGAAGGGTTTGAAGAGCTCGATGGCCATGAGCTTGGGGAGGCCGCACTGGTTGAGCTTGAGCTCGGGGCCCACGACGATGACGGAGCGCCCAGAGTAGTCCACGCGCTTGCCCAGCAGGTTCTGCCGGAAGCGCCCCTGCTTGCCCTTGAGGGTGTCGGAGAGGGACTTGAGCGGCCGGTTGTTGGTGCCCTTCAGGATGCGGCCGCGGCGGCCGTTGTCGAAGAGGGCGTCCACCGCCTCCTGGAGCATGCGTTTCTCGTTCCGGACGATGACGTCGGGGGCGCGCATCTCGATGAGCTTCTTGAGGCGGTTGTTCCGGTTGATAACGCGCCGGTAGAGGTCGTTGAGGTCGCTCGTGGCGAAGCGGCCGCCGTCCAGCGGCACCAAGGGCCGCAGCTCGGGCGGGATCACCGGGAGCACCTCCAGGACCATCCACTCGGGCCTGTTCCCGCTCTTGAGGAAGGACTCCACGACCTTCAGCCGCTTGTTGAGGTTGGCGCGCTTCTGGTTGTTGGCCAGGATCCGGATGTAGGAGCGCAGGAGGTTCTGCTCGCACTGCATGCGCGAGAGCCTGGAGCCGCGCGCTACCTGACAGGAGGCGCACTGGCAGTCCTCGTTGAAGTGCCGCATGAGCTCCTGGAGGCCCGCCGCACCGATGTTCACTGTGAAGCTGTCCGGCCCGTAGAGCGACCGAAGCGCGTCCAGGGTCTTGTCGAAGAGCAGCGCCTTGTACCGAAGGGCCGTCTGCCCTCCCAGCTCCTCATTGTAGACCCGGCTGTTCTCGTTGAGCTTGATGAGCTGCTCGAACTCCTTGGAGGGGTCCGATCCTTCCGCCGCCTCGCTGACGGACTCGTACTTCCAGACCGCCTCCTCGATGTTCCGGAAGATCCGGTTGCGCTCCTGCGGGGAGTCGTTGGGGTGCCGGGCGAGGTAGGCCTCCTTGACCTCATCCACGTCCACGGCCACGAAGCCGGGGTCGGTGATGACCCACTGCTCGTAGTAGTTGACGCTCTCCACGTCCTTGAGCTTCATGCCCAGAATGATGGAGATGCGCGAGGGCGTCCCCTTCAGGAACCAGATGTGGGAGACGGGAGCCGCCAGTTCGATGTGCCCCAGGCGCTCGCGCCGTACCTTGGACTGGATGACCTCCACGCCGCACTTCTCGCAGGTGATGCCCCTGTACTTGATCCGCTTGTACTTGCCACAGAGGCACTCCCAGTCGTTGATGGGCCCGAAGATCTTGGCGCAGAAGAGCCCGTCGCGCTCGGGCTTGAAGGTCCGGTAGTTGATGGTCTCCGGCTTGGTGACCTCGCCGTGCGACCAGGCCCGGATCTGTTCGGGGGACGCCAGCATCAACTGGATCCCGCGGATCCGGTTGATGCTGTGTTTCTTCTCGAGATAGCTGCTACGCATCAAGGCACTACCCCCTCGACGTCAAGCGTTTTCCGACGCCGACTGATCTTCGGTTTCGAGTATCTTCACGTCAATAGCCAAGCCCTGAAGCTCCTTCACCAGAACGTTGAAGGACTCGGGCACACCGGGTTCGTCAGGGTACTGCCCCTTGACGATGCTCTCGTACATCTTGGTCCGGCCGTAGACGTCATCCGATTTGACGGTGAGAATCTCCTGCAGGATGTTGGCCGCGCCGTAGGCCTCCAGGGCCCAAACCTCCATTTCGCCGAAGCGCTGGCCTCCGAACTGGGCCTTGCCTCCCAGGGGCTGCTGGGTGATGAGCGAGTAGGGGCCGATGGAGCGGGCGTGGATCTTGTCCTCCACCAGGTGGGCAAGCTTCATGATGTAGATGTAGCCCACGGTCACCTTCTGGTGCATGGGATCGCCCGTACGGCCGTCGCGGAGCTGGATCTTTCCCTCCTCCGGCAGCCCCGATTTCGCGAGGAGTCCCTTGATGTCCTCCTCGGAGGCCCCGTCGAAGACCGGGCTGGCCACCCACAGGCCCAGCGCCCTCGCCGCCCAGCCGAGGTGGGTCTCCAGGATCTGCCCCACGTTCATGCGGCTCGGGACCCCCAGCGGGTTGAGCACGATCTCCACGGGAGTGCCGTCGGGCAGGAAGGGCATGTCCTCCACGGGCAGGATGCGGCTCACCACGCCCTTGTTGCCGTGGCGGCCGGCCATCTTGTCGCCCACCTGGATCTTCCGCTTGATGGCCACGTAGACCTTGACCATCTTGATGACGCCCGGCAGCAGCTCGTCGCCGCGCTCCAGGTTGCTGATCTTCTCGCGGAAGCCCTGCTCCAGGACCTCGATCTTCCGGCGGGTGCGCTCCTCGATCTCGCGGATGCGCTGGATGGCGTCCTTGAATTTGGCCTGCACCTGGATTCGCGGCAGCAGGTCGGCCTTGATGGTGGAGAGCTGCTTGGCGGAGAGCTTCTTGCCCTTGCCGATGAGCTCCTCCCCCGTCAGGTCGTCGTAGAGGGGTGCCGCCGCCACCGTGCCGTCGAGCAGGTCGGTGATCTTCTTACGGTTCTCCTCGCGGAGGATCCGGATCTGGTCCCGCATGTTCTTGTCCATGCGGTCCACGTACTCCTTCTCGATGGCGAGCGTGCGGGCGTCCTTCTCGGCCCCCTTGCGGGTAAAGATCTTGACGTCCACGATCACGCCCGAGATGCCCGGCGGGCACCGCAGCGAGGCGTCGCGGTACTCGGCCGACTTCTCCCCGAAAATGGCCCTGAGGAGCTTCTCCTCGGGAGTCATCTGGGTCTCGCCCTTGGGGGTGACCTTGCCCACGAGGATGTCGCCAGGCTTGACGTGGGCACCGATCCGGATGATGCCGCTCTCGTCCAGGTCCTTGAGGTAGCCCTCCGAGATGTTGGGGATGTCGCGGGTGATCTCTTCCTTGCCCAGCTTGGTGTCCCGCGCCTCGATCTCGAGCTCTTCGATGTGGATGGAGGTGTAGACGTCCTCCTTCACGAGGGTCTCGGAGAGGAGGATGGCGTCCTCGTAGTTGTAGCCGCGCCAGGGCATGAAGGCCACCAGGACGTTGCGGCCGAGGGCCAGCTCCCCGCCGTCGGTGCAGGGGCCGTCCGCGAGCACGTCACCGGCCTTCACCACGTCGCCCACCTTGACGATGGGCTTCTGGTTGATGCAGGTGTTCTGGTTGGAGCGCTGGAACTTCGTGAGCTGGTAGATGTCCGCGCCGAAGTCGTAGAGGTCCTCGCCCTCGCCGCCGCCCACGCGCACGATGATCCGGTTGGCGTCCACCACGTCCACGATGCCCGAGCGGCGGCAAACCACGGTGGATTCGCTATCCTTGCCCACCACCAGCTCCATGCCCGTGCCCACCACCGGGGCCTCGGGCCTCAGCAGGGGGACCGCCTGGCGCTGCATGTTGGAGCCCATGAGCGCGCGGTTGGCGTCGTCGTGCTCCAGGAAAGGGATGAGCGCCGCGGCGATGGAGACCAGCTGCTTGGGGGAGACGTCGATGTACTGGATTTCGGCCTTCGGCGCGAGGACGAACTCGCCGAACTTGCGGGCCTGCACCTTCTCGGCCACCAGGTTGCCCTCCTCATCCTGCATGGCGTTGGCCTGGGCGATGGTGAAGAGGTCCTCCTCCCAGGCGGTGAGGTAGAAGGCCGCGGGCAGCGTCATGGGGAGGCGCTTCCGGGCCTTCTTCAACCGGGCCTCCTCCTCTCGGAGCTCCTCCTGGACCACCACGTCCCCCAGCTTGAAGCGGCTGTCGCCCGGGTAGGTGATGGTGTAGTGATTGAGCACGCGCCCGTTCTCCACCTTCTTGTAGGGCGACTCGATGAAGCCGAACTCGTTGATGCGCGCGTAGGTGGAGAGGGAGGAGATGAGGCCGATGTTGGGACCTTCGGGCGTCTCGATGGGGCAGAGGCGGCCGTAGTGGCTCGTATGGACGTCGCGGACCTCGAACCCGGCGCGCTCGCGGCTCAGGCCGCCCGGGCCCAGCGCGCTTAGGCGCCGCTTGTGAGTGATCTCCGAGAGCGGGTTCGTCTGGTCCATGAACTGGCTCAGCTGGCTCGAGCCGAAGAACTCCAGGATGGAGGCCACCACGGGCTTCGCGTTGAGAAGGTCGCGCGGCATGGCCGTGGCCAGGTTGTGGTAGACGCTCATCTTCTCCTTGGAGGCGCGCTCCATGCGGGCCAGGCCGATGCGGATCTGGTTTTCGAGCAGCTCGCCCACCGACCGGACCCGCCGGTTGCCCAGGTGGTCGATGTCGTCCAGCGTGCCGATGTTATTTTTCAACTTGAGAAGGTACTCGACGATCTCGCAGTAGTCCTCGAGGGTGAGGATGCGGCGCCTCTCCAGCTCCTCCGCCAGGGCCTTCTTGCTCATGCCCCGGTAGTCGTGCGGGTGGAGCTTGGTGAGGAACTTCATGGCTCCGACGCGCGAGAAATCGTACCGCTTGTCGTCGAAGAACATGAGGTCGAAGAAGGACTTGGCGCCCGCCGGAGTGACGGGATCGCCGGGGCGGACCTTACGGAAGAAGTCCAGGTAGGCCTCCTCCTGGGTCCGGCAGACGTCCTTCGTCATGGTCTCCAGGATAGCCGTGCCCAGCTCTGTGGCCTTGGGCAGGATCACCTCGATCTGCTTCAGGCCCTGCTTCGCCAGCTCCAGGAGCCGGTCCACGCCGATGGGCTGCGCGCTCTCCGCCAGCAGCTCCCCGCTCTCGGGGTCCGCCACGTCCTGGAAAGAGTAAATCTCCGGAAGCTCGTCCTGCTTGAGCAGCACCGACTCCACCCCTGCTTTTTTGAGGCGGGCGATCTGGCTTCGGCGGATCTTCTTGCCCTCCTCGAGGATGGCCTCTTTCCCTTCCTTGACGGTCTCGCCGGCCACCAGCCCCGCCAGGCGGTCCGAGACGGCCATGCGGAGGGCTCCGTCCTCAAGGTAAAAGGTATCGACGGGATAGAAGCGCTTGAGGAGGGAGGTGTTCTCGCCGAGCCCCAAGGCCCGGAGAAAGACCGTGGCCGGGAAGCGGCGCTTGCGGTCGATCCTCACGTAAAGGGTGTTCTTGGCGTCCAGCTCCAATTCGACCCAGGAGCCTCGAGCGGGGATGATCTTGCCCACAAACTCGGTGTGGTTCTCGTTCGCCTGGAAGAAGACGCCGGGAGAGCGGTGGAGCTGGCTCACCACAGCCCGCTCGGTGCCGTTGATGATGAAGGTCCCCTTCTCCGTCATGAGGGGCATGTTGCCGAAGAAGACCTCCTCCTCCTTGATGTCCAGCACCGAAGGATGCCCGGCGGCATCTTTCTGGTAGACCTCGAGGCGCACGCGGATCTTCAGGGGCACGCCGTAGGTCATGCCCCGCTCCTGGCACTCGTCCACGGCGGAGTGGACCCTCAGGTTCACTACGTCGTCGCAGTGGGGGCACCTGGGGATCTGGATGGGGTTGATCTGGCCGCAGTGCTGGCACTGGACCTCGCGCTGCTGGGTGTCCAGGATGATGATCCGTCCCTTGCAGTGGGAGCAGGTCTGCCTCAGATGCTCCAGTCCTTTCAGAAATCCGCACCGGCACTCCCAGTCCCCGAGGGAGTAATCCACGAATTGCAGGGCGCACTCCCCCCGGAAGTCCTTGATGGGGAACACGGAGCGGAAGGCCTCCTGAAGGCCCAGGCTCTCGCGCTCCTCCGGGAGCAGGTCCATCTGAAGGAACCGACGGTAGGACTCCCGCTGCAGTTCGAGCAGGTTGGGGATGGGTACGGTGGTGTGGATGCGGGAGTAATCGAGCCTCTGTCGCTTCCCGACATCAACGGTCTTGGGCATCAGGCCTTCTCCTAAACGAAGCCGAAAGGGGCAAAAGGGTCATGCTCTGGGCGGATCGGCCCGGTGTCGCCACCGTGGGCCGCTGCTTCTCTTCGGACCGCTCCGCTGGTACCATAACCTCGGACCGCGGCCCGGGCGGAGACGTCCGGACCCATCCGATTTCCTGTCGGAACTGGCTGCACCCATGATACAGGAAAAAAGGCACACGGGCAGGGTACGCCCGCAGGCGCCCTGCCCGGCCTCGCACTGTCTAGGCACAAGCTATTTGATCTCGACAGTCGCGCCCTTCTCCTCGAACTTCTTCTTGATGGCCTCGGCCTCGTCCTTGGAGACCGCTTCCTTCAGGGTCTTCGGGGCGGCCTCGACCAGCTCCTTCGCTTCCTTCAGACCGAGGCTCGTGATCTCGCGGACCACTTTGATGACCTCGATCTTCTTGTCACCGGCAGCCTTGAGGATCACGTCGAACTCGGTCTTCTCCTCGGCCGGTGCGGCGGCGCCGGGCGCAGCCATCATGACCGGAGCGGCCGCGGCGGCGGACACGCCCCACTTCTCTTCCAGCATCTTGCTCAACTGAGCGGCCTCCAGTACGGTCAGGGCGCTCAGTTCTTCGACGATCGTATTCAGGTCGGCCATGGTGGAACTCCTCCTTCGTTACCTACTCTACGGTTTGCTTGCCGCGCTCGGAGAGGCAGACCGCCACGTTCCGTGCGGGGGTTTGCAAGATTGTCGCGAGTTTCGTGGCGGGCGCCTGCAGTAGCCCGATGAGCTGAGCCCGGATTCCGTCGAGGCCGGGCAGCTTGGACAGCACCTCCACCGCGCCGGCATCCACGGCCCTGCCGTCGATGACGCCGCCCTTCACCTTCAGGTTGGGATTCTCCTTGGAGAACTCCACCAGCACCTTCGCCAGAGGGATCGGGTCCCGCTGAGACCAAGCGATGGCGGTGGGTCCCACCATCCAGGCATCGGCGCCCGAGAGGTCGGTACCCTCGGATGCCTTCTTCAGGAGGGTGTTCTTGACCACCCGCAAGGACCCCGAAGACTGCCGCACCCGGTCTCGAAGGCTGCTGATTTCCTTGACCTTGAGGCCCTTGAAGTCGACCAGGTAGAAGGCTTCATTCTCCTGGATCACCTCGCGGATCGCCTCGATAGCTCCCTGTTTCTCGGCCCGGTTCACGGCGCCCTCCTTAGAATCCAGAAACGTCCAGCCGGATGCTGGGACTCATGCTGGTGCAGAGGTAGGCGCTCTTGATGTACTTGCCCTTGGCCGCGGCGGGCTTGGCCCTCACCACCGCCTCGATGAGGCTCGTGAGGTTCTCCTGGAGCTTGCCTTCCTCGAACGACTTCTTGCCCACGGGGCAGTGGATGATCCCCGTCTTGTCCACGCGGAACTCCACCTTGCCCGCCTTGAGGTCCCTCACGGCCTGGCCCACGTCGAAGGTGACGGTGCCGAGCTTGGGGTTCGGCATGAGCCCGCGCGGCCCCAGCACCTTGCCCAGCTTGCCGACCTCCTTCATCATGTCGGGAGTCGCCACGACGGCCTCGAACTCCAGCCAGCCGCCCTGGATCTTCGCCACCGCCTCCTCGGCCATGACCACGTCGGCTCCGGCGGCTTCGGCCTCCTTTTGCTTCTCGCCCTGCGCGATCACCAGCACCCGCACGCTGCGGCCGAGGCCGTTCGGCAGCACGGTGGTGCCGCGCACCATCTGGTCGGCGTGCTTGGGGTCCACGCCGAGGTTCATGCTGACCTCAACGGTCTCGTCGAAGCCGGCGTAGGCCACCTTCCTGAGGAGCCCCAGCGCCTCGGGAATGGGGTATTCCCTGGCCTCGATCTGCCCCGCCGCCGCCTTGTATTTCTTTCCTGTCTTGCCCATAGACGGCTCCTTAGTCCACGATCTCCAGCCCCATGCTGCGGGCCGACCCCGAGATGGTGCGGATGGCACTTTCGATGGAGGTGGTGTTCAGGTCCTTCATCTTGGTTTTGGCGATCTCTTCGATCTGCTTGCGCGTGACCCTTCCCACCTTGTTCTTGTTCGGCTCGCCCGACCCCTTGGCGATGCTCGCCGCCTTCTTGAGGAGGTCGGAGGCCGGGGGGGTTTTCGTGATGAAGCTGAAGGAGCGGTCGCCGTAGACCGTGATCACCACCGGGATGATGAACCCCTCCTGCCCCTTCGTTTTGGCGTTGAACTCCTTGCAGAAACCCATGATGTTCACGCCGTGCTGGCCCAGCGCCGGGCCCACGGGCGGGGCCGGGTTGGCGTTCCCCGCCGGAATCTGCAATTTCACTTCTGCGATGATTTTTTTAGCCATGGCTCGCTCCGCTTGGCGATTAGGCGATTGGCGATTCGGCGATTAGGAAGCCTTGTCCTGCCTAGTCGCACCTCGCGCTCCGCGGTTCCTCTCCTAAAGCTTCTCCACCTGAAGGAAATTCAACTCCACCGGGGTCGAGCGCCCGAAAATGGTGACAAGCACCGTCAGAGTGGAGTGGTCCGGATTGACCTTGTCCACCACACCTTGGAAGGAGGCGAAGGGACCCTCGATGATCTTCACCTTCTCGCCCGGCTCGAAGGAGTACTTAGGCTTCGGTGCCTCCGTGGCCCTCGTCATGTGGCCCAGCACCCGGTCAATCTCCTCGGGCCTGAGCGCCTCCGTGCCGACGAAGCCGGTGACCTTGGGGGTGTTGAGCACCACCTGCTGGGTCTCGTCGGTCAGCAGCATCTGCACCAGCACGTAGCCCGGGAAAAACTTCTTGGTGGAGACGTGCTTCTTGCCGTTACGCACCTCCACCACGTTCTCGGTGGGGATCATGACCTCCCCGAAGTGCTCCCCAAGGCCGAAGGCCTCGATCCGGTTCAGAAGGCTTTCCTTGACCCGGTTTTCAAAGCCCGAGTAGGTATGGATGATGTACCACTGCATCTCGGCCATGGCCCTTCCGCTTAATGAAAGAGTGTAAACAGCCTGTTGAGCAAACTAAAAACCACCTGATCGACGGCCCAGAGGAAGACGCCGAAGATGATCACCACCACCACAACCACGAGCGTGGTGTTCACGACCTCGTCCCTGCTGGGGAAGGAGGTCTTCTTGACCTCCAGTCGAACGTCCCTCAGGAATGCCGGCAGGCTCTGAAACCAATCCACTATCTTCACGGTCGACCTCTTGTGACGGAGAAAAGGGAGAAAGTGGCAGGCGAGGAGGGATTCGAACCTACGCGCCGTAGGATGCTCGCTCGCGTCAGAGTCCGCTCGCTCCGCTCCAACGGCGCCTACGGTTCCCGGGGCGGGTCCCTTGGCTTGCGCCGCTTCGCTGCGAACGCTCGCTCTTCGCTCGCGTCCTCGCGGCGGGCTATGCCGTGTCCCGCCCTTCGAATCCCTCTCACCTCCTTTCCTATCTTCACCCGCCGGCCCATCCGACGGTTCCGTTTTAAAGTTGGCAGGCGAGGAGGGATTCGAACCCCCAACATCCGGTTTTGGAGACCGGCGCTCTACCAATTGGAGCTACTCGCCTGCAATCCGGTCACTTCACCTCTTTGTGGACCTGGTGGGAGCGGCAGAAGGGGCAGTACTTCTTCACCTCCAGCTTTCCCTGCTGTTTCTTCTTGTTCTTGGTCGTCGTGTAGTTGCGCCGCTTGCACGCGCCGCACTGCAGGTGGATGATGTCGCGCATCGCTTACTCCAAGATTTCCGTGACAGCCCCAGCCCCGACGGTCCGGCCGCCCTCGCGGATGGCAAATCGAAGGCCCCGCTCCAGGGCGATGGGGGTGACCAGCTCCACGTCCATGGCCACGTTGTCGCCGGGCATGACCATCTCCCGGTCGGCGGGAAGGCTGACGCTCCCCGTCACGTCCGTGGTTCGGAAGTAGAACTGAGGGCGGTATCCCTTGAAGAAGGGCGTGTGCCGCCCCCCTTCCTCCTTGGTCAGGATGTATGCCTCGGCTTTGAAGCGCCGGTGGGGGGTGATGGCACCGGGGGCCGACACCACCTGGCCGCGCTCCACGTCTTCCTTCTTGATGCCCCTGAGGAGCAGGCCCGCGTTGTCTCCGGCTTGTCCCTCCTCGAGAATCTTGTGGAACATCTCAACACCGGTGACGACGGTCTTCTGGGTGTCCCGAAGCCCCACGACCTCCACCTCCTGGCCGACCTTCACCTCCCCCCGCTCGATGCGGCCGGTGACTACCGTGCCGCGGCCCGAGATGGAGAAGACGTCCTCGATGGGCATGAGGAAGGGCTTGTCCACGGCCCGCGCCGGGGTAGGGAAGTAGTCGTCGCAGACCTTCATGAGCTCCAGGATGGGCCTGCACTTCGGGCACTCGTCGCGGCCGCAGCCGCACTGGAGCGCCTGGAGGGCCGAGCCTCGCACCACCGGCGTGTCCGCGCCGGGGAAGTCGTAGGCGGAGAGAAGGTCCCGGATCTCCATCTCCACGAGGTCCAAGAGTTCGGTGTCGGGGACCATGTCCACCTTGTTCATGAAGACCACGATGGAGGGAACCCCGACCTGGCGAGCCAGGAGGATGTGCTCGCGGGTCTGGGGCATGGGCCCGTCAGCGGCCGAGACCACGAGAACGGCCCCGTCCATCTGGGCCGCGCCCGTGATCATGTTCTTGACGTAGTCGGCGTGGCCGGGGCAGTCCACGTGGGCGTAGTGGCGGTGCTCCGTCTCGTATTCCACGTGGGCCGTGTTGATGGTGATGCCCCGCGCCTTCTCCTCGGGCGCCTTGTCTATCTGATCGTACGCCGTGAACTTCGCGAGGCCTCGCTTGGCCAGGACCTGGGTGATGGCGGCGGTCAGCGTCGTCTTGCCGTGGTCCACGTGGCCGATGGTTCCCACGTTCAGGTGCGGCTTCGTACGCTGGAACTTCTCTTTCGACATCCGATCCGCCTCCGGCAGCCCGCGTTTCCGGCCGCCCCGCCGTCCTTCGCTTTCTTTCCCCCGGCCCTTCGGTGCCTAACGTGGGGGGTGTGGAGCCCGCGACCAGGATTGAACTGGTGACCTCATCCTTACCAAGGATGCGCTCTACCGACTGAGCTACGCGGGCCTCTTTCAGTGAGGAGTGGGAAGTGAGGAGTGAGGAGGGAAAACCTCACAACCTGCTCGACCCGCCACTCGCGCCATCACCTCGGTCTCCTGTCTTTTTCTACCCTGTTTCCCTGTCTCTCTGTTGCCCTGTTTCCATCTCGTTGGAGCGGGCGACGGGATTCGAACCCGCGACCCTCAGCTTGGAAGGCTGATGCTCTACCAACTGAGCTACACCCGCCTGAACAACGGTTGATAAGTGGATTAAGTCGATAAGGTGAAGGGCGCGCCGTGCGTTGTTCCCCGCCTCTTATCAACTCATTCAACTCATCAACTCATCTACTTTCAAAGTGGTGGAGGGGGTAGGATTTGAACCTACGTAGGCGCAAGGCCGGCAGATTTACAGTCTGCTCCCTTTGGCCACTCGGGAACCCCTCCACGTGGAGCTTTCAGGGTCACAACCCGGTTTCCGGTCAACATGGCCTAGCCGGGAATACTCGCTTCCCGCCTGGAGCCGATGAGAGGACTTGAACCTCCAACCAACGGATTACAAATCCGCTGCTCTACCGTTGAGCTACATCGGCGTCTCCGCAGGTTCCCCCGCGAAAACCGATATAATGTACCACAAAAGTTCAGACCGTGCAAGTGCGCCAGGACGCCCCAAGAACGCCCCGCGCACCAACCCCCTTATTCCGTGATCGAATGTCGCGCGTAGGAGCGCCGCCCCCGGCGCGACCGGCCGTTCCGGGCAATCCTCCCACGGTCTCGCGCTCACCCGAGGTCACGGTGACAGGCCCTTGCGCTTCGCTAACCCTTCACCTCCATCAGGTTGGGCAGGGGACTTGCACCCCCAAGCTGCTGACCATGCCCGGCACACCAAAAAAAAGACCCCAGGGTGGCCCCCGGGGTCTCGAGTTCAGTCAGGATAAAATGGTTAGAAGGTCCAGCGGACGGCCAGGCGGATACGGCGGGCCTGCTGGTGGGCGGTGGGCATCTTGAAGAAGGGGTAGTTTTGGTTCGGCGAGGTGTTCACCGTGTTGTAAGTCTGGTCCACGGTGGTGGTTCGCTGCTCGTTGGTCACGTTGAAGATGTCGGCGCGCAGGCCCAGGTTGCTCTTCCAGAGCCTGAAGGTGTACTGAGCGCCCAGGTCGAGGGCCCAGATGGTGGGCGTACGACCAGAGGTGCCGCGCGGCCGGGAGAACCCTTCGTTAAGGCCGTACAGGTCATCGGCGCCCAGCGCCGAGATGGGGGTTCCGCTCTGAAGGGTAAAGTTGGCCGACATCTCGAGGGGGATGTTGTCGAAGAAGTACCCGCCGTAGAGCTTCAGCACGTGGGTACGGTCGTTGGGCAACAGGCCGTAGCCGTTCACCAGGAGCTGGGGCAGGTCGTACTTGGAGGTGATGTTGGGATCGAGCTGACCGTTGTCGTTGGAGAAGAGGCCTTCGTAGTTGCCCTCCAGGCGCGAGAGGACGTAGGAGCCCTGCATGAGCCAGTTGTGGCTGAAGTGCTTGTCCATGGTGATCTCGAGGGCCTTGTAGATGCGCACCGGCTTGGGGAACTGCCAGCGATAGCCCGGGCGACCGAGAGGGTCGGGAATCCATATGCCAGCCCACTGGTCCGGGTTGGTGACGATGTAGGTGGCCGCGCCATCCACCGAGATGTCCTCGATGATGCGGCCCAGATCGCGGTAGATGGCCCGCACGCCGAGGGAGAGGTCGGGGCGCACCTCGTACTGGAAGCCGAGGATGTACTCCTCGTTGTAGGAGCCCTTGAGCTTCTTGCCGCCCGGGCCCCCGTTGATCTGCGTCACATAGAGGCCGTTGGTGGCCGGGTACCCGTAGCGGTTATAACCGAGGAAGGGGATGGTGAGAGCGGCGTCCTCGTAATAGCTGAAGTGGAAGTACTCGTCGGTGAGGGCCCGGATCGCCATGTCGTTGGGGATGCGCTCGTAGTACCAGCCCCAGAAGCCGTAGAGCTTGCTCTTGCTGTTGTGGGCTACGTCCCAGGTGAAGCCGACGCGGGGCGCCCATTCGTCGTTGATGTTGACGTGGCGCGCCTGGCCGTTGGAATATCCGTGCCCGGGGGAGATCTGATCGGGCACGTTCACGTTGTTGTTGCCTCCAACCATGTGGATCTGGTCCAGTCGGACGCCGAGCTTCAGCATGAAGTATTCGGTGAGATTCCAGTTGTCCTGCGCCCAGTAGGCCCAGTAGTGCTGCGTCGTGTTTTTGGCGTTGTTGTTCATGAAGCCCTGGGCTCGGAACAGGTAGTGCGTCGGAGAGGCTCCGCTGTACTGCCAGCGAATGGTCACGCCCCCCGGCGTGCTGTGCCCGTAAAACACGCTGCCAGGGTTCATTTCGGTGAAGCTGGGCCCGGTATAGTTGAAGTCGTAATTGTAGGTGATGTCGTAGTACTGCAAGCCGTAGGAGAGCTCGTGGTTGCCGTAGAACTTGAAGAGGTTGGTCCCCTTCAAGCGGAGCTGGTCATTGTAGTCCCGCGTGTAGTCGCGGATCTGGCCGCCCAACGAGGGTTTCCACGCGCTCAGGTCGATGAGGTGGTCGGCGGCGTTGTACGAAATGGGAACACCCTCTGGGATGACCTGGTAACCGGCGTAGGTCCCCGAACCATAGCGGTAGTAATACGCCCAGTTGTTCATGGCCTCGGCGTTCTTGGGGTAGCGAGCCTGGATCGTGTCCCGGCGGGCCACGACCGTTTCGGTGAAGAAGGTTGGCGTCCAGGTGGCGTTCCACTGGAGGCTGACCGCGTAGTTATTGTAGGTCTGCTTGAAGGGCGAGGCCGTCTCGACGGGGTTACCTAGGTTCCGGTAGTAATCTTGGCGGCTGTTATCGCCGAAGACCGAGAGGGCAATTTTGTGGTTCTGGTTCACGTTCCACGTGAGCTTGAAGGCGTACATCGGGTCGCGCGTATAGTTCGTGTACCCGCTCGGACCGGCCCACGAGTAGGAGGGATGACCGTTCAGGCTCACGTTGGCGTCTCCGCCGTCGGCCGTCCAGGCCTGCTCCGTCTTGTTGTAGTCGTAGGCCAAGAAGAACCAGAGCTTGTCCTTGACGAAGTAGCCGCCCAGGAAACCGCCCACATCGTACTGCTTGAACGACTTGGGGTAGTTGACGATGTTGGGGTTGTTGAGCTTGTTTTCCTTGGCGCCCAGTCCGTCATCGAAATAGTACGCGAAGATGCCGCCGTGGAATTCGTTGCCGCCGCTCTTCGTGATGGAGTTGACGTTGCCGCCCATGAGGGCGCCGTACTCGGCGCTCATGCCGCCCGTCTGGACCTCGGTCGCCTCGATAAAATCGAAGTTGAGCGCCGTGAGGTTGAGGGCGTCGCCCGTGCCGGTCACGTCCACACCGTTGACCGTGTAGACGTTTTCGGGACCTGAAGCGCCTCCAAAGGAGGGCGTGCCGGCCAAGCCGGAGGTAACGGCGCCCGGCGCCAAAAAGGCGATGTTATTGGCGTTTCGCCCCAGTGGGATGGAGCTGATCATCTTGTCGGAGATGTTGGCGCCGATGCGGGTGGACTTCTCATCAATGACCGGAGCCGCCGCCGTGACGACGATCTCGGTCTTGCCCTGGCTCAGCGTAAAGGGAAGGCTGACGATCACCCCCAGGGGTATCTCGATGTTCTTCCGGACCACCGTGTTATAGCCGGGGGCCTCGACCCTCACCTCGTACCCGCGACCGACGGGCAGGTTGGGAATTAGGTAGGACCCGCCCAAGTCCGTGGCCCCGCCTTGGAACCCTTGCAGGTTGGGTCCCTTGACCTGAATCGTGGCACCGACCACCGGTTGGCCGGTTTCGTCCACGATGCGACCCTGCAACCCTCCGTTTTGGGCCTGGGCCCAAACCATCAACCCGGCCAGGCCCACAAAGAGCACGACCAGGGCACTCCACTTGAGTGCGTTCCTCATATCTTCACCTCCATAACCTCCGAGATTGCAATACCTTAGGAAACCAACCCCTCTCTTGGGTACACCACCTCCTTTCGACTCAACGGGACCACCGTAGCAAAGGAGTTTTGGCCGTGTCAAGTGGACGGCGGAGGGGATGGAAACGAGGAATCAAAGAAACGGGGAGACAGAGAGAACGAGGCCTTGGATTTGACCGGGTTGTGGAGGGTGGAGGGTAGAGGGCTAAGAGGACGGGAAAAGGGGCTGAACCCGCCCCGCACCCCCTGCCCCCATGCCGGGGGCGAGGCGATCGAGGTCATCTCCCCCTCCTTCTTGTGTACCCCTTGAATTCCGCTTTCTGTTTCCCGCCTTCCAGCCCAGAAAAAAGGGCCCCGGAAAAGCCCGGGGCCCCGATGAAACGGCCTGGCAGAAGACGGGGGGTCAGAAGCTCACTTTGACGCCCACCCGAGCGTACCGCGGTGCCTGGCGGGCCGTGGTTTTGCCCCAGTTGGGATCGGGGGTGAGGTTGCCGGAGAGGACGTCGGAGACGTAATTGGGAGTGATGTAAGCCGTCGAATAGTAGCCCGTTTGCCACTGGTTGTTGGTGAGGTTGAAGATATCGGCAAAGAGGGCAAATTCCGTGCTCCACACTTTGAAGTCGTACTCGGCGTGTACGTCCAGGGTCCAGGTGCTGGGCATCCTGGTGGCCGAAGTCCGGGGCTGCATCATGAGCGTGCCGTAGCCGTACTGCTCCAGCTGGGGATAGGCCATGAGCTTGTACATGGGCCGGCCGGACTGGAAGTTGAAGTTGGCGCCGAGTATCAGCCCGAAGTCGAACCGGTAGGCACCCTGGACTTTGATCACGTGAGGTCGGTCGCCAGCCAGAGGGCCGTACTGGTTTCTCCACAGCAGGCTTGACGGCACGTCGTAAAGCGGCGTCACGTTGGTGTTGCCGCCGGGCGAGTTGTAGCCGTAGACGTCGTTATCGTAGTTGCCGTAGAGCTCGGAGTAGGTGTAGCTGGCGTTCATCCACCAGCGGTTGGCGAACCGTCGGTTCAGGGTGAGCGTGAGGGCGTCGTAGTGACGGATGGGCCGCGGCGGCTTGGCGTACGTGGAGCCGAGGGCCGCCTGCCACGTCTGCTCCAGGGACGGCCAGTAACTGGTGCCGGGATTCATCAGGATGTACCCATACCCGCCGTTCGGAAGGATGTAGCCCACGTCTTCCAGGATCCGGCCCACGTCCCTGTAGGTGTAACGGACGTCGAAGGTCAGGTCGGGCTTGAGTTCATAGGAGTTGCCGACGATGAACTCGTTCGTATACTGCGGAGCCAGCCCGGGCTCAACGAGGTCGGCGAGATTGCCCGAAAGGTTGGTGTAGTCGTGTTTGGTGCCGTAGTGGCTGTAGCGTGCCACGTAGGAGCCGTGGCCCGGGTCAAGGGCCGAGGTGAAGGCGCCGGGCGGGCGGTCGTAGTACTGGCCGAAGAAGGCGTAGAACTTGGACTTACCGTTCTTCGCCCAGTCCCACGCGATGTGGATGCGGGGGGACCAGGAATCGAGGCTGAGGGTCTGGCCCGCGCCCGGCACCATTTCGTTCTTCTCGTAGCGCACGCCGGCCTTGATGTTGAAGAAGTCCGTCACGCTCCAGCTGTCCTGAATAAACCCGGCGTAGTAGCGGGTGCGCTCGTCGGTGCGGGGGTTCTGACTCCAGACGTACCACTGGTAGTAGTAGTCATTGATGTTCGGGGAGGCAGGGTTGGCGCTGTGCAGGTTGTAGAGAACCTCGACGAATTGGCCTCCACTGTAGTCCTGGAAGGTGATGGAGCGGGCCCATTCGCCTTCGCCGCCGAATTTGATCTCGTGTTTGCCGACGAGCCAGGTGACCTTGATCTGGGCTTGCCGCGTGGTCCGGTCGTTCATACTGAACGTGCTCTGGCTGCCGCGGCTCAGGTAGAGGCCCGTGTTGTAATCGAAGCTCTCCACCGTGCGGTAGGCCAGGTCGGAGGTATCCCAGGGCTGGACCTGCAGGCTCTTGTCGTTATAACCGAGGGTTGTCTCCATGAAGATCTTGGGGGTCCAGGTGGCGTACCAGCGCAGCACCGTGTTGTAGCCCCCTTGGTAGCGGCGGTTCATGCGCGACTCATCGTAGAGGGCCGGCGTATAGGGTCCCTCCGAGTCCCACATGCGGGCCGGATCGGCGAAGATCGCCAGCTCGAGGTTGTGTTTGTCGTTGACCCGGTAGTTGAACTTGGTCGCCCAGGTCCAGGTTCGGCGGTAGTCGTCGTACTTGTAAGGGACGGAGATCTGGGAACCGACGTCCGGCCGGTAGCCGTTCACATTGGTGGCGATCTGCACGCCCTCGTAGTGGACGCTGTTGACCACCGGGTTATAACCCACGAAGAACCAGAACCGGTCCTTCACGATGGGGCCGCCCACGTCGAAGCCGTAGTCGTAGCGGTGGAAAGGTGTCGGTTTGGTCACCGCGAGGTCCGTGGAGTGGGCGTTGGCGCTCATGGAGTCATTCGTGTAGTACCCGAAGATCTCCCCGTGGAATTCGTTGGTACCGCTCTTGGTGAGGACGTTGAAGAGCCCGCCGCTCGTGCCGCTGTACTCCGCGCTGAGGCCGCCCGTGTCGATTTCCATCTCGCGGACGAAGTTGAAGTTGAGGTTGCTCCCGAAGGTTCCCGTGACCGGGTCGGTGGTATTGAGGCCGTTGACCACCCACTGGTTCGAGGTGCTGTTCCCGCCGGCCACGGCGGGGTTCCCGCCGGCGCCCGAGGGCATGACTTGAGGCGCGAGCAAGAGCGCGTCCTGGTAGGATCGCCCCACGGGGATAGTGCTCAATTCCTGTTGAGTGATCTGAGTGGAAACCTTGCCCTCTTTCAGGGTGATCGAAGGCGCTTGCGCCGTGACCTGGATCTCCGTGCCCCCGGCGGCCAGGGTGATCTGCATCGTGGTGGTGGAGCCCAGGTTTACGGTGATGTTGGATTGAATGACCTTGTTGAATCCTTCGGCCTCGGCCTTGACCCGGTAGTCGTTGGCCGGGGGAAGATAGGGAATGACGAAGTCCCCATTTACATCGGTGGCCGTACCACGTTCCCCTTGTAGGTAATTCGAGGTGACGGTGACGGTGGCGCCCGGTATGGGTTGCCCCTTCTCGTCCTGCACCTTCCCCGACAATGAGCCCGTGGTGGCGCCCTGGCCCCACACCGTGCTCGTCAGTAGCACGGCTGAAAGGGCCAGAACCATCGTTAACCCACTCCTCCAGTTCATCCATACCTCCTTTCCAAGAAACTCTACGGCAACCTTGGAGTCTCCCCCTTCCACGGAGAAACCCCTACACTCCATCGATGCCAGACCGATGGGAGCCCTACCAGGATGTGATCAAGGGACCCACGGAGAATCCGTGGCCCCTCCCCAAAGCTAATCTTCTCGGCCTCGACGGGGGCTTGTCAACCCCCCAACGTGCCGAGCCCCCCGCAGTAGGGCCTGAGCACCGGCGGCAGCGCCACCGACCCGTCGGCCCTCTGGTACTGCTCCAGGACGGCCACCAGGGTCCGGCCCACGGCGAGGCCCGATCCGTTCAGCGTGTGGACGAAACGGGGCCTCCCGCCCCCCTCCGGCCGGTAGCGGATGTTCGCACGCCTCGCCTGGAACTCCTCGAAATTGGAACAGGAGCTGATCTCCCGGAAGCGCCCCTGGGAGGGCAGCCAGACCTCCAGGTCGTGGGTCTTGGCCGAGGAAAAGGACATGTCCCCGGTGCAGAGCGTGACCCGGCGGTAGTGGAGGCCGAGCGCCTCCAGCACGGCCTCGGCATCCCTCGTGAGCCCCTCCAGCTCCTCGTAGGAGTGCTCCGGATGGGCGAATTTCACCAGCTCCACCTTGTGAAACTGGTGCTGGCGGATCATCCCCTTGGTGTCCTTGCCGTAGGAGCCCGCCTCCGAGCGGAAGCAGGGCGTGAAGGCGCAGTACTTCACGGGGAGCTGGGCCTCCTCCAGGATCTCGTCCCGATGCAGGTTGGTGACGGGCACCTCGGCGGTGGGGATGAGGTAGAACTCCCCGCCGTCCACCTTGAAGAGCTCCTGCTCGAACTTGGGGAGATTGCCCGTCCCTTCCAGGGCGGCGGCCTTCACGAGGTAGGGCGGAAGCACCTCGGTGTAGCCGTGCCGCGAGGTGTGCAGGTCGAGCATGAAGCTGATGAGGGCGCGCTCGAGCATGGCCCCGGCGCCCCGGTAGACCACGAACCGCGCCCCGCTGATCTTGGCCGCGCGCTCGAAGTCCAGGATACCCAGGGCCGTGCCGATCTCGTCGTGGGCCTTCGGCTCGAAATCAAGGCGCGGAGGCTCCCCCCAGACCTTCTCCACGCGGTTGGCCGATTCGTCGGGGCCGTCGGGGACGGAGGCGTGGGGGAGATTGGGGATCCGGAGCATGAGGGACCGGATCTCCGCGCCCAGGGAGGCGACCTCCTGATCCATGGCCTGGACTCGGTCTCCCACGGCCCGCATCTCGGCCTGCAGCGCCGCCGTGTCCCCGCCCCCCCGCTTGAGGGACCCTATCTGCTTGCTGACCTCGTTTTTGCGGGCCTTGAGCGCCTCGGTGGCGGCGATGGTCGTCCGCCTGCGCTCGTCCAGGCTCTGGACGCGGTCCACCTCACCCGGATCGGCGCCCTTACGGCGCAACCCGGCCTTGACCGCCTCCGGCTCCGAGCGAAGCCTGCCGATGTCCAACACGTCAGCGCCTCTGTCCCAACAGCTGGATGCCCTCCAGCACCGCGCGGCGCGTGCTCTCGGGGTCGGCCTTGCCGCTCCCCGCGATGTCGAAGGCCGGGCCGTGGTCCGGCGAGGTGCGCAGGAAAGGCAGGCCCAGCGTGCAGTTGACGGCGTGCCCCTGGCTCATCATCTTGGCGCCGATCATGCCCTGGTCGTGGTAGAGCGCCACGGCCACCGTATCGGGCCCGTCGGGGTGCAGGAACAGACTGTCCGCGGGGATGGGGCCCTCCACCTCGATGCCCTCGGTGAGGAGCGTCTCGATGGCCGGCTCGATGATCTCCCTCTCCTCCACGCCCAGCAGTCCGCCCTCGCCGGCGTGCGGGTTCAGGCCCGCCACCCGGAACCGGGGATGGCTGTTGAGCTGCCGGGTCCAGGCCGTGGACAGGCCCCTGATGTACTCCTCCAGCGACGTCTTGGTGATGGCCTCGGCGATCTCCCTGAAGGGCAGGTGCATAGAAAAGAGCGCCACCGGCATGGAGCCCGTCAGGAAGATCATGTAGGGTTTGGTCTGGAAGACCTGACCGAAGTATTCCGTGTGGCCGGTGAAGGGGATTCCGCACCGCCGAATGGCCTCTTTGGAGGCCGGGCCGGTCACCAGAAGGTCCGCCTCGTTCCGCCCCATCCTGCGGCACGCCTCCTCGAGCGTGAGGAGAGTCACCCGGCCGTTGTCGGGGTGGGGGCGCTTGTGAAAACGCAGCGTCGGAAGGTCCACGTCGTCCCACCGAACTCCCTCGGGGACGCTCTCCACCGCTCGTCGCGGACCGATCACCGTGATCTCGGCGGCAGCCTGGAGTTCGCCGCTCTGAAGAACGGACCGGAGAATTTCCGGTCCGACCCCGCCCGGATCACCAGTGGTCATGAGGACTCTTGGAAGACTCATGCCTCGCGCTCCTTGAAGAGGTACTTGATGCTGTGCTTGTAGACGAGCAGGTTGGGTTCGTTCAGCCGGTGCACCTTGATGCAATCCCGGTCGTACCACTCGATCCAGCCCCTCAGCTCCTCCCCGTCGGTCAGGACGATGATCATGGGGGTCTTGCTGCCCATCTGTTTCAGGTAGTAGAAGTTCTCGGCGTTGGTCTGCTCGGGCGGCACCTGTTTGCGGCGGGCGGGCACGAAGGCGCCGGAGGCCGGGGCCGGCTCCTCCTCTTTCTCCTCGCGGGGCTCCCGCCGGGCGGTCTTATAGTCACGCAGATTGGGACGGATGAGCTTGCGGTCTGGCATGGGAGGCTCCTTGCCGCGCTATTCTTCGGCAGGCGATGGCGTGGGGCCCTTCTTGCGCGCCGGACATTCGTAGCGGAGGCAGCACATGAGCCGGCCGCATCGGCCGGAGATCTTCACGGGATTCAGGCTCAGACCCTGCTCCTTGGCCAGCCTGATCGTGATGGGATAGAACTGCTGGAGGTGGGCGGTGCAGCAGAGGGGCTGCCCGCAGTGGCCGTAGCCGCCCAGGCTCTTGGCCTCGTCGCGGACCCCCACCTGGCGCATTTCGATTCGCATCCGGTATTGGTGGGCCAGGATCCGGACCAGCTCCCGGAAATCCACGCGGTTTTCCGACGTGTAGACAAAAAGCAGGCGGCTCTCGTCGAAGAACACGTGGGCGTAGACGAGCTTCATCTCCAGGCGCAGGGTTCGGGCCTGGTCCCGGCAGAAGAGGAAGGCTTCGCGTTCGAGCTGGCGGTGGCGCTGGCGCCGTTTGATGTCCTCCTCCGTGGCCACGCGGACGAAGGGGACCACCTGCTCGCTCGTGAGGTAATCGCGAAGGAACCCCCTGGCCTCCAGCACCTCCGCGAAGGCGGCGCCCTGTTCGGTCTGAACGACGCAGGCCGAGGGCCGCAGAATGGGAGGGCCGTCCCACTGCGCATAACACGGCCTGGCTTGGTTCTCGATCTGGACCTGGTAGAGGCTCATGGGTGGATCCACCCCCTCCGTCTAAGGGCGTACGATAGGGCACCGGCGCTCCCAAAGTCAAGGTTGTGCGGGACCAAGCCGGGAGTTCTGGCCAGCACCCCCGGTGCCCTGCCCCTCTAGCGCCGGCCGGCCGGATGGGGGGGGGGCGAAAAGATGGGCATATCCCCCACCGCCCGTCCCGCCTTCTCCCGCGGGTTTTCCCCTACTCTCCTCTCTTGGCCTTGCCCCGGCGGGCGGTCGCGGGCTGCGGCGGGGGCGTTTCGAGAAAAGCCCCCATGGTCCGGAACTTCTCGTAGCGCCTGGCGAGGAGGGCCTCTCCGTCCATCGCCGCGAGCTCCTCCAACTGCTCCGCCCACAGGGCGCCCAGCCGATCGTAGACCTCCTGGGGAGCCACGTGGGCCCCGCCGAGCGGCTCCTCCACCACCCGGTCGATGAGCCCGAACTCCAGGAGATCGGGAGCGGTGAGCTTGAGAGCCGCCGCCGCGGTCTCGGCCTGAGTGGCGTCCTTCCAGAGGATCGCGGCACAGCCCTCGGGCGAGATGACGGAGTAGATCGAATGCTGGAGCATGTTGATCCGGTCGCCGATGCCGAGGGCCAGGGCGCCGCCGCTGCCCCCTTCCCCGGTCACCGTCACGAGGATGGGGACGCGGAGCCTCGACATGACCTCCAGGTTGACGGCGATGGCCTCCGCCTGGCCCCGCTCCTCGGCGTCCATGCCCGGATAGGCGCCTGGCGTGTCGATGAGCGTGAGGATGGGCAAGCGGAACCGCTCGGCCATCCGCATGATCCTCAGCGCCTTTCGATAGCCGTCGGGCCTCGGCATGCCGAAGTTCCGGTAGATCTTCTGCTTCGTGTCTCGGCCCTTCTGGTGGCCCACCACGCAGACGGGACGGCCCCGGAAGCGCCCGAACCCGGCGATGATGGCGGGATCGTCGGAGAAGCAGCGGTCTCCGTGGAGCTCCACGAAATCGGTGATGAGGGCCTGGAGGTAGTCCTGGGTGTAGGGGCGCTGCGGATGCCTAGCTATCTGCACCACCTGCCACGGGGTCAGATTGGAAAAGACCTCCTTGCGGACCTTCTCAAGCTTCTTCTGGAGGGCGGCCAGCTCCTTCTCTTTGCCGTGCCCCTCCCCGAAGAGCATCAGACTCTCGATCTGGGCTTCAAGCTCCAGGATGGGCCGTTCGAAGTCGCGGGCGTCCTTCATGCTCTCCTCTCCCTGCCCTTGCCGTTCGCGGGGCGGAACAGGTACTGCACCCTTCCTCTCCCGAGGGCCGCCTCCAAATCCGCCAGCAGGCCCGCGCCCGCCGAGACCTGGCATAGGTTGCCCAGGAGGAGGCGCGTCACCGCCCGGCCCGGCTCCACCACGTCCATGTAGACGGGCAGCTTGCCCTTGTGGCGCCCCAGCAAGCCCTCCAGCTCCAAGAGCCAGTCCTCCTCGCAGAGGGTAGAGGGAACGCGCACCAGGAGCCCCACCGCCTTCGGTTCCAGCTCGGCGTCGGCCTGGTCCAAGGGTACCACGGCGGTGGCGATGACCTTTACCTTCTGCTCCTCCCGCGTGGCCCGGCCCACCACCAGGAGCGGCCGGTCCTTCACGACCCGCTCGTGGTAGGCCTGGAAGGTGTCGGAGAAGAGGAGCACCTCCGCCCTGGCCTCCAGGTCTTCGATCGTCGCCAGCCCGTACATTTCCCCCTTGCTCTTGCTTTTCCGCTGGTGCCAGGCGCTGACGACCCCTCCCACCGTGACCTCCGTGGGCTCCGAGATGGTGGAGAGCTCCGACAGGCTGTGTGAAGCGTACCGCCGCAGCACCTCCTCCTGCTCCATGAGGGGATGTCCGGAGAGGTAGAACCCAAGGCTCTCCTTCTCCCGGCTGAATTTCTCCATGTCCCGCCAAGGCTCACCCTTGACGTAGGCCTCGGCCTGGGGCGAGGCCTCCTCCTCGCCGAAGAGGCCAGCCTGCCCGCGGGCCTTGTCGGTCTGGGACCGCGCCGCGCCGGACATGGCGGCCTCGATGGAGGCGAAGAGGTCCCACCGGGGGACGTTGAAGCAGTCCATGGCCCCCGACTGGATCAGGTTTTCCAGCACGCGCTTGTTCACGTGGAACCGGTCCACCTCCCGGCAGAACTGGAAGAGGTCCGCGAAGGAGCCCACCCGCCGCCGGGCCTCCAGGATCGCCTCCACAGAGGAGAGCCCCACGTTCTTGATGGCCGAGAGGCCGTAGCGGATCGCCTCGCCTTCGATGCTAAAGCTCTCCTCGCTCCGGTTCACGTCCGGCGGCAGGAGCCGGATCCCCATCTCCCGGCTGGAATTCATGTACTTGAGGATCTCGTCCGTGTTCTCGGCCCAGGCCGAGAGCATGGCGGCCATGAAGTGGATGGGGAAGTGGGCCTTGAGGAAGGCCGTTTGGAAGGCCACGAGGGCGTACGCCGCCGAGTGGGACTTGTTGAAGCCGTAGCGCCCGAAAGTCTCCATGTTGTCGAAGAGCTCGGAGGCTTTCCGGGGATCCACCTGGCGTTCCTTGCAGCCCGCGAGGAACAGCTCGCGCTGGTGCTGCATGGCCGCCGAGTCCTTCTTGGACATGGCCTTGCGCAGGGTGTCGGCCTGGCCCAGGGTGAAGCCCGCCAGGCGGTGCGCGATGAGCATCACCTGCTCCTGGTAGACGATCACTCCGAGGGTCTCCTTCAGGATGGGCTCCACCTCGGGCACCGGGTAGGTGACCTTGTTCCGCCCGTGGGCGCGGGCGATGTACTCGGTGATCATGCCCGCGTCGAGGGGGCCCGGACGGTAGAGGGCGTTGAGCACGATGAGGTCCTCGAAACGCTGCGGCTTCAGGCGCCTGAGGATGTCCTTCATACCGCCGGATTCGAACTGGAACACCCCGTCCGTGTCTCCCCGGCCGAAGAGATCGAGGGTGGCCTTGTCGTCAAGCGGGACGGCGGCGAGATCGGGCGGTTCCTGACCCGACCGGCGGATGAGCTGCAGGGCGTCGTCGAGGATCGTGAGGGTGCGCAGGCCGAGGAAGTCCATCTTGAGGAGCCCCAGGGCCTCGATCTCGTCCTTGCTGTACTGGGTGGTGATGTCCTCCTTCCCTCCGCTTCCCCGGTGCAGCGGAAGGAACTCGGTGATGGGCCTGGGGGCGATCACCACTCCGGCGGCGTGGGTCGAGGCGTGCCGCGTGAGCCCCTCCAGGCGCTCGGCGATCTGAAGCACCTCCCGAACCTCGGCGTCCGTCTCGTGGAGGCTCTTGAGCTGGGGCGACAGCTTGAGGGCTCCCTCGATGGTGACCCCGAGCTCCTCCGGCACGAGCTTGGCCACCCGGTCCACCTTGTCCAGGGGGACGGCCAGGGCCCGGCCCACGTCCCGGATGGCTAGGCGCGCCTTCATCTCTCCGAAGGTGATGATCTGGGCCACGTTCTCCCGGCCGTACTTCTCGGTGACGTACTCGATGACCTGCCCCCTGCCCCGGATGCAGAAGTCGATGTCGATATCGGGCATGGAGATGCGCTCGGGGTTGAGGAAGCGCTCGAAGAGAAGGCCGTATTTCAGGGGGTCGATGTCCGTAATGCCCATGCAGTAGGAGACGAAAGAGCCGGCCGCGCTCCCGCGGCCCGGGCCCACCGGAATGCCCCGGTCCTTGGCGTAGCGGATGAAGTCCCAGACGATCAGGAAGTAGCCCGCCAGATCCATCTTCTGGATCAGATCCAGCTCCCGGTGCAGGCGCTCCTCGTAGTCCTCCCTGGAGTGGGCCCCCGCCCGGCCGAGAAGCCCCTGGGCCAGCCGCCGCTCGAAGCCTTCGCGGGCCACCTTCATGAAGTACGAGTTGAGGGTCTCCCCCTCCGGGACCCTGAAGACGGGGTAATGCTTGGAGCCCGTGTCGAAGACGAAGTGGCAGCGCTTGGCGATGGCGAGCGTGTTCTCCAGCGCCTGGGGCAGGTGGCCGAAGCGCTCCCACATCTCGGCGGGGCTCTTGAGGTAGTGCTCCGGGCTGTAGGCCATCTTGCCGCTTCGCTCCCGCTCCTCCCGCGTGGTCTTGGTCTGGATGCAGAGGAGGATGTTGTGGGCCTCGAAGTCGTCCTTCTTCAGGAAGTGCACGTCGTTGGTGGCCACCAGGGGGATGCCCGTCTCCTGGGACATCTCCACGAGCTGCCGGTTCACCTCGGCCTGCTCGGGCAGCCCCTGGTCCTGCAGCTCGAGGAAGAAGTTCCCCTCCCCGAAGATCTCCCTGAACTCCAGCGCCGATCGGAGGGCCTCCTCGGGCTTGCCCCTCAGCAGGTTTTGGGGCACCTCGCCGCCCAAACAGGCGGAGAGGCAGATGAGCCCCTCGTGGTGCTCGCGCAGGAGCTCCTTGTCGATGCGGGGCTTGTACTGGAACCCTTCGAGGAAGGCGGCCGTGGCCAGCCGGCAGAGGTTGTGGTACCCCTTTTCGTTCTCGCACAGCAGGATGAGGTGGGAATAGGGCCGCCTGCCGCCGCCAGAGGCCATGGTGTCCTGGTCGAAGCGGGAGTTGGGCGCCAGGTAGGCCTCACAGCCGATGACCGGCCGGAGGCCGGCCTTGGAGGCCTTCTTGAAGAATTTCACGGCACCGAAGAGGTTCCCGTGGTCGGTGATGCCCAGGGCCGGCGCCTTCTGCGCCACCGCCTGCTCCACCAGGTCATCAAGCCGGCAGGCGCCGTCGAGCAGCGAGTACTGCGTGTGCAGGTGAAGGTGCACGAACGGCCTATCGGTCATGGCACCCCTTTCGGAGAGAGCCGGGGAACCAGGGAGCCAGAGAGTCAGGGATAAGGACGCGGGGAGGTCTGTGCATTCGTTTTGGGGACGAGGTTCTTCCCTGCTTCCCTGTTTCCCTGCCTCCCTGTGTCTGTCGCAACGAGGCACCTATTCCCATTCAATGGTCCCCGGCGGCTTGCTGGTGACGTCGTACACCACGCGGTTCACGCCGCGCACCTCGTTGACGATTCGAGCCGCCACGCGGGAGAGAAAGTCGGGCTCGAACCGGTACCAGTCCGCCGTCATGAAGTCCTGGGTCGTGACCGCCCGCAGAGCCACCACGCGGTCGTAAGTGCGGCCGTCCCCCATGACACCCACGGTCCGCACCGGCAGAAGCACGGCGAAGGCCTGGGCGATCTCGTCGTAGAGCCCCGCCGCCCGGATCTCCTCCAAGAAGATGGCATCGGCCTCCTGCAGGATCGCCACCTCCTCGCGGCAGACCTCCCCCAGGATGCGGACCGCCAGTCCGGGGCCGGGAAAGGGCTGGCGCCGGACGAAGACCTCGTCCAGCCCGAGCAGCCTTCCGAGGGTCCGGACCTCATCTTTGAAGAGGTCCCGCAGGGGCTCCACCACCTCCATGCGCATCCGCTCGGGAAGGCCGCCCACGTTGTGGTGGCTCTTGATGACGGAGGCCGCACCCGACACCGCGGCCGACTCGATGCGGTCGGGGTAGATGGTGCCCTGGGCCAGGAAGCGGATCTCGCCGAGGGCCGAGGCCTCCTCCTCGAAGACCTCGATGAAGGCGCGTCCCACGGCCTTCCGCTTGGCCTCCGGGTCGGACACGCCCTGAAGGGCCCGGAAGAAGCGCGCCGAGGCGTCCACCGAGCGGAGCTTGAGGTGGAACTTCCGCGCGAAGCTCTCCTCTACGAGCCGGGCTTCATCCTTGCGCAGCAGCCCGTGGTCGATGAAGAGCAGGTCGAGCTGGTCACCCACGGCGCGGTGGAGGAGCAGCGCCATGACGGAGGAGTCCACACCGCCCGAGATGGCGCAGAGCACCCGCTCCTTCCCCACGCGGGCTCGAAGGTCGGCGCAGGCTGTGGCCACGAAGGAGTCCATGCTCCAATCCCCCTTCGCTCCGCACGCCCCGTAGAGGAAGTTCCTGAGCATGGCCGTGCCGTGGGGAGTGTGGGTCACCTCGGGGTGGAACTGGATACCGTAAAGGCGCTGGTGCGGCTCCTCCATGGCGGCCACGGGCGCCTCCACGCTGGAGCCGGCCACCCGAAAACCTGGCGGTAGGCGGGCTACCCTGTCTCCGTGGCTCATCCACACGGTCTCGGACTCGGGAAGGCCTTGAAAGAGCAGGCAGGCGCCGTCTCCCTTGAATTGGGCGGGACCGTACTCCCGCCGGTCGCCGGGAACCACATCCCCGCCCAGCCGCCGCGCGAGCCACTGCATTCCGTAGCAGATCCCCAGGACGGGCACCCCCAGCTCCAGCAGGCGAGGGTCCGGGCTGGGCGCCCCCACGGCGTACACCGACTGGGGGCCTCCCGAGAGGATCACGCCGATGGGGCCGAAGGAGCGGATCGCCTCCGCGGGCAGGCTGTAGGGCTCCACCTCGCAGTAGACCCCGAGCTCGCGGACGCGCCGGGCGATGAGCTGGGTCGTCTGGGACCCGCAATCGAGGATGAGGAGCTTCTGGCCAGCGTGCATGCTATGACCTTTTCCTGGAGGTTGGAGTATAGCCCGTCAGCACCGCTCCCCTCAAGACGGCGGCTTTGCCCCTCAGGAGGACGCCACCCCGCCGCTCCTCAGCCACTCCCGGAGCGCCTCCAGGAGGGCCGCCGGCTCCTTGGTGCTTCCCAGCGCTCCGCGCAGTGAGGCGGCTCCCGCCATGCCCGCGGTGTACTTGCCGAGAAAGCTCTTCATGCGGTGGAGGGCCAGGCCCGGGGGCCCCAGGGCGAGCAGCTCCTCGAAGTGGCCCAGGATGAGCCGAGAACGCTCCTCGAAGGAGGGCTGGCCGTAGGATCCCGTGCCCGCCAGCTCCTCGATCTGCCGGAATATCCAAGGGTTCTTCACGGCGGCCCGGCCCACCATGAGGCCGTCGCATCCCGTCCGGCGCCAAAGGGACAGGGCCTGCGCGGGGTCCCGGATATCGCCGTTGCCCACCACGGGGATCGAGACCGCCGCCTTGAGCTGAGCCACCCGCCCCCAGTCCGCCTCCCCCGAGTAGCCCTGCCTCCGCGTGCGGGCGTGGAGGGCGAGGCCGGCCACCCCCTCCGCCTCCAGCGCCC
This sequence comes from Acidobacteriota bacterium, assembly GCA_049967655.1. GTDB lineage: Bacteria > Acidobacteriota > UBA4820 > UBA4820 > DSQY01 > DTPS01. The sequence goes on from JBMFSH010000004.1 coordinate 86,538, forward strand.
GCGCCACCTCCAGAAAGGTCATCTCGCTCTCGGACCAGCCCAGCCTCATCTTGACCGTCACCGGAAGGGAGACGGCCCGCACCACCGCGCCGGCAACGCGGGCGGCCAGGGCGGGGTCCCGGAGAAGGGCCGCTCCGCAGAAGCCCTTGGTCACCTTTGAGGCCGGGCACCCCATGTTGATGTCCACCACGTCGGCACCCTCCCCCTCGCACCAGCGCGCGGCCTCGGCCATACGCTCGGGGTCGGACCCGGAGAGCTGGAGGGCGATGGGATGCTCGTCGGGAGCGATGCGGAGGTACTCCGCGGGATCGAGCCGCCCGCGAATCAGCCCCTCTGACGAGAGGATCTCGGAAACCACGAGGCCCCTGTGCCCGCAGCGGCGGACGACCCTGCGGAAGGTGAGGTCGGTGAGACCGGCCATGGGCGCCAGTGCCAGTCCCGGAGAGACGCGCACCGGCCCCAGGCGGTAACCCGGGAGCAGGGAACGTTCGCCGGCCGGCGAGGGCGAGCCCGGCGCGCCTTCGTACCCTGAGGCCCCGGGCTGGGGATGGGGAGCGGGCGAAACGGCATGGAGGGAACAGACGGGGGGCCGCATCTCCTCCCGATCCGCACTCCCCAGCTTGGCGTCTTGCTGGCTCAATTCTCTCCGCCTTCCACGGCGAAGAACTCCCCCTCTTTGCCCTTCGGCACGGGCCGGAGGGCCTCCCGCAGGACGCGGATCCGGACCGGCGCCTCCTCCTCTTCCAGGATGGAGAGCAGATCGCCCGCCCGCACCTCCTTGCCGGGCTTGCCGGGGTGGCCGTTCACGAGCACGGCCCCGTCGAGGACCGCGGCCTTGGCCGAGGAGCGCCGCTTGACCAATCGCGTGTTCTTCAAGTAGAGGTCGAGGCGCATGGCCAGTCCGAGAAGCGGCCGTTCCGCTCTCCTCCCCGGGCGGAGGGAGGAGCAAGCGTCGAGGGTCGAGCGATGAGGCAAGAGAGATCGCCCAGCGGCCTTCGATCCGCCGGCAGCGGCCTACCCTCTACCATCTATTTCCCTCATCCCCTGTCCCCCGTCCCTCACACGTACTTCGGGTTGATCCGAACGTAGTTCTGGGCCTTGAGGTTGTCGATGTACTTCTTGTACTCCTTCTGGAACTTCTCCTCCTTCAAGGCCTCGATGATCTGGTCCCTGGCCTGGTCGAGCGTGGGGACCGTCGCGTCCTTGCGGTTCTCCAGGCGGAAGAGATACCAGCCGGCGTCGGTGGGGATCAGGTCGGTCACCTCCCCGACCTTGAGCGCGAAAACCGCCTTGGCGATGGGAGCGGCCAGATCGTCGGCGGTGAACCAGCCGGCCTCCCCCTTCCTGGTCCGGGAGAAGGCCTGCGAGTACTCCTCTGCCAGGTCGCCGAAGGACTTGCCCGCCATGAACTCCTTGCGGATTTGCGCGGCGAGGGCCTCGGCCTCTTCCTTGGTGTGCCCCTGCCTGAGGATGAGGATCTCCTGGAGCTGAACCTGGGGCTTGCTCGCCAGTTGGCTCTTGTGGGTTTCGTAATAATTCTTGATCTCATCCGTGCTGATGGAGATCTTGCTCCGGATCTCCCGGCTCCGCATGAACTCCGGCACGTAGATGAGCGTGAGCTGCTTGCGGAACTCCTCCATGGTGAGGCCTTCCGATTGGAGGGCCTTGGCCAGGTCGGCCTTGGTCGCGATGTGGTTCTCCTTCATGAACTCGTCGATCTGGTTATCCACGATGGCGTCGACGTTGTAGAGCTGCTTGGCCTTCTCCACGAGGAGAAGCTCGTCCTCCATCTGCTCCAAGAGCTTCTGGGGCACCTCCTTGAGCTGCGCCTGCAGGTCGGGCCCCTTGTACTCCCGCTTGAGGCCTTCGATGGTGCTCTTCAGGCGCTGCTCGTATTCGCTGCGGGTGACGATGGCGTCGTTGACCTTGATGACGATCTCTTCCACCACCTTGGCCCGGGGCGCGGCACCGGGCAGTAGCAGGAAGAGGGCAAGGCTTAAGAGGACAAGGCGTTTCATGGTGTCTCCTTCTGGTACCGGAAGGGTAGTTTAGACCAAAACACCACCACCTGGAAGCGCTGGCGGAGGCTGGCCAGGTACTCCTTGAGCAGGCGGTCCCCCTTGGCGTCGCTGAGGGTGAGCCGGATCTGGGGCGCCACCTCCTCCAGGGGCAGCACGTAACTCGCGCAGCGCTGCTGCACGAGCACGATCTGGTAGAACTCGTCGGAGACGCGGATGGGCTCCGTGGGCACGCCCGGGCTCGCCTGCGCCAGCCGGTCGCGCAGGTAGTCGGGAAGCTCCGAGGATTGGAAGTACTGAGGGGCGCCCCTGTCGGGAGAGACGGAATAGAGCCGGGCCACGTCTCCGAAGCTGTGCCCCGCGCGGAGGAGCTTCTCTGCGTCCTGGGCCTGCTTCAGACCGGGAACGAGGATGGTCCTCAGGAGCACGCCCTCCCCTCGCCTGTAATCGGCCAGGTGCTGCTGGTAGTAGCGCTCCACCTCCCCGGGCAGAACGTTGATCTTGCTGTAGACGTTCTCCTCTAGCTCGGCGCCGGTCTGGTCGTCTCGAACCCTGGGATCCGAATAGGGCCCCAAGCTCACGGGTGCGGGAGGCACGGGGCCGGTGGCCGCATCGTTCAGGATCAGGACGCTGTTCACGAGGCTGTCCCAGATCCGGCTCTGGATGAGGGGGTCCTGGGTATCCGGCACCTGGTTGTAGGTGAGGGCGGAGGCTAGATCGCTCCGGGTGATGAAGTAGCGGCCCACGACGGCGAGGATATCGGGGTTGCGCTCCAGACGCTTCATGGGGCTGTTGGCGCAGGCGGCCAGGAGCAGCAGGAGCGCGAGGGCCGGCGAGGTCCTGCCGCAGGGAACCTTCCTCACCCCCATGCCTCCCCCGAAGGGCGCACCGCCTCCAGCAGGGAACCCAGGAGCCGGATCGAACTCTCGCCCTCCACCAGCCCCATCTCCAGGCTTCCGGCCGGATTCAGGTGGACTCCCGGGCGACGGGAGAGGAAGCGCACCAGGCGCGCGGGATCCCAGGGGACCGAGGGATCGAAGCTGATGGCGAGAGCCCCCTTTCTCGCCGCCACACTGCGGATCCGCAGCCGTTCGGCGCGCAGGCGCAGCCGAACAGCCTCCAGCATGGCGAGCACCTTGTCCGGTGCCGGTCCGAAGCGATCTTGCAGCTCTTCCGCTACCCGGTCTACCTCGGCCTCCGTGGCGGCCAGCGACAGCTTCCTGTAAAACTCGAGCCGCTGGTGCATCTCTTCCATATACTCCACGGGCACGGCCAAATCCAGCCCCAGGTTCAATTCGCACCGGACCACCGGGGCGACCGCCTCACCCTTGGCCTCGGACACAGCCTCTTCGAGCATCCTGAGGTAGAGCTCAAAACCCACCGAGGCCATGTGGCCGGACTGCTCGGCGCCCAGGAGGTTGCCCGCCCCCCTCAGTTCCAGATCCACGGCCGCCACGCGGAAGCCGGCCCCCAGCTCCGAGAACTCCCGCAGGGTCTCGAGGCGGCGCTCGGCGTCGCCCTTCAGGGCGAGGCCCGGCGGGGTGAACAGGTAGGCGTAGGCGGGCACGTCGCTCCGGCCGATCCTCCCCCTCAGCTGGTAGAGCTGCGTGAGGCCCATGGCGTGGGCGTTCTCCACCAAGAGGGTGTTGGCCCTGGGCAGGTCCACCCCGTTCTCGATGATGGTCGTCGAGACGAGCACGTCGTATTGACCGTGAAAGAAGGCGATCATCACCTCCTCCAGGGCCCTCTCTCCCATCTGGCCGTGGGCCACGGTGACCCTGGCCTCCGGGACCCACTCCTGGATCTTCCTGGCGGCGCCCGCGATGGTCTCCACCTTGTTGTGCACGAAGTAGACCTGGCCGCCCCGCGCCAACTCCCTGCGGATGGCGGCCTTGACGAGTTCGGGGGCGAAGGGCTGAACGGAGGTCTGGATGCTGAGGCGGTCCTTGGGCGGCGTCTGGATGAGGGACATGTCGAGGATCCCCGAGAGACCCATCTGGAGCGTCCTCGGAATGGGCGTGGCGGTGAGGGTGAGGACGTCCACCTTGGTCTTGAGCTGCTTGATCTTCTCCTTGTGGGTCACGCCGAAGCGCTGCTCCTCGTCCACCACCAGGAGGCCGAGCCGGGGCATAACCACGTCCTTGGAGAGGATCCGGTGGGTTCCGATGAGCACGTCGATCTCCCCCGCCGAGGCGGCGGCGGCCACCCGCTTCTGGTCCCTGGCTTGGACGAACCTTGAGAGCATGGCTACGCGGACAGGAAAGGGGGCGAACCGCTCACCGAAGCGCTCCATGTGCTGCAGCGCCAGGACGGTGGTGGGGCAGAGCACGGCCACCTGCAAGCCGTCGGCCACGGCCTTGAAGGCCGCCCGCAGGGCCACCTCCGTCTTGCCGAAGCCCACGTCCCCGCAAACGAGTCGATCCATGGGCTTCACCGACTCCATGTCGGCCTTCACCTCCTCCACCGCTCTCGCCTGGTCCGGTGTGAGCTCGAAGGGGAACTGCGCCTCGAATTCGGCCTGCCACTCGCCGTCCGGCCCGAACCGGTGCCCCTCCACCGTCTTCCTCTGCGCGTAGAGCTTCAGGAGGTCGCCGGCGATCTCCTTGACCGCCCGTCGCACCTTGTCCTTGGTCTTTTTCCAGGCGGTGCCCCCGAGACGGTCCAGGGGCGGGACGTAGCCCTCCGGCCCGGCGTACTTCTGGACGAGATCCATCCGCTGGACAGGCACGAGCAGCCGGCTGTCCCCCTGGTAGGTCAGCACCAGGTAGTCCTCCCGAAGCCCCTCCCGGACCAGCGTCTCGATGCCCTGGTAAAGCCCGACCCCATGTTCCAGGTGAACCACCGGGTCGCCGGCCTTGAGGTCCCTGAGCCCCGTGAAGAAGGCCTCGCGGCGCTGGACGCGCGCCTCCGGGAGCGCCCCTCCGCGCCCGAAGATCTCCTTCTCCGTGACCGTCATCCAGAGAAGGCTTGGGAAGATCACCCCCTCCTCGGCGGGAGCCAGGGCGCCGTAGAAGCCGGGCGGCAGCTCGCCGCCCGCCGGCGCCTCTCTGAGGAGCGGCAGATCCTCGGCCAGCGCCATCTCGGCCAGCCGGTCCAGGGTGCCCTGCCCTTGGAGTAGGGCCAGGCAGCGGTACCCTTGCGCCACGCGATCCTTGATGTGGGTCAGGAGGCGGTAGGGTTCGCCGGGGTACACGGGGGCGCGCTCCGTGGGCACTCCCTCCCCCGCTCCGCCTGAAAAGCGGACGGTTCGAGGATCTTGGAGCAGGGCTTCCAGCTCCCCGAGGCCCATGAACAGACGCTCCGGGTCGAGGAAGGGGGGTCTGCGCCTGGCCTCGAAACCGGACCTCCAGCCCTCGAGGGCGCTCTTGGCCTGGTCCAGGACTTGGGGCGGGTCCCAGAAGGCCCACTGGGCGGAGGAGAGGAACTCCTTCAGGGTGCCGAAGAACTCGCGGTCCTGGCGCACCTCCACGGCGAGCGACGGATAGGTCCCCACGCTGGAGAGCCCCTCCAGCCGCAGGGCCCCGAATTCTCCGGTTCCGGCGAGCCGGGACCTCATGTTCTCCAACAGGGCGTCGTCGCGAACGGCCTCGGAGAGCGGTGGCACGAGGAGGGGCCGGCCCACGGCCCCCAGGGAGTGCTGCGAGGCGGGATCGAAGAAGCGCAGGGAATCCACCTCGTCGCCGAAGAGTTCAAGGCGCACGGGGAGGTTCTCCAGGGGAGGGAAGAGGTCCACGATGCCCCCGCGGAAGGCGGCCTCGCCCGGCTCGCCCACCTGGTCCACCTGCCGATAGCCCAGGCGCCACAGGGCGGTGCGGAACTCCCGCCGGTCCAGGGCCTGCTCCTCCTCGATCGTGATCAGGCAGCTCCTCCACCAGCCGGGCCTGGGCACCCTGTAGAGGAGGCTCTCCGCCGTGGCGAGCAGGGAAGGGCGGGCGGAGGCGGCGAGGAGGGACAGGGCGGTGGCCCGCTGGGCAAGGATTCCGGGGTGGCCCGGCAATCCCTCGTAGGGGTCCGCGTCCGGGGCGGGCAGCCAGAGGGGGGCCCTCCCCTCACCCAGCAGGGCGCGCAGGAACCCGTGGAGCTTCAGGCCCACGGCCTGGGAGGGAACCACGATGGCGACGGCGACGTCCCGCTCCCCGAGTAGCGCCGCCAAGGCGTAGGACCGGCCCGCTCCGCCCACGGAGGCCAGTCCCTGCGCACCGCCCAGCCGACCTCCGAGCTCGGCCAGGAAGGCCCTGACCAGGGGCGTCACGGCCGCGCGCCTCCCAGCCGGGCCAGAAGGGCGGTCGTGGACCGGCCCTCCACGACCGGAATGGTGAGGACGCGACCGCCGTGGGCCAGGACGTGATCCCGTCCCACGATGGCCTCCGGGGCCCAATCGCCGCCCTTCACCAGCAGGTCCGGCGTGAGGAGCTCAATGAGCCGGAGGGGCGTCTCCTCCGCGAAGAGGCAGACGGCGTTCACGGCATCGAGCGCGGCGAGGAGCTCCGCCCGCTCCGCCTCGGGCGTGACGGGCCGCCCCTCGCCCTTCAGCCGCCGCACCGATGAGTCGCTGTTGAGTCCCACCACCAGGCGGTCTCCGAGCCCTCGGGCCGCGTTCAGGTAGCGCACGTGCCCCGCGTGCAAGAGATCGAAACAGCCGTTGGTGAAGACCACGGTCTGCCCGTCCCGCCGCCAGCGGCGCCGGCGGCTCAGCAGCTCCTCGAGATCGAGCACCCTCCCCGCGATCATTTCCCGAACCTCAGCTCGTCGACCCGGCGCTGCATGGGCGGCAGCACCTGGTCCAGCACCGATTTCAGGGGCACCGCACGCCCCCCCTCGGCCACGCAGGCCTCATAGGTCTGGATGACGTCTCCCCTGGCGTCGAAGCTCATCGAACCCGAGGCCCCCTGGAAGTCCTTCACGGAGAGCAGCCCCTTGCGGACGTCCTGGGCCGAGAGGCCATCCCTGGCCATCACCGAAACCAGGACCATGACGGCATCGTAGGCGTGGGCGGCATAGATGTCGGGCACATCGTGATAGCGCCCCTCGTAGGAAGAGACGAAAACCTGCACCGCAGGGGACGACGCGTCGGGGTCGTAGGTCGGCCCCAGGAAGACCACCCCATCCAGTAGGCGGCCGGCCTTGGCCATGAGGTGCCGCTCCGCCAGGGCGCTGACGGAGAGCATGGGGCGATCGACCCCCTCCCTCTTCAGGCCCGCGATTAGCGGCAGCAGGTCCGGGCCGTACCCCACTAGGTAAAGGACCTGAGCCCCGCGAGATCTCTCCAGGGCGCTCTTCAGAAAGGGCTCGCTCCCCGCCTCGCCGGCGTTGAAGTCGAGCCGATCGACGCTCCTTCCCTCCGTGGAGAAGCGCTTTTCAAAGGCCGAGGCGAGGCCGTCTGCGTAGGCATTTCGCTCTGCCAGCAAGAGCACGCGGTTGGCGTGGAGGGTGTAGGCCGCCAGGTCCGCGGTCGCTCTTCCCTCCAGGGCGTCCGAGGGCCAGTTTCGAAACACGAAGTCTCCAGCCTCCGAGAGCCTGGGGCTGCTCGCGGAGGGCGAGAAGAGGACCCGCTGGTACTGCTCGGCCAGTGGCGCCATGGCCAGAGCCTCGTCGCTGCTGCCTCCGCCCACCACCACCGCCACCTTCTCATCAAGAATCAAACTCCGGAAGGCCTCCACGGCCCGCCCGGGATCGGAGGCGGAGTCGCGGATGAGGACCTCCAGCCGACGGCCCTCGATCCCGCCTTCGCGGTTCACCTGGTCCGTAGCCGTGAGGACCCCGCGCTCGAGGCTTTGACCATAGGCGGCCAGGCTGCCGGTCAGGGGCAGCACGGCCCCCATACGGACGGGCCTGGGGCCGCAGCCGAACAAGAGGAGGAGTGCTCCCAGGCCCGACAGCGTCCGACAACCACCTGGAAAGAGAGTAACGAGGTTCCGCACGCATGCCCTCCCGGGAGGTCCACTCTAGCCACCCGGGCCATTCCGGTCAAGGACAGGAGCCCGCCCAGCGTTCGGGCATCGCCCGGGGCGTGCTATCATCTGGCGTCAAAGGGAGGAGGAGCATCCATACGCGCTCCATGGCTTGCGGCGGCGGCCTTGGGATTCGCCGCTATAGGAAAGGGCCTAGTACATTAGGGACTTAGCGGGTACGGCGACTCACGGGCTCCCTTAATCACTGTTTCGTTCTTTCTCTGTCTCCATCTCCGCCTATCCCCTCGGCATTGGCAGGAGCGCCCCGCCCGAGCAGCAGAGATCCACGCCGGTGAGATGGCGGCTCGCCTCGCTCGCCAGGAACAGCACCGCCGAGGCCACGTCCTCCGCCTCCGCCACGCGGCGCAGCGGCACCGCGGCCACGATGCGATCCTCGCGCTCGGCCAGGGCCGCTTCGCTCATGGGGGTCCGGACCCATCCCGGAGAGACCAGGTTCACGCGGATACGGGGTGACAACTCCTGCGCGATGGAGGAGACGAGCGATTGGACCGCCCCCTTGCTCCCGGCGTAGTGGCTGTGCCCCGGCTCGCCGCGCTGGCCCGCCGTGGAGCCGATGAAGATCAGGCTGCCGTGCCCCATCCGGCGCGCCGCTTCGCGGGCCAGGTAGTACGAGGAGAAGGTGTTGGTCCGGAAGGTGGTCTCCAGGGTCGTTCGGTCCATCTCCAGAATGGGCCCGTCGGTCCAAATGCCTGCCGAGTGCACCAGCACGTCGAGGCCCCCGAGCACCGCCTGGGCGGCCTCGCACAGGCCCACGCACCCCTCCTCCGAGGCCAGGTCGGCCCGGAGGGCGTAGGCCCGGCCCGCAGAGGCCTGAACGAGCCCGAGCAGCGGCGCCTCCTGGTTGTGGAACTGGGCCGCCACTCGGGCCCCCTGGCCAAGGAAGGCCTCCGCGCAGGCCAGGCCGATCCCCGAAGAGGCTCCGGTGATCAAGACCCGCTGGCCTTCGATATCCCCGTAGTGCACGTTTACTGTCATATGACATCCTCCTCGGCCATCGGCCCTTACAGGTCCAATTCCAGCCCGTCGAACGCCGGCTCCGTTCCCTTCGGAAGCGACGCGGCCAGCTCCTCGTGCTCCAGCTCGTGGCCCATGTGGATCAGATAGGTCCGGCGCGGCCCGATCTCCTCCGCCGCCGTCAGGGCCTCCGCCACCGTCATGTGGGTGGGATGGTCGGGATGCCTACGCAGGGCGTTGATCACGAGCGTGTCCACGCCGCGCAGCGCCTCCACCGCCTCCCGAGGAATCCGCTTGCAGTCCGTGAGGTAGGCGAAGCCGTCGATTCGGTAGCCCGTCACGGGCATGCTGCCGTGGTCCGCCTCCACGGGGATGACGGTGAGGCCCGGAAGGTGCAAGGGACTTTCGAGCGGCCTCAGCTCCAGCCTTGGAACGCCCCCCCCCTTGGGCACCGGCTCGAAGGCGTACCAGAAGGTCCGCCTGACGCCCTCCAGGGTGGTCGGGCTTCCGTAGACGGGAAGGAAACTCTTCTGCCAGTAGGCATAGGGGCGGGTGTCGTCGAGGCCCAGAATGTGGTCAGCGTGGGCATGGGTGAGCAGGATGGCGTCGAGGCGCCGGATGCCGGAGCGAAGGGCCTGCTGCCGGAAATCCACGGCGGCGTCAATGAGCACCGAGAGCTCCCCCTGGCGAATCCAGATGGACTGCCGGAGCCTGTGGTTTCTGGGATCTCTCGACGCGCAGACGGGGCAGCGGCATCCCGCGACGGGCACCCCGACCGACGTTCCGGTACCGAGGAAGGTGACCTTCATCCGGCCTCCAGGGCGGGATGGTACCACGCCCCACGGGGATCGCCCAAGAGGTAAGAGAGAACCTCTGTCACTTGACATCTGACCGTCCAGGGGCTAACCTTGGCTCCATGGAGAATGACCTCCTCTCCCTGTTCGAACGTGGACGCTGTGTCCTGGCGCGTGCCGACTATGGCTACGAGGTGGCGACTCCCGCCGGATGGTCCGAAGCCGACCTGGAAAGGACGGCCCTTCAAGCGGCGGTGGCCAAAGCATCGGCGGGCAAGGGCCTGCTGGTGAGGAACTCGGGGCTGTTGCTGGGCTGGAGCAAGACCCGTTCCGCCCACGAGCTGTGGGGCTCCCTGCGGGCTCTCGCCCGTCGCGGTCCCCTCCTCCTGCTGTGCAGGTTCCCCCGGCACGCCAAGGAGCTTCTCTCCCGGCTCAAGACGGCCGGTGTTCCTCCCGCTCTCTGGGAGACCCCGGCATCCGGAGCCGTTCCTCCGCTCTACCGCCGCCTGCCGCCGGGCTCCGAGCTCAGGCGCCTTCACCTGAGCTACGAGTGGGCCACCGGTCTGGCGGCGGCCCGGGGAGGAGTGGCCCTGCGGCGCGTGGCCTTTCTGGTAGCGGAGGCTGGACCGATGACGGTGCCCTCGTTGGCCAAGTCCCTGGGGATCACGACCGGGGCTGCCCGCTCCTACGCCCGCTGGATGGAGGAAGCGGCCCTCGTCAGGCGCTCGGGCAGCGCCCTGCACCTCCGACACCCTCTGCTCGCCGAACTCTTTCAGGAACCTGCACCCGCAGAGGCCAAGCCTGCGCCGAAGGAAAGGGCGTGGGACCCCATCGAGTTGGACTGATGGCTCACTGCCTCTCCATACCGTTGGGTGCCGAGGTGACCTTCCACGTGGGTCCCCTTCTGCTTCCAGGAAGCACCTATTGTGCAATAACTCATTGACCTGCAAAGGATTTTTCGATAGGATCGGATGGGGCGAAGGCGATGAGAGCATTTTGTGCGCTGGACATCCCGGAAGTGGCCAAGGGGAGGCTCACCGAATGGATCGCGGGGCTACGCCCGCTGGCCCGAGGCGTGAAGTGGGTCTCGCCGCAGGCCATGCACCTCACCCTGCACTTCTTCGACGACCTGCCCGAGGAGAAGCTCGCCGCCGTCTCCGGCGCCTTGGGTGAAACGACGGGCCTGGCGAAACCCTTCACCTTCGCCCTCCGGGGGCTGGGCTCCTTCGGTCAGGCGGGCAAGATCCGCGTCCTCTGGTGCGGCGTGGAGGAGCCGTCCGGCGCTCTGGCCGAACTGCACCGGTCCGTGGAGAGCTCCCTGGCGGCGATGGGCTTCCCCGGCGAGTCCAGACCTTTTCATCCCCATCTCACCCTGGGGCGCCTCAGGGTGCCCTCATTCGAGCCGCGGCTCTCGGAGGAGCTGAGGCGATCGGCGGACAGCTCCGCCGGGGAGGTGGCGGTCCGGGAGGCGACCCTCTACCAGAGCACGCTCACCCCGGCCGGACCCGTCTACCGGGTCCTCGGCCGCTTTCCCCTGGGAGGCACGCCTTGAGCTTCCGAGATCTCCTGCTGGTCCTCCTCGCTTACTGCCTGGGTTCCATGCCTTTCGCGTACGTCATCACCCGCTGGCGGACGGGGCGCGACATCCGGGAGATGGGCTCCGGCAACGCGGGAGCCACCAACGTGCTGCGCACGCAGGGCAAGCTCCTCGGCTTACTCACGCTCCTCCTGGACGCTGGAAAGGCCGCCCTCTCCGTCTGGTTCTGCCGGAAGTGGGGGAGCGCCGAGTGGATGGGCGCGGCGGGGGGGGCGGCGGCGGTGGTGGGCCACTGCTTTCCCTTCTCGCTCCAGTTCCGGGGCGGCAAGGGCGTGGCCTCCGGCCTGGGGGCCTTCCTCTTCATCGCCCCCCTGCCCACCTTGCTGGCCCTGGCCGTCTTTCTTCTGGAGATCCTGACGATGCGCTTCGTCTCCCTCGGGTCCATCTTGGGGTCGCTCACCTTCGGGTTCTCCCTCCTGGCCCTCCACCTCATCAAGGGGTGGTACAGCCTGCCCACGGCCCTCCTGGGGCTGGGCACCGCACTCCTCCTGGTGGCCAGGCACCACCGCAACATCCGAAACCTGATGAAGGGCAGCGAATCCACCCTGTGGGGCAAGGGCAAGGAGAAGAGACCTTGAGGGCCGGCCGCATCGTCGTGTGGGGCGCGGGCGCCTGGGGCACCGCCCTGGCCATCCACCTGGCCTCCCTCTGCGAGGAGGTGGCTCTCTGGGTGTACGAGGAGGAGCAGTTCGAGCGGATGCTCTCCTCCGGCGAGAATGTGGACTTTCTGCCGGGGCATCCTCTGCCCGCCAACCTTCATCTCTTTCATGAGACCACCAGCGTTCCCTGGCCCGCCCAGACCTGGCTCTCCGTCGCCCCGGCCCAGGCCACGCGCGCTCTCTGGAGAAGCATCGGCCCTCTCTGCCCACCCGGTGCCCTCGTGATCTCCGCTTCCAAGGGGATCGAGCAGAAGAGCCTCCTACCGGTCAGCGCCCTGATCGAAGAACTCCTCCCCGAATCCTGCAAGCCGGTGGTGGTGCTCTCCGGCCCCTCCTTCGCCGCGGGCCTGGCCGCGGGACACCCGACCGCCGTAGTGCTCGCCTCACCCGATGCGGACCGGGCCGAGGCCGCGCAGCGCCTGGTCTCGCGGCCGCCCCTGAGGGGATACGCCAGCACCGATCGCACCGGCGTGGAGCTGGGGGGCGCCCTCAAGAACGTCATCGCCTTGGCCTGCGGCATAGCGGTCGGGCTGGGGTTCGGACCCAACACGATCGCCGCCCTGATCACCCGGGGACAGCGCGAGATCACCCGCCTGGGCACGGCCATGGGAGCCGACCCCCAGACCTTCTCGGGGCTGTCGGGGGTGGGCGACCTGGTCCTCACGTGCACGGGTGCCGAGAGCCGCAACCGCACCGTGGGAGTGCGCCTGGGGCGGGGAGAGCCCCTGGACGCTATCTTGAAGTCCATGAAGACGGTGGCCGAGGGTGTTCCCACCACCCGGTCGGCGGCCGATCTCGCGCGCAGCAGGTCCGTGGAGATGCCCATCACCTTCGCCGTGGAGCAGATCCTGTTCGAGGGCTTGGCTCCGGCTAGGGCGCTCGCGGAGCTTCTGGCCCGGGGCCTCAAACACGAAATGGCCTGAAGGCAGGCAACCGCGACACAACCGCACCACCAATTTGACAGGATGGGGAGGGTTTGATAGGCTCTTTGGGGAATCGGAAACCGTAGAGTTACGGAAGGGTCACCTTTCACTGTGGAGGAAAGCGTATGAAGACCGCAAGCAAGATTCTCATGGGCCTGATGCTGGTTCTGAGCCTCGCCGCCTTCGTCTCTTGCCAGAAGACCGAAGCCCCGGCCGAGGCGCCCGCCCCCGCCGAGCAGCCCGCGCCCGCGCCGGCTCCCGAGGCCACCGCACCGGCCAATACGGCCGAGCAGCCCCAGGCCGCTCAGCCCGCGACCACCGAGCAGAAGCCTGAGGCCGCTCAGCCCGCCCCCGCCGAGCAGAAGCCTAAGGCTCCCCAGCCGGCCGCCGCCAAGTAGGGGCCGCGAAAACTCTTATTGGAAGAGGGGGAGCCGCCATGGGCGCTCCCCCTCTTCGTTTTGTTTGGGCCGCCATGGAAGGCGAGTTCCCAGTGGAGGGTGGAGCAACGATCCCGCCGCGGTTCTACCTGTCTGCGCACCGAGCTACCGTCCGGGCGTCCCTTCTCCCAGGGCCTCCTGAAGCAGGGAGAGGTAGCTCTCGTAGCGGCGGGGGCTGACTCGGCCCGACTGGAGGCCCCCCTTCACGGCGCACCCCGGCTCGCGGGAGTGCTGGCAGTCGGGGAAGCGGCATCCGGCACCGGCCTCGTGGATTTCCGGGAAGGCCGCTTCCACCTCGCGCCAGCCCACCCCCCAGAGCGCGAACTCCCGAATACCCGCGGTATCCACGAGGATGGTGCCGTCCCCCAGCCGGTGGGCGATGGCGCTGGAGGTGGTGTGCCGCCCCTTGCCGGTGGCTTCGCGGACCTCTCCTACCTTCTCCTCCGCCCCCGGCACAACAGCGTTGACCAGGGTGGTCTTGCCCACCCCGGAGTGTCCCACGAGGACCACCCACCGGCCCGCCACGGCGGAGAGGAAGGCGTCCAGATCGCGGCGGAGCTTGGCGGCCATGGGGAAAATCGGGTAGTTGAGCCTCCGGTAGGGCGCCAGGGTCTCATCCACGTCGGATTCCGAGAGGAGGTCCATCTTGTTCACGAGGATCGCCGCCTCGATTCCCTGGGACAGGGCCGCCACGAGATAACGGTCGAGCAGGGCCGTGTTCAGAAGCGGATTGGGGGCGAGCATGACCGCCAGCACGTCCACGTTGGCCGCCACCACGTGTTCCGCCCCCGTGAAGGACATGCGCCGGGAGAGCTTGCTCCTCCTGGGCAGGATGGACTCAATGAGGGCCGAACCGTCAGGCTGGAGCCTGAGCGTGACCCGGTCGCCCACCGCCACCCTGTTCTTGCGCCGGCCTTCACCCAACGCAAGGCGCCCGCCGGGGAAACCCCGCCTCACTTCGGCACCGACCCAGACCCAGTGCCACTTCCCCATGGTCTGGCAGACCTGGCCCTCCACTTGCAAACTCGGCCCTCCAGGCATTATAATTTGCCCCTCTTTTCCGGGGGGGCGACCGCGTATTTTAGCATGCCCGCGGGTAGACGGCATCGCGTCCGAAGGGGGTTCCATGTACCGAATCACCGGCAAGAAAGTGCTCGCCACCGGAGTGGTGGAGATGACCATCGAGGCCCCTCGCGTGGCCAAGGCCCACAAGCCCGGGCAGTTCCTGATGGTCATGAACCGGGAAGACAGCGAGCGGATCCCGCTCACCATCGCCGACTCCGATCCGGAGAAGGGCGAGGTCACCATCGTCTTCCTGGAGGTCGGCCGCTCCACGATCGAACTGGGAGAAGAGTTTCAGGTGGGAGAGGAGCTCTTCGCCGTCCTCGGCCCCCTGGGCACGCCGACCCACATGGACAAGGTGGGGACGGTGGTGGTCATCGGCGGCGGCCTGGGGGTGGCGCCCATCTACCCCATCTGCAAGGGGCTGCGCGCCGCGGGCAACCGCGTGGTCACCATCATCGGCTACAGGCGCAAGGACCTGATGTTCTGGGACGACAAGCTTGGGTCGGCTTCCGACGAGCTGATCGTCACCACCGACGACGGCTCCTTCGGCATGAAGGGGTTCGTGAGCGACGCCCTCAAGAAACTCCACGACGAGGGACGGCCCATGGACAGGGTGGTGGCCATCGGCCCGCCCATCATGATGAGGGCCGTGGCGGAAATGACCCGGCCCTGGGGGGTGCCCACCACCGTCTCCCTGAACACCATCATGATCGACGGCACCGGCATGTGCGGTGGGTGCAGGGTGGGCATCGGGGACGAAACGAAGTTTGTCTGCGTGGACGGCCCCGATTTCGACGGCCACAAGGTCCACTGGGACGAGATGTTCGCCCGAATGAAGGTTTACCAGAAGGAGGAGCGGGAGGCCATCGCCTCAAGCCCTTCCTGCCGGCTCTATTTCGAAACGCTCAAGCGGTAGGGGAGATGGATTCATGAGCGAAACCGTTGACATCGCAGCCCTGGGCGGCGTGAAGGAGGGGGAGAAGAAGCGCCCCCGCTCCAAGGAGCCGCGCCTGGAGATCGCCTGCCAGAGCGTTGAGGCCCGCCTGAAGAACTACGACGAGGTGGCCCTGGGTTACTCGCCCGCCGAGGCCGTCGCCGAGGCCATGCGCTGCCTCGAGTGCCCCAAGCCGCGGTGCGTGGTGGCTTGTCCCGTCCATATCGACATCCCCACTTTCATCGGCCACATCTCGAGGGGCCACTTCGTGGAGGCCGCCGAGGACATCCGGAAGTACAACAACCTGCCCGCCGTCTGCGGCCGTGTTTGCCCTCAGGAGAACCTCTGCGAGGCGGCCTGCATCATCAACGACACCAACCCGAAGAACCCCATCGCCATCGGTCGCCTCGAACGTTTTTCGGCGGATTGGCAGTTCGGCCATTCGGAGCGGCGGGCCGACTCGGTCTCCAAGGCACCGGCCACGGGCTACAAGGTGGCCGTCATCGGTTCGGGCCCCGCCGGCCTCTCCTGCTCGGCGGACCTGGCCAAGATGGGTCACACGGTCCACCTCTTCGAAGCGCTGCACAAGGCCGGCGGCGTGCTCATGTACGGCATCCCCGAATTCCGCCTCCCGAAGGCCATCGTCCAGAAGGAGGTGGAGTACGTGCAGGCCCTGGGCGTCCAGCTGGAGTGCAACGTGGTGGTGGGGCGCACCATGCCGGTTCAGGAGGTGCTGGGCGAGTTCGACGCCCTCTTCGTGGCCTCCGGCGCGGGGTACCCCAACATGATGGGCATTCCCGGGGAGAACCTGAACGGCGTCTACTCGGCCAACGAGTTCCTCACCCGCGTGAACCTCATGAAGGCCTGGAAGCCGGGCGTGGGAACCCCCATCCGGAAGCCCCGCAGGGTGGTGGTCGTGGGGGCCGGCTTCACGGCTTTCGACGTGGTGCGCATCAGCCTTCGCCTGGGGGCCGAGGAGGCGAGGATCGTCTACCGGCGCAGCCGCGAGGAGATGCCAGGCCGGGGGGAGGAGATCGAGCACGCCCTGGAGGAGGGCGCCATCTTCACCCTTCTCACCAACCCCGTGCGCTACATCGGGGACGACAACGGCTTCGTGAAAGCGGTGGAGGTGCAGAAGATGGAGCTCGGCGAGCCGGACTCCTCCGGGCGCCGTCGCCCCGTCCCCGTTCCGGATAGCAACTACATCATCGAATGCGACACGGTCGTGGTCTCCATCGGCCAGACCCCCAACGTGCTCATCCCCTCCAATCTGCCGGGGCTAGCCACGCGCTGGGGCTCGGTCATCAAGGTCAACCGTGAGACCTACATGAGCACGGTGCCGAAGGTCTTCGCGGGAGGCGACGCCATCACCGGGGCGGCCACCGTGATCCTGGCCACGCGGGCGGGCAGGGAGGCCGCGCGTTCCATCGACCGTTACGTCCGCGACCCGAACCGCGGTTGGTACCCGCCGGCGGTCTGAGAGAGGGGGAACCATGGATCTGAAGAACGTGTTCGAGAGCTACCTGAACGCCCCCTACACCGAGAGCCTCGCCAAGGACTTCGAGGCGGCCGTCGCGGCCCTGGGCCAGGAGCCGCTTCCCGTGGGCAGCCTTCAGGAGGCCCTTCAAACCATCATTCCGGCCCGCGGACACATGGCCTTCGCACGGAAAGCGGGGCTTTTCCTCTCCGCCGTCCGCCGGCGCCTGCCCTCCGACCAAACCCTCGATCTCTCCGGGCTAGAGGAGGTGCTGCTCGACTGCGTGGGCGTCTTCGGCCGCAACTTCGATTTGACCGTCAAGGGGCACCTCGGCGCCTTCACCGGAGCCTACATGGAGTCCGGCGTCCTGACGGTGGAGGGCGACACGGGCGACCAGGCCGGCGCCGGGATGAAGGGTGGAACCCTCCACGTGAAGGGCCTGGCCGAGAACAACCTGGGCCATTCCATGGTGGGCGGCGAAATCCTGGTGGAGCGCAACGCCTACGACCTTATCGGGAACTCCATGGTGGGCGGGCGCATCGTGGTCCGGGGCAACGCGGGCTACTCCGCAGGCTACCGCATGATGGGGGGCGTGATCGACATCCGGGACCTCACGTGGGATCAGGCCGGCGAAGAGATGGTGGGCGGGCGCATCCAGATCGGGGGCCACATCGGACGCGAGCTGGGGCTCGCCATGGCCGGCGGCGAACTGGCCCTCAACGAGAAGAACGAGGGCGCCCAGCGGACCAAGGCGAGCGGAGGCAAGCTGGTGATCCTCAAAAAGGGCAAGAAGACGGCTTAAGGTCGGGAGAGCGTAAATTCCCCAGGGGGAGGACCGTCCGTTACCTCCGGGTCTCCGTCACCGACCGCTGCGACCTCCGGTGTAGTTACTGCCTCCACGCCTCCGCCAGGAGCTGGCTCAATAGGATTGCCTGGCTGGGATGACCCCGCGGACCCCGCCCCTGGGGTTGGCCACGTCCCCCTTGTACCGCGGAATGAGGTGCACGTGGACGTGCCAGACGGTCTGGCCGGCGCAGGCGCCCACGTTGACCCCCAGATTGTATCCCTGCGGAGAAAAACGCAGATCCAACAGAGTCTTCGCCTCCTCCATCAAGTCCATGAGCGCCCGTTTCTCCTCCCACGTGGTCTCAAAGAAATCCGACACGTGGCGGTTCGGTATCAGTAGGAGATGGCCCGGGTTCACCGGAGAGGTGTCGAACCGGGCGTAGGCCAGCTCATTGCGGAGGAGGGCATCCCTGGCATCGCAGAACGGGCACGGCCGCGCACCTTCCATCATGGCCTCTCCTTTCGGCGGGTCCGTCCCGCCATTGCGCCTATTCAGATGGCCGCCCAGGGCGGGTGCAGAGATGAACGACGGCCCCCCTTCGCACCCGCGAGCCCGAAGGGCTGGGACACATCAGGGCGGGCCGACCCGGGGTAGCGCCATCTCCAGCAGAAGATAGGCAGGCCGTAACGGGAATGCAACCGCCGGCTGATTCCTCCTGGCACCTCCTCGCTTCCTCCTCCCATTGGCACCCGTCTTGCTTTTGAGATATTCTCGCGGATAGGAGGTGTGCCAAAATGGCCTTGGGTTCGATTCTGATTCTCGAAGACGAGGAAGAAAATCTTCGAAGCCTGACCCGGGCCCTGGAGAAGGTGGGCTATGAGGTGCACCCGTTCCAGCGTTCCGACGAAGGCATGGCTTACTTCAAGACCCACGATTCCGTGGATCTGGTCCTGACCGACCTCAGGATGCCGGGCATGGACGGCATGGAGGTGCTCCGCCAGGTGAAGCAGTCGGAGAACTCGGTGGGTGTGCTCCTCATCACCGCCTTCGGCTCCGTCGAATCCGCGGTGCAGGCCATGAAGGTCGGCGCCGACGACTACCTGGCCAAACCCGTCGACCTCTACGAGCTGAGGAGGCGGGTGCAGGCCCTCGTGGAGAAGCGCCGCCTGAAGGTCGAGGTGGACGAGCTGAAGGCGAGGCTGGACGAGCGGTTCGGCTTCGAGAACATCGTCGGCAACTCGGACCCCATGCGCGAGGTCTTCCAGCAGATCCGGATGGTCGCCCCCACGCGTGCCACGGTCTTCATCCAGGGCGAGTCGGGAACGGGCAAGGAGCTCATCGCCAACGCCATTCACCAAAACTCCGAGCGCAAGCGGAACCGGTTTCTTCCCATCAACTGCGCCGCCATCCCGGCCAACCTCATCGAGAGCGAGCTCTTCGGTCACGAGAAGGGCTCCTTCACGGGGGCCGACAAGGCCCACGCCGGCAAGTTCGAACAGGCCAACGGCGGCACCCTCTTTCTCGACGAGATCGGCGAGCTCTCCCTGGACCTCCAGGCCAAGCTGCTCCGCGTCCTGGAGGAGCGCGTGGTCACCCGCGTCGGGGGGACTCAGCCCATTTCCGTGGACGTCCGGTTCATCACCGCCACCCACCGGGACCTCACCAAGATGGTCCAGGAGTCGAAGTTCCGCGAGGACCTCTTCTACCGGCTGAAGGTGGTCGAGATCGTGATCCCGCCGCTGAGGGAGCGGCTGGACGATATCCCCCTCCTCGCCCACTCCTTCATGGCACACTTCAACCGCGAACACGGCAAGAACATTTCGAGCATTCATCCCGAAGTCCTGCGGGCCCTGGGGAACTACTCCTGGCCCGGGAACGTTCGGGAGCTGAAGAACGTCGTGGAACGCATGGTCATCTTCGGCACGGGGGAGGAGTTGCTCCCGCGCCACCTCCCGCCCGAGCTCAAGGCGGGCCCCGATGCCGGTCCCATAGGGCCACCTCTGTCGTCCATCCCGGGACGCCGTGCCTTTGCGGAGCCAGGGCGGCCGGTCCAGGCCTTGGACGAACTGGAAAAACAGGCCATACTAAGGGCTCTCGACCAGACGCACGGCAACAAAACACAGGCCGCGCGCGTATTAGGGATCGGCATCCGGACTCTGCACCGGAAGCTCAAGCAATACCTCGTTGAGGAACAGGAAAGGAGCATTCAATGAAGATAGCAAAAACGTTGATGTTCGCAGCCGCTGGGAGCCTGTTGATCCTCATGGGCTTCGGACTGGCTCAACTGAGGAACGTCAGCGCACCCACCGCCAAGGCCGTTACGAACGCAGCCGCCGTCAGCGCCACTCAGGCCGCCACCAACGCCATGGGGCTGCCGAGCTTCGCCGACATCGCCGCCAAGGTGAATCCGGCGGTGGTCAGCATCACGGCCATCTCCGTGGAAAAGAGCCAGGGGATGGGCAACATGCCCCAGCAGTTCATGGGCCCCTTCGAGTTCTTCTTCGGAAACCCCCACCAGCAAGGGCCCCAGGGGCAACCTCCCGTGCAGGAGGCCGGCGGCAGCGGCTTCATCATCAGCCCGGACGGCTACATCCTCACCAACAACCACGTGGTGGACGACGCCACCAAAGTGACGGTGACCTTGGATGACGGGCGCACCTTCGACGCCAAGATCGTGGGCCGGGACAAGGAGACGGACGTGGCCCTCCTCAAGATCGACGCCACCAATCTGCCCACCGTCCCCCTCGGCGATTCGAGCGCCATGCGACCAGGCGACTGGGTCATGGCCATCGGCAATCCCCTCATGTACAGCCATACCGTCACGGTGGGCGTGATCTCCGCCAAGGGCCGCCGCATCTCCTCCAACTCCCTGGATGACTTCCTCCAGACCGACGCGGCCATCAACTTCGGCAACTCGGGTGGTCCCCTCGTCAACGTCCAGGGCCAAGTCATCGGCATCAATACCGCCATCACCCGCAGCGATTATATGGGCCGGATGGTGGAGGGCATAGGCTTCGCCATCCCCATCAACATGGTCAAGGGCGAGTTGGAGCAACTCAAGACCACGGGCAAGGTGGAGCGCGGCTACTTGGGCGTGCGCGTCAGCGCCGTGGACCAGGACGCCAGGGATTACTTCAAAAAAGCCTACGGCCTCGACCTGAAGGGCGGTGCTCTGGTCCAGAGCGTGGACGACGGCACGCCCGCCGCCAAGGCCGGCATGCAGAAGGGTGACATCATCGTCTCCGTGAACGGAGAGCCCATCAAGGACAGCATGGAGCTGACCCACAAGGTCGCCGGCTATCCGCCCGGGAAGACCATCACCCTGGAGGCTTACAAGGACGGCAAGAAGAAGGAGTACCGGGTGACCCTGGGCAACCGCGCCAAGGCGCTGGCCGGCCAGGAGTCGGGCGGAGAGAGCCAGGGCGAGAAACCCGCCAAGGACGTGCTGGGCATCCAGGTGCAGAACCTCACCCAGGACAATCGGATGGCCTACCGGATCCCGCAGGACGTCCAGGGCGTGGTGGTGGTCGGGGTGGATCCCTCATCCAACGCCTTCACCAAGGACATCCGTGAGGGAGCGGTCATCTCCGAGGTGAACGGCCACATGGTCAACAACGTGGAGGACTACCGGAAGGCCATCGCCAACATTAAGAAGGGCGACCCCGTTTCGGTCTACCTCCAGGACGGCCAGGGCGGCGGCTTCTACGTCTACTTCCTCGCCGGCTGAGGCGAAACAAAACCAGGCCAAAGCGGCGCGCCATTTTGGCGCGCCGCTTTTCTTTTGGGGAGGCTCCCTATCCGCGCAGAGTGCTCCATTGCTTGATTTTTCCACCACCCTTGCCTATAATCCGGCAACCGGTGGTCCTGGGCATCGCCGCGCTGGACGGGAGACCGGAGTCCGGCGATCGGAGAGCCTCTCGGCCCGCCTCCTCCAATGGGGAACCCCGTGGAAGACGAACTGATCGCGCAACGACGAACCAAGCTGTCCCAATGGCCGGAGGCGTTTCCCGGGTGCTGCCCGATCCGATTCGAGACCGACCGGTCGCTGGCCGGCATCCTCTCGGACCACGGGGAGGAAAGCGCCGAGGCCCTCGCCCAGAAGGCGCCATCGGTAAAGACCGCCGGGCGCCTGCTCACGCTGAGGAAAATGGGCAAGCTCGCCTTCGGCCATGTCAGCGAGGGTGGTGCCCGGCTCCAGGTCCTCTTCGAGCGCCAGAGGCTGGGCGAGGCCTACGGCCACCTGTCCCTGCTGGACCTCGGAGACTGGATCGGCGTGGAGGGGACCCTCTTCCGCACCAAAACCGGCGAGCTGACCGTCGCCGTCGACCGGTATCTGCCCCTCCAGAAGTGCCTCCACCCCCTGCCGGAGAAGTGGCACGGCCTCTCCGACGTGGAACTGCGTTACCGCCAGAGGCACCTCGATCTGATCGTGAACGCCGACAGCCTGCCGCGCTTCCTGGTGCGCTCCCGCATGATCGCCTCTCTGCGCCGTTTCATGGGAGACGAGAGCTTCGAGGAGGTGGAGACCCCCATGCTCCACCCCATCGCCGGCGGGGCCGCGGCCCGGCCCTTCGTCACGCACCACAACGCCCTCGACCGCCAGCTCTACCTGAGGATTGCCCCTGAGCTCTACCTCAAGCGCCTGGTGGTGGGAGGCCTCCCTCGGGTCTTCGAGATCAACCGCAACTTCAGGAACGAGGGGATTGACACCACGCACAACCCCGAGTTCACCATGATGGAGTTCTACAGGGCCTACGCCAGCGCCTCCGATCTGATGGCCTTCACCGAACGAATGCTGGCCGCGGTGGCGGGAGAGGTCCTGGGGACCACGGAGATCACCTACCAGGGGCGGTCCCTCTCCTTCGCCGCGCCCTTCCGCCGCATCTCGCTCAGGCCCGCCGCGAGGGCCGCTCTGGCCGAAAAGGGCGTCCCTGAGGGCGCCTGGCTGACACCCGAAGGCCGGAGCGAGTGGGCCCCCAAGCTGGGGATGAGCCCGGCCAAGGCCCAGACCCCCGAACGCTTCCTCGTGGAGGCATTCGAGACCCTGATCCAGCCCGCGATTGAGCAGCCCACCTTCGTGCACGACTATCCGCTGGAGGTCTCGCCCCTCTCCCGGCGGCTTCCCGGCTCGGAGGACACGGTGGACCGCTTCGAGCTGTTCGTGGCGGGGATGGAGCTGGCCAACGGCTTCTCCGAATTGAACGAGCCCGAGGACCAGAGGGCCCGATTCAGGGAGCAGGTGCGCGAGAAGGCCCAGGGCAATGACGAGGCCATGCCCTATGACGAGGACTACTGCCAGGCCCTGGAGTACGGGCTGCCGCCCACCGCCGGCGAGGGGCTGGGCATCGACCGGCTGGCCATGCTCCTGACGGACACCGCCTCCATCCGAGACGTGGTCTTCTTCCCCCTGCTCAAGGCGCTGCCCTCGGGCGCTGGATCATGAGCCTCACCACCTTCGTGGGGCGGCGCTACCTCTTCGCCCGCCGGCGGCAGGCGTTCATCTCCCTCATCAGCGTCATCTCCATCCTGGGAGTGGCCGTGGGGACCATGGCCCTCATCATCGCCCTGGCCATCTCCACCGGGTTCACCACCCGCATTCGGGAGAAGATCCAGCTCCTGAACGCCGACCTGAACATCCTCGGAGGCCCCGAGGAACTCCAGCCTTCCGACGTGAAGACCGTTACCGAGGCGCTCGCCAAGGATCCCCGGGTCGCGGCCTACACGCCCATCGTCCTGGGCACGGGCTTGGTGAGCGGCCCCACCACGCGAGTCGGACTGGTGGCCAAGGTGGTGGGGGTAGACCCCGGCACCCAGGCCCGGGTCGTGGATCTGCGGCCCTACGTGCGCGGCAGCTCCTTCCTCGGAAAGGACGGCCAGGGCGAACCGGAGGCGATCCTGGGGGCGGATCTCGCCGAGAGGCTCGGCGTGTGGGAGGGGGACACCATCCAGCTCCTCGCCCCCAAGCTGACCCTGTCGCCCTTCGGCAACTTCCCCAAGATCATCTCCCTCAAGGTCACGGGCATCCTCCGCACGGGGTACTACCTCTACGACACGGAGTTCGTTTACGTGGCCCTGCCTCTGGCCGAGCGCCTCTTCACGGCTCCGGGCACGGTGAGCGCCATCCAGGTTCGGCTCAAGAAGCCCGGGGAGCTCGCCGCCGCGCACGCCGCGCTCCAGACCGAGCTGGGCGATCAGTACCGGGTGCTGGACCTGGTGGGCAGCAACGCCGAATTCTTCAAGGCGCTCCGGATGGAGAGGATACTGCTCTTCCTCTCCATCGGGCTCATCGTGATGGTGGCCGCGTTGAACATCGTCTCCACCCTGATCCTCATGGTCATGGAAAAGGTGCGGGACATCGGCATCCTCCGCAGCATGGGGGCGTCGCCGGCCCACATCCTGAAGATCTTCCTCTTTCACGGCATGGTCATCGGGATCGTGGGCACCATCCTCGGCTCGGCGGCCGGGGTCATCGCCAGCACCGTCCTGGACAGGACGCACGCCATCCCCCTCTCCCTCGACGTCTATCCCCTTCCCTACGTGCCCTTCATCACGTCGTGGGCACAGGTGCTGGCGGTCAGCGCCTTCGCCCTGCTCATCTCCTTCGGGGCCACCCTCTACCCCGCCTATCGGGCGGCCAAGCTGGACCCCGTGGAAGCCTTGAGGTACGAGTGATGATCACCGTCGACGCCCTGCGAAAGGCCTACCTCTCGGGCGGCCGCACCATCCACGTCCTCAAGGGCGCGGGCTTCCGCATCGAGGAGGGGGAGGCGGTGGCGCTCATGGGTCCCTCGGGCGTGGGCAAGAGCACCCTCCTCCACCTGGTGGCCGGGCTGGACAGGCCCGATTCGGGCGCGATCACGGTGGCCGGCCAGGACGTGATGAAGCTGCGCGGGAACGCGCTGGACCAGTTCCGCCGCTCCACCATCGGGATCATCTACCAGTTCCACTTCCTCCTGCCCGAGTTCACCGCGCTCGAGAACGTGATGATGCCCGCGGTGGTCGCCGGCGTGAAGTCGCCCGAAGCGCGCGAACGGGCCCAGCGGCTGCTGGGAGAGGTGGGCTTGGTGGAGAGGGAGCGCCATCTCCCGTCGAAGCTTTCGGGGGGTGAGCAGCAGCGCGTGGCCATCGCCCGGGCCCTGATGAACCGCCCCCGCCTCCTGCTGGCGGACGAGCCCACGGGCAACCTGGACGAGGAGACGGCCGGCCAGGCCTTCGACCTGCTCATGGGCCTGAAGGCCAGCCACGGCCTGACCATCCTCATGGCCACCCACAATCCGGCCCTGGCTGGGGGCTGCAGCCGGACCCTGCGCCTCAGGGATGGCAAGATCGAGTGACAGCCCTCCAGGCCGATGGTATAATCCGGCAGTTGGAGTAAGCGGATGTACGAGCGCTTCACGGAACAGGCACGGCGGGCACTCTACTTCGCGCGGTACGAGGCCCACCAGGCTAACGCACCGGTGGCCGACACGGAGCATCTCCTCGTGGGCCTCGTGGCGGTGGATTCTCCTTTGCTCAAGGAGGTCCTCGGACGCGGACGCGTGACCCTTGACGAGCTGCGGGAGGGTATCGCCGCGAGCCGCCCGGAGGAGCCCGCCGCCGCGAAGCCGGCCACGCCGGGCTGGTCCCGCGACGTCCGGCTGGTCCTGGAGAAATTCGCGCCCGAGGAGTTCGAACGGATGGCCGGACTGAGGATCGGAGTGGAACACCTCTTCCTCGGCCTCCTCCACCTGGAGGATACGCCCGCCTCACGCCTCCTGCAGGAGCGGGGCATCACGCTGGCCTCGGCCCGCGAGCGCCTGCAGGCTGCCTTGCGCCGCCAGGGGCTCGAGCGGCGGAAGGAGGCCAAGCCGGCCCTCGAGGAGTTCTCCCAGGACTTCACGGCCCTGGCCTCGGAGGGGCTCTTCGACCCCCTCATCGGACGCGAATCGGAGCTGGAGCGCATCATTCAGATCCTGGCACGCCGCCACAAGAACAATCCCATCCTCCTCGGAGAACCGGGGGTAGGCAAGACTGCCCTCGTGGAGGGGCTGGCCCAGCGCATCGTCTCGGGCGAGGTCCCGACCGCCCTGAAGGACAAGCGGATCCTCTCCCTCGACCTCTCCCTCGTGCTGGCCGGGACCAAGTACCGCGGCCAGTTCGAGGAGCGCCTCAAGGCCATTCTCAAGGAGGCCTACGAGGACCGGACGGTCATCCTCTTCGTGGATGAGATCCACACCCTCGTCGGGGCCGGGAGCGCCGAGGGCTCCCTGGACGCCGCGAGCATCCTCAAGCCCGCCCTGAGCCGCGGGCAGGTGCAGTGCATCGGCACCTCCACCTTCCGCGATTTCAAGCGCCACATCGAAAAGGACCGGGGCCTCGTGCGCCGGTTCCAACCCGTGAAGGTTTTGCCGCCCTCCGAGGAGGAGACGGTGAGGATCCTGGAGGGCACCCGGCGACGCTACGAGGAGTACCACCAGGTGCGTTACACGGACGAGGCCATCCAGAGGGCGGTTCTGCTCTCCAACCGGTACATCACGGACCGGTTCCTGCCCGACAAGGCTCTCGACGTGATCGACGAGGCGGGCGCCAAGGCCCGCATCCTGGGGTACCCGGCACCGGAGCCGCCGGACGGGCGGTCCGGCTCGGAAGGGTGGATGCCCGAACGGCGAGGCGCCGCCACCCGCGAGGAGGAAATCCCCGCCCCGCCCGAGGTGGGACGGGAGCTCGTGGAGGAGGTGGTGGCCCTCTGGACGGGGATTCCGGTCACCGCCATTCGCGAAGACGAGCGGGACAAGCTCATGCGCATCGAGCAGATTCTGCACCGGCGCGTCATCGGACAAGACAAGGCCATCTCGGCCCTGGCGCGCGCCATCCGGCGCTCCCGCGCGGGGATCCGCAACCCCGGGCGTCCCATCGGCTCCTTCATCTTCCTCGGCCCCACGGGGGTTGGCAAGACCGAGGCGGCCAAAACCCTCTCGGAGTTCCTCTTCGGCGACGAGCGCGCCCTGATCCGCATGGACATGAGCGAGTACGCCGAAAGGCACTCCGTATCCAAGATGATCGGCTCGCCGCCCGGTTACGTGGGGTACGAGGAGGGCGGGCAGCTCGTGGAGCGGGTCAAACGCCGGCCCTACGCCGTCATCCTCCTGGACGAGATCGAGAAGGCCCACCCCGACGTCCTGAACGTCCTGTTGCAGATCCTGGAGGACGGCATCCTGACGGACAGCTACGGCGACACGGTGGATTTCAAGAACACGATCCTCATCCTCACGAGCAACCTGGGCTCCAAGTTCATCCTGGACAGGGGCGTGCCGGGGTTCGAGGGGGCGCAGAGGACCGCTTCGGTGCAGAAGGACGAAGTCCACCGGCACCTGCGGCGGACTCTCCAGCCCGAATTCCTGAACCGCATCGACGAGATCATCGTCTTCGATCCCCTATCGAGGGAGGACCTTCAGGCCATCGCCGTCCGCATGATTGAGAACCTGAACCGGGTGATGAGGGACCGGGGCATCGACCTGGCCGTGGAGGGGGGAGTCCCCGATTTTCTCGTGGACACCTGCTGCACCGATCCCACCTACGGTGCCCGCCCCCTCCGGCGGGGAGTCCAAGCCTACATTGAGGATCCGCTCGCGGAGTGGCTCCTGCTCAATGACGTGCGCGAGAACACTCGAATCAACCTGGAAGTGCAAGGGGATCGGATCGCGCTGGCCAGCGTAGAGCCAGTGCCCGTATCCGGATAGGTGGAGCATGGCCCGAAGACTGTTGCCGATCCTGACCGTCCTTCTCCTCACCACGGTGGCATTCGCCGCCCAGAACCCACCGCCCGCCGGAGATAGGAGCGAGAAGAAACCGGCGTCCCAGGCGGAGCAGCCCGCCAAGGCCGCCCAGGGCAAGCAGTCCGAACAGCCCAAGATCGAGAAGATCGTGCTCGAAGGGAACGACCGCCTCACCCAGGACGCCTTCCTGGCACTCACGAGCCTGCGGCCGGGAGACGTCTACGATGAGGCTCGCCTGCGGCGCGAGTTCATGAAAATCTGGAACTCCGGGCTCTTCGAGGACCTCTCGATCGACGAGGAGAACGGCAAAACGGGGAAGATCATCATCTTCCACATCAAGGAGCGGCCCATCGTGGCCTCCGTGGAGTACACGGGATCGAAGGCCCTTACCTCCAGCACCATCCTTGACAAGCTCAAAGAGAACAACGCCGAGATCAAGACCGGCACCGTCCTGGACTACACGAAGGTGATGCACACCGAGGCCGCCCTCCGGTTCATGGCGGCCGAGAAGGGGTTCCCGGAGGCAGACGTCACCTCCAAGGTCCAGACCATGGGGCGGTCGGAGGTGGCCCTCACCTTCAACATCAAGGAGGGCCCCAAGGCGCGCATCGAGAAGGTGAAGTTTCTGGGGGTCCACGCCTTCTCCCAACGCAAGCTGCGCTGGACGCTGAAGAAGACCCGCGAGCACTGGTTTCTCTCCTGGGCCACCCGGCACGACATCTACTCGGAGGACCGCTACTACGAGGACATCAAGGGACTGAGAGACCTGTACGAGTCGGAGGGGTACCTGGACGTGGACGTGGGGGACCCCATCGTGGACAAGAGCTTTAACAAGAGCCACACCAAGGAGTGGTTGAAGCTGACCATCCCCATCCAGGAGGGCATCGCCTACAAGCTGGGGAAGGTCTCGTTCGAGGGGAACACGGTCTTCCCAAGCGCCGACCTCAAGAAGCTCGTCTTCCTCAAGGAGGGCAAGCCGCTGGACAAGGTGGCCCTCGGATACGTCATCAAGTCCATCGAGGCCAAATACGGCGAGAAGGGCTACATCTACGCCACGGCCACTCCTATCTTCGACAAGCACGCCGCCACCAAGACGGCGGACGTGGAAATCTCCATCACCGAGGACCAGATCTACTACGTGAACCGAATCGAGTTCCGCGGCAACGTCTCTACCCGGGACTACGTCCTCAGGCGAGAGATGCTCATTTACGAGCAAGAGGTCTTCAACTATGTCCGCTACCAGCGGGGGCTTTACCGCCTCAAGGCGACGGGGCTCTTCACCATCAAGGATGATCCCACCATCACCAAGGTGCCCAACACCAACACGGTGGACGTGCTGGTGAAGGGCGAGGAGGCGAGCAAGAACGAGCTCCTCTTCGGCGGCGGGTACGGCGGAATCAACGGCTTCTTCATCTCGGGGTCCTTCCGGACCTACAACTTCCTGGGCACCGGTACAACCTTCTCCCTGAACGCGGACGTCGGCAAGGTGCAGAAGCTCTACTCGATCAACTACTCGGACCCGTGGTTCTTCGGCAAGCGGATCGGCGCCTCCTTCTCCATCTACAATTCCGACTTGACCTACCTGCAGTTCGACCAGCTTACCAAGGGCGCCTCCTTCTCCGTCTCCTTCCCGATCACCGACTTCTCCTCCTGGTCCGTGGGATACCGTTGGGAGCGCTCCCACGCCAACAATTTCACCACCACGATCTCTCCCCTTTACACGGATTACCTGAATAACAGCACTACTTCGGCGGTGTTTGGCGGAATTAACTACAACTCGGTCAACAACCCCTTCCGGCCCATGCGCGGCATGCAGCTCTCCTTGAACACGAGCGTGGCGGGCAATTGGCTCGGAGGGCAGAACAAGTTCATCAAGTCCAACTTCGACGGCGACATCTACATCCCCACCTTCCGCAAACAGAACGCCGCCTTCCGCCTGAGCATCGGCTACATCACGGCTTACGGAGGCCAGCAGATCCCCCTCTGGGAACGCTACTTCCTCGGCGGCGAGGACACGCTGCGCGGATTCGGCATACGGTCCGTCTATCCCCTCACAAAGGATGGACGATACTTCCTCGATCCCTCCACGCAGACCATCGAGGGTGGGAACCGCTACCTGCTGACCAACTGGGAGTACGTCTTTCACGTGGTCGAGCAGGTGGACGTGGCCCTCTTCGTGGACGCCGGCAACACCTACCACGAGCGACAGAAAATGGAGTTGAGCAACTACCGAGCCGACGCCGGCGCGGAGCTGCGCTTCTTCATCCCCCAGTTCAACGTGCCTCTGAGGCTTATTTACGCGTACAACCTCAAGAAGCGGCCCAATGATGACTTCAGCAATTTCCAGCTCTCCATAGGACTGACGTTCTGATAAGGACCTCAAGGAGGAACAAACCATGCGGAAACTGACAGCCGCTCTCGCGGCCACTCTCACCCTCGCATCCCTCGGCGTGTTTGCCCAGGCCCAGCTCAAGATCGCCGTGGTGGACACCATGCGCGTGGCCAACGAGTGCAAGGAGGGGAAAAGTATTCAGGCCGCCCTGAAGGCCTTCCACGATCAGAAGCAGGCCCAGATCACGGCCAAGGAGACCGAGCTGAAGGCCCTGGAGGAACAGGTTAAGGACCCGAAGATCAGCGAGGACAAGAAGGACGACCTCAGGGCCAAATTCAACTCCAAGATGTACGAGTACCAGGCCTACGCCAAGGCGGCTCAGGACGAGATGGAGGCCCGCAGCCAGAAGATGCAGGCCGAGTTCCAGCAGAAGCTCGCCGGGGTGATCACCCAGTACGCTCAGTCCAAGGGGCTCTCGCTGGTGCTCGAAAAGGGCATCTGCCTCTACAACGCGGAAACCCTTGACGCCACCGCGGACGTCATAGCCGCCATGAACCAGGCTTACCCGGGCACGAGCACCGCCGCGAGCGGCAAATAGGGATGAAGATCTCGGTCATCGCCGAACAGGTCGGAGCCCGGGTGGAGGGCGATCCCGAAATGGAACTCTTCGGGATCGCGCCCCTGGACTCCGCCACCGGCCGTGACCTCGCTTTTCTGGCCAATCCGAAGTACCGGGAGGCAGCCCGCGTCAGCGAAGCCGGAGCCATCCTCGTGTCCGAGGGCGAGAGCCTGCCCGGAAAGACGCTTCTCGTCTGTAAGGACCCTTACGTCGCCTTCGCCAGGGCCATTGGACTCTTCTACAATCCCCGCGAGTTCAAGCCTGGCATCCACCCCACCGCCATCCTCGGGGAGCGGTGCGAGGTGGCCCCCGACGCCCATGTCGGACCCTACGCGGTCCTCGGCGAGTCCACCAGGGTGGGCGCTGGAAGCGTCATCGAGGCGGGGTGCGTGCTGGGGGCCGGCTGCGAGATCGGAGAGCACTGCCGGCTCTTTCCGCGCGTGGTCCTGTACGATGGGACGGTCCTCGGCAACCGGGTGATCCTCCACGCCGGGGCGGTCATCGGCTCCGATGGGTTTGGCTACGCCCAGGAAGCCGGAAGGCACGTCAAGATTCCCCAGATCGGCCGGGCGGTGGTGGAGAGCGACGTGGAGATCGGCGCCAACACCACCGTGGACCGGGGAGCCATCGAAGAGACGCGCATCGGCGAGGGCACCAAGGTGGACAACCTGGTCCAGGTGGCCCACAACGTCCGCATCGGTCCCCGGTGCCTGCTGGTGGCCCAGGTGGGCATCAGCGGGAGCACGGTCCTCGGGGAAGGCGTCATCTTCGCTGGACAGTCGGGCGCCGTCGGCCACATCCGGATCGGCGACGGGGCGAGGGTGGGAGCCAAATCGGCCGTCACCAAGGACGTCCCCGACGGAGGATTCGTCACGGGCCATCCGGCGCAGGAGCACCGGCTCTGGCTCAGGGAACGGGCCCTCACCGGACGCCTGGAGGAGCTGTTCCGCCGACTCAAGCGCCTCGAGGAATCCCTCGCCGGGGCCCCCGCCAAGGAGAGTCCGCAATGATGGACGTGACGGAAATCCAGCAGATCCTGCCGCACCGGTACCCCTTTCTCCTCGTGGACCGGATCCTGGAGGTGGAGCCCGGCAAACGGATCGTGGGCCTCAAGAACGTCACCGTCAACGAAGAGTTCTTTCAGGGGCACTTCCCGGGGAAGCCCGTGATGCCGGGAGTCCTCATCATCGAGGCCATGGCCCAGGTGGGCGGGGTGCTGCTCCTGCGGGAGGTCCCGGACCGGGATCAGAAGCTGGTGTACTTCATGGGCATCGACGAGGCGCGCTTTCGTAAGCCGGTGGTTCCGGGCGATCAGATCCGCTTCGAGCTGGAGGTCCTCAAGCGCAAGGCCACCACCTGCAAGCTGCAGGGCAAGGCCTTCGTGGACGGGACCCTCGTGGCCGAGGCGGTCATCCTGTCCGCCATGGTGAACCGCTGAGGCTTGAGGCAGGAGCGGGGGGCAAGGACCTGGCCCGAAGGCCCGGCCGCATCCCGGGACGACCGCGAGGCGCAATCACCTTCTGAACAGTGACGAGGCATGAGAATGACGACTATCCATCCTTCCGCCGTTGTGGACCCGGGCGCCAAGATCGGTGACGACTGCACCATAGGTCCCTTCACCTACATCGGGCCCGAGGTAGTGCTGGGAGCCCGCAACAGCATCGGCCCCAACTGCGTGCTGCACGGCCGCGTGACGCTCGGCGACGACAACCACCTCGTCTCCCACGTGGCCATCGGAGGCCCTCCCCAGGACCTCAAGTACAAGGGCGAGCCCACCGAGGTGGTCATCGGCTCCCGTAACACCATCCGCGAGTTCGTGACGGTCAACCGGGGAACGCCGGGCGGCGGCGGGGTCGCGCGCCTAGGCAACGACATCCTGATGATGGCCTACAGCCACGTGGCGCACGACTGCGCCGTGGGGGACTTCGTGATCTTCGCCAACGCGGGCACTCTGGCCGGCCACGTGCACGTCGGCCAGCACGCCACCGTGGGGGCCCTCTCCGCGATACACCAGTTCTGCGTGGTGGGGGATTACGCCTTCATTGGAGGCGGCTCCATCATCACTCGCGACGTGCTCCCCTACATCAAGACCGTCGGGGCTCGGGGCGAGGGCAAGACTTTCGGGATCAATACCATCGGCCTCCAGAGGAAGGGATTCAGCCCGGAGGCCATCGAGGCGCTCAAATCGGCCTACCGCATCCTCTTCCAATCCAAGATATTGTTCTCGGAGGCGGTGGGCGTGGCCGATGAGAAGCTCGGACACGTACCCGAGGTGGCCTACCTGCTCCGGTTCATTCGAGAATCCAAGCGCGGCATACAAAGGTAGAGCCGGGGAGGGACGAGCATGAACACAAACAGGTCTCTCCGTCTGGCCGTGGTGGGAGTGGGCTCCCTCGGGCAGCACCACGCCAGGATCCTGTCGGACCTGGACGGCGCGGAGCTGGTCGGCGTCGTGGACGCCAACGGGGCCAGGGCGGAGGAGATCGCCCGCAAATTCGGCGCGAAGGCCTTCACGCGGCCCGAGGAGCTGCCGCCGGTGGACGGCGTGGTCGTGGCGGCTCCGACGAGCCTCCACCGGGCCCTGGCCGTGCCCTTTTTGGAACGGGGCGTGGGTGTGCTCTGCGAAAAGCCCATGGCCACGACCCTTGAGGAGTGCGACGAGATCCTCGCCGCCAGGGATCGCGGCGGCGCGCCCCTTCTCGTGGGACACATCGAACACTTCAATCCTGGCGTGGCGGCGCTAACCCGAAACGTGGAGGCGCCTGGATTCCTGGAGGTGCACCGCCTGGGCGTCTTTTCGGGCCGCTCCCTGGACGTGGACGTCATCCTCGACCTCATGATCCACGACATCGAGATCGCCCAGAGCCTGGTGAGGCGCCCCATACGCTCGGTGGAGGCCGTAGGGGTCCGGGTCCTCACCCCTTTCGTGGACCTGGCTAACGCCCGCCTGACCTTCGAGGGAGGATGCGTGGCCAACCTCACCGCCAGCCGCATCTCCAGGGACAAAGTCCGAAAGCTGAGGGTCTTCCAGCACGAGGCCTATCTGAGCGTGGACTACTCCGAGCAGGCCGTCGAGTTCTACCGCCTGGAAGAGCGCGACGGGCAGAGGGCCATCGTCCAGGTGCCGGTGGCCGTGGACAAGCGCGAGCCCCTCCGGTGCGAGCTGGAGCATTTTCTTCCAGTCCTCCGCCGCGAGAGCGGCCCCCTCGTGAGCGGCGAGGCCGCCCGCGAGGCGGTTTCGGTGGCTCGCTCCATTCTGGCGTGCATGTCTAGGTGACGGCGCACCTGTTGTCCTCCTTCCTTTCGGAGCTTTCGCCGGCCCAGAGCCCCGGCTACGCTTGGAGTGTCAGCACCCCGGCCGGCCGCTTGGCGGGGGGCTTCGGCGGCTTCCGGATCGTGGAGCCGACGCGGGCGCCGGTGGAGGAGTCCACCCTTTTCGACCTGGCCTCCCTGACCAAACCGCTCGCCACGGCACTCATCGCGCTCCGCGCTTTCGATGCGGGCCAGTTGGACCTGGAGGCCCCCGTTGCCGCGGCGGGCCGCCCACACTTCACCCTGCTGGATCTCCTGAGGCACGAGGCCGGGTTTCCCGATTGGCTCCCCCTTTACGGGTGCGCTCCCTCCCCAGCCGCTCTCAAGCCATGGCTGCTGCGGGAATGTCCCAGGGAGGAACGGGCGGGATTGCGAGCGGTCTATAGCTGCGCCGGCTACGTCCTCCTGGGAATGCTGCTGGAGGAGGGCCTGGGGGCCCCGATGGAGCAACTTTTCGAGCGCTACGTCTCGATCCCCCTCGGCCTGCCCCCGCGGGAGGCCTGTTTCTCCCCCCCGGCGGCCTGGCGCGATCGATGCGCGGCGGAGGAGCTGGATGGGGGTTACGAAGCCCGGATGGCGCACCCCTTTGGTGCCACTCCTCCTCCCTTCCGCTCCGGCATGGCCTGGGGGGAAGTCCACGACGGGAACGCCCGCTTCCTGGGCGGAGCGGCGGGCAACGCCGGCCTCTTTGGCACCCTCGCGGCGGTGGAGAGGCTATGCCGCGCCTTCAGCCCCCAGGACCGATTCCTCTCGCCCGAAGCCCTTCGTTTGGCCTGGGAGAGCCCCCGCAGCGAGGGCCGGCACAGAACGGCCGGTTGGAAGGCGGCGGGCTCCGAGGGCTGGTGGGCCAACGCCCTCCTCCCCGAAGGGGCGATCGGGCACGAGGGCTTCACCGGGACGGGGGCCTGGATGGAACCCGAGACCGCCAGAACTTATATCTTACTTACCAACCGGATTCATCCCCGGCACCCGGGGACGGACTTCGGAAGGGTGCGGGCCGCCTTCCTGAAGGCGGCCAAGGAGCTCCAGTGAGAGACCGCTACACTCCGAGCCTCGCCTTCCTCATCGCTCTCGCGCTGCACGTGTTCTTCCTCCTCCTCATCTCGCACCAGTACCTCGCCTCGGCCACCAACCCGAGGAGCCTGAATGAAGGGTCCCAGCGCCTCACGACCATCAACGGCCGTCCGGTCCGCTTCATCTACGTCAAGGATATGGTTCCCGCCAAAGAACCGCCCATGGATGCCTCGCGACTCTCGGACATGAATCGGCGAGGGGCCAGCCCCTACCCGAAGAAGGGAGAATCTCCCGATCCCACCTCCTTCGGCCAGAGCCCCATCCGCCAGTCCGGCGGCCCTGGGGGCGCCCCGGACACCAGGCCCTCCGTCCCGCCCTCGCCGGCCTCCCCCAGCCCCCGCCCCGGACGCCCGGGGAGTGTGGGGCGCGAGATGGCGCAGATGGAGCGCCCCCGGAGCCCGCGCGGCGAGAGCCGGCAGGATCGTCCGGCCAACAACCAGGCCTCCAAACCCTCGTCCACCCAAGGTCAGAATGAGCTTCAGCAGGGGAAACCGACCAACGCGGAACGCGGGTTGCCCGTGGGAGGAGAGGCCATCCAGGAACCCGCGTCCTCCCTTCCAGGTTCGCCTTCACAGACGCCCATCCAGCCTCGTCCGGGGCTGGGCACGCAGCTCGAGAGGATGATGCTCGGCAGCCTCCAGGGGGGCTACAACAACCCCAACGCCAGCCGGCTCAATACGGGGTCCCTCTCCTTTGACACCGCCGCCTGGGACCTCGGCCCCTACGCCCGGCAGGTGCAGGAGCGGGTGCAGGGCAACTGGCACGTTCCCGAGGCGCAGATGGTGCTGAGACAGAAGGGGTGGGTGGCCATACGCTTCAACGTCCAGAAGGACGGCACCATCACGGACATGCAGATCATCCGGCCTTCCGGCATCCCCTCCTACGACCAGGCGGCGGTGGATGCGCTGCGCTCCTCCAACCCGCTGCCTCCCCTTCCCTCTCAGGTCACAGCGCCCAAGCTCGGTGCCGTCTTTCGGTTTTTCTACAACCTGGAGGACGAGGGCGACTGAACGCCCCTCGCACCCGTGCATTCAGGCCAAGTTTTGGGCCTCCCGTCCGGCGATCGCAGACCGGTGCGCTTGGGTCGGAGGGATTGGCATGCCCATTGCTCATATGTATCTCTCATACCTCCCTCCATACCTCCGAGCCCCGACAGGGGCTCATTTATTTGGGTAGCCCTACCCGCAGAGGAGTGAGTCCAAAAGGACACGCCGTGACTCACCCACCCCCAGCAGAGCGCCTTTATGGCGCATGCGGCCAAAATGGCACTGGCCGCCTTTTGAGACTGCCATATATTTTCATGGCGTTTCGATGGCACGGCCATTGCAAGGTAAAAATATCCCCTCCTCCCTTCCATTCCTCCAGCGGGAGCCACAAGCTCCCGCTCCTCTTTTTCTGGAACTGGAACTGGAATTGGAAGGCAGGCGCCCAATAGGCGCCCGGAAGCTCGGCGGCCGAGTCTCCGTACGGCGGCCTGGAGACAGCCTCCGAACCGAGTCTACCGGGGAGGGCGCTCTCGCCGGCTACTCTTCGAGGTTGAATTCCTGGAAGTCGAAGAAGTATCCCGTGCGGGTGAGCACGTCCACCTCGAGCTGGACGATGGCGGTGTGGCCGTCCTCGATTTCGAGGAATCGCGAAAACATGGTCCGCCCGTCGGGATTGTCCAGCGTCTCTACGAGGTGCTTGTAGAAGTCGCTGACCTCATCTTCGAGCTTTAGGGCCGTGAAGAGGCGGCGGTAATCATCCTGATAATCGCGCTTCTGCCCCGAGCTTTCCAGCATGGAGACGCCTTTGGAGAGCCATTCGGGGCTGGGCAGCGTGGTTCGAACGGGGCTGGTGTCGAGCTTCTTCTCCGCCCGCCAGGTTTTGAGCCGCGACTCCAGGTAATCCACGTGGCCCTGCTCCTCCTTGGCCAAAGACTCGAAGAAATGGCGGCCCTTGGGCTCCTGCGACTCCTTGGCGGCCTGCAGGTAGTGATCTCTGACCTTGGTCTCGTAGTTGAGCGCGGTGACGATGGCTTCCTCGACGTTCATCAGCGTCCCCCTTGTGCGATCTCTCCGGCCTAGACCATTCAGCGGCCCCTGTTGAGCCCGAGCCTCTACCATAAGGCATTGCCCCCCCCGGGTCAACCTGCCGGGGCCTTGACAGGGGGGGGCTTTCACCGCTACAGTAACCTCTTGGGCGGGAATAGCTCAGTTGGTAGAGCACAACCTTGCCAAGGTTGGGGTCGCGGGTTCGAATCCCGTTTCCCGCTCCAGAAGAGCGCAGCGAGAGGGGCCGAAAGGCCCCTTTTGGTTTGCCCGGCCGGAAAGCCAAGGGATTCGAACCCGCGACCCGCCCAAAGGGCCCGTCTTGTGGTGTTGAAGGTCATCAGAAGCCCATTCCTCCCCCCTTCCTGCGCCCCTTGTGTTGACCCCAAAGTCCTGTAAATGGTACGCTTTGCTTCTTGCCTGCGAAGAATGCCGGGTCCGGCAGCCGCACATGCAAGGAGGTATGTTCCATGAAACCCCAGAATGTCCTCATCATGGGAGCCGCGGGAAGAGACTTCCACAACTTCAACGTCTTCTTCCGGGGCAACAATTCGTACCGCGTGGTCGCATTCACCGCCACCCAGATTCCCGACATCGCCGGACGCAAATATCCCGCTGCCCTGGCGGGCGAGGGTTATCCCGAGGGCATCCCGATCTACGACGAGAAGGAGATGCCCGAACTGATCCGCAAGGAGAAGGTGGACCTCGTGGTCTTCGCCTACTCCGACGTCTCCCACGAGACGGTCATGCACAAGGCCTCCACGGCCATCGCCGCCGGTGCCGACTTCATGATGATGGGCGCCGACCACACCATGATCTCCTCCAGCAAGCCGGTGGTCTCCATCTGCGCCGTCCGCACGGGATGCGGCAAGAGCCAGACGACCCGCCGGGTCTGCGAGATCCTGAAGGCCGCCGGCAAGCGCGTGGTGGCCATCCGCCACCCCATGCCCTACGGCGACCTGGTGGCCCAGCGCGTGCAGCGTTTCGCCACGCTCCAGGATCTGGACAAGCACCACTGCACCATCGAGGAGCGCGAGGAGTACGAGCCGCACATCCAGCGCGGCGTGGTGGTCTATGCCGGCGTGGACTACGAGGCCATCCTCCGCGAGGCCGAGCGCGAGGCCGACGTGATCGTGTGGGACGGTGGGAACAACGACCTGCCCTTCTACCGGCCTGACCTGGAGATCGTCGTCGTGGATCCCCACCGTCCGGGCCACGAGATCGCCTACCACCCCGGCGAAGCCAACTTGCGCCGCGCCCACGTGGTGGTCATCAACAAGATCGACACGGCCAACGGCGACGACATCGACGAGGTGCGCTTCAACATCCACCAGCTCAACCCTAAGGCCATGGTCGTGGACGCCGCCTCGCCATTGAAGGTCTCCGATCCCGCCGCCATCACCGGCAAGAGCGTGCTGGTCGTGGAGGACGGCCCCACCCTCACGCACGGAGAGATGCAATACGGCGCCGGCGTGATGGCCGCCCGGAAGTTCGGGGCGGAGGAGTTGGTGGACCCGCGGCCCTTCGCCGTGGCCTCCATCCAGGCCACCTACGAGAAGTACCCGGACATCGGCATCCTGCTGCCAGCCATGGGCTACGGGGACCAGCAGATCAAGGACCTGGAGACCACCATCAACTCCACCGAGTGCGACCTGGTGGTGATCGCCACGCCCATCGACCTGGGCCGCATCATCCGCATCAACAAGCCCTCGGTCCGCGTCCAGTACGAGCTGCAGGAGATCGGTCAGCCCACGCTGGAGGTGCCGCTCAAGCGGTTGCTGTAGGCCTGCCATGAGGAAGAAGAAAGCGCTGGTGGCCTTCGGGGGCAACGCCCTCATCAAGGCCGGCGAAAAGGGCACGCTCCGCGAGCAGCTCGCCAACGCCGACGAAGCCGCCCGCCAACTGGTTCCGCTGCTGGAGAACTACGCCTGCGTCATGCTGGTG
Source organism: Acidobacteriota bacterium (assembly GCA_049967655.1). GTDB lineage: Bacteria > Acidobacteriota > UBA4820 > UBA4820 > DSQY01 > DTPS01. Next base: position 125,221 of record JBMFSH010000004.1, read on the forward strand.
CACGGCAACGGTCCGCAGGTGGGCCAGAACCTGATCCGGGTGGAGGAGGCGGTGACCAAGGTCCCGCCCCTCCCCCTGGATGTTTGCGTAGCCGAAACCCAGGGCAGTATGGGATACCTCATCGAGAAGGCGCTCTCAAACGAACTCCAGCGCCGGGGCATCCAGAGGGACCTCATGTCCGTGCTCAGCCAGGTGGAGGTGGACGCGGAGGATCCCGCTTTCCGGAATCCCACCAAACCCATCGGCCCCTTCTACACGGCCTACCGCGCCAAGCACCTCATGGAGGTGGAGCGCTGGCCCATGGTGGAGGACAGCGGCCGGGGCTACAGGAAGGTCGTCCCGTCGCCCAAGCCCAAACGGATCCTCTCGGTGGGGGCCCTGAAGGCGCTCTACGAGACGGGCTCCATCATCATCGCCGGGGGAGGGGGAGGCATTCCCGTGGTGCGGGAGCTGGACGGCACCCACCGTGGCGTGGAGGCGGTCATCGACAAGGACCGCACCTCCGTCCTGCTGGCCTGCGAGCTGGATGCGGACGAGATGCTCATCATCACCTCTGTCCCCTGCCTCTACGTGAATTTCGGTAAGCCCGACCAGAAGGCCCTGTCCGTGGTCTCTCTGGAGGAGATCCTGAGATACCAGAAGGAGGGCCAGTTTCCGCCCGGCTCCATGGGACCGAAGGTGGAGGCGGCGGTCCAGTTCCTGGTCCGCAAGGGCGGTAGCGTCGTCATCACCGACGCCGCCCACCTCCAGGCCGCCTCCGAGGGCAGGGCCGGAACGCGCATCATTCACGAAAAGACCGAGAAGGCCGAGAAGATCCACCGCCTGGAGACGGTCAAGCGGGGCTGAAGGACGCGGCCGCTTGCCGGCATGACCGAGCCGTCCGCGAGGCCTTCGCCATTCAAGCGATAGGAGGCGCCCGTCGCCGCCGACCCTAGGAGGAGCCTAACATGTACCGCAAAGACTTCATCTCCATTCACGATCTCTCGCCGGCCACCATGGACCACCTCCTGGAGGTGGCGCTCAAGGTCAAGGCTAGCCCCGAGAAATACGAGGACGCCCTGGTCAACCACACCATGGCCATGATCTTCGAGAAACCCAGCCTGCGCACCCGCGTGAGCTTCGAGGCGGGGATGACCCAGCTCGGCGGCCACGCCATCTACCTCGGGCCCAACGACATCTCCCTAGGCAAGCGGGAGAGCGTGCCGGACATCGCCCGGACCCTGGACCGCATGGTGGACCTCATCATGGCTCGCACCTTCTCGCACGAGTCCATCCTCCAGCTGGCCCAGTTCGCCGACATCCCGGTGATCAACGGCCTCTCCGACCTGCTCCACCCCTGCCAGGCCGTGGCCGACTTCCAGACCATCCTCGAAAAGAAGGGCGAGCTGAAGGGGCTGACGCTGGCCTTCGTGGGCGACGGGAACAACGTGGCCCACTCCCTCATGTTCGCCGGCGCCAAGACCGGCGTGAACGTGCGGGTCCTCTGCCCCGAGGGCTTCGACCCCAAGCCCGAGATGCTCGCGCTGGCGCGGGAGGATGCCCGGGAAACCGGCGCCACCATGACCGTGACCCACGATCTGAGGGAGGGCGTTTCGGGCGCGGACGTCATCTACACCGACGTTTGGGCCTCCATGGGCCAGGAGGCGGAGGCCGAGAAGCGAAAGGCCATCTTCCGGCCCTACCAGGTCAACGCCGCCCTCATGGCCATGGCCAAGGAGGACGCCATCTTCATGCACTGCCTGCCCGCCCACCGCGGTGAGGAGGTCACCGACGAGGTGATCGAGTCGTGGCAGTCCGTGGTCTTCGACGAGGCCGAGAACCGTCTCCACGCGCAGAAGGCCATCATCCTGAGCCTCATGCTGGAGGGAGACGTGGAGTAGCCGCCCGGCTTCGGGTGGGGACTCCTCGCTTCTCATCGGCTACCCACCGGCGGCCCTCCGGCGAACCCGGGGGGCCGCTTGGCATACTTCTTGATCGGGGATCCCCAGGGTTGCTTTTCGACGGGGGACGCCCCATCCTGGGGCCTGAAACGAAGGAGGAGGCCAGAACCATGGAGATCTCGAAAGAACGGAAAAAGGCCATCGACGCCGCCGTGGCCCAGATCGAGCGCCAGTTCGGCAAGGGCTCCATCATGAGCCTGGGAGAACGCGGCGCCAAGGTGAAGGCGGAGATCATCTCCACAGGGAGCCTCAGCCTGGACCTGGCCCTGGGCATCGGCGGGCTGCCCCGAGGCAGGGTGGTCGAGATCTACGGGCCCGAATCCTCGGGCAAGACCACGCTGGCCCTGCAGGCCGTCGCCGAGGTCCATCGCAACGGGGGCATGGCCGCCTTCGTGGACGCCGAGCACGCCCTGGACCCCGACTACGCCCAGAGGCTGGGAGTCAACGTGGACAACCTGCTCATCAGCCAGCCCGACACGGGCGAGCAGGCCCTCGAGATCGCCGAGGCCCTGGTGCGCTCCGGGGCCATCGACATTGTGGTCATCGACTCGGTGGCCGCCCTGGTGCCCAAGGCCGAGCTCGAGGGAGAGATGGGCGACAGCTTCGTGGGGCTTCAGGCCCGGCTCATGTCGCAGGCCCTGCGCAAGCTCACCGGCATCGTCAGCAAGAGCAACACCACCTGCGTCTTCATCAACCAGCTCCGCGAAAAGATCGGCGTCATGTTCGGCAACCCCGAGACCACCACCGGGGGCCGGGCGCTCAAGTTCTACGCCTCGGTCAGGCTCGACATCCGCCGGATCGCCAACATCCAGAACGCCGCCGGCCAGGTCATCGGCGGCCGGGTCAAGGTCAAGGTGGCCAAGAACAAGCTGGCCCCTCCCTTCCGCGTGGCCGAGTTCGACATCCTGTATGGCACGGGCATCTCCAAGGCCGGCGACATCCTCGACCTGGGCGTGGAGTACAAGATCGTCGACAAGGCCGGCACCTGGTATGCCTACGGCGAGACCCGCCTGGGACAGGGCAAGGAGAACGCCCGCCAGTACCTGGTGGAGAACCCCAAGCTCATGGACGAGATCGAAGCCAAGGTCCGCGAGAAGGCGGGGCTGAACGGAGCCAGTTCGGCCCCCGCGGAGGCCGCGGAGGCGGAGTAGCTGGGACCGCCGCTTCTGGCCGATAATGGGCCCCGGGGAGGAGCTTCTCTCCCCGGGGCGTTTTCGTGCCCGCGGGCGAGGGGCCGAATGGGCTCCATTCCCGATGATCGGAGGCCAAGGTGAAACGAACGCGGAGCCAAGATCTGCTGAAGCGGGCCATCCCGCTCATTCCCGGCGGCGTCAACTCGCCCGTCCGCGCCTACCGCTCGGTGGGCGGCGACCCGCCCTTCATCGCGCGGGCCGAGGGCGCCACCCTCACCGACGAGGACGGCAACACCTACCTCGATTACGTGGGCTCCTGGGGTCCCATGATCCTCGGCCACAACCACCCGGAGGTCCGGGAGGCCGTGGAGCGGGCGCTTGCGGACGGCGCCTCCTTCGGAGCCCCCACGCGCCTCGAGGTGGAGATGGCCGAGTGGCTGACGGGCCACCTTCCCCACCTGGAGATGGTGCGCATGGTGAACTCGGGCACCGAGGCCACCATGTCGGCCCTGCGGCTGGCGCGGGGCGCCACGGGCCGCGACAAGATCCTCAAGTGCGCGGGCTGCTACCACGGCCACGGCGACTCTCTGCTGGTGGAAGCGGGGAGCGGCGCCCTCACCTTCGGGACCCCCTCCAGCCCGGGAGTGCCCGCCTCCCTGGCGAAGGACACGCTGGTCATCCCGTTCAACAAGGTCCAGGCCCTGGAGCTCGTCTGCGAGGAGAACCGGGGGCAGATCGCGGCCTTCATCCTGGAGCCGCTGCCGGGCAACATGGGGGTCATCCCGCCGAGGCCCGGCTACCTGGAGGCGGTGCGGGCCATCACCGAGCGCGAGGGGATCGTCCTCATCTTCGACGAGGTCATGAGCGGCTTCCGCATCGGGCTGGGAGGTATGGCCCAGCGCGCCGGGGTGCGGCCCGACCTGGCCACCTACGGCAAGATCATCGGCGGAGGCCTGCCCGTGGGCGCCTACGGCGGCAGGCGGGAGCTCATGAGCCAGGTCTCCCCCGCCGGATCGATCTACCAGGCCGGCACCCTCTCGGGCAATCCGCTGGCCATGGCGGCGGGCCTCGCCACGCTCAAGATCCTGGAGCGAGAGGGAGAGGCGCTCTACCTCCGCCTCGAACAGCTCACCACCAGCCTCGCCGCGGGCCTGGCCGTGATCGCCAGCCAGCACGGGGTGCCCTTTACGGGCAACCACGTGGGCTCCATGTTCACCGGCTTCTTCCATCCGGGGCCGGTGGCGGACTACGTCTCAGCGACAAAGTCCGACACCCAGCGCTTCGGCCGCTTCATGCGGGGCATGCTGGAGAGGGGCATCTACCTGGCCCCCAGCCAGTTCGAGGCGGGCTTCCTCAGCGCCGCCCACACCGAGGCCGACATTCGACGCACCCTCGATGCCGCCCGGGAGGTCTTCGAAGGGCTTTGAGCGACGAGCGGCGCGTGGAAGGAAGCCAGGACGAGACGAGGAGAAGGCGCAATGCGCGCGGCGAGGGTCGACCGGAGTTCCCCGGCCCATTTTCTTCCCGCGCCTTCGTTCTCGCGCGTTCTCGCCACCGTCCTTCTCGGCCCTATCCGTTCAGCAGTCCCTCGCGGGCGAAGCTGAAGTAGCCGTTCCCGCCGACGATGAGGTGGTCCAGCACGCGCACGTCCAGGTGGCCGAGGAGCCCCTTCAGCTCCTCCGTGAGCCTGAGGTCGTCCGGGCTGGGAGAGACGTGGCCGCTCGGGTGGTTGTGGGCCAGAATCACGGCGGCCGCGTTCTCCTTGAGGACCGCCTTCACGATCTCCCTCGGGTGCACGGAGCTGGCGTGGATGGACCCGCGGAACATCTCCCGGTAGCTGAGGACCCCGTGCTTCTGATTGAGGAAGATGACCGCGAAGACCTCGTGGGGAAGGTCGCGCAGACGCGGCTTCAAGAAGCGGTAGGTGTCTTCGGCCCCGGCGAGGGTCTCGGCGAGCCGGACCTCCTCCTCGGTGAAGCGGCGGGAGAGCTCCAGGGCGGCGAGCAATTGAGCCGCCCTGGCGGGGCCCAGGCCGTAGGCGCGGGCCAGCTCCGAAGGTTCGACCGCGCTGAGAGCCCGCAGGGAGCCGCACCGGGAGAGCAGCTCCGCGGAAAGGTCCAGGGCCGTCTTTCCCCTCGTTCCCGTCCGGAGCAGGATGGCCAGCAGCTCCGTCGTGCTCAAGGCCGCCGGCCCGCACCGCAGGCACCGCTCCCGGGGCCTTTCGGGCTCGGGCATCTCCTTGATTCCAAGACAATGTTCTCGCATGATCCACCTCCGGCCCGGGGAAGAGCAAGCCCACTGCCAGCGCCCGGAGGCGCTTCCGGATCGCACCCGCCGCGGCATCTTCCGAATATCTGCTTACGGATCAATCGGTTAGAGAAACGAAGCGGAATCGGCCTCCTCCCCCGCCCCTGTCCAATGGCGATGTCATCGTAACCAGCTGATCCCGAATGACATCCTCTTCCCCTGTCCATTTTCCGACGGAGCCTCTTCACGCCGTTTCCCATGGGCACGGCTCCTTCTGGCAGTCACTGAAAGGTTGTTCCCTGGTGCGGAGCCGATGGCACGCAGGATGCCCCTCGGAAATCGTCCCCGAAGGGGGCTTCGGGACAGGGGAACCCGGTGAGGGCCCCTTTCATGCGGCACAGGCCGCGAGGAGGATCCTATGAAGGCAGCGATCGGACGGTGGATGGTAGCACTGGCTGGGATGATGGTCGCTGGGGCGCTCACGGTTTCGGGTTTTCCCGCTTCGGCGGCGACTCCCGAGCAGGCGCCGACCATAAAGGTCCAGAGGGCCCAGAGGACGCCCAAGGGGCAGAAAGCCCAGCGCACGCCCAAGGCGGCCAAGGCCATCGAAGGGAAGATCAACCTGAACTCGGCCTCGGCCGAGGAGCTGGACGCCCTACCCCGCATCGGCCCCAAGGTGGCCCAGCGCATGGTGGAATACAGGACCACCCACAACGGCTTCAAATCCGTCGACGAACTCAGGAACGTGAAGGGCATCGGCCCCAAGGTCCTGGAGGCGATCCGGCCCTACCTGACCCTGTAGGCCCGTGAGGGGGGGGGCGGACGACGGGTCGCCGCCCCCCGCCTCTCCGGCGCCGAGGAGGAGACCATGTCCCCAAAAACGCGTGCCAGTCGCAGGGGCGAAGGGGGGATGAGCTTCGCCGACGTGCTCGTCACCGCGGCCATCCTGGGTTTGTGCACTATCACGGCGGCCGAGGCCCTGGGACGCCAGCTCGAACGAAGCGCCCTGAAGGGCCTCGCGACGACCTTCCATGCCCTCGTGGTGGAGGCCTCCTCCACGGCGGTGATCCGGCGCCGGAACACGGGCCTTCTCTTTCGCCGCGGTCCCTCAGGCGTCACGGCCCAGCTCTACGTCGATGGAGATCGGGACGGCCTGTCCCTCTCGGACATCAGGGACGGCACCGATCGGGCGATCTCTTCGCCCATACCTCTGGGGCAGGGTGCCGCAGAGCCGGGGCTCCCTTCCGGCTTGGAGCGGGATCCGTTCGGAAAGAGCCTCACGGGGCAGGACCCCATCCGCTTCGGCCCCGCCGACCTCCTGAGCTTCACTCCCCACGGCACAGCCACCCCGGGCACGCTGTACGCTCGCGACGCCTCCGGCCAAGAGGGGTGGGCGTTTCGCGTGGCCGGCATCGACGGGAGGGTCCGCGTGTATCGCTGGTGGCGCGGCTCATGGACGGAGATCGCCCGCTGGTGAACCCGCCGGCGCGAGGCCTAGCCCGGGAGCCACCGCAAGGTGCCCAGCCCAGTCCCGTCCGTCTCCACCATTGAGTGCACTGGGGAATAGTAAGGCCTTGCCCTTTAAGATCTTCTCCGTGCCTCTGTGCCTCTGTGGTTAGTTTTTTGATTGGAAACCCAGCCCTACTTCTTGCTGAGTTCGATGAGGACCTGCTTGGCGCAGGCCTTGAGCGTGTCGAAGACGCCGATCCCCTTGGGGGCCACCGCCTCGAAGTAGGGCTCGCTCTTGATCCTGAGCTGGCGAAGCATCTCGTCGATGGGGACGGCCGTGGGGAGGTCCCGCTTGTTGAGCTGCAGCACGTACGGGACCATCGCGAGATCGTAGCCGTGGTCCTTCAGATTGGACTCGAGGTTGCGCACGGACTCCACATTGGCATCCATGCGGGCCTCCTGAGAATCCGCCACGAAAACCACGCCGTCCACACCCTTCAGGATGAGCTTCCGGGAGGCGTCGTAGAAGACCTGGCCCGGCACGGTGTAGAGGTGGAAGCGGGTCTTAAATCCGCGGATCGTCCCCAGATCCAGCGGGAGGAAGTCGAAGAAGAGGGTCCGGTCCGTCTCCGTGGCGAGGGAGATGAGCTTACCCTTCGCGCTGGGGTTGGTCTTCTCGTAGATGTACTGGAGGTTCGTGGTCTTGCCGCACAGGCCGGGGCCGTAATAGACGATCTTGCAGTTGATCTCGCGTGAGGCGTAGTTGATGAAAGACATGCACCCACTTCCTTAGATCGCCTACTCGTTGAACAGGGCGTCGATATCCTCGTCCGTGATCTCCGCAAAGGGAGAATCAAAGGAGGATTCCCCGGCGGCCCTTTCGCGCTCGGTTTTTTCCATGATCTGCTGGAAGAGCCGGTTGAGCTCTTCAGAGCTCCGCTTGACCCGCAGGCGAACCAGCCCGAGGGAGGAGCGTTCGTCGAAGATCACGACCAGGATGACCTTCCCCCCGACGATGGAGATGTGGATGTTGTCCTTCTCGCCCTCGTGGAAGAGAACGGAGAATTCCTTTTCGCCGATGAGCTTGGCCAGCCCGTCGGTGGCCGCCACGTTGCCCGCCGTGAGGGAGGCCAGAGAGGTCGTGTCCAGACGTTCGATGTCCCCCGTGGCGGCGATCTGCTGGCCGTTCTTGTCCACGAGAAAAACCACGTTGGCGTTGGCGTCGACCCTGAGCTTGCTGATGACCTCCTTGATTTTTTGGAATTCTTCCTCATACATGATGAGGTCGGACGCGCCCATGCGGGTCTCCTCCAATCCTGATTCGTATACCACACAGTCCGGAAGGGATGCAATACGCTGAAAATCAAGCCCTCTCTGAACTACGGCCCTTTCGAAGGCTCCCCTTCGGGCCTGGGCGGGGGTTTACAGGAACCGCCGCCGTCCCGACAGCGCCCTGCTCAGCGTCAGCGTATCCACGTACTGGAAGTCCGTGCCCACGGGCAGCCCGTAGGCGATCCGGCTGATCTGGGCCACCCGTCCGGCCAGGTGGTTGGCCAGGTAGGAGGCGGTAGCCTCGCCCTCGGACGTGGGAGGCGTGGCGAGGATCACCTCCTCCACCGTGCCGCTCCCCAGGCGCCGGTCCAGCGTTTCCAGGCCCAGCTGCTCGGGGTGTACGCCCTTCATGGGGGAGAGGAGGCCGTGGAGGACGTGGTAATGGCCCCGGAACTCCCCCGTCCCCTCGATGAGCAGCACGTCCGCGGCCGACTCCACAATGCAGAGCAGGCGAGGATCCCTCGATGGATCGCCGCAGAGGGCGCACGGCTCGCCGGACTCCTTGAAGGCGCGGCAGTCCGGGCAGCGCTCCACGCGGTTCCCAAGGGCCAGGAGGGTTTCCGCCAGTTCGACCGGGGCTCCCGCCCCCCTTTCCAAGAGGTGGAAAAGGATGCGCTGGGCCGACTTGGGCCCGATGCCGGGCAGTTTCTGGAGCTCCTCCAGACAGCGCCGGAGGCTGGGCGGATAGGCGCTCACGGCCTTCACCGGCCCTTCGTCACATGCCCGGAAGGCCCAGGCCCGTTCCCAGGCCGCCCAGCTTGTCCTGGAGGGTCTCGTCCACCTTGCGCGCCGCCTGGTTCACCGCGGCCACCAGCAGGTCTTCGAGCATCTCCTTCTCGGAGGGGACCAGAAGCGAGGGGTCCAACGTCACCTTCAGGATCTGTTTCTGGCCGCTCATCCGGACGGTGACCATGCCCCCTCCGGCCGACTCCTCGACGACCAGCGCCTCCATCTCCTGCTGGACTTGCTCCTGCATCTTCTGGGCCTGTTTGAGCAGCTTATTCAGGTTCGGCATCGGCTCCTCCTGCTGGGGGCTCCAGCGCCATGGGCGTCACCCTCTGCACCTGGCCGCCCAGTATCTTCATCACGCGCCTGACGGCCTCTCCATGCTCCTCCTGGACGGCCGGTCCCGTCCGGGCCGGCTCGGCGGGGCCCGCCTCAGCCGTCTCGATGAGAACCGATCCGGAGAGTCCGAGCCGGCGAGCCACCTCTTCCAGTTGGAGCTTCCTCTCCTTGGAGTTGAGCAGGGCCGCCGCGGTGGCTGCCGCGGCCGGGAGCGCGACGTGGACCGCTCCTTCCGGATCGAGCGAGATCCGTGCCGTGGAGAGGGCCGGACCCGCCAGGGGCAGGCGGTGGCTTGCCTCCTCCCGGAACCGCTCCGATCGCTCGTCCTCCGCTTCGAAGGAGCGGGCCTCGTGTTCGTCCATTCTCTGGAAGGGGATAAGGGCCCGGAACCGCAGCCCGTCGCCCGCCTCCTCGGTGGCCTCCTGGGGATCGGGGGATTCGGCCTTGGCCGCCGGCCGCGGGGGGCCGGCGGGTTTGCTGGCCTGGCTCCGCCTCGAGAGGGTCCCCTCCGCGGGCCCTGCGACCGCCGCCTCGGCCAGGAGCTGGTCGAGGGGGAGAATCTTGGGCAGGAGCGCGGCCTTCACGAGCTGGAGCTCCAGGAGCGCGTCGGGGTCGGGCGCTCCCTTCATCCGCTGCTGGGTCGCGACCAGAAGGTCCCAGAGCCGAAGGAGGTCCTCCAGGGAAAAGCGGGAGGCCACACGGGCCAGGTGCGGGTCATCCCCCGGCGTCCCCTCCCCTCCCACCCGGATTCGGAGCGCATCCCTCGTCAGCTCCGTGAAGTCGGAGAGGAAGTGCTCCAGGCTCTGTCCTCGCTCGCGCAGGCCGTCCACAAAGGCCGGCACCCCGCCGGCGTCTCCCGCCGCCAGCAGCTCCAGCAATCCGAGGAGCGCCTCCCTCCCCACCACTCCCAAAACCTCCACCGCGAGGGCCTCGGTCACGGGCCCGTCGGCATAGGCCATAAGGCGGTCCAGCAGGGTCAGGCCGTCGCGCACCGACCCTTCGCCGGAGCGGGCCACGAGGCGGAGGGCCGCCGGGTCCACCTGGACGCCTTCGCTCTGACAGACCGCCTCCAGATGACGGACCACCTGTGCCTCGGTCACCCGCCGAAACTGGAAGTGCTGGGCCCGGCTGTGGATCGTCTCCGGGATCTTGTGGGGCTCCGTGGTGGCCAGGAGGAAGATGGCGTGAGGCGGCGGCTCCTCCAGGGTCTTAAGGAGGGCGTTGAAGGCCGCCGTGGAGAGCATGTGGACCTCGTCGATGATGAAGACGCGGAAGCGGTCCCGCACGGGCATGTAGCGGGCGGCCTGCATGAGGTCCCGCGCCTCCTCGGCCTTGGTGTTGGTGGCGCCGTCGATCTCCAGGACGTCCATGGACCGGGCGGCCGCGATCTCCAGGCAGGAGGCGCACTCGTTGCAGGGCGCCGCGGTGGGACCCTTTTCGCAGTTGAGCCCCTTGGCGAAGAGCCTCGCGGCGGTGGTCTTTCCCACCCCGCGGATGCCCGAGAAGATGTAGGCCGGGTGGATCTTCTGCGACTTCAGAGCGTTGGTCAGGGTCCGGACCACGGCCTCCTGGCCCACCATCTCCTCGAAGGTCCTGGGACGATATTTCCGAGCCAGCGCTTCATGGGCCATGGGCCACCACCTGCTCAAGCAAAGGTCCGGCGCAACCGGGTTCGTGTGCCGCCGGGGCACCGCTCCCCGCGCGGGCCGAGCCCCACAAAAGGGTATGGGGTTCAAGCGACCTGCGGCACACGGGCTTGCTGCTTACCGTTGCTCCCTTCCGGGCCTGGCGGGGTTCACAGGGCACGTTGCACAGGGCTCGAACCCCACAAAGGGACGGGGTGCGTACCCATCCTACCCCGGCATCATACCCCAGCTCCGCGGCGGGACCAAGGGGCCGAATCTCGGTCACGGCCGCACGAGATCCACCCGCTCCACGGGCACGAAGGTCTCCAGGGGATCCACCAGAAGCCCCTCCGAGCGCCGTGGCTCCAGCTCGTAGAAGCGGTCGTCCGCCGTGCGGACGGGCTCTCCGTGAGGGTCGAAGAGGAGGTTCCCCGCTCCCGCGAACTCCTCCCCCGGATAGGCGGAGGCCGCCACGCAGCAGCCCAGCACCCACACGCCGTTCTCGATGGCGCGCGCCCTCAGCAGCGTCTCCCAGACGTGGTGGCGCCGCCACGGCCACCACGCCGCCACCGCCAGGTGCGTGCAGCGGGCCTCCATCCGCAGGGCCCTGGCCTGTTCGGGAAACCGCAGATCGTTGCAGGTCATCAGGCCCAGCGTCAGCTCGCCCAGCCTCACCGCCACGTACCGGTCCCCCGGGTCCCAGAGGGCGGCCTCGCCGTTGGGGGCGAAGAGGTGGACCTTGTCGTAGCGCGCCAGCTCCCGGCCGGCCCTCCAGAGGGTCATCCGGTTGCGGCGCTCCTGCGTGAAGGAGCCGAAGAGGCACACCACGCCCGGATTCGCGGCGGAGGTCTCCGCGAAGGCCGCCCGGGCCCTCTCCGGCTCCACCGTCCGGGTATAGCCGTGGAGGAAGGCCTCCGGGAAGCAGGCCAGCTCCGCGCCGCCCGCCGCCGCGCGCGCCGTCTCCTCGGCCATCCGGCGGAGATTCGATTCCACATCCAGGCAGACCCAGCGGGAGAGGTAGACACGCATGGACCGAGTGTATACCGAAAGGGGAGCGGGGTGGTTGGGTGATGGAGCGATGGAGCAATTAAGCGATTAAGCTATAAGCTATTAAGCGATTAGGCGATTGAGCGAGGAGCGGAGGAGGTGCGGCGGCGGAGAATCCTGCTTTAAGGAGGACCCACCGCGGCGCGGATGGCCGCCTCCTGCCGGGAGAGGGCTTCGAGCCGCTCGGCGACGGCCTGTTCCCCTTGCTCCCGCTGGCGTACGCCTGCCTCGATGGTGGCGAGGATGGCCTCCTCCAGGTGGTGCAGCGCCTGCATCATGTCCTGCTGGAGGAGGCGCATGGCGCCGTCCAGCTCCTCCACGCGCCGCTCTTCGATGGCGTATAGGTTGGCCCGCAGCCAGTCGGCCATGAGGGAGGCGGCGCGATGGCGGGCTAAGGCGTTGGCCAGATTGGAGGGCAGGACCGTCTCCAGCAGAGGGAAGAGCCAGTCCTGCGGGTCGAGGGCCAGGGTGGGTTTGACGAATTCGAAGAGGATGCGGTCGAAATCGGTCTTGGGCGCCCTGATGGTGTAGGGGGTGAGCGGCACGTCAAAGCATTCGGTAGCCGCCTGCTCGACGCGCTCGGCGAGCCTGTGCGTCTCGGCGGCAATCCGTTCCGTGCGGTTCTTCACCAGCCGCAGCGTCTCGTCGGTGGCCCTTTGGAGCCATGCGGCAATGGCCTCCCGGACCAGGCGCTCCGAGAGGGGCTGGATGAGGCGCCGCCGGGCGCCCCGCCCCCTGGTTTCGCGCAGGGTCTGATCCAAAGTCTTCAAGGCCACGGCCAGTTGAGTCCGGGCGAACTCGGTCCGTTCCAGCTCGGCCTCCCGGGGATCCACGCCCTCGGCGCGAGCGAGGCGGGACTGGGCCGCCAGGGCCAGGTCCTCCACGTCCTCCACGGCGCGCTTGAAGCGCTCGATTCGGGCCCCCATCTCCTCGATGGGGGTCAGCAGCGCCTGCCGCTCCAGCGCCATGCCGTGCCGGAGCCGGCCGGCGAAATACTCCCTGGAAGCCGATTCGGAGAGGGCCGCGAGCTGTCCCCCGGCCTCGCGGGCCAGCTCCTCCAGGGTCCTGCGCAACTCCCGGAATCCCTCGTCGTCCTCGCCGCGCTGCGCCCGCCGGGCCGACAGGAAGAGGAAGGGACCCGGATCGCGCCCCAGTGCCTCTCCGATGACCTTCCGGGCGAAGGCCTCGGCCTTGATCCGCGTCTCGCCCTCCAGGAGGTCGGCCTTGTTCATGACGAAGATGAGCCTGCCGGCCCTGGGCGCCGCCGCCTTCACCAGATCGAGCTCGTCCCCCGTGATGGGGGGCTCTCCTCCCAGGACCACGAGGGCCACGTCGATGCGGGGCAGAAACCCCTGCGTCACGTCGGTGTTCAGCCCGAAGACGCTGCCGACGCCGGGGGTGTCCACGAGCCGGACGCCGAGCGAAAGCAGCGGGTGGTCCATGTGGACGAAGGCAGCCTGCACGCCGAGGCGGTTGCCGGGATTGCCCTCCTCCGTTACGTAGGTGGCGATCTCCTCGAAGGCCACGGCCTCCCTTCGGCCCTCCTGGAACTGGATCTCGCAGCGCTCGTCGGAGCCCTGCTGGATAACGATGATGGTGCTCGTCAGCGGCGCCACGTCCACCGGCGAGACGGGACGCCCGAGGAGAGCGTTCAGCAGGGTGCTCTTGCCGCGCTTGAACTGGCCGAGCAGGGCCAGGGTGAACTGCCCCGCTTCGGCGGCCTTGCCGGCCTCGGCGATGTCCGCCGCGAGAGCCAACTCACCGCGCTCCCGGGCGACCCGCTCCAGATCTTTCAATCCCTTCTGATTCACCGTACCCCCCATGATGTCTCGCTTTCAAAGACCCTGCAAAGGGTTCCTCCTATGAAGAGAGGTTCCCGGTTCCCCCGCTCTCTCCGCGCCGCGCAAGCGCCGCCAGAAGGGCCGATCGGTTCAGCGTGCCCACGAGCCGGCCCTCCTCATCCACGGCCGGCAGCAGCTTGATCCCGCGTTCGATCATGATCTTGAGGGCCTCGGATACGAGCGCCGTGCGCGGCACCGTGACGACGGGTTTTGACATGACCTCGGAGGCCCTCTTGTCTTTGGCGGCAAGGGCTAGTCCGCTCGGCACCCGGCCGCCCCTCAGCCATGCCCCCACGGCCCGCATGACTTCGGGGCGGACTTTCTTGCCGGCCCTCTTGAGGATATCCCCCTCGGTGATAATACCGGCCACGCGTTCCTCTGCGTCCGTCACAACGACGTAGCGCGAGCGGGATTCGAGAATGCCGTCGAGCACTTCGGCGAGAGGAGCATCCAAACCGACGGAAACCCCGCCGCTCTGCATGGCCTCTTCCACCGTGGCGGCCAGGTTGACCCTCGGCCTCGCGTCGGCCTTGGCCTCCTCGAGGGCGTCAACCACCGTTTTGAGGACGTCGGAACGGCTCAGGATGCCGATCAAGCGGCCGGAATCTTCCACCACGGCCAGGCGCTTGAGCCCCTCGTCGGCCATGCGGGCGGCGGCCTCGGGGATCAGGGTCTCGGGACTCACCGAGGCCATACCGGGACGCATCACCTGAGCCGCCGTCTTCGCCCCCTGCCCCGAGGGGGCGAGCCCAAGGGCAGCGACCTCTTCCCGAAGCGAGGCCGGAAGCTCCAGGCCGGCGCGGATGAGCAGGTCCTCCTCGTTGATCGTTCCGAGCACCCTGCCGTCGCCATCCACCACCGGGATGGCCCGCAAATCACGGTCGATGATCTTGTCGAGGACCTCCGCCACGGAGGCCTCCGGGCGAACCGACAGGACTTGCCTAGTCATGACTTCACCAACGGTCAGACCCGGAGGGAACGGCCCGGGGACGCGGTGGGTATATTTGATCACCTCGACCGGCGTGAGGGTCACCAAGCCCTCCTGGACCATCTCGCAGATCTCGGGGAGGAGCCGCTGGAGGCGATCCTCCCGATCCACGAGGGTGATCACGAGGGGGAGGTCCGTGCTCAGTTCCAGCAGGAGGACCGTGTGGATGAGGCTGTTGGCGCCGAAGCCGGCGAGCCCTCGAAAGACGGTCGCGCCAGAGCATCCCTGCTGCTGAAGCACCTCTAGAATGGCGAGATACAAAGGTTTGCCCTGCCAGCGGTCCTTCTCGCCAATGAAGATCCAGAGCTGTTGGGCCTTTCCATCCATCGCCATGGTTTTCTCCCCTCTCGGCAAGTCCTTGGCTAGGGAACCAGACGGGCGATCAAGAACCCGGCCACGATCCCCAGCAGTCCCAGGCCGACGCTGGCGACCACGTTGAAGCCGGCGCGCCAGATGCTCCCCGCGCTAAAGAGCTCGTAAGTCTCGTAGGCGAAGGTCGAAAAGGTCGTGTACCCGCCGCAGAAGCCGGTCACGACCAGCAACCGCCACGTCGGGGACAGAGCCAGGCGGGTGGCCGCCAGCCCGATGGCGAAGCCGATGAGGAGGCTGCCCGATACGTTGATGATCAGCGTACCAACCGGGAAGCCGCTCCCCCACCTCTTGGCGGCCCAAAGGGCCAACCCATACCGGAGATTGGCCCCGAGGGCGGCGCCCACGGCCACGGCCATGATCCTCATCATCCACACTCTCCATGCAGCCGTCATGGTGCCGGACGCTTTCTCATGTCGACGCAAACGCTTCCGACCTCGGCGGAAGTCCACATCCGTGGGGCAGCCTTGTCCCCAACCTATTCGGCTTCATCGGAATCATGCGCTTCACCTTCATCGAAGCCTGCGAGAAGCTCCTGTGCGCGGCGCGACACGAGAACCCGGAAATCTTGACAGCGCGCCCGAACACCCTCTTTTGCCATCCGGCCCCCGATTCGAGCCAGGGCCTCCAGGCACGCCATCGCGAGATAGACGTCCGCCGTGCTCTCGGCCTTTCGGATGAGGTAAGGAACGGCGGCGTGGTCCTTTCGCATGCCGAGGATCGTGGCGGCTCGGAGCGGGGTTTCGGGCTCGGGGTGGTCCAGCGACGCGATGAGACGCTCCGTGTAGCTCGCCCGGGCCAGCCGCTCCTCCACCTGGCTCCCGCAGTGGGGGCAGGGGTCCTGCTTCTCCCGAATCTCCGCCCAGCACGACGGGCAAAAGAAGGTCGTCATGGTTTCGACTCCAGCGGCTCGCTCCGGGGTGTTCCATCCGATTCCGGATCGCATGCGCTTCGGATGTCTTCCAGGGGTCCGCGAAGCCGCTCCCAGAGGGCCGGCAGCTCCCCTTGTTTCTCCTGTGGGACCATTCCGAATTCCCTGAGGCGCGAGGGGCGCAGATCCTCCAGGTCGATGAGGCTGAAAGTGGCGGCGGCCCGGACCGAGCTTGAGGCTACCTTTTCCCTGGGCTCGACGCCCAGCGCGTCAGCCACGGCCGCCAGCTCCTCGTGGGCCCGGCGCACCGCCTTTCGTATTCTGCCGGCCTGCTCGGGCGCGAGGTCCTGCCGCCAGTGGTAAAGAGGGCCCGACGGGGTCCGCCCGCTGGCCCACAGGTCGATATCGTCCAGGCGCTGGTCCAACACGAGCAGAGTGGACGCAATGTAGATCCAGTAGGGTTCGGGCAAATCGTGAATCCCCTTTCTCTCGTCCTTCGCGTCCATGGCCGATCCTCGGTTCATCATTCTGTGGAGAGCGCGAGCCCGCTCATGGGTCGCCCTCGGCTGAGGAGGCGGTGCTGCCCGCTCCCGGAGCTCCGCACAGGCGACGGATCTCTTCCAGCGGGCCGTTGAGCGGTTCCCAGATCTCCTCAAAGAGCCTGACCTGATCCTCGGTCAACGCCCCGTAAGCCCGGATGCGGCGGGGCTCCAGCTCCTCCAACTCGACGAGCGAGAAGATGGCCCCCGTCTGGATCGCGCGCGAGGCTACCCGCTCCTGCGGCTGGAGATTCAGCCTTGCGATGATGCGGGCCAGCTCTTCGCGCACCTTCCCCGCCTCCAGGGCGATCCGCTTCAGAGTCCTCGGATCGAGATCCTGGCGCCACCGGTAGAGAGGGCCCGAAGGCAAGGGACCCGAAGCCCACCGTTCGATTTCGTCCAACCGCTGGTCCATCAAGACCAGCGTGGAGGTGATCCGCCGAAGGTGCGACTCGCCCAGCCCGAAGGCGCGGGCGGGTGCACGGTCACGGTGATCCATGCTCACCTCCATGGTCCAGCCGCCGACCGTGCGTCAGCGTAAACGCCAGCAGGGCCAGAAAGCCGGCCCCCGTGAAGGCCGCCGCCACGCCGTAGGCCCAGACCCTCCCAGCGTGATCCAGCAGCCAGCCGGTGAGAACGCTCGAACTCAGGTCCCCCACGGCGTTGGCCGTAGCGAGCAGACCCAGCGCGTAGGCGCGGGCCTCGACGGGGATCATCTTCGCGGCGGTAGCTTTCTCCACGGTCTCCTCGATGGCGCGCAGATACACCTCGGTTTTGCCGCTTGCGGTAACGCCGTGGATGAGGAAGCGACCCGGGGTACCGCGGGCCAGGCTGGCGAGGATGGGCGCAAGGGC